>DASXYP010000124.1:0-14875 GCA_036502405.1 Acidimicrobiia bacterium
CACAACAACTACCAGGACCTCCAGCGCTTCCTCGACAACGGCGGCAAGATCGGTCTGCAGCACGACCCGCTGCTGTACGGCGCGTACCTGCTGAACCCGTTCCTCGTGCGGGTCGAGATGGTGCCGATGCTCGTCGTGAACCAGGGCGAGGTCGCGGTCATCAAGGCCTTCGTCGGGCTCCCGACGCTCGACACCTCCGGCAGCGAGTTCAAGTTCGGGTCGATCGTGTCGCCGGGTCACCGTGGTATCTGGCGGGAGCCGCTGCGCACCGGCAAGTACCCGATCAACCCGCGCTGCTATGCGCCCGAGATCGTGCCGACGTCGATCCTGACCCTCAACTGGTCCAAGGAGACCAGCGCGTCCCACAACCTCGACGCGCAGCTCGCGCCGATCGACGCGAAGAGCCGTGAGGGCTTCGTCTTCTCCATCGAGCTGCAGGTGCAGATCCACGTCCCGGACACGAAGGCGCCGAAGGTCATCTCGATGGTCGGCACGATGCTGAACCTGGTGAACGAGGTGCTGCAGTCGGCGGTCGGCAACCACTTCCGCAACACGCTGCAGGACCAACCCGCGGTCACGTTCATCGAGACGCGCATGCAGGTCCAGGTCTCCGCGCTCGAGCACGTCACCGAGTACCTGCAGCTCTACGAGGTGGAGACGAAGGGCGTCTACATCCAGAACGTGCACTTCCCCCAGGAGCTCGTCGAGGTCCTCACCAAGCGCGAGATCGCCAACCAGGAGAAGGCCACCTACGAGGAGATGCAGCGGGCGCAGACCTCGCGCATCGAGATGGAGAAGGCGAAGGGCACCGCCGACATGCAGGGCCAGCTCGCGTCCGCGCAGGTCAACGTGGAGATCGAGCAGAACCGCGCCAGCGCCCGCCAAGCCGAGGCGCAGGGTGAGGCGGCCTACGTCGAGCTCACCGGCAAGGCCGAGGCGACGCGTGTGGAGGCGATCGGCCTCGCGAACGCGTCCGCGACCGAGGCCCTCGGCGTCGCGCGCGCCACCGGCTTCGAGGCGCAGAAGGACGCGCTCGGCGAGACCGCGACCGCGCTGGTCGCGGTGGCGAACGCCGTCTCGGAGGGCCACATCACCGTCGTCCCCGAGGTGCTCGTGACGGGGGGCGGAAGCGGGAGCTTCGACGGGCTCGCGGCCACGCTCATGCGGACCTTCGGCACGGGCGGGAACGGCAACGGCAAGGGGAAGGGCATCGGCGCGGCACAACCGCCGGCGACCGTCGACGCCCCGCCACCGGGCGAGGAGATCGCGGACACGGACGTCGAAGCGGGCGCGATCGTCGACGGCAAGCCCGTGCCGCCCGCTGCGCCCTAGGCCGGTCGATGGCACCCTCCGGTCGCGAGCTGATCGAGGTCGCGTCCGGCGCGGAGCGCGAGGAGTGGCTATCGCTGCTCGCGCTGGCCGACGAGCCCGCGCCGCTGCGCGAGTCCCTGCACGAGGGCCGGCTCTACGGCCTGCGGGACGCCGACGGCGCGCCGCTCGCGGTCGTCCTCGCGATCGACCGTGACGCGGAAGTCGCCGAGCTCCGTGTGGTCGCGGTGGCCGAGCCGGTGCAGGGCACCGGGGTCGGGACGCTCCTCGTCAACACGGTGCTGTTCGTCCTCGGCGGGCGCGGGATCCGCAGGGTCGTCGTCGGGACCGCGAGCTCGGGCGTCCGCCAGCTCGCGTTCTACCAGCGCCTCGGCTTCCGGCTCTCCCACGTGGAGCGGGACTACTTCGTGCCCGCACGCGGCTACCCGGCCGACCTCAGCGAGAACGGCATCCCCAGCCGGGACATGGTGTGGATGGACCGCGACCTCGCCGCGACCTCACCGGCCTGACGCGAGGCGCACGAGGACCTGGAACGCGGTCGGGGTGTCCCGGGCCCGGAGCCCCCGGATCTCGAATTGCCGGCCGTCGGCGATCACGATGCCCAACCGTCCGGAACGCACCCCGGCCTTGTGCGTGACCCGGGCGACGTGCCCGATCGGGATGGTCTCGGTGCCGCCGCGGTCGATGATCACCAGCCGGTCGGGGAACGCCGACACCAGCGCCGCCCGACCGTTGACCTTGACCGAGCTGAGGATGAGCACCGCGTCCTCGTCCGCCATCGCGGGCACGGTACCCGGACGGCTCCGGCCGCCGGCACTGGCGCGGACCTGACGTCCACGTCATACGCTGCGGTCATGCGCGCACTCATCTTCGGGGTCGAGCCCGAACCTCAGCCCAAGCCGGAGACCGACAACCGCCTGCTCCGGGCCCTCGCCCGGACGCCGGCGAAGCTGGTCGAGATCGACGAGCCCGGCTTCATCCACCCGGACTGGGTGGTCACCAGGCCCCGCCTCACCGGGATCTGCGGCTCCGAGTCGAAGCAGGTCTTCTTCGACTACGCGAGCTACACGTCCAAGGACCGGGGCGCGGGTGACAACCAGGACAACCCGATGAAGAACTTCGTGTCGTTCCCCCACGTGATGGGCCACGAGGTCGTCGCCGACGTGGTCGCGGTGGGACCGGAGGCCGAGGGGCTCGAGGTCGGCGACCGCGTGGTCCTCAACCCGTGGCTCACGTGCGGGCCGCGCGGCATCGACCCGATGTGCCCGGCGTGCGTCGCGGGTGACCTGAGCCAGTGCTGGTCCTTCGGCAAGGGCGATCTGGCGCCAGGGATCCACACCGGGATGTGCAAGGACGTGCCCGGCGGCTTCGGTGAGCTCATGCCGGCGCACGACTCGATGCTGTTCAAGATCCCGGACGCCATCAGCGACGAGGAGGCGGTGTTCGCCGATCCGTTCGCGGTGTCGCTGCACGGCGTGACCCGGCATCCACCCCGGCCCGGGAGCAAGGTGCTCGTGTACGGCGCCGGCGCGCTCGGCACGTCGGTGGTCGCGATCCTGCGCGCGCTGTACCCGGACGTCGAGGTCATGGTGGTCGCGCGCTTCGAGGCCCAGCGCAAGCTGGCCGAGTCGCTCGGCGCGCTCACCGTCGCGCCGGAGCCGCGGGCCGAGCTCATCGAGGCGGTCGTCGGCTGGTCGGGCGGGGTGCTGCAGCCCGCGGACGGCCTGCCGATGGCGTTCCCGGGCGCGATCGACGTCGTCTACGACACGATCGGCGCGGCCGAGACCCTCGAGGTCAGCGCACGCGTGCTGCGGGCGCGCGGGACGCTGGTCAAGCTCGGGATGCACGGTCCCGCCCGCTGGGAGGACACGCCGGTGTACTTCAAGGAGATCACCTTCACCGGCTCCAACGCGTTCGGGTTCGAGACCGTCGAAGGCGTCCGCCAGCACGGCATCGCGCACTACCTCGACCTGGTCGGCACGAAGCGCGTCGACCTCACGCCGATGCTCACCCACACCTTCCGGCTCGGCGAGTGGCGCGACGCCTTCGCCGCGCTCGCCGACCAGGAGACGAGCGGCGCGATCAAGGTCGCGATCGACCAGCGCTGACCCCCTCCTCCGAACTTGCGTCACTCGAGCCGCCGTCACGCGGCTCTTCCGACGCAGGTTCGGGACGGGGGGTCAGTTGACGAGGCGGTCGCGGCCTTCCCAGTAGGGCGCGCGGAGCTTGAACTTCTGGAGCTTTCCGGTCGCGGTGCGGGCGAGCTCGTCGCGCCACTCGATCGAGGTCGGGCACTTGTAGTGCGACATCCGCCCGCGGCAGAACTCGATGAGCTCGGCCTCGGTCACCGCGTCGCTCCCGGGGCGCAGCACGACGAGTGCCTTGACCGTCTCGCCCCACCTCTCGTCGGGCACGCCGATCACCGCGGCCTCGGCCACCGCGGGGTGCTGGAACAGGCAGTCCTCGACCTCGATCGAGCTGACGTTCTCGCCGCCCGAGATGATCACGTCCTTCTTCCGGTCCGAGATCACGACGTACGCGCCGTCGAGCTCGCCCCCGTCGCCGGTCCGGAACCACCCGTCGACGAGGGCCTCGGCGCTCGCGTCCGGCTGCTCCCAGTAGCCCTCGAACACGTGGTTGGAGCGGGCGAGGAGCTCGCCCTCCTCGTCGACGCGCATCCGCACCCCGATGGCCGGCACCCCGGCCCGCGACAGCCGCCGCGCCCGCTCCCCGTCGTCGAGGTCGTCGTACTCGGCGGTCGCGCGGTTGATCGTGAGGAGCGGCGACGTCTCCGTGAGCCCGTAGATCTGGTTGAAGGTCCAACCCAGCTCGGCTTCCACCCGCTCGATGACCTTCGACGGGGGTGGTGCGCCCGCAACGACGATCCGCACGCGCCCGTCGCCCGGGATCGCCTCGCCGCGCTCACGGCGGTGCACTGCCGCGTCGAGGGTCGCGCCGACGACGGCGGGCGCGCCGGCCAGGAACGTCACGCCTTCACGGTGGACGCGCTCGAGGATGTCGTCGCCGTCGATCTTGCGGATCACGACGTGGCGCGCGCCCATGCCCGTGATCGCGAACGGGAGACCCCAGCCGTTGCAATGGAACATCGGCAGCGTGTGCAGGTAGACGTCGCGGTCGGTCACGCCCATGTGCCACCCGAAGGTCACGGCGTTGAGCCACAGGTTGCGCTGGGTCATCTGCACGCCCTTGGGTCGTGCCGTGGTTCCCGACGTGTAGTTGATCGTCGCGGTCGCGTGCTCGTCGTCGCTCACGAGCTTCGGTGTCCCGCGGTGCGCGAAGAGCTCGGCGTCGGTGGCGGTTCCGAGCACGAAGCGGTGGCGGACCGGGATGTCGGCGACGAGGTCGGCGTACTCGGGGTCGACGAGCAGGACCGACGCACCCGAGTGGTCGAGGATGTAGGCGATCTCGTCGCGGTTGAGCCGGAAGTTGATCGGCACGAGCACCCGACCGAACGCGGGGACGCCGAACAGCGCGACGAGGAAGCGCGCCGCGTTGGGAGACAGGATCGCGACGCGCTCGCCGGCACCGACCCCGAGGTCGTCCAGCGCGATCGCCAGGCCCCGGGCCTTCGCGGCGAGGTCGCGGTAGGTGACGCGGCCCATCCCGCCGCCGGGCGGGTCCGGCTCGTCGACGACCGCCTCGCGGTCGGCGAACACCGTCTCCGCCCGTTCGAGGAAGTCCAACACGGTCAACGGCACTTCCACAGCGGTTCCCCCTCGAGCTCGACCGCACCCGCGGTCCGAGCGTAACGGTCGTCGCGACGGACTACGGTCCGAGACGTGCCGGTGCGTCATCTTCCGCCGACCGCGACGGCCGAGGCCGTCAGCGAGGTGCTCGGGGAGGACGGCTGCGTGGTGATCGACGACCTCGTCGCCCCGGAGGTCCTCGACCGACTGGAAGGCGAGCTCGCGCCGTTCATGCAGGAGACGCCCTACGGCGACGACTTCAGCGGCCACCGTACGCGTCGCACCGGTGGGCTCGTGGCGCGCGCACCGTCGTCGCACCAGCTGGTCATGCACCCGACGGTGACGGGCGCGGTCGGCAGCGTGCTCGGCCACGCCACGACGTTCCAGCTGCACCTCACCCAGGTGATCAGCATCGAGCCGGGCCAGGACGCGCAGTACGTCCACCGGGACCAGTGGGCGTTCGACTTCTTCTCGTTCCCGGCCGGGTACGAGGTCACGTGCAACACGATCTGGGCGATGACCGACTTCACGGTCGAGAACGGCGGCACGCGTCTCATCCCCGGGAGTCACCGCTACGACGACAAGCTGAGCTTCACGGAGGCGGACACCGAGCCCGCGGAGATGCGCAAGGGATCGGTGCTCCTCTACACCGGCGCGCTCTACCACGGTGGCGGGCCGAACCGTTCCGGGCGCGTCCGCAACGGGGTCAACATCACCTACTGCGTCGGGTGGCTCCGCCAGGAGGAGAACCAGTACCTCTCGGTCCCCGCGGCCGTCGCCCGGGAGCTGCCCGACGACCTGCTCCGCATGATGGGCTACGCGCCGGGGGCGTACGCGCTGGGCTACGTCGACGACCTGCGCGACCCGATCGCGGTGCTGCGCGGCGGCGGTCCCCAGTCGAGCTTCGGTCCCGCCGGCCTCACGCCGCCGGTGTAGCGCTCACGCCGCCGGCGCGTCCGTCCGGAACACGTCGGCGGGGCGGATCCCCGACGCGCGCTTGGCGGGCCAGGCCGCGAGCAGGTTGGCGCAGATCACGGTGGCGGGGATGACGAGCACGACCGCGAGAACCGCGGTCGGCGGCACGTAGAGCAGGGGGGTCGCGTCGGCGACCCAGCGCCAGGCCAGCTGACCGGCGACGACACCGAGCGGGATGCCGATGACGAGCGAGATCACGCCGATGGTGCTCGCCTGCGACGCGATGCAGAGCGCGGCCTGGCGCGGGGTGAAGCCGAGCGTCCGCAGCACCGCGATGTCGTGGCGGCGGCGCCGGACCGCGGTGACCAGCGCGTGGGCCAACGCGGCGATGCCGAGCAGGACGAGGAAGATCGCGAGGTTCGCCGGCAGGGTCCGGACGTCGCGCAGCAACAGGACGTCCTGGGGAAGGGTGCGCTCGTCGACCTCTGCGCCGGTGAGGCGGTGCAGGCGGTCGACCGCGGCGCCGACGGGGACCGAACGGTGGAACGCCACCACGACCCCGATGTCTGCGTTCTCGAAGATGCCGCCCAGGCGGCCGCCGGTGATCGCGGCCCAGCCCTCGGGCGCCACCCACGCGCCCTGGTCGAAGGACGAGTGGGGATCCTGGGGGAGCAGGCCGGTGCCGACCACGGTCACCTGCACCGGGCGATGACCACCGGCGACGATCGCCGTCCGGTCACCGATGCCGAGGTGGAGGGCGCGCGCGGTCGCCGGGCCGATCAGGACCTCGTGGGTGCCCGCGGGCGCCCGGCCCGACAGCACCGTGAACGGCCGGTGGCCCCGGATCTCGTCGACGGTGTAGACGGGCAGGCCCGCCCGACCGACGTTGAACGGCGCGCGTTGCAGCACACCGATCGCGCCCACCGAGGGATCGCGCTTCGCGACGGCCTCGACCTTCTTCAGCGCGGCGGGGCTGTCGGGAAACACCTGGGCGTCCCAGACCTGGCCCGACCGGGTCGGCTCGTGCAGCGCGTCGTCGATCCCGTGCAGCAGCCCGAGCGAGGCGATGACGCCGACCACCGCGACGACGCCACCGACGATCGCGAACCGCACCGGCAGCGACCGCTCGCCCCGGCCCCGTTCGAGCGCGAGCCCCGCGCCGATGCCGATGGCGGGCGGCGCGGACGCGCGCACCGCCGCCGCGAGCCGTGAGGCATGGCGGTCGACCTCGGACCGGCGTGGGCTCGTCGCCCGCAGCGCCGAGCCGAGCGCGATCGCCGTCGCCAGGATCGCCACGACGATCGCGCCGGCGAGCAGGACGACCGCGTCGACCTGGATGCCCCGCTCGGGATCGAGCCGGCCCGCGAGCCCGACCGGGAACCGGGACGAGAGTGCCACCGCGACGACGACCGAGGTGGCTGCGCCGACCGCGGCCATCGGCAGCATCGTGAGCACCATGGCGCCGACGAGCTGGCGCCGCACGAAGCCCAGGGCCCGCAGCGCCGGCGCGACGTCGCCCATGGCGAAGACGACGCGGGCGATCGCCTGGCCGACGAGCATGAGCCCGGCGAGCGCGACGGCGGCAGCGAACAGGAGGAGCCCCGTCCGCTCCAGGTCGGTGGCGTGCTCGACGCGCTTGTTGTCCTCGGCCGTGTCCCGGATCGGGATGTCCCGGCCCGCGACGAGGTGGCCTTCCTGGTCCCGGAGGTGGAGCACGCGCGCGACGTCCTCGTGGAAGCGGCGCACGTCCGCGCCGGGTCGGAGCCGGACGACCAGGTTGGGCGCGGCCGTGATCTTCCCCTCGGGCGGCGTGGGACCGTGGTCGCCGTAGCGCTCGAGGAACGCGCCCGAGACGACGAACGAGGGGTCGTTCGGCCCGAACAGGAGGTCCATCGAGCTGTCGCCGATGCCGACGATGTGCGCGCGCACGGAAGGTCCGCCCGTCATCGGGGCCTGCCCGTAGAACGCGTCGAGCGTCGGGTGCGACACGATCGTCACGGCCTGGCCCACGTGGAAGTGGAACCGACGCGCCGCCTCACGGTTCACGAAGATCTCGTCCCTCCGGCGGGGATCCGGCAACCGTCCGTCGCGCAGGAGCGGCCGGGACAGCGTCCGGTAGAGGTGGGAGTCCGACGGCGCGAGCGTCGAGAGCCGCGGGTAGCCGGCAAGGCCGATGGACGCGAGGTTGAAGCTGCCCGAGTCCGCAACCTCGGGGAGCCGTGCGACCACGGAGTAGTCGGCGTCCTGCGACCCGACCTGGGTGCCGAAGACGACTTCGTCCGGCGCCGCGGTCGCAGCGCGGAACCGGGTGTAGGCCGTGTCGGTGCGCGCCGCGCCGTCGATCGCCGCGGCCGCGACGCCCCCGGCGATGCCGGCGAGCAGCCCCAGCACGACGAGGGACCGCCAGCGCGCGCCCAGCTCGTGGCGGGCCCAGAACCTGGTCGCGGCGCCCTGTTCAACGGCGCCCGCTGCTCGCTTCCCCACGGATCCATCGTGGTCGACCGCCGTCCGGGACGGAAGCCGGACACCACGTGGAGACCAGGGGTGGTAGCAACACCCCCGCAGGCACCGAGGGAAGGACCGTGGGCGACATGGCTGAGCGCGACGACGGGGTCGTGGGCGAGATGCGCGATTGGGGCCTCGTCACGCCGAGCGAGCTCGAGCGGATCGTCGTGCTGTCGCCGCACCTCGACGACGCCGTGCTCGGCTGCGCTCGCCTGCTCGCCCGGCATCCGGGCGCAACGGTCATCACGGTCTACGCGGGCGCACCCGACACCTACCCGGAGCCGATGACCCACTGGGACACGATCTCGGGCTTCCGCGCGGGCGACGACGTGCTCGCGATCCGGCGGGGCGAGGATCGCGGTGCACTCGCCGAGCTCGGGGCGACACCGGTCTGGCTCGACTTCGTCGAGCACCAGTACCTGGACCGTCCGGAGTGGGTCGGTCCCGACCGGACCGTCGACGCGCTCGAAGGCGCGGTGCGCGCCGCGAATCCCACATCGGTCCTCGCGCCGTTCGGGATCGCGAACCCGGATCACGTGGCGACCCACGACGCGGCGCGGCTCGTACGCGAGCGGCTGCCCGAGCCGGCGTGGTTCTGCTACGAGGACATGGGCTACAAGCACATCCCCGGATTGCTGGCGTGGCGGGTGTCGCAGCTCTTCCGGGCCGGCATCTGGCCGACGCCGGCGGCGCCGACGGTGGACCACGGCGACGAGCGCAAGCAGCGCGCGCTCGCCCACTACGGCTCGCAGCTGCAGGCTCTGGAGGCGGACTGGCAGCTGGGCGAGAAGCTCTCCGCACCCGCACCGGAGCAGCTCTGGCGTCTCGCGCCGCCGCCGGCCGGCTGGGAAGGGCTGACGCAGGCAAGGTGAGCGGCCTACCCTCTTGCACGAGTCGTGCAACCGGGGGGATGCAGATGGTGCAGGATCGGCGGGGACCGAGGCCGACGACGGTCGGCACCGTGCTGCGGTGGACGATCGCCGGGTTGATGGTGGGTGCGGCCGCGATCCACTTCGGGATGATGGGCGAGCACGCCGGCGTCTCGTGGACCCACGGCCTCTTCTTCGCGGCCTGCGCGTGGGCGCAGCTCGCGCTGGCCGCGTTGATCGTGTTCCGCCCTTCCCGCACGGTGATCACCGCGGGGATCATCGGCAACCTGGCCATCCTCGCGGTCTGGGTGATCAGCCGGACGGCGGGCATCGCGATCGGCGGCGACGGCACGCCCGACGCGTGGGGCCGGGTCGACGGGCTCTGCGCGGTCTTCGAAGGCCTTGCGGTCTTCGCCAGCTTTGCCCTGCTCAGCACCGGCCTCAGCCGCCGCCCGGTCAGTGCGAGCGTCGGGTTCGCGGCTGCCGGCGCGATCGGACTGGCTGTCGCCGTGATCACGACGATCATCTTCAGCCCCGCGGCGACGACCGTGAGCGCGACCGGTCTCAGCCCCGACGGGCACAACCACGGCGCGGGCGGGATCTCCGCGGACGGGCACAACCACACGCACGTCGCGGTGGCGGGCGCGGGCGGGCTCATCGACACCGGCGCCGGCATCATCGTCACCGGCGCGCTGACCGGTGACTCGCCGTGCGAGCTCTCCGGTCCGCCGGCGTCCGCGGGCCAGACCGGACAGGACGCGGAGGGTCACGACCATCGCGGCCCGTTCAAGCAGGATCCGATCACCCGGGACGAGGCGATGCGGCTCGAGGCCGAGCAGACCGTCGCTCGCACGGTTGCGGTGAAGTACCCGACGGTGGCGAGCGCCGAAGCCGCGGGCTACCGCAAGTCGACCCCGTACGTGCCGTGCATCGGCGCGCACTACACGAACACCGCGTTGGCGGGGACGTTCCGCCTCGATGCGCCGTCCGAGCTGCTGTACGACGGCACCACACCCGATGCCAAGGTCGTCGGGCTCAGCTACCTCGTGTTCCATCCCGGCGGTGCTCCTTCGGGCTTCACCGGGCCGAACGACCGCTGGCACCAGCACACGCTGAACGGCGGCCTGTGCCTCAAGGGCGGACTCGTGATCGGCTCCGAGAAGATGAGCGTCAAGCGGTGCACCGCGGCCGGTGGCGCCAAGGCTGCGCTCAAGGACATCTGGATGCTGCACGACTGGATCGTCCCGGGCTTCGAGTGCACCTGGGGCCCGTTCGCAGGGGAGTGCCCGGAGCTCGGTGGTCGCGCCGGAGGGACGGCCTGGGACCCGCCGGCTCCTCGATCGGGCGGTCAGCTCCAGACCGCGGATCAAGCTGCGGGCTAGGAAGCGAGCAGGCACCCCCGGTCGTGCGCGACGAGGTCGACCGGCCCGCCGATGGCGCGCCGCGGGGCGGCGATCCAGTCCGCACGCTCCTCCTTGGACGCACCGAAGCCTGCGGGACCCCCGGTCCCGAACCCGGGCAGCTCGACGGCCACCACGTCGTCGCGCTCCAGGTGCGACGGCAGCGGGTCCCACGTCACGGCGCGGTCGGGCACGCCGTGGACGAGGACCGCCGGCATCAGGACAACGGCGACCAGGTGGCGGTGCGCAGGAGCCGGCTCTCCCAGTCGTCGCGCACCTCGAGCGCATCGTGCATCCAGGTGCCCGGGGCCCGGTGCTCGGCGGGGATCTCGCTCATGACGAGCCCGGTGATCCCGGCCGGCTTCATCACCCGTTGCCAGAGGATGACCTCGCGGCGCCGGGCGCTCGTGCCCCACGCCGGCGTGAGCACGGCCTGCAGCTCGAGGAGCGACCGCCCGCCGTGGCGGCCCTCGGCGAGGCTCGGCGCGTAGTTGTCACGCGCCGCGGTGAGGTAGTCGTCCATCTTGCCCTCGTGGGGCCACGCGGTGTCCTCCATGAACAGGGTGGCGTCGTGCTCGTCACCGCCCGTCGGGACGTTCGCGAAGTCGATCGACTGGAGCGGCGACCACTCCACGGGCACGAGGACCTTGCTCGTCACGTCATGACGCAACCCGTCCACCTTGGCCGCCCAGGAGCGCAGGTCACCGGTCCGGATCCGCGCGAGCAGCCGCTCCCACGCGGCGCCGTCGGTGATGCCGGTGAGCGTGATCATGTTGTACGCCCGCCCGGTGCCGTGCGCCAGGCGCATGAAGTAGAGGAGGCGCGCGTCTCCCGTCTCGGCGAGCCGCGGCATCCACCCCGTGCGGTACTCGTCCTCGAACTCGTCCTCGTGCAGGCCCATGACGCGGTGGATCTCGTGTACGAACAGCATGGCCGGGATCTTGCCAGATGTCGGGGAGGGCGCGCGGCGAGGCGCATCGCTACCATCGGCGGGGTTCGGGCAGGCGGCGCGCGATCGAGCCGCAGAGATCGGCACGGGTGGTGGGCGCCGGTGCCGTGCATGAATCGGGGTGCGAGATGCTCGTGGCCGCGTTGCGCGACCTGCAGTGGCGCCGGCGTCGGTTTCTCATCGCGGTGCTCGGGACTTCACTGGTCTTCTCGATGACGCTCGTGCTCGCCGGTCTCTCGGCCGCGTTCGTCAACGAGGTGGATCGCACGATCGCCACGACCGGTGCCGACGAGTGGGCGATCGCGGTGGGTGCGACCGGGCCCTTCAACTCCTCCACCGTGCTGCCGGCGGCGGCACTCGCCGCGGCGCGCCGCACGGCGGGGGTACGGGCGGCCGACCCGTTCGTCGCGATCGGCGCCACGATCCCCGGTGCCACGCCGAGGCGCGTGACGATGCTCGGTGCGGTGCCGGGCGGCGTGGGGAGCCCGAAGGTCGACGAGGGTCGCGCGCCGAGCCGATCGGGGGAGATCGCGGTCGGCAGCCGGCTCGGCAAGGACATCGGGGACTCGGTCCGCATGGGGGGCACGACGTTCCGGGTGGTGGGCAAGGTGCACGGCTCAGCGCTCTACGGCGGAATGCCCAACGTGTTCCTCACCCTGCACGATGTGGAGGCGCTGACGTTCGGCGGGGCACCGCTCTTCACCTCGATCGCGTTGCGGGGGGATCCTCGAGCGCCGATCGCCGGCGCGCGCGTGGTCACCATCGCCGACGCCAAGAAAGACCTTCTGCTGTCGCTCGGCTCGGGCCGCCAGACGATCAACTACATCGCGGTGCTGCTCGCGCTCGTGGCCGCGTGCATCGTCGGCTCGGTGATCTACCTCTCGGCACTCGAGCGCGTGCGCGACTTCGCGGTCTTCAAAGCCACCGGCACGGGCACGGGCGCGCTGCTCGGTGGGCTCGCGGTGCAGGCGATGATCGTGTCGCTCGTCGCGGCGGCCATCGGCGCGGTGCTCGCGATGATCCTCGCGCCCAACTTTCCGATGCCCGCCGAGATCCCGACCACGGCGTTCGTGGTCCTCCCCGTCGTCGCGGTCGTCGTCGGTGCGCTCGCGAGCCTGGCCGGGCTCCGGCGCGCGGTGACGGTCAGCCCCGCGCTCGCCTTCGGAGGAGCCTGATGCCCGGTCTCGAGATCCGCGACCTCGTGGTCGAGTACTCGAGCGGTGGCTACGCGGTGCGGCCCATCGACGGGCTCTCGGTCACGACCGAGGCGGGCGAGCTCGTGCTCCTGCTCGGGCCGAGCGGCTGCGGGAAGACGACCCTCCTCTCGTGCCTCGGCGGGATCCTCACGCCGACGTCGGGGACGATCACGTTCGGCGAGACGACCGTGACCGGGCTCGACGGGGCCAGGCTCACCGACTATCGCCGCCACACGGTCGGGATCGTGTTCCAGGCGTTCAACCTCGTGCCGAGCCTGACCGCGCTGGAGAACGTCGAGGTGCCACTGCGGGCGGCGAAGGTGCCGAAGGCGCAACGGCGGGCGCGCGCCACCGAGCTGCTCGAGCAGGTCGGTCTGAGCGAGCGGATGAAGCACCGCCCGGGCGACATGTCGGGCGGCCAGCAGCAACGGGTCGCGATCGCCAGGGCGCTCGCGCTCGACCCGCCGCTGCTGCTCGCCGACGAGCCGACCGCGCACCTCGACTACATCGCGGTCGAGGAGATCCTGCGCCTGCTGCGCGACCTGGCGTCGGGGGAGCGGGTCGTCGTGATCTCCACCCACGACCAGCGGATGCTCCCGCTCGCCGATCGCGTCGTCGAGCTCGTGCCCCAGTTCGGCCGGGTCGAAGTGGCCGAGCCCGAGGTCGTCGATCTCGCGGCCGGCGAAGAGCTCTTCGCCCAGGGCTCCTTCGGCGAGCTGATCTACATGCTCGAAGCCGGCGAGGTCGAGATCCTGCGCCGGCTCGAGAACGGGAGCTGGGAGTCGCGGGTGACGGTCACGCCCGGGCGCTACTTCGGGGAGATCGGCCCGCTGTTCGGGATGCCCCGCTCTGCGACCGCGCGCGCGAAGACCGCGGCGAAGGTCACCGGCTACTCGGTGCGGGACTTCCGTCAGCGCATCGGCCCGCAGGGCATGGGCGAGCTCCTGTCCCACGCCGGCGACACCTGATCTCCGCTTCTGGCCCTTCGGGCCGGGCCGCTCAGGCCACGCTTCGTGGCTCGATCGGCGTCAAGCGCTCGTCGCCGCCACTTCGCTCGGGTTGAGCGCTACGCGAGTCGCTCCACGAGCCAGTCGATCGCGCCGGTGAGCGTCGCGACGTCCTCGGGCTCGACCGCGGGGAAGATGCCGACCCGGAGCTGGTTGCGACCGAGCTTGCGGTAGGGCTCGGTGTCGACGATGCCGTTGGCGCGCAACGCCTGTGCCAGCGCGGCCGCGTCGACCGCCTCGTCGAAGTCGATGGTCGCGGTGACGTGGCTGCGCTCGTCGGGCTTCTCGACGAACGGTGTCGCGAACGAGCTCGACTCCGCCCACCCGTAGAGGATCTCGGCGCTCCGGTCGCACCGCGACGCGGCCCAGTCGAGTCCACCCTGGTCGAGCATCCACTCGACCTGGTGAGCGAGGAGGAAGACCGTGGCGAGCGCGGGCGTGTTGTAGGTCTGGTCGAGCCGGGACTGCTCGAGCGCGATGCCGAGGTCGAGGCTCGGTGGCACCCACCGGTCCGACGCCGCGATGCGCTCGATGCGGGCGATCGCGCCCGGCGAGCACGCGGCGAGCCACAGCCCCCCGTCGCTGCCGAAGCACTTCTGGGGTGCGAAGTAGTAGACGTCGGTCTCGGACGGGTCGAAGCGCAGCCCGCCCGCTCCGGACGTCGCGTCGACGAGCACGAGCTGACCGGCGGTCGCGCCCTCCGGCCGTCGGGGATCGAGCATCACGCCCGTCGACGTCTCGTTGTGCGGGAAGCAGTACGCGTCGACGTCCCCGGTCGCGTGCGGGAGCGGGTGGGTGCCGGTGGCGCTCTCGACGACCTCGGGCTCCGAGAGGTGAGGAGCGTTCCTGGTGACGGCCGCGAACTTCGAGGAGAACTCGCCGAAGACGAGGTGCTGGCTGCGCGCCTCGATCAGCCCGAACGCCGCCGAGTCCCAGAACACGGTGGTGCCGCCGTTGCTCAGCAGGACCTCGTAGCCGTCCGGGAGCGAGAGCAGCGC
>DASXYP010000125.1:0-11583 GCA_036502405.1 Acidimicrobiia bacterium
GGGAAGTGCACCGGGTCCAAGCCCCAGGATCCAGGCCCGGGGGGCTCGAAGTGAAGCGCGGTCGTCGCGTCTTCGGACATGCGAGGTTCTCCCTGGATCGCGGCGTCGGGCGGGCTGCCCGGCGGGCGGGCAGTCTCACCGCCACCGAGGAGCGCGGCAAGCGCGCCGTCACCGCCCAGGACAGGCGTTGCCGGGCCTGGCTTCCTCTACCGCGCGTCACGGGTCATCCCAATCCTCGATCGTCGCGGCACGCCGCTCCTGCAGCGTCAGGTCGCGGTTGCGGCGGCGCGATCCGGACCACTGCTTGGGATGGTCGGCGAACCGGGAGAACGTTGCCCCGTCGGGTTCGAAGCACGGGCAGCCGCGGTCAGATCCGTGCTGCGCACGGTCCTCGCGGATGCGGCGCATTGCCTTCACGTAGCCGTTGTAACGCCGTTCGGCGTAGCTGCGATTCATAGCTGCGGCATGCCCGACAGCGTACGCGGGCCTTCAACACGGTCAAGCTGCTGGTTTTGGCGCTCAGGTTGGATCGGATGCCCACGGCGGACTCCTGTTCGGAATCACCCGGGCCTTCGGACCGGCACCCGGGATCCTCCGTCTGATCTCGGCGCGATCGCCGAGCACGATGCAGGGACGATCCGGTTACCTGATGTTGCAGACCACCGCGGCCTGCACCACCGCGCCCGGACGGGCGGAGACGATCTTGCGCGCGGAGCACGGCACGTTCGCGACGGGGCTCGAGCCGGTGAGCTCGTAGGCCCGGGGTTTCACCGAGAAGCTGTAGGTGCCGTCGGGCCCGGTCTTGGTCGTGGCGACGACCTTGCCGTGCGGGATGCGGATCCTGACCGTCCCGTATACGCCCCGGTCGAAGCCGGGTGCCGGCCCGCCGACCTCGCGGAGCATGCCTCGCACGACCGCGGTGCCGGCGAAGATCCTGCTCTGCACGGCGGTATCCACGCCCTTCATCCGGCGCAACGCGCGCATGAGCGCGCGTCGGTGAGCCCGGGCACGGAGACCGATCCGGAAGGACGCGGGCAGCTGGTCCGCCGCAATGTGGTCGGCCACGTCGGGCTGAGTCGCGAACACCCTGCGGAACGTGCGGACGGCATCAGCCCGAGACACGAACGCGAAGCGCCGCACATCGGGTGATCGCTGCAACCGCGACCGGATCGCGGCCCTCTCCGGCTGGTTCGCGGACAACATCAGGAACACCTCCGCGTCGGGGGATCGGAGCGCGCGCGAAGGAACCGCCTTGGACGCCGCCGAGCTGCCCGCACCCGATCCGCTGCAGGCCGCGATCATGACGACCAGAAGCGTCGTGATCCAGGTCCTTGGTCGGCGCGACCGCTTCACCCGCCCCCGTGCTCCCTCCTCGGATGACCGCGACGCTAGGCGGCGCGTCGAGGCCCTGACTCCGGCTCGGGGGGACGGTCGGGTCAGGGCCTGCAAGACGCTCACCCGGTAGTACGCCGCGGGCAGTCGGTTGGATGGCTCGAAATCCGAGTCCTTCGCCCACGGCTCCTTCGAGAGTCTCCGAGGAACGCAGGCCGCGCTCAGGTCGGGCGCCGCACCGGTCGAAGCACAAGGTGCCGCCGACGCCGAATTGCGCCGAACGGTGCGGAAAACAGCGGGTGAACGGTGCCTGGTCCGGGCGCGTTCCGGAACGGTCAGCGACTAACCTACCGATGGCCACTCTCCGTAGTCCGGGATGGGGCTCACAACGCTCGTGGGGCGGATTTTGCGCGGTTCGAGGTCGATCAGCGTCAGGCGGCGCCTTTCACTCTGCGTGGTGGGAGTGGTGGCGCTGACCGTTGCGTTCGCCGCGCCCGCGACCGCGGGCACCACGCCGTCCGGAGCGACGAACCCTCGAGGGTTCAGCGACCCGTCGAACCCGTCCGACGGCTCGAGCACGAGCTCCTCGACGTCGACCACGACCACCACGAAGCCGCGCAAGAAGCCCTCCAGCACGACGACGACCACGACGACGCCGCCGCCGACCGCGGCCGTCACACCGGGCGCCGACCCGGCCGCCAACGCCGGCCCCCCGGAGCTGGCCAAGACCGGGGTCGTCCTGCCCGACGACTCGTTGGCTGCCGCGACCGCGGAGCTCGCGCTCGAACGGGCCGGCGTCGACCAGATCGCAAAGCACCGCGACGACCTGGATCTCTCGATCCAGACCCACGACCAGAAGCTCAAGAAGGTTCACGAGCTGCGCAAGCGTGAAGAGGCCGAGCGCCTCGATCGGGCACTGGCCACCTATCGCGGGCAGTCCTCGGGATGGCGGCTCGGCGCGATCACCAGCCGCGGGCTCGACGAGGAGCGCGCGCTGTACCTCGTCGGCGCCGCGGACGCGGCCACCCGGCAGAAGATCGAGGGCTTCGACCACGCGGTCACGCGGCTGGACCAGCAGCTCGCAGCCGAGCGGGTCGAGCGCGCCAAGGTCGGGACGCAGCTCGACACCGCGATCGCCCGGGTCAACCGGCTCCTCGACAAGCTGGCCGACAGCGCCGGCACGATCAGCATCATCAACGGTGTCCCGACGTACGTGCCGACCGGTCCGAGTCCGATCGCGCTCACGGCTGACGCCGCGGACAAAGAGCTCTCCCGCCTGATGCTCACGCACGAGCTGCGCGCCACCGACCAGAAGTGGTTGTCGGCGCGACACGACCTTGCGACCCAGATCGCCACCAGCAAGCCGGGTGTCGACGCGGCGGCGACGGCCGGTGCGCTCGAGCAGTCATGGGACACGACGCCGGCCGACGTGGTGCACGCCATGCTCTTCGCCCTCAGGCAGGTGGGGAAGCCCTACATCTACGCGACCGACGGCCCGGACACGTTCGACTGCTCCGGCCTCACCAAGGCCGCGTACGCGCAGATCCAGCTCGGTCTGCCCCACTTCTCCGGCGCGCAGCTGCACCTCGGCCTGCCCGTCGCTCCGGACGCGCTGCGCCCCGGCGACCTGCTCACCTACGGTCCCGACGGGTCGGAGCACGTGACGATGTTCATCGGCGCCAACCTCGACGTGGAGGCGAAGGGCCGGGCCTACGGGGTCGTGATCGCGGGGATCCGCACCGATCCGGCCAAGGGCTTCGCCGGCGCGACCCGCATCGTCCCGTAGCCGGGCCGGGCCCGCCGACCGCGAGATAGAAGAAGTCACGGCCTAACCTCCGCCCGTGGTGGCAACGGCTCCGGCACCGGACACAGTCGCCCCCGGTCGCCGGTCGTTCGACCGGACCACGATCATCACCGGGCTCGTGCTGCTGGTCCCGCTCGTGGTCATCGCCGCGGGTGCCTGGCACTCGCGGTTCATGTCCGACGACGGGTTCATCGACCTGCGGGTCGTCCGCGAGGTGCTCGCCGGCCACGGGCCCGTCTTCAACCCGGGTGAGCGCGTCGAGGCCTCGACCAGCCCCCTCTGGATCGCGTTCCTCGTCGTCGGTGACATCGTGCTCCCGCTGCGACTCGAGTGGCTCGCGGTCCTCATGGGGATCACGCTGACGGTGCTGGGCGTCGGGCTCACGATCTTCGGCGCGATCCGGCTGTCTCCCGACGTCCGTCGTCCCCGGACCTGGTGGCTCCCGGTCGGTGCGCTCCTCGTCGCCGTCATGCCGCCGATGTGGAAGTTCGCGTCGAGTGGACTCGAGAACGGGCTGTCCTTCGCGTGGCTCGGCGGGTGCTTCGCGGTGCTCGCGGTCTGGACGACCGGCGACCGCCGGCTGCGGTACCCGGCGGCGGTCCTCCTGGGCCTCGGCCCGCTCGTGCGCCCGGAGATCGGCCTGTTCACCCTGGCGTTCCTCGGTGTCGTCCTCGCCGGCCAGTGGCGCGACGACACGTGGCTGCGGCGCCTCGCGTTCCTGGGCGCCGCGTTCGCACTCCCGTTCGCGTACGAGATCTTCCGCATGGGCTTCTTCGCCAGCCTCGTGCCCAACTCCGCGCTCGCAAAGGAGGCCAGCCGTCCCTACTGGTCGTCCGGCTGGCACTACCTCCGCCAGGCGACCGAGCCCTACGTCCTGTGGATCCCGCTGGTGCTGCTCGCAGCCACGGCGTACGTCCCGCTGTGCATCGACCTCCGTCGCCACGAGCGCCGGCGCGGCATGTTGCTGGTGATCGTCCTCGTCGTCACCGCGCTCGTCGACGCGATCTACATCATCCGGGTCGGCGGCGACTTCATGCGTGCGCGGCTGCTGCTCCCCGCGCTCTTCGCACTCGCGGCACCCGTCGCGGTCGTTCCCTTCCGGCGCGCCTACGCCGCGGCGTTGCTGCTCGTGCCCTGGGCGTTCATCGCGCTGGTCTGGTTGCGTTCGCCGGGTGACTCGCCCGCGACGTTCGGGCCGGCCACCAAGAACCTGGTCACGGCCGAGCAGTTCGGCTACGGGCCGGGCGGCCGGGCGCTCACCTGGTACGACGGGAAGGGCGTCTACTTCCTCGAGCACAAGCTGCCGGCGACACCGAGCCCGCACGATCCCGGGCTCACGGGCTACGGCGTCGGGATCCTGGCCTACTCGCAGGGCGCGGACACGTACGTCCTCGACCTGCTCGGGCTCGGCGACGCCTTCACGTCGCACCTGAAGCTGGCGCACCGCGGCGTCGTCGCGCACGAGAAGCCATTGCCGTTCCCGTGGATCGCGGCGCGCCTCACGTCGGACAGCTCGCAGCTGACGGAGAAGGACTTCACGTTGCCGGTCTTCTTCGTCGCCGGGCACCTCGATCACCCCGGCGGGGAGCCGTTCCAGTCGCGCATCGCCGACGCGCGGAAGGCGCTGCAGTGCGGTGAGCTGAAGGACTTCATCGCGGACTACTCGGGCCACCTGGACGCCGGCCGCTTCGTCAGCAACGTGGGCGACGCCTTCCGCAACTACACGTTCCGGATCCCGCCCGAGCCGCGCGACGCGGTGGCCCGCTACTGCAGGTCCGCGAGCGCCAACGGCTAGATTGGCTCACTTCGCCAGGCCCCCTGCGGCCTGGCACCGTAGGTACGACCTGGCTTCTCCTGATCCCGGAGGCCTCCAGAGTGGTGGAGGCGACGGTGGCGTTGGGGCCCGAGGGCGAATGGCACGAAGGTGACGGGACGACCCCGTTCGCCTGCGTCGTGTCCTTCGTCGAGGGCGGGGCCGCGGTCGTCGTGCGTGGAGAGGTCGACCTCGAGACCGCACCGGTGCTGCTCGGCGACCTGCGGACGGCGCTCGCGGCATCGGTCCCCGCGGTGTCGGTCGATCTCGGCCAGGTCACGTTCCTCGACAGCTCCGGCATCCGTGCGCTCCTCCTCGCCGGTCGCGAGGCATGGGGGCGGGGGATCACGTTCGGGCTGGCCGAGGTCTCCGCGGCGGTACGGCTCGTGATCGAGGCCGCCGGCCTCAGCGACACCCTGCACATCGTCGAGGAGTGACTGCCCGGCACGGCCGGGCCTCGACGCGTCCGGGGCGACGCCCGTAGAGTCCGGCGAGGACAGAGGAGCGGAGTGGAAGCCATGGACGGCAACTACGTCTGCGAGCGCTGCGGCGCGCGCCTGAACGTGTCGGAGGGCGCCGTGCTCACCGTCGTCGCGGGAACCTTGGGGAAGCGAAACGTCCGCATCGTGGCGGCGAACGGGAAGCCTATCCATCGTTGCGAGGTGCGGCCGTCCGGACCACGACATCCTTAGAACAGACAGTCGACACACGCGGTGGGTGAACTCGGACTTGCTCGCCTCGTGTCCTCGCGAAAGCGTGGTGGGATGGCTGAGAGTGCAGCGGCGAACGAACAGAACGAGCAGGTGGACATGCAGAGGCGTGCCGTCCTGACCTCGCTCGAGAGCGAGTTCGGCGAGGTGGTCGACCACCACGTCCTCGAAGCGGTCGTCAACGCCGACTTCGCGCGGTACGACGACGCGCCGATCAAGGACTTCGTCCCGGTGCTCGTCGCGAAGGACGTCCGCGCCCGGATCCTCCGCCGGCCGGCGCTCGCCGGACGCGCCGAGGTCTGACCCGAAGGCCGTTCGTTCCCGACGCGCGGTCGTTGCCCCTCCCTGCAGGAGGCACCTGCCCGGACAAGCCGCAGGGTGAAGATGCGCGCGGAGCGATGGGCGCGGTCGGATCGTTCACCACATCGTCACCTGATGTCCGAGGCGCACCTCACCTGCCGGACACCTGGCATCGGTACCGTGCACGGCACAGGGCAACGTTCGTCCTCGCCTCGAGGGTCGGGGCGGACGGGGCCCGAAGGTCACGGCACCTGCCTCCCACCTGCCCGGGGTGCGGTGCGTGAGCGTCTTGCAGGCCCCGGCCCTGCCCGATCGGAGTCGGGGCCTCGACGCGCCGGACGAGCGTCAGCTGAAGCAGCCGGTGGGCATCGGTGTCCGGTCCCGATGCAGACGGCCGCCCGGCGTGTAGGTGATCTGGCCGACCGCGACGTTCGTGCTGAACCTGGCGGCGTTCGGCACCACGGTGATCGCATCGATGCCACGCCGGGATCGGAATCCGACGAAGCCGTTCGCCGACTCGCCCGGGCTCGGCTGGTTCACCACAACGGCCTGGGTCCGGCCGCGCCGGTCGGTCGCGGTCACCGTGACCCAGTTGGTCGCGTCGACGAGGAACGTCGACACGAACACCTCGGCAGCACGCGTCTGTCGTGCGAGCTGGAGGGTCAACGGGCACGCCGTGGTCGGAATGCCCTGGGTGACGAGGGTCGCCTCCCTGGCACCCGCGGAGTAATCGGCGAAGACACCCGAGTGCGACACGATGCGCAGGTTGTGATGCACCTTCAACACCGTGCGCGTCGTGAAATCGGGCGGCAGGTCGCGGACGAGCACCCGTCCCGTGGCGCGGGTGCTCGCGATGAAGCTCGTGCGGTCCCGGTAGACGGCGAGCGACGGTCGGGACGCCGGTGCGGAAGCCGGCGTGAGCACGATCGTCCCGGCGACGGTGGTGACGAGGATCGCGAGCGAGAGCCACCGGGCGCGCACGTGGATCACTGTAGGGACGGCGCGTCGCCCCTTCAACGCCGGTCCGGCCTGCCATGACGGTGCAGCGGGCCGGAGATCACTCGTTGCTTCGCTAGCCGGAGATGCCGAGGCGCTTCGCGATGACCTCGTTCATGATCTCGTCGGTCCCGGCACCGATGCGCCAGAGCCGCGCGTCGCGGTAGGCGCGGCTGACGGGGAACTCGGCCATGTAGCCGGCGCCCCCGTGGACCTGGACGCACGCGTCGATGAGGCGGTTCGAGACCTGCGCGGCGTACTTCTTCGCCATCGAGATCTCGGCCACCGGGTACTCGCCCTGCTGGATCCGCCAGACGACCGAAGAGAACAATGCGCGCGCGGCTTCGAGCTCGGTCGCGGCGTCGGCGAGCTTGTGCGCGATCACCTGGTGGTCGGCGATCGGCCGCCCGAACGCGCGCCGCTCACGCGCGTAGGCGATGGTCTGCTCGAGGATCTCCTGGGCGGCGCCGATCGATCCCGCGGCGCCCGACAGCCGCTCGTACTGCAGCTGCCACATGAGCTGTGCGAAGCCCTCCCCGGGTTCGTCGCCGATCAGGTTCGCGTTCGGCACCACCACGTCCTCGAGCGCGATCTCGGCGGTGTCGCTCGACAGCATCCCGAGCTTGTCGAGCTTGCGCGACACCGAGACGCCGGGCGACGCGGTGTCGACGATGAACAGCGAGACGCCTCGATGGCCGGATCCGGGATCGGTCTGCGCGACGAGGGTGAGGAAGTTCGCGCGGACCCCGTTGGTGATGAACATCTTCGTGCCGTTGATGACCCAGCTGTCGCCGTCGCGCACCGCGCGCGTGCTGATGCCGGCCACGTCCGATCCCGCGTCGGGCTCGGTGATCGCGATCGCGCCGATCTTCTCGCCCGCGATCGCCGGTCGGAGATAGCGCTCGCGGAGGTCGTCGCTGCCGAACTCGCCGAGGGCCGGGGTGCACATGTGGGTCTGGACCGAGATGGCCATCGGGACCCCTCCGCATCCGCAGCGGGCCAGCTCCTCGACGAAGACCAGGCCCGAGGTCAGGTCCCCGCCCGACCCGCCCCAGCGCTCCGGGAAGTGCAGCCCGAGGAACCCGAGCTCCCCGCAGCGCCGGAACACGTCGTCGGGGAAGAACCGGGCGTCCTCCCACTCGTCGACGTGGGGGCGCAGCTCCTTGTCGACGTAGCGCCGGACCGCGTCGCGCAGCTCGTCGTGCTCCTGGGTGTAGATCGGTGAGTGGCCCACCGACCCATTCTGCCGTGTGTCGAGCCGCCGCCGGCCGCCCGGCGGCCGTGGCCCGGCGATCGGAGGGACCCGGAGCTACGGCGTGGTTCCGGCCAGACGGCCCCGTAGACTGCCCGCCGTGAGCGAATCGATCCTCAAGCGGCGCCTCATCGACGTCAGCGACCGGTTGAAGCGCACCCGCGCGGAGCTGGCGGTCACCGAGGAGCAGCTCGCGTTCCTGGAGGAGGAGGCCGAGGACGCCCGCCTCCGGGCCCTGGTCGCCGAGACGCCGCTCGGCGAGGCCGAGGCCCGGGACGCCCGGAAGCACGCCGACGCGCTGGGGCGGCACCGCGATGCCCTGGACCGTTCGATCGCTGCACTCGTCCGCGAGCAGGATGACCTGCTCGACCGCATGGCCGCCGAGCTCACGACCCGCTGAGGAACCCCGTGCCCACTGCAAGCGACGCGCCGACCCGAGTCGTCATCGCCGAAGACGAGGCGATCATCCGGCTCGACCTGAAGGAGCTCCTGGAGGAGGAGGGCTACGAGGTCGTGGGCGAGACCGGCCGCGGCGACGAGGCCGTCGAGCTGGTCCGGAACCTGGACCCGGACCTCGCGATCCTCGACATCAAGATGCCCGGCCTCGACGGGCTCTCCGCCGCCCGGCACATCGCCGGCGAGCGGCTCGCCGCAGTCCTGATCCTCACCGCGTTCTCGCAGCGGGACCTGGTCGAGCAGGCCCGGGACGCCGGGGCGATGAGCTACATCGTGAAGCCGTTCCAGAAGAGCGACCTGATTCCCGCGATCGAGGTCGCGCTGGGCCGGCACGCCGAGCTGACCAGCCTCGAGTCCGAGGTGGGCGACCTGGCCGAGCGTCTGGAGGCCCGGAAGGTCATTGATCGCGCCAAGGGCATACTCATGGACCGCCATGGGAAGAACGAGCAGGAGGCATGGCGCTTTCTGCAGACCGAAGCGATGAACCGACGCACCAAGGTGCACGAGGTGGCGAACCTTGTCATCGTCGGTGAGCTCGCGCCCGACCCTGCCTGACGCGGAGGTGCAGGCGGCGGCGACAGCCGCCCCCGCGCGCTCGTTCACCTACCAGCCCGCGCTCGACGGGATGCGAGCGATCGCGGTCCTCGCCGTGATGGCGTACCACACGCCCTACGACTGGGCGAAGGGCGGGTTCCTCGGGGTCGACACGTTCTTCGTGCTCTCCGGGTTCCTGATCACGACCCTGCTGGTGCTCGAGTGGCGGCGCCTCGAGTCGATCGGGCTCCTCGCGTTCTGGGGCCGGCGAGTCCGCCGATTGCTCCCGGCGCTCCTGCTCGTGATCGTGTTCGTGGCCGTCTACGGGATGCTCGTCATCCCGCCGTACGAGCTCGACCGGCTGCGCGTCGACAGCCTGTCCGGCCTCTTCTACTTCGCGAACTGGCGTTTCATCGTCTCGGGCCAGTCGTACTTCACGCTGTTCAGCACCCCGTCGCCGGTGCGCCATCTGTGGTCTCTCGCGATCGAGGAGCAGTTCTACCTGGTGTGGCCGCTCGTGGTGCTCGCGTGCCTGCGCTTCGCCCGCGGTCGGTTGCGCGTGCTCGTCGGAGTGTGCGTCGTGGGAACCGTGGTCTCGGTGTACCTGATGGACGCGCTGTTCAGGTCGGACGACCCGTCGCGGGCGTACTACGGCACCGATGCGCGTGCCCACACGATCCTCATCGGCTGCCTGCTCGCGCTGCTGCTGCTGACGTGGAGGCCGACGTCGCGCCAGGCGAGGATCGGCGTGCAGGTGCTCGGCATCGCGGGTGCGCTCGGCGTGGCCTGGGCGCTGCACGACGTGAGCGACGTGTCCCGGGGCTACTACGGACTCGGGTCGTTGCTGTTCGCGATCGCCGTCGCCGCGGTGATCGCCGCGGCGGTCCAGCCGGGGCGCGGGTTCGTGCGCTCGCCGCTGTCCTGGACGCCATTGCGGTGGATCGGGATGATCTCGTACGGCCTGTACCTCTGGCACTGGCCGGTGTATGTCTGGCTGGTCGAGTCCCGCACCGGCTTCGGCGGCAACGGGCTGAACGCGCTCAGGTTCGGGGTGACCTTCGCGTTCGCGATCGTCTCCTTCTTCCTGGTCGAGCGCCCGATACGGCAGGGTCGCTTCCTGGGTCTCCGGCGGGCCCACCTCCGCTGGGTCGTCCCCTCGGGCGTCCTCTTGGTCATTCTCACGCTGGTCATCTCGACCGCGGGCGCCACCAGCGTGCCGCCGCTCTTCGGCGACGCTTCGCACCCCTACTCGTGCCCGCCGTCCGGCGGGAAGCCGGTGGCCGATGCCGAGGCGGCGCTGCGCCACTCCGGCGGAGCCGCAGCCCTCCCCAAGGACCCCGGGCTCCGCGTCGATCTGGTCGGGGACTCGGTGGCGTGCAGCCTCTGGCCCGGGCTCATCGTCGTGGGCAAGGCCGCGGGGATGCGCGTGTCGCAGAACGCGGTCATCGCGTGCGGGCTCTCGAGCGGGGAGGTGGTGACGGGCGAGACCCCGGTGCCGACCAACACGTCGGAGTGCCCGGGCCTGGTCGACTTCGCACTCGGCGGTGTCCGGGCGAACCGCCCCGATGTCGTGCTGGTGTTGACCAGCTGGGAGCGCGCGGACCTGAAGGTCGGCGGCCACACGCTCACGGCGGGGACGAAGGTGTGGGAGCGCGCGGTCCAGCACAAGATGGACGTGGTGCTGAAGCGGTTGACCGGCGCCGGCGCCCACGTGGTCCTCACCACCCAGCCGACTGAGGTGCCGGCCGTGTTCCACCAGATGAACGACGGCGACATCGCGTCGCAGCGGTCGTCGTTCGACCGGCTCAACCTGCAGCTGCTGCGCTTCGCCGCCCGGCACCCGAAGACGGTCACGCTCGTGGACCTGGCGGGGAAGGTCTGCCCCGGCCCGTCGCCGTGCCCGACGAGGGTCGACGGCATCTCACCGCGCCCGACCGACGGCGGCCACTTCTCGCCGCAGGGTGCGGTCTGGGCCGTGAAGTACCTGCTCCCGGCGATCGAGCAGGCGGGCAAGCAGGCCGGTCGCCCGGCGGGTGCCGGCACGTAGCATGCGCGTGTGAGCAAGCTCCTCCTCCTCGACGGCCACTCGTTGGCGTACCGCGCGTTCTACGCGCTCCCGACGGACCTGGCGACGTCGTCCGGCACCGTCACCAACGCGGTCTACGGGTTCACGTCGATGCTGGTGAAGGTGCTCGGTGACGAGAAGCCCGATCACCTCGCAGTCGCGTTCGACGCGCCCGCCAAGACGTTCCGCAAGGAGATGGACGCCACTTACAAGCAGGGGCGCAAGGAGACGCCGGACCTGTTCCGGAGCCAGCTGCCGCTGATCCACCAGGTGCTCGCGGCGCTGGCGGTCCCGGTGCTGGAGGTCGCCGGGGTCGAGGCC
>DASXYP010000126.1:0-13672 GCA_036502405.1 Acidimicrobiia bacterium
GAAGCCGCGGGTCAGCAGCTGACCGGGGCCGGGATGGTCGACGGCGACGGGAACCTGCTCACGGCCCTGTCCACCAGTGCCCTGCCGGGCCTGCCCGCCGACGTCGCCGCCGCGACCGGCTTCCCGACCGGCTCCCGCCACGCCGGCGCCTTCCCCCACTGACCACCGCATCCCTCGGCGACGTCATCGCTCCACCGCGAGGTCGACGACGATCGGACGATGGTCCGACCCTCGACCGCGCCCTTCCCTGACGGCGACGGGCACGACGGAGCGGTCGACGAAGGCATGGTCGAGGAGCAGGGGCGGGAGACGGTGCATCCCGTTGGGCCAGGTGGTGGCGAAGGGGCGCCCCACGGCCTGGTGGGCGTCGCGGAGCCCGAGCCCGAGCATCTGGTCGAACCAGCGGTTGTAGGGGCTCGCGTTGAAGTCGCCGATCACCAGGCGCGGTCGCGGCATCGAGGCGGCGATCGACGTGATCGCGCGCTGGGCCCGCTGGTTCCTCGCGAAGGTCTCGAGCGGGGCGACGAGGTGCACGCCGCCGAGGTGCAGGGCCCGGCCGGCGACGTGCACCGTCGCGGTGATGATCGGCCAGCCGCCCGCCCGATGGACGACGACGTCCTCGAGCGGCAGCCGCGAGAGGATCGCCATCCCGCCGGGGTCGTCGCGCAGCGCCTTGGCGGTGTCCGGATGTGACGCGAGCAGCCCCGAGCTCCGGATCGCCCTCCACCACGCGGGCGTGACCTCCTCGACGACGATGATGTCGGCGTGTGACGCGCCCAGCTCGGCGAGCAACGGCCCGTGATCGGTGTTGTCGTAGCGGAGGTTCGCGCTGGCGACGCGCACGTGCGGAGCCTCGCGAGCCGCGGCGGTGACGGTGACGGTGTGCAGGGTCGTCGGCACCACCCAGGCGAGGTGGGCGGCGACGATGACGGCGGCGACGAGCGCGAGTGACCAGGTCCGAAAGCACAGCGCGGCGACCAGCACGACGTAGGCCGGGAGGAACACCCAGAGCGTGTAGGCGTCGGCCAGCATGACCGCGCGCGACCGGTCGTAGGCGATCACGTGGCCGGCCGCGAGCGCGAGCAGCATCGCGACGATCACCCAGACCGGCACGAGCAGCGCCCGACCGACCCAGACCGAGCGGCGATCTAGTTGTTGCACTCCGGGATGTTCGGGCTGGCGACGCATGTGTTGAAGTGTCGCTCAGCTTTGCTCGTCCTGGAGATCGAGTTCGCGATCAGGACGCCCATGAAGATCGCGAGGGCGATGATCAGGATGGCGACCACGGCTCGCCTCGGGATCCCGTGGGCCGGAGCGCGCATCCCGACCGGCACCACGCGGGGCTGGAGCCGGTCGTCGTCCACCCCGCGGGGCGGAAGCCCGTCCTCGTCGGCCGCGGGCGGGGCGTGGTCGTCCGCCGTCGCCGGCGGCGACGGCGCCGGGCGGGGTTCGGTCGACTCGTCGGTCGCGGGGGCGTCTCGGCGGGGCGGCTCCGCGGCGCGCTCGGCGCAGGACGGGCAGGTGCCGTCGTCGCCGGCCAGGGCACGCGAGCAGCGCGAGCAGACCCGCGCCGCGGCCGGGGTGTTCACCGCCTGCGCTTCCTTGCCTGCCATCGCGGATGCCACCTCCCGGTGCCTCGGGTCATGCCGGCCTCCTTCCATCATCGGCACGGCGATCGCCGGCCTGAACCGGGTCCGCAACGGGAACTCGAACGATCGGTCGTTGCAGGCTCCCGGCTCCGGCCCGGACGGCCTCGCCGGTCCGGGCGGGCCCGGCCTGGTCCCCGCTGTGGTTGCCAGACGCACCACTAGGGTGCGGCCATGAAGGTCGACGGAGGGTTGGACAGCCGGCTCGAACGGGTCGGACCGAAGGCGAAGGAGCTCGAGGACGTCGGCTACGACGGCGCGTTCTCGGCCGAGACCGGGCACGACCCGTTCTTCCCCGTGCTGCTCGGGGCGGAGCACACCGAGCGGCTCGAGCTCGGCACCGGGATCGCGGTCGCCTTCGCCCGCAACCCGATGGTCATGGCGAACATCGGCTACGACCTGCAGTCCTTCTCGGAGGGGCGTTGCATCCTCGGGCTCGGCAGCCAGATCAAGGCGCACATCGAGAAGCGGTTCTCGATGCCCTGGTCACACCCCGCGGCCCGCATGCGCGAGTTCATCCTCGCGATGCGTGCGATCTGGGCCGCCTGGAACGAGGGGGAGAAGCTCGACTTCCACGGCGAGTTCTACCGCCACACCCTGATGACGCCCTTCTTCAACCCGGGGCCGAACCCCCACGGCAACCCGAAGGTCTTCCTCGCGGCGGTCGGCGAGAAGATGACCGAGGTCGCGGGCGAGGTCGCCGACGGCATCCTCCTGCACGGGTTCACGACCGAGCGCTACGTGCGCGAGGTGTCCATCCCCGCGCTCGAGCGGGGCTGGGCGGCCGCGGGCAAGGCGCGAGACCAGTTCGAGGTCACCGGGCCGATGTTCGTCGTGACCGGGACGACCGAGGAGGAGATGGCCTCGGCGCGCGTGGGCACCAAGCGCCAAGTCGCGTTCTACGGCTCGACGCCCGCGTACCGCGGCGTGCTGGAGCTGCACGGCTGGGGTGACCTCCAGACCGAGCTCAACCGCCTCTCGAAGCAGGGCGAGTGGGAGGCGATGGGGGAGCTGATCACCGATGACGTGCTCGACGCGTTCGCGGTCGTCGGCGAGCCCGAGGACATCCCGAAGCTGATGCTCGCCCGCTACGGCGACGTCCTCGACCGGATCTCGTTCTACGCGCCGTACCAGTCCGACCCGGAGCGTTGGAGCCGGATCCTCGCGGGGTTCCACTCCGCCGGCTGAGATCCCGCAGACTTCAAGGATCCTTGAAGTCCCGCGACTACGGTGGCGCGGGTGGAGCGCGAGCAGGAGCTGACCATCGGCGCGCTGAGCGAGCGCACCGGGGTCGCGACGTCGGCGCTGCGGTACTACGAGGCCGAGGGGCTGCTGCGCGCGGACCGGTCCGAGGGCGGGCAGCGGCGCTACGCCCGCGACGCGCTGCGCCGGGTCTCGTTCATCCGCGTCGCGCAGCAGGTGGGCCTGAGCCTGGAGGAGATCCGCGACTCGCTGGCCTCGCTCCCCGACGGCCGCACGCCGAACCAGCGCGACTGGGAGCGACTGTCGAACTCGTGGCGGCCCCGGCTCGACGAGCAGATCGCGATGCTCGAGCGGCTCCGCGACCGTCTCGACGGCTGCATCGGGTGCGGCTGCCTCACGCTCAAGGTGTGCGCGCTCTACAACCCCGACGACCTCGCCGCGGCACGCGGAGCGGGCCCGCGCTACCTCCTCGGCGACCCCTGAGCGTCAGGCGCGGGCGTCCGCGGTGGCGGCGGCGAAGCGCAGCATCGACGTGACCGCCTGCTCCGGGTCCTCCAGCGGCCCGAAGTGGCCGCGGCCGGCCCAGACCTCGAGGGTCGCGTCCGGCATCTGCTCGACGATCTTCGCCGCGAACGCCGGCGTGATCGCGTCGGTGGTCTCGCCGCAGGCCACGAGCACCGGGCACGCCACGCCGGCGAGCTCGGGGTAGAGGCCCAGGCCCGCGCCCATCGCGTAGATCGTGGCCTCGTGCTCGGGCCGGCACTTGAGCTCGACCGTCCCGTCCGGGAGGTCGCGCATCCCGTAGTCGACGTACGCGTCGAGCGCCGCGGGGGTCAGCACGGCGAGCGGCGGCTTCGCGCCGTAGGACCGGCGCGCCTCGTCGCGCGAGGTCCACTGCGCGCGCCGCCGGCGCGCGCCCGCCGACAGGGGGTTGTCCCCGTTGACGGCGCCCGCGAGCTCGGCCGGCATGATGATCGGCTCGAAGGCCCAGATCCGCGGGTACACGCCGGGCTCGTGGCGTGCGCCCCACAGCAGCGACGCCCCACCCTTGGAGTGGCCGGCCGCGAGCAGCTTCGGATCGCCCGCGAGGTCGAGGTGGTGCGTCACCGCGAGCGCGTCGGCCGCGAACTCCTCCCAGCGGTACGTCGCGTCCGGCGAAGGATCGCTGTCACCGTGGCCGCGGAAGTCGAACGACCACACCCGCCGGCCCGCGGCGACGAGCCCGACCGCGACCGGCGCCCACACGCGGCCGTGGAAGCCGGTCGGGTGCGCGAGCAGCGCGGGGTCTCCCTCGCCACCCCAGTCGTGCACCGCGAGCTCCAGCCCGGAGGGCGCGAGGAAGCGGTGGGAGATCGGCACGGCGGCAGCCACGGTGCGCCATCATGGCACCCGTGCCCGCGAGCGAAGACGACGTGTCGGCGGCGAACTCGGCCTACTACGCCGCGTTCGAGGCCCGCGACCTCGACCAGATGGCCGAGGTGTGGGAGCGGTCCGACCGCAGCACCGTCACGCATCCCGGCTGGCCGACGCTGCACGGTTGGGCCCGCGTGGCGGGTTCGTGGGACGCGATCTTCGCCAACACCGCGTTCATCCAGTTCGTGCTCACCGACGAGGTGGTGCACGTCTCGGGGGATGCGGCCTGGGTGACCTGCGACGAGAACATCCTCCAGGCCGGCAGCTCACGCGAGGGTGGCGAGGACGTCGCCGAGCTCCAGGGCGGCCGCGTCGCCGCGGTCAACGTGTTCGTGCACGACGGCGGCCGGTGGCGGATGGTCCTGCACCACGGCTCGCCCGTGGCCGCCGAGGGCGACGCCGAGTCCGACCCCGGCTAGCGAGGCCGCCGTCGGCCACCGGGTCGATCGCGGTCCGGCGATCGGCCGGCGGGGATCTCGGGCTATTCCGTGCGCTCCTTGGCGTGGTCCTCGATCGCCTTGGCGATCGCGTTGGCGGCCCGGCCGACGAACTCGCCCCCACTGCCGGTGACCCACTCGCACGACGATGCGGCCGCATCGAGCTGGCCCTTGTACTTCGGCATCACGTACTGCGCGAACAGCTCGGCCGACCGCAGCGTCGCGGCCGGGGTGGCCCAGTCGTGCCCGAAGAACAGGAACGCGCCGAACCCGCCGTTGCTCGCCTCGATCAGCTCGTCGATCTTCGCGATGGCGTCTTCGGGGGTGCCGATCACCGCGAACCCCTGCGCCTTGTTGTTCTCGATGATCTCCTTGGCGTTGTCCCCCTGCACCGGGCCGGCCGGCAGGACGTGGGTGAAGTACTTCGAGAACTGCTCGATGCCGTACTCGACCTCCTTCTCCGCCTGCTCCCGCGTCTCCGCGAGGTGCATCGGTCCGACGAGGCGCCACTTCGAGCGGTCCGCGACGTGACCGTGCTCGAGCGCGATCTCCTCCCAGAGCGCCCAGTGGTGGCCGAGCAGATCCATGCCCTGCTTCGCGGTGGCTGCGACCGAGAGCATCCCGATGCCGTGCCTGCCCGCCGCACGCGCGCCGGTCGGGGAGAACGATGCGGCGACTGCGATGTCGAAGCAGGGGTCGCTGTAGGGCGCGAGCTGCAGGCGCGCGTCGCGCAGGATGAAGCCGTCGGTCTCCATCGTGACGGTCTCGCCGCGCAGCAGCGCCATGATCGCGTCGAGCGACTCCTCCATCCGCGGGCGTTGTGCGTCCGCGGGAATGCCGAGCATGTGCGCGTCCGACGTCAGCTGGCCGGGGCCGACGCCGAGCATCGTGCGGCCGCGGGTCAGGTGGTCGAGCAGCACCATCCGGTCGGCGAGCAGCAGCGGGTGGTGGTACGGCAGCGAGCTGACCCCGGTGCCGAGCTTGATGTGCTTGGTGCGCTCGGCCGCGATCCCGATGAACACCTCGGGTGAGGCGATGATCTCGTAGCCCGCGGAGTGGTGCTCGCCCACCCAGGCCTCGTCGTACCCGAGGCGGTCGAGGTGCGCGATGAGCTCGAGGTCGCGCTCGAGCGCGAGGGTCGGGTTCTGTCCCACGGGGTGGAACGGGGCCATGAAGATGCCGAAGTCCATCGGGCCATTCGAGCCCCGCTTGACCGCCCGGTCAAGACGAGGGCGGCGCCCCGGGAGCCGGCGCGGCCGTGAGGGTCGCGGGTGCGGAGGGAAGCTCGAAGCCGACCGCGGCGCCGCCCCCGGGGCGGTTCGTCGCCCACACGGTGCCGTCGTGGCGGGTGACGATCTGCTGCACGATCGCGAGCCCGAGCCCCGATCCGGGCTCGGTGCGGGCCTCTGCTGAGCGGTAGAAGCGGTCGAACACGTGCGCCTGGTCCTCGGCCGCGAAGCCGGGCCCCTGGTCGCGCACCTCGACCCGCCGGCCGTCGATCACGATCGCGATCGCACCGGGGCTGTACTTCACCGCGTTGTCCACGAGGTTGGTGAGCGCGCGCTCGGCCATGTGGGGGCCGACGAGGACCGTGCCCGGCGCACCCTCGGCGGTCACCGTGATCACGCGGCCGGTCCGGCGTCGGGCGCGCTCGGCCACGTCGTCGGCGAGCGCGCGCAGCGGCACCGCTTCGGGTCGTTCGTCGTCCGCACGGTCCGTCGCCAGCTCGACGAGCTCCGAGACGAGGTCGGTCAGCTCGTTCACCTCGAGCCGGATGCCCTGCACCGCACGCTGCTGCTGTGCGGGGTTGAGCGCGTCCGGCCGGTCGAGGAGCTCCGCGTTGGTCCGCAAGCTCGTGAGCGGGGTGCGCAGCTCATGGCTCGCGTCGGTGACGAGCTGCTGCTGCTGACGCTTGGAGACGGCGAGCGCGTCGACCATCGTCGAGAAGCTCGTGGCGAGGCTGCCGACCTCGCCGCCGCCGGTCTCGGGGATCGGCGCCTCGAGGTCCTGGGTGCGGGCGATGCGCTCGGCGGTGTCCCGCAGCCGCTCGATCGGGCGCACCAGGCGGCGGGCGAACACCCACCCGAGGATGGCGGCGGCCGCGATCCCGATGAGGCTCAGCACCAGGAGGCGCAGGCGGAGCGACCGCAGGACGTCCTCGGTCTCCTCGAGGGAGCGTGCGGTCTGGAGCGCGCCACCGTCGACCCACGCGATCGTGAGCACGCGGTAGCTCGTGCCCTCCACCGTCACGGTGCGGAGCCGCGGCTTGCCGTCGGTGCGTGCGATCGTGCGGTCCGACCCGCTGACCGGCAGCTTCGGGGCCCCGGCGATGCAGACGTGCACGGTGCCGTCGACGCCGACGACCTGCGCCGCCGACGCCGGCTGCACCGCACCGGGCGGCGGGCACCCGCGCAGCTGGCGGATCCGTCCGCTCGCGAAGTCGGGGTCGGGATCGCCGCCGGGGTTCGCGTTGCCCTGGCCGTCGAAGCTCTGGGCCCGAGCGAGGAGGGAGTCGTCGATGCTGTTGTAGAGCTGGTGCGAGGTGGTGAGGTACGCGCCGGTGGCGCCGATCGCGCTCACGAGCGCGGCGATGAGTGCGAGGCCGAGCGCGATGCGCCAGCGCAGGCTCATGACTCGCGCACGACGTACCCGACGCCGCGGACCGTGTGGACGAGGCGCGGCTCGCCGTCCGCCTCGGTCTTACGGCGCAGGTAGCCGATGTACACGTCGAGCGAGCGTGAGCCGGTCTCGAAGTCGAAGCCCCAGATCCGGTCGTAGATGGTGTCGCGTCCCAGCACGATCCCCACGTTCAGCATCAGGAGCTCGAGCAGGTCGAATTCCGTCTTCGTGAGCTCCAGGACCCGGCCGCCGCGCTCGGCCTGCCGACGGAGCGGGTCGAGGCTCAGGTCGCCGACGCGCAGCAGGTCCTCGCTGCCCGAGACGCTGGTGCGGCGGAGGAGCGCGCGCAGCCGCGCGAGCAGCTCGTCGAGGGAGAAGGGCTTGGCCAGGTAGTCGTCGGCGCCGGCGTCGAGGCCGGACACCCGGTCCGACACCTCGTGGCGCGCGGTCAGCATCAGGATGGGGGTGCGGCAATTCCCCGCGCGCAGGCGGCGGCACACGGTGAGGCCGTCGAGCACCGGCATCATGATGTCCAGGACGATCACGTCGGGCTCGCGCTGCGCGACCGACTCGAGCGCCTGCGCACCGTCGTTGACCGCCTCCACGTCGTAGCCCTCGACGCCGAGCGCGAGGACGAGCGACTCCCGCACGCTGCGGTCGTCTTCGGCGATGAGGACCCGGGACCCCGGCTCGGCCGTCGTCATGCCCGCGACCCTACGGGGCCGACGCGAGAGCGACGTAAGACCGTCGACAGACGCTTCTTACGCACCTCTCGCGCGCCCTGTGCGGGCGCTCTTACGTCGGGCCGTGACCATGGTGCCCATCGAAGGTCACGACGACCGGATCTCCCCCCGAGCGAAGGAGCGTGCGATGCCGAACCCCGCACCCCGGCGGAAGCGCCCGCATCCCGCCCACCGGGCCCGGCAGGTCGCGGCCGGCGCGAGCGTCGCCGCCCTGGTCGGGCTCGGTGGGGCGATGGCCATCGACGCGCCGGGCTCCGCCGCGACGACCGCGACCGCGGGCACCCACACTGCCAAGCACTCGACGAGCACCACGAGCACGACCGCGTCGTCCTCCGACTCCAGCACCTGGGCGGCGACCGGAGCGTCGTCGTCCACCTCCTCGTCGTCGGGCACCTCGACGGCCGTCCCGGACACCTCCAGCCATGCCAGCTGACGCGACGTTCGCCGTGATGGGCGCGACGGCCGAAGTCACGGTCGTCGGCGGAGCGCGCGCGCTGCTCGAGCTCGCACGAGGGCGACTCACCGACCTCGAGCGGCGGTGGAGCCGCTTCGTGCCGACGAGCGAGATCAGCCGGCTCAACCGTGCCCAGGGACTCCCGGTGCGCGTGTCGTCCGAGACGCGCCTGCTCGTGCGCCGCGCGCTGGACGGCTACGCGGTGACGAACGGACGCTTCGACCCGACGCTGCTCGGCGCGGTCCTGCGCGCCGGCTACGTCGAGTCGTTCGACCGGCTCGGAGCGCGCCCGCGACGTTCGGTGTCGCGCCTGGTCACGGGTGCGCACCGGATCGAGGTCGACGAGCAGGCGGGCACCGTTCGCATCCCGCTCGGTGTCGGATTCGACCCCGGTGGCATCGGCAAGGGCCTCGCGGCGGACCTCGTCGCCGAGGAGCTCCTCGCGTTCGGTGCCGCGGGGGTGTGCGTGAACGTCGGCGGCGACGTGCGCGTCTGCGGCGCCGCGCCCGACGGCGCGGCCTGGCGCATCGCGGTGGACAGCCCGTGGGACGGGAGCGCACCGCTCGCGGAGCTCCGCCTGCACGACGGCGCGGTCGCGACGAGCTCCCGGCTCCGCCGGCGCTGGGTCGACGAGGAGGGGGCCGAGCAGCACCACCTCGTCGATCCCGCCACCGGGGCCAGCGCCCGTTCACCCGTGCTCGCGGCGACCGCGGTGGCATCGCTGGGCTGGCGAGCGGAGGTCCTGGCCAAGGCCGCGTTCCTCGACGCGGCGCAGGGTCTCGACCTGGTCGACCGCCTCGGCGCGGCCGCGGTCGTCGTCGTCCCGGACGGGCTGCTGACCAGCGCGGGCTGGCCCGCGCTGACGGCCGCACCTCGCTCGGAGGCGACCTCGTGAGCCAGCTCTGGTGGTACACCGCGCGCGCCGGCGGCATCGTCGCCTGGGCGCTGCTCGCCGCGAGCGTCGTGTGGGGTCTGTTCCTGTCGACGCGCCTCCGGCCCGCCGGTGCCGCGCCCGCGTGGATGCTGGACCTCCACCGCTTCCTCGGTGGGCTCGCCGTGCTCTTCGTCGGCGTGCACGTCGGGGCGATCGTCCTGGACTCGTACGTCCACTTCAGCCTTGCGGACGTGCTCGTCCCGTTCGCCGCGTCGTGGCACCCGTGGTGGGTGGTGTGGGGCACCGTGGCGATGTACCTGCTCCTCGCGGTCGAGCTCACGTCACTGACCCGCCGCTGGCTGCCCGCTCGGCTGTGGCGTCGCGTCCACGTCCTGTCACTTCCGCTCTTCGCGCTGGCGAGCGTCCACTTCCTGCTCGCGGGCAGCGACGCCGGGAACCCGTTCGCGATCCTCGGTGTCGTCCTGACCGCGGCGGCCGTCGCCGGGCTCCTGGTCCGGCGCACCTCGCGCGGCCGGTCCCGCCCCGCCCACCTGCCCGGGCGCCGCGGGCCGGCCGCGCCCCCGACCGGGGCGCCACTCGGCGAGCCGGAGCGGGTGCCCGATCACGCCGGTGCGGTGCGACGCTGACGCGCCGGTTGCTACGGCAGCTGTGCGTTGATCCAGCGGTCGAGCGCGGGGCCGCTCTCGAACGAGCTGATGAGCGCGTAGCGGGGCGCGTCGCCGTTGTGCACGACCACGTGCCACAGCCGTTGGGTGTCCACCACGAACTGTGAGCCGCGATGCAGGGGCACGCGCATCTCGGTCGCGGGATCGGGGAGCCCGTCCGCACCGCACTCCATCAGCAGCATGTAGCTGTCCGGGTTGTCGGTGAGCTCGAGCCACGACCGGATCACCCACCCCTGGTCCTCGGGGTTGAAGCGGTTGTTGTCATCGCGGTGGAAGCTGCGGATCGCGGTCCCGTGGTCCTGCGGCTCGAGCTTGATCGTGCGCACCCGCCCGAAGCTCGCGCCGGCGGCTTCGACGTACGCCTTGATCGTCGGGCACCGCGCGGCGTTGCTGGTGAACCGGGCACCCTTGTCGGGGCGCTCGTCACCCTGGTTCCAGAACCCGCGGCAGTCGAGCTCGCCGTCCGCGGTCGCGATGGGGGCGAAGTTGGTGTCCCCGCCGCTCTTCCAGTCCATGTACTCGAGGTCGAGGTACTCGTGCTCCGGGATCGGCTCGGCGAGGTCGCGAAGCCGCACCATGCCGTGCGGACCCATGACGTCGAGGCGCGGGTGCGGGGTGTCCAGCGGGATCTCGACCGACCAGTGGTCGTGGTTCGGCCAGAACGGCTTCGCCGACTCGACGGGGGAGGTGGCCATGCCGTCCAGTCTAGGGATGGGGGTGTGCGTCACCCGGTTCCCGGGACGAGGGCCCACAGGCGGCGCAGCCACGCCATGGTCACGGCGTTCTGGGCGCGTTGGAACGCGCGCAGCGTCGGCAGTCCCGGAGGACCGGGCCGCCGACCCCAGTTGGTGAAGGAGCCCGCGATCGCGACGACGACGGGCAGCAGCGTCGCGGGCTCGAGGTCGCCGAGCCCCGCGAGCGCGAGCACCGTCTCGGGCGTGGCGTTGCCACCGGTGGCTCACGTGGACGCCGCGCTAGCTGAGGCCGGACCAGCCGTCGCCGACGAGCTTCGCGCCGAGGACGAGGAGCACGACCATCATGATGACGTGGTTGTGCTCGCTCATGAACTCCTTGACCGACGCGAGCGGCGCGGCCGAGCGCTCTCCGCCGACGAGGGAGAAGATCACCGGCCCCGCGACGGTGAGCGAGCCGATGACGACGAACACCGCGACGGCGATCGCGCTGTCGGTGGTGCTGAGCCCGGCCTGGGCTATCGAGGCGGCGGCGGCGAGCGTGAGCGCGAGGTTCTTCGGGTTGACGCCGGAGAGCCCGGCACCGAGCACGAACGACCGCCCCGGCGTGAACCGGTCGATCGCGGCCATCCACTTCGGCATCGGCGGTGTCTCGCCATGGCGCGGGCGCTGGCGCCACTGCCGGATCGCCATGAAGAGGAACACGATCCCGAGGATCAGCTTGCCGGTGTCGGCCGAGTCGGACGCCCCGCTGTTCGGCTTGTCGGCGCCACTCGCGACGACCAGCACGACCGCGCTGACGACGACGAGCCCGACGACCCATCCCGCGGCGAACGCCGGCCCGTTCACCTTTCCCCTGGGCGTCGCGAGCATGAGCGTCACCGCGACGATCGGGATCGGGCTGAGCGCGACCCCGATCGCGGTGGGGAGGAGGCCCCCGATCGCCTGCGTCAGCATGTCGCGTCCCCTCTGCTGCCCGGTCTCCGTTCGCATTCTGCCTTGAAACGACGGGTCCGGCCGGGGATGCGCCGGGTCGGCGAGAGTGGTGTCGTGACGCCGCACCGAGACGACGACGCGCTCGTACGGCTCGCGGCCCGCAACAACGCCGAGCTGTGCGACGTCGTGGCGCGCGCGCACGGCGTCTTCGGACAGTTCGACGTCGATGCGTGGACGAGCAGTCGGCGTACGCCGCGGCTCTATCCGGACGCGGTCACGCTCGATCCGTCGGTCGATGCCGACTCGTTGTTGGCGCGCATCGATGCCGGCCCCGGCGCGTCGGTCAAGGACAGCTTCTCTCGGTTGGACCTCGCGCCCTTCGGGTTTCGCGCCTTGTTCTCGGCCGAGTGGATCCACCGCGCGGGCTCGCATGCGGAGAGTCCCGGCGGCTGGTCGGTCGTCGAGGACCCGGCCGGGCTCGGCGAGTGGGAGGACGCGTGGAGCACCGACGGCGAACCGTCACGGTTGTTCGTGCCCGCGCTGCTGGACGCTGCAAATCTCTGGTTCCTCCGCTCAGTGGTCGGGACCTCGATCGTCGCGGGTGCGGTTGCCGGCCGCAGTCCCCGCGTCGCGGGGGTATCGAATCTCTTCGCGTCGGGCGACCCGGTCGCCGCGTGGAACGGGTGCGTCCGTGCCATCTCGGCCCGGCTCCCCGGCGTGGATCTGGTCGGCTACGAGTCCGGCGATGCGCTCGACGCGGCGCGCCGGGTCGGTTTCCGGTCGATCGGATCGCTGCGAGTCTGGGTGCGCGAGTGAGCGAGCTCGAGATCGCGCGCTTCGCTCCGGGCGATCAGGGCGCGGTGCGCGCCTTGATCCTCGAGGGGCTGGCCGAGCACTGGGGCACGCTCGACCCGTCGCTGAACCCGGACCTGGGCGGCGCCTTCGGCCGCGACGCCTGGTTCCGGTTGGAGGTCGGCGTGGGTTGACGGGCGAACGCGTGTTCGTATAGGGTGTCGGCGACACCTCCCCGGCGCTTCCCCCGCCCGGATCGTTCGGTGGGAGCGCGCGTGTTCGCAGGGGTCGAGGTGGTGACGGAGTCGATCGAGGCGATGCGGCCGCTGATCGCGACCTTGGATCCTTCTGCGCTGTCCGGCGCGGACGCGAAGGAGCTCGTCGAGCGCTGCGCCGAGCTGGAGCGGCTTGCCGCGGCGGGCAAGACGCTCGCCGCGGGTCGGCTGGCCCGGACCGGTGCCTGGGTGGGAGACGGGTCACACCGCGATGTGGGCTCGTGGATGGCGGCGACCACCGGCACCACCGTGGGCCAGGCGCGCGCGACCGTCGAGACCGCGGAACGGATCGGTGCGCTGCCGGACACGCAGTCCGCATTCCGAGCCGGCGTGCTCTCGCCCGTGCAGGTCGAGGCGATCACGACCGCCGCGACCGCCGACCCGCGCGCCGAGCGCATGCTCCTCGCTCACGCTGCCACCGACGGGGTCAAGGGCCTTCGGTCGGCGTGTGCGCGGGTCGAGGCCGCCGCGTCGAAGGACCAGGACGAGCGGTACGAGGCCTGCCGCGCACGGCGTGCGCTGCGCCACCGGCGGCTGTCCGACGTCGAGGGGCTGCTCGAGATGCGGGGCCCGATCGATGTCACCGCCCGGGTCATGGCCGCGCTCGAACCGCACGAAGCAGACCTGTTCGAGCAGGCCCGCGCGTCAGGTCGGCGCGAGCACCCGGACGCGCTCGCGTTCGACGCGCTGGCGCAGATGGCCGACGAGTCCGCCGCGGCGGGTGTCGCCGCGAAGGAGCGCCGAGCACCGGCGACGGTCGTGGTGCACGTCGACCACTCCGCCTTCGTGCGCGGGAGCACCGAGCCGGGCGAGACCTGTGAGATCGCCGGCATCGGCCCGGTGCCCGTCGCGGTCGCGATCAAGCTCTCCTCGGACGCGATCCTCAAGGCCTTGATCACGGA
>DASXYP010000127.1:0-58960 GCA_036502405.1 Acidimicrobiia bacterium
CTTCTGCGGCAAGGGCGAGTCGGGCCCGTTCGTCGAGGGCGGCGAGCGCATCGCGCGTGACGGTCTGCTGCCGCTCAACACGCACGGCGGCCAGCTCTCGGCGGGGCGGCTCCACGGGTACGGGTTCCTCCACGAGGCGTGTGTGCAGCTCTGGGGTGAGGCGGGGGAGCGCCAGGTGCCCGGCGACCCGGAGGTCGGCGTCGCCTGCGCCGGTGGCGGCCCGCTCGCGGGAGCGTTGTTACTGACGCGTCGCAGGTAGCCTGCCGCCGGTGCCGGCGCGCGGGTCTCGTCACTTCTTCCTCGTCCTGGGTGCGATCCTGCTGGTCGCGCTCGGCGTGCGCGTCGCGTTCGTGCTCGGCGTCGCGCAGTACGACGAGAAGTTCTACGACGCGGCGTACTACGAGCTGCAGGCGCGCACCATCGCCGACGGGCACGGCTACGTGGACCCGTTCCAGTTCCTGCCCGGCGCGCCGCACCACAGCACGCCGGCCGCGGACCACCCGCCGCTCACGGTGCTGGCACTCGTCCCGACCGTGAAGGTGGGCGACGCGCTGGGCTTCGGTGACGAGAGCACCCAGCTGCTGATGCGGTTCGAGATCATGCTGGTGGGCCTGGGCGGGGTGGCGCTGATCGGGCTGCTCGGACGCGAGCTCGCCGGCGACCGGGTCGGGCTGATCGCCGCGGGGATCGCCGCGGTCTACCCCTACCTCTGGGTGAACGACGGCCTGATCATGTCCGAGGCGTTCGCGGTCGCCCTGGTGACGGGCGCGCTGCTCCTCCTGTTACGGCTGGTCCGGCGCCCGTCGCTCTGGCTCGCGCTCGTCATCGGAGTCATCTGCGGGCTGGCCGCGCTGGCCCGGGCCGAGCTCGTCCTGCTCGCGCCGCTGCTCGGTCTGCCGCTGCTGGTGACGTTCCGGCGCGAGGCCTGGTCGCGGCGGCTCGGGATCGTGGCCGTGCTCGGCCTCGGTGCGGTCATCGTGGTCGGGCCGTGGGTGGCCTACAACTTCAGCCGCTTCGAGGACCCGACGTTCATCTCGACCAACGACGGCATCGCGATCCTCGGCTCCAACTGCCCACCGAGCTTCTACGGACCGTCCACCGGGCTCACCTCGCTCGACGACTGCATCCCGAAGCGGCCGCCGCGCGGCGACCAGTCGGTCGCGTCACGCGTCTACCGCGACCGCGCGTTCGACTACATCAAGGCGCACAAGGGGCGCGCGGCGGTAGTCGAGCTCGCCCGCGTCGGCCGGGACTGGGGCGTGTTCCGCCCGGGCGACATGCTCGACTGGAACAAGTCGGAGGGCCGGCCGAGCTGGATCACCGGGCTCGGAATGGTCTTCTACTACCCGATCGTCCTGCTCGCGATCGGGGGCATCGTCGTGCTCCGCCGGCGACGGGTGCGGCAGTGGCCTCTGCTGATGCCTCCGCTGATCATCACGATCGGCACCGTTCTCTCGTACGGGCAGACCCGGTTCCGGGTCCCCGCCGAGCCGAGCCTCGTGGTGCTGGCCGCGGTCGCGGTCGCGGCGCTTGCCGCGCGGTGGTGGCCCGAACGGAGCGAAGAGACGTCACCCACCGACGAAGACCCCGAAGCCACACTCGTTCCGGCGTGACTGCGCGTCGCCCCGGCGACGCGGGCTCACGCCGAAAGGAGCTCGAGGTCGCGGCGGGCGTAGCGGTTGTGCCAGAACTCCTCCTCGAACACGGTGAGGAGGCACTCCTGGAGCGGGTTCGTGCCGTTCTCGAGGACGTCGACCGGCCGCGAGAGGTCGGCGGCCTCGACCGTCTCGAGGAAGTCGCGGAACCGATCGGCTCGATCGGCGCGCACCGCCAAGGCCTCGGAGGCGGACGGCGTGAGGTCCCGGTCGAGGTCGGGCCACGGGAAGTCGACCGAGCCGGAGTTCGGCAGCCCCATCGGATGGAAGCCCGCACCGAGCACAGGCGCCGTGAACCACTTGTCCATGGCGAACACGAGGTGGCGCAACGTCTGGACGAACGACCACTCGTCGTTCACCGACGCGTCGAGCGCAGGTTCCGGGAGCGACCCGGCGAGGGCGAGCGTGGAGTCCCATTCGCCCTCGAGCGCGGTCCAGGTTGCCCGCATCGCCTCGGGACTCTCGGGGCGGAGCATCGCGCGCAGCGGATGCCACGGATCACGCTCGTTGACGTACGCCGTGACGTCGACGCCGTTGACGACGAGGCGCTCGACGAACGCATCGATCTCGACGTCGACGACGAGCGCGTGGCTGATCGCCGCGCCGGTCAGATCCACGTCGCGGAAGCGGGCGCCGTGGAGGTCCGCACCCCAGAAGACCGCGCCGGCCAGGTCCCCTTCGAACTCCTCCGCCATGCCGCGACTCCCTCCGCTCACTGGTCTCGGAGTGGTTCTGCCCGATGCCCCGAACGCTCACTCCGACAGCAACCTGGCCCGGTCGGTGTCAGCGGAACTCGGGGATGACCTTCCGGCCGAGAAGCTCGACGGTCTCGGCGTCGGGGAAGTCGGCGGGCCAGGCGACGACGCCGCCGAGTCCCAGCCGCTCGTAGGCCCGGATCTTGTCGCACACCTGCTCGGGCGTCCCGACCAGGTTCCCGGCGCGCCACGAGTCGAACGGCTCGCCCCAGAACGAGCGTGATCCGCCGTCGACGACCTCCTGCTCGCTCTCGCGGATGAACACCTCGGGCGACCAGGTCATCGTGATCTCGTCGGCGTCACGCCCGACCGCGGCGCAGTGGCCCTTCAGCACCTCGGCCTTGTGCTGCCACTCGTCGGCGTTGCCGCCGAAGTTGGAGCGGTCCGCGTGCTGCGCGACGACCCGCAACGTCAGCTGCTCACCGCCGCCGCCGATCCAGATCGGCGGGTGCGGCAGCTGCAGCGGCTTCGGGTCGCACTGCGCGCCATCCACCGTGTACCAGCGCCCCTCGTACGACGCGTCGGCCTCGCTCCACATCAGCTTCACGATCTCGACGGTCTCGCGCAACATCGCAATGCGGTCCTTGGCGACGGGGAGCCGACCGTCGGGCGCGCCGTCGCCGGGGAACCGGTCCTCACGCCCGAGCCAGTGCTCCCGTCCGTAGCCGTACGCCCGGTACTCGTGCTCGTACCAGCCCGCGCCGATGCCCCAGTCGAGGCGACCGCCGCTCATCACGTCGATGTTGCTCGTGATCTTCGCGAGCAACGACGGATGCCGGTACAGCGCGCAGCCGACCATCTGCCCGAGCCGCACGTTGGTCGTCACCTGGCTGAGCGCGGCGATCGTCGTCCAGCACTCGAACATCGTCTCGTGTGCGGGCACCGGGACGTTGTGGAAGTGGTCGTAGACCCAGATCGAGTCGTAGCCGAGCCCGTCGACGAGCCGCGCGAGCTCGAGGGACTTGGCCCACTTGTCCTGCGGGTCGGGGATGGAGGCGAGCTCCATCTTCCAGCCCTGGGGGACGAACACACCGAAGATCATCCGCCGCTCCGATCAGGTGTCGAGCACGATGCTCGCGAGCTCCTCGAGCTGGTCGACCGTACCGCCGGCGAAGTGCTGCAGCGTGAGGAGCCGTTTGTAGAACAGGTGGATGTCGTGCTCCCAGGTGAAGCCGACCCCGCCGAACACCTGGATCGCGTTCGCGCCGACCTCGTAGAGCGAGTCCGCCGCGAACGCCTGGGCCATCGTCGCGGCGCGGTGGCGCTCCCCGGAATCGGCGGCGTCACAGGCCCAGCACGCGTAGTAGCCCGCGGCTCGCGCGAGCTCGACCGCGCGCAGCATGTCCGCGCAGAGGTGTTGCACCGCCTGGAACGTGCCGATGGGCGCGTCGAACTGCCGGCGCTCCTTCGCGTACTCGACCGCGAGCTCCATCGCCCGCTGCGCCGCGCCGACGCCGTCGACGACCATGCCGACACCGAGCCGGTCGAGGGTCTCCGCAACCGCGTCGGTTGCATCGCCGTCGCCGAGCCGGCGCGCCACGACACCGACCAGCTCGACGGTCGCCTCCTTGCGGGTGCCGTCGACCGTCGGCGTCGCGGCGACGGTGAGCCCGTCCGCACCGGGAGTGACCGCGAACACGCCACATCCGCCTTCGGGCGGGCGGGCGATCACGAGGAGCAGGTCGGCCCCGACTGCGTCCGGGACGTGCACCTTGGTGCCGTCGAGCTGCCAGCCTTCGCCGGCAGGCGCGGCCGTGGTCTGCGGCTCGCGCCACCGGGCCCGCGGTCCGGGCTCCCACGTCGCCACGGTGCCGACGATCTCGCCGGTCGCGAGCCCCGGGAGCAGCGCGCGCTGGTCGTCGTCGGAGCCCGCGATGGTGACGAGGCTCACCGCGCCGACCGCGCTCGACAGGTACGGGCCGGGATGCACCCCGCGCCCGAGGGCCTCGAGCACGACCGAGACGTCGACCATCCCCATGCCGGCCCCGCCGTGCTCCTCGGGAACGAGCAGGCCGAGGACCCCGAGCTCACCGAGCCCGGCCCAGACCTCGGCGGTCGTACCGATGTCGGAGGCCAGCAGCTCGCGGACGTAGGGGAGGATCGGCGCCCGGTCCGCGAGGAACCGGCTCACCGTCTCGGCGAGCAGCACCTGGTCCTCGGACCGTTCGAAATCCATGTTGGAGTCGTCCCCACCTGACGCCGATGTCAGGTGGGCAACCTAGCGGGTAGCGTTCGGGCCGTGCGATTGCAGTACGGCGAAGCCGAAGCGGCGTTCCGGGCCGAGCTCGTGGCCTGGCTGGACGCGAACATGCCGCCGCGGGAGGTGCTGAGCCGGCCCAAGCGGTCGAGCGCGGACCTGCCGGAGTGGGCCCGGGAGTGGCAGCGGAAGCTGTTCGACGCGGGATGGCTGGTGCCGGGGTGGCCGCCGGAGCTCGGTGGGCGCGACGCCAACCCGATGCAGCAGATGATCTACTTCGAGGAGATGTCGAGCCGGGAGATCCCGCGCAGCCTCAACCCGCAGGGCCTCGGCATCATCGCCCCGTCGCTCAAGGACTACGGCACGCCCGAGCAGCAGGAGCAGCTTCTCCTCCCGACGCTCCGGGCCGAGATCGCCTGGTGCCTCGGGATGAGCGAGCCGGCCGCCGGGAGCGACCTGGCCAGCCTGCGCACCCGCGCGGTGCTCGACGGCGACCACTTCGTGGTCAACGGCCAGAAGGTGTGGACGTCCGGCGCACACCACTCGGACTGGTGCCTCTGCTTCGTGCGCACCGACCCGGACGCACCCAAGCACAAGGGCATCAGCGCGCTGATCATCGACATGACGACGCCGGGCGTCGAGGCCCGCCCGTTCGCCGAGCTGTCGGACCCGACGTTCCACGACTTCAACGAGGTGTTCTTCACCGACGCGATCGTCCCGGTCGAGAACCTGCTCGGCGAGCTCAACGGCGGCTGGCCGATCACCCAGGGCTCCCTCGCCCACGAGCGGGCGATGCTCTGGATCGACTACGCGTACAGCGTGGAGCGGGCCAAGCGCGCGCTCGTCGCGCTCGGCGACGAGATCGGCGCCGACGGCCGCCGGATCGGCGACGACGCCGTGTTCCGCGACCAGGTGGCGGGGGTCGCCATCGACGCGCAGGCACTCATGTGCATGGGCTACCGCGGGTTCTCCAAGTTCATGGCCGGCAAGTCGTCGTCCGAGCACTCCTTGCTCAAGCTGTTCGGGAGCGAGACGGTGCAGCGGTCGATGCAGATCGGCCTCGAGGCCGAGGGGATCGCGGGACTGGACATCACGCGCCTCGGGCCGCAGATGTGGCGCGAGGGCTCCTGGGCGTTGCAGTGGATGCGCTCGTTCGGCGGCACCATCCCGGGCGGGACGAGCGAGATCCAGCGCAACATCATCGCCGAGCGCGTCCTCGGTCTCCCGCGCGGCCCGAAGTCGTAGCCGCGCTCGCCCTGGAGGAGGCTCGACCATGACGGACCGGGTGCTCGGTGACGCCGAGATCGAGAAGATGCAGACGCCGCTCTGGGAGCAGGCCAAGGCGGCGATCGACGCGGGTGACGCCGACGGGGCCAAGGCGCTGATCGACCGGGCCGTGACCCAGTGGGCCGGGCTCAAGGACTACTCGATCAACTGGATCACGAGCCTGCTCACGTTCATCGCCGAGGAGCTCGGGGAAGAGGCGGTCGAGCGGGCGCTGCGCAAGACGGGAGACGAGTTCGTGCGGCCCCGCCGCAACACCGGCACGGAGTGGGGCGACGTCCCCCCGGCGCAGCGGGCCAAGGTCATCGCCCGCTCGATGCTCGGGAACATGGGTGCGGTCGAGGTGAGCGAGGACGACGAGAAGATCGTGCTCGCGTTCCGTTGCGGGAGCGGCGGCAAGCTCATCGACGACGGGCGCTACGAGGGCGACCACCCCTACTGGACGCTCTCGGAGCCTTCCGGCCGGACGTTCATGCGGAGCTCGCTGCCCGTCTACTGCGCGCACTGCTCGGTCAACAACGAGATCCAGCCGGCTGAGTGGGGTGAGGTCCCGACCAGCGTCGAGCACCCGCCCGAGCGCCGCGGCGAGCCGTGCGTCCACCACGTCTACAAGGACGTCGACGCGATCCCGGACGAGGCGTACGTGCGGATCGGTCGCCGGCCGCCGGGTCCGCGGACCGGCTGAGGCCGCTCAGGACGCGTCGAGCAGGGCGCGGATGCCGTCGTCGAGGGACACCTGCGGGCTCCAGCCCGGCGGCGGGCCCGAGACCATCCACGGCCGGGTCATCTCGCGGGGGCGGGCGGCACGGGCGCCCCAGTCCGCCTTGACCTCGAGCCCGGACACCGTCTCGAACCGCGCAACCAGCTCGCGCAGGGTGAGGGTGTCACCGCCCGACGCGCCGTAGACCGCGCCCGCGGCGCCGTCGGCGGTGGCGAGGAGGGCGCGAACCGCGTCGTCGACGTGCAGCAGGTCGATGAGCTGCCTCCCGTCGGTCATCTGCAGCTCGGTGCCCTCGCGTGCCGCCCGCAGCAGGATCGGGAGGAGCTTCGGGCGCGGGTCCCCGGGCCCGTACGTGTCGGTCAGCTCGAGGGTGACGACGGGCAGGCCCGCGACCTCCTCGTAGAAGCGGAGCACGTCGGTGAAGGCCTGCTTCATCGCCGCGTAGAGCGATACCGGGCTGTAGGGCCGGGCGTCGAAGTGCTGCCACACCGTTCCGGTGTTGACGAACGTGCAGTCGCCGGCCCGGCTCACCGCCTCCGCGAGCGCGCTGCCGAACCCGACGTTGGCGGTGACCATCGGCTCGATGTCGTCGGGGACGTGCACGCCGCGGAACGCGGTGGCGAGGTGGAAGCAGACGTCGGGGGACAGGTCACCGACGAGGGCGATCAGGTCGTCGATCGGCCCCGGGATCGGATGGACCGCGACGGCGTCGGGAAGCGAGGCCGACGGGTCGCGCACGAGGGCATCGACCGCCCAGCCGTCCTCGACGAGCCGGCGCACCACGTGCCCCCCGACGAACCCGGTCGCCCCCGTGACGAGCGCGCGACGGGCTGACGTTCCGGGAGGGGAGGTGGCCATCGACGGATCGTACGCGCCCCGCCTCCCACCCTCCGTTTGTCCGAACACTGGTCACAGTGCGCGGCAACCGGACAAACGGCGGGGTCCTCGGGCGGGCCTCAGGAGCGGAGGACCGTGCCGGGGCGGGGGTCGGACTCGCCGGTGACGGGCGTGCCGTCGAGCCGGATCGGGACGCCGTTCACCAGCGTGTGGGTCATGCCGCTCGGGGCGTCCGCGGTGAGGCGCTCGCCGTCGGCGGGGAAGTCGTGGATGCGCCGCAGCGGTCCGGGGGCGACGGTGTCGAGGTCGAAGACCGTGATGTCCGCGGCCATGCCCTCGCGCAGGAGGCCCCGACCACCGTCGATCGCGTCGAGGCCGAAGACCCCCGCGGGCTCGCCCGTGAGCTTGTTGATCGCGCGCTCGAGCGAGAGCACCTCGCGCTCGCGCACCCAGTTGCCGAGCAGATCCGTCGGGAGGCACGCGTCGCAGAGCTGGCTCACGTGCGCGCCGGAGTCGGCCAGCCCGAGCAGCACACCCTCCCGCCCGAGGAGCCACGCGATCGCCTCGGGATCGTTGTTGGCGAGCGTCGATCGGAACCGGGTCTCGAGGTTCTCGTCGAGCGAGAGGTCCAGCATCACGTCGATCGGCGTGCAGCCGCGCTCCTTCGCGATGTCGACGACCTTCCGGTCGATCAGCTCCGGGTGGGCCGTGCTCTCCGCCACCTCGAGCGCATCCCAGTTCGGGCGCAGGAACGCCTTGTTGTTGAGGTCGCCGATCGCGCGCTCGCGCCACGCCGGGTCCGCATAGCGCTCGAGCCGCACCGCGTCGGGCTCGGCCATGAGCTCGGCGAACGCCGGCGCCATGTTGAAGGTGAACGGCTCGCGCAGGTTCATCTGGAACACGAGCGGGCGGACCGACACCTGGGGCCAGACCTGGCCGCCCTCGGCGCGCGCCTTGTCGTTGTCCTCGATGATCCCTTCGTGCCAGGGGAAGCCCTTGATGGTCAACAGCGCGGTCCAGGTCAGCGGCCGGCCGATCCGACGCTGCAGCGCGTAGACGTCCGCGTGCTTGATCCGCTCACCGGGAAGCAGCGCGGCGACACCTTTGTCGAGGTCGTGGAGCGGTGCGAGCAACGACTCCAGCTCCGCGAGGTCGGCGAGACGGCTCGGCACCGGGCGGCCCTCGTCGCCGTTGTGCGTCGCCGACGAGCTCGTCGCGAAGCCCATCGCGCCCGCCTCCATCGCCTCGCGCACGACGGCCTGCATCGCCGCGAGCTCGTCCGCGGTCGCGTGCTCGCGCTCGTAGCCCTCCTCGCCCATCACGAAGAGCCGGACTGCGGTGTGCCCGACGTACACGCCGTAGTTGAGCCCGACGCCGTGGCGGGTGACCGAGTCCAGGTACTGCGGGAACGTCTCGAAGTCCCACGGGATCCCGGCCTCGAGCGTCGCGAGGTTCATGTCCTCGACGTGCTGGAGGGTCCGGGCGAGCAGGGCCCGGTGCTCGGGCCGGCACGGCGCGATCGAGAAGCCGCAGTTCCCGGCCACGACGCTCGTCACCCCGTGGAAGCTCGACGGCGTGAGCGCCGGGTCCCAGAAGACCTGCGCGTCGTAGTGCGAGTGGATGTCGATGAACCCGGGGCTGACGATCTGGCCGGACGCGTCGAGCTCGCGGTCGGCCTGCAGCCCGTCGCCGATCTCGGAGATCACGCCGTCGGTCACGGCCACGTCGGCCTGCCGGCCGGGCGTCCCCGTGCCGTCCACCACGGTCCCGCCCCGGATGACCAGGTCTGCGGACATGAGCTCCCCCTCGACGACTGCGGTCACGTTATTACGATGCGCTCGTGTCCCTCACCCTGACACCCGAGCGCGACGGCCGGATCGACCCGATGCTCGAGCCGGGTCGTGACGGGCGCCTGGGCGTCGCGCGGACCGACGGTCCGGTGCGGGGCGCGGTGCGCGACGGGGTCGCCTGGGTGCTCGTCGAGGGCGGCGTCGGTGGCCTCGTGGTCGGCGAGGAGGGGACGCACGTCGAGGGTCGTGAGGACGTGTTCGAGTCGCCGGGGTGGTCCGCGATCGTGGGTCGGGACACCGAGTTCGCGATCCACGGCGACCTCAGGGCGACGATCGTGTGGCGTGAGGAGCCCCGGGCGATCCCGAGCCGGCTGATCGCGCCCGGGGCCGTCGACGACGAGGAGCGGGGCGAGGGCTCGACGTTCCGCCGCGTGCGCACGTACGTGGACGCCGGGCCGCTGATCGTGGGCGAGACCCTCAACCCCCCGGGCCTGTGGTCGAGCTATCCGCCCCACCGCCACGAGCACGAGGAGATCTACCTCTACCGGTTCGAGCCGGCGGACGGGTTCGGGCTGCAGATGCGCTCCGAGTCCGACGAGGACGAGCGCGCCGTGGTGGTGCGCGACGGGCGGATCGAGCGCATCACCTCCGGATGGCACCCGGTCGTCGCCGCGCCGGGCTCGAACCTGTACTACCTCTGGGCTCTCGCCGGCGCGGACACGCTCGCCCCCGAGCTCGACCCCCGCTACACCTGATTCGGGAGAGCTCCGCCGGCCCGAGCTTGCGTCAGAACAGCCGCGCCAGGCGGCTCGAGTGACGCAAGCTCGGTGGGCCGGGGCGACGAACCTTGACGCTGGTGTCAGGTTTGCGCAACGCTGCGAGGCATGGTGGGAAACCTGCCCGACACGATGCGAGCCGCGGTCTACAAGGGTGACCGGAAGGTCGAGGTCGAGGAGTACCCGATCCCCGACCTCGGTCCGCAGGACGTGCTGCTCGAGGTCAGCCACTGCGGGGTCTGCGGCTCCGACATCCACTTCGTGCTCGAGGGTTGGGGCCGGCCGAACTCGGTCGGCGGCCACGAGTACACCGGCACCGTCGCCGCCGTCGGCTCGGACGTGCGGGACTGGAAGGTCGGCGACGCCGCGGTCGGTGGACCGTCGGTCCGCTGCGGCGAGTGCGTCTACTGCAGGTCCGGTCGACCGAGCCTGTGCGCCGGGCGTGGCTCGGTGGGCGAGGGCGGCGACTTCCAGGGGGCGTTCGCCGACTTCGTTCGGGCGCCGGCGGGCGAGCTGCTGCACCTGCCCGACGGCGTGTCGATCCGCCACGCCGCGCTGACCGAGCCGCTCGCGGTCGCGCTGCACGGCATCACGCGCGCCGGGGTGCAGCCGGGTGAGCGCGTCCTGGTCACCGGCGGGGGCCCGATCGGGACGCTCACGATCGCGGCGCTCGTCCAGCGGGGCGTCACCGACATCGTGCTGAGCGAGCCCGCGGCGGTCCGGCGGGAGCTCGGCGAGAAGCTCGGGGCGCGCAGCATCACCCCGGACGAGCTGACCGTCCCGCGATCCCCGAACCAGATCGTCGACGAGCCGTTCGACGTCGCGCTCGAGTGCTCGGGCCACGCGGCGGCGATGGAGCAGTGCCTGGGCCAGCTCCAGCGCACCGGCCGGCTCGTGCTCGTCGGCGCCGGGATCAAGCCGCCGCGCTTCGACCCGAGCCGGATCCTGCTGAACGAGCTCGTGATCACCGGCGCCTTCTGCTACGACGCCGACGGGTTCGAGCGCGCGCTCGAGCTGCTGGCCGAGCCCGGCTTCCCGCGCGACCTGCTCATCGAGCCCCAGGACGTCGGGCTCGGTGGTCTGCTCGCGGCGATCGAGTCACTCGGTGCGGGCGAGCTTCCCGCCAAGGTCATGGTCGCCCCGAAGAGCAGCTCATGAGCGACGACGCGGGGGTGCAGGAGCGCAGACCGAGGTTCAACCACGTCGCGATGAGCGTGCCGGCCGACCTGCTCGACGACGCCGGCCGCAGGCAGCTCATCGACTTCTACGGCGACGTGTTCGGCTGGGTCGAGCTCCCCACCGAGACCGTGGACCGCAAGAAGCTCGTCTTCGGTGTGCACGCGATCGAGCAGTTCGTGTTCCTCATCGCCGACGAAGCGCCGATGGCCGCGCCACGACTCGACCACTTCGGGCTCTCGGTCGGCACCGAGGCTGAGCTCGACGACGTGCTCGCCAAGGCGAAGGCGTACCGCGAGCGCGACGACCGGGTCGACGTCATCGACAAGGAGCTGACCGACCACGGCATGCTCTCGATCACCTCGATCTACGTGGGATACCTGCTCCCGATGATGGTGGAGATCCAGTACTGGGACTTCAAATGAGCGCGCTGCGCTGGGGCGCGTTCGTGCCCCAGGGCTGGAAGCTCGAGTACACGGGATGGGGCGCGGCGGAGGCCTGGGCCCGGTCGGTCGAGCTCGCACAGCTCGCGGAGCGCGCGGGCTACGACCACCTCTGGGTCTACGACCACGTCGAGACCGTGCCGCGTCGCGAGCCGACGCACTGCTTCGAGGCGTTCACGATGCTGGCCGCGCTGTCGCAGGTGACGTCGCGCGCCGAGCTCGGACAGCTCGTCACCTGCTCGAGCTACCGCAACGCCGGCCTGCTCGCGAAGGAAGCCGCGTGCATCGACGTGTTCTCCGGCGGCCGGCTGATCCTCGGGCTCGGTGCAGGGTGGTACGACCGCGAGTACGCCGCGTACGGCTACGACTACCTCTCGGACCGGACCCGTCTGGCGGTGCTCGAGGAGACCATCGAGGTGATCCCCCGGCTCTGGTCCGAGGAGACCGTGACGTTCGAGGGAAAGCACCTCCGGTTCGACGGCGCGTTCTGCGACCCGAAGCCCCTGCGCACGCCGCGGCCGCCGCTCTGGGTCGGTGGGGGTGGCGAGAAGGTGACGCTGCGCATCGCCGCGCAGCACGCCGACGCCACGAACTGGCAGGTCGGCCTCGACGAGTTCGTGCACAAGTCCAAGGTGCTGCAGGAGCACTGCGACACGCTGGGCCGGGACTTCGACTCGATCGTGCGCACCCACGGGCCGGACTGCCGGCTCTTCGACACGGAGCAGGATCTCGACGCCTGGCTCCGCTCGCCGGGGGGCGGCAACCTCTGGGGCCGCGACGATCCCGACGGCGCGTACGTGCGGGACAACCTCGTCGGCACGGTCGACCAGGTGGCCGAGAAGGTGCAGGGCTTCGTCGACGCCGGGTGCCGCGAGCTCGTCTTGTGGTTCCGGGACTTCCCGTCGAGCGAGAGCCTCGAGCGCTTCGCGGCCGAGGTCGTGCCGCAGATCCAAGGTTGAGCCGCCACACTGCATAGGATGCTGGCGCCGGTGAGCAGATGAAGACCGACCCTGCCGCGCCCACTCCGGAGGCGCCTCACCCGCCCGCGGCTGACCCGGGCGACGGCACGCGAACGCGCCCGTTGCTCCTCGGGCTCCTGGTCGCCGGCGTCCTCCTCGTCGCGGTGGCGTTCCGCTTCGTCACCAAGTCCGATCTCTGGCTCGACGAGGCGCTGACCGTCAACATCGCGAAGCTGCCGCTGTCGCACCTCACCGATGCCCTGAAGCGCGACGGGGCTCCGCCGCTGTACTACGTGCTGCTCCACGGCTGGATCCAGGTGTTCGGCTCGAGCGACGTGGCGGTCCGAGCGCTCTCGGGTGTCCTCGGTGTCGCGATGCTCCCGCTCGCCTGGCTCGCGGGCCGGCGCGTCGCCGGAGCGGATCCGTCGCGGCAGCGATGGGTCGCGTGGGGTGCGGTGCTGATCGTCGCGTCGTCGCCGTTCGCCATCCGGTACTCGACCGAGACGCGCATGTACATGCTCGCGATGGTGCTCGTCCTCCTCGGGTACCTGGCGATGTGGCGGGCGGTCGACCGTCCGTCGCTCGGGCCGCTCGCCGGGATCGCGCTGGTGACCGCCGCGCTGCTGTACACCCAGTACTGGGCGTTCTTCCTCGTCGGCGTCGTGGGCGTGTCGCAGCTCTGGCTGGCGTGGCGACGCACCGGCGACGCGCGCCGGACCGCGGTGCGGATCGTGCTCGCGATCGCGGTCGGTGGGCTGCTGTTCGTGCCCTGGCTGCCGACGTTCGCGTACCAGATGAAGCACACCGGGACGCCGTGGGACACGCCCGCGAGCCCGCCCACCAACGCCGCGCTCGGCATCATCGACTTCGCCGGTGGCCGCATGGTCGAGGGCTGGACGATCGTTCTCCCGCTCGTCGTGCTCGCGCTGCTCGCGCTCTTCGGCCGGCGCCGCGACCGCTGGCAGATCGACGTCGACCTGCGCACCTTCCCCGGTGTGCGGTGGGAGTGGCTCGTCGGTGTGCTCACGCTCGTCGGAGGGCTGTCGCTCTCGTTCCTCACCGGCAGCGGCTTCCAGTCCCGCTACGCGTCGGTGATGTATCCGCTCTTCGCCCTCGCGGTCGCGTTCGGCATCGTCGTGATCGGCGACCGCCGGGTCCGGTACGGGCTCCTCGGCTTCATCGTGGTCATCGGGTTCGTCGGCGGTGCGCGCAACGTCGTCACGAACCGCACGCAGGCCTCGGAGGTCACCGACCGCATCACCGCAGCGGCGAAGCCCGGTGACGTCGTCGGTTACTGCCCCGACCAGCTCGGTCCGGACGTCTCGCGGCTGCTGCCCGCGTCGCTCCCGGTCAAGCAGTACACGTTCCCGCGGTTCACCTCGCCGAAGTTCGTCGACTGGGTCGACTACGCCGACCGCAACGCCAAGGCGTCGCCGGACGCCTACGCGAGGGGCCTGCTGTCGCGGGCGCGGGGCCACACGATCTGGATGGTGTACTCGACCGGGTACAAGACGCTCGAGGGCAAGTGCGAGGCGATCCTGAACTCGCTCACCGCGTCACGTGGCCAGAACCAGAACCTCGTGCAGCCCAACGACGACATCTACGAGTTCATGGGCCTCACGAGGTACGACCCCTAACCGGAGATGTTTGGATCGACGATCCTGGGAGTACGCTTCCCGGGCGCTGCATCCTGGCCCGACCTGGGGTCCGCGGACGGGCAGCACCATGCGCTGGGAGGGACCGCGTGACCGCCCCTGAATCGGTGATCGTCGTCCGGAGAGGCGAGGCGCGGTGACTCGGATCCTGGTCTGCACGCCGACCTACATCGAGGCGGCGAACATCTCCGAGCTCCTGCACCGGGTGCGCGACGCGCTCCCCGAGGCGGACATCCTCGTCCTCGACGACAACAGCCCGGACGGGACCGCGGACGTCGCGGAGAAGGTCGCGGCCGAGATCGGCGGGGTCGAGGTGCTGCGGCGCCCGTCCAAGCGCGGCCTGGGCGACGCGTACCGGGCCGGGTTCGCCGTCGGGGTCGCACGCGACTACGACGTGATCGTCCAGATCGACGCCGACCTCTCGCACGATCCGGCGGTGCTCCCGCAGCTCATCGGCGCGCTCGAGCACGGCGCCGACCTCTCGATCGGCTCGCGCTACGTTCCCGGCGGCTCGACCCCGTACTGGCCGTGGCGGCGACGGGCGCTGTCGCGGTACGGGAACATGTACACGCTGTACATGCTGCGCACGAACGTCCATGACAACTCGGCCGGGTTCCGTGCCTACAAGCTCGAGACGTTGAAGGCCATCGAGTTCGCGACGACCCGCGCGAAGGGGTACGGGTTCCAGCTCGAGACGGCATACCGCGTCGCACGTTGGGGTGGTCGGGTCGACGAGGTGCCGATCACGTTCACCGACCGGGTACGGGGCACGTCGAAGATGTCGCTCTCGGTGATGGCCGAGGAGATGCTGCTGATCAGCTGGTGGGGCATCCGTGACCGGATACGCGCGAGCCGCCGGAAGCGCCGCGTGAGCGCAGGCGTCGTGGTCTGACCGGGCGTGGGCCTACGTGCCCGGCGGACGGGGCACCGAGGTCCCGCTCGGGCACGGTTTGCCGGCGGGACGGCGCGTGAGCAGCTCGTAGAGCGCGCCGCCGGTGCGGTTGTTCCCGTAGCTCGCGACGAGGCAGAAGTCACGAGCGAGCACGCGGTTGGGCGCGTCCGAGCCGAACTTCCGAGAGTCGTTGGGCTCGCTCCAGTCGTTCCACACCCCGGACAGGATCGCGACGTTCGCGCTGCGCAGGTCCGACGCGAGGCCCGACCCCTTCGCGTTCGCCACGCCCGGGTCCATCTCGATGTAGCGCGTCGCCGGTGGGTACTCGGGGAGCATGTAGTAGAGGTATGCGTCCGACAGCGGCGTCTTGCGCAGGTCCGTCGTCCCGACGAAGAGCCGGTCACCCGGCTTCGCCACCTTCGGGACCTCGGCGAGCAGCTGCTGCGCCGCCGTCGCGACTTCGGGACGGCCGTAGTAGAAGACGCGACCGTTTCGCTCGATCCGGTGCGCCAGGCGATGACGGCCGAAGGTCTGGGCGACGAAGTTCGCGTACGCCCAGGACGTGAACTGGGGGACCACGACGACGAGCACCACGAGCACCCCGACCCCGCTGAGCAGCGCGCTCCGGCCGAAGGTCCATGTGGGCCGGAACGCGCGGAGCAGCTCGAGCACCGCGAGCGGGACGAGCGCGAACGAGACGCACGTCACCCAGCCGAAGTGCGCGGAGTCGACTCGCTGCATCGCCTGGGGCACCATGCCGAGGCTGAACAGGGCGCCCGCGAGCAGGACGCGGGCCCGGAAGCTCGTGCGGTCTCTCCGGACGGCCCACACCGCGACGGCGACGAGGAAGACCACCGCGAGCAGGAGACCGAAGAACCAGACGGTGAGCTGCGACGAGGTGTGCAGGGCGGGGAGGGGGTAGTGCCAGGGAACGATCGCGCCGGAGCGCTGGAGGAAGCCGTCGAGATGGCCCCACGGTGGGGGAATCGGCAGCTTGCGTCCGCCGCGCAGGTCGAAGATCGGTTGGAGCACCATCCCTTCGAACGCGGTGTCGAAACCCGCGAGCGCGAACTGCACCGCGTACCCGACGACCGCGACGAGCCCGCCGGCGATCAGGCGGAGCTTGAAGCGCGTGTCGGTGCCCCACCATGCGGCAAGCAGTCCCAACCCGACCGCGAGGACGAGGTCGGGACGGTAGAGGACCGCGACGCCCGAGAGGATCCCGCCGGCGACGGCCCAGCGCAGCGCCGAGGTCGGGTCATCGACCCGGCGCCGGCGAGCTTCCACGGTCGCAGCGAGGCCGAGGAGCCCGAGCGCGACCCCGCCGTCCCACGCCAGCGCGGTGAGGCCGATCGGCGGGATGATCAGCAGCAGCGAGATGACCGCGCAGCACAGCGCGACCCGTCGCCCCCAGTACCGGGCGATGGCGTAGACGCCCAGGACGATGCCGATCTCCTGGAGCAGCCCGAAGAGGCGCTCCACCACGAGCCGGGTCCCGAACACCTTGTAGACCGCGGCGAGCACCCAGAGGCTGCCCGGGCCGTAGAGGTGCAGGAAGTCGCGGTTGGGGATCGCTCCGTGCAGGACCCGTTCGGGGAAGACGAGCATGAAGCCCTCTTCCATCGGCGGGCCCTGCGCGCGCAGCAACCCGCGGAGCGGGAGCAGGAACAGGATCCCGAGCACCAGGAAGGTGATGGTGCTCTTCTGGCGTGATGTGAGGTTGCGCAGGGTCACGGAGCCTGCTGGCCGAAGCGGAAGGGGGAGTCGAAGTCGGCGAGCGCAGGGAACCCTGCGTCGCGGGCCGAGATGAGGGGTTCCGTCGTCGGCCAGTCGGCCCCGACCGAGTCCCAACGGATGCCCTCGTCGTGCTCGGGCGAGTGCTCGGTGCCGACCAGGTACAGCACGATCGCCTCCGCCGACGTCACCGCGAAGCCGTGCGCGCAGCCCACCGGGATGTGCACGGCGGCCGGCGCGCGATCGGACAGCGACCACGAGCAGTTCCGGCGGTAGGTGGGTGACCCGACCCGGAGGTCGACGACGACGTCCAGCACCTCGCCGCGCACCACCGTGACGGTCTTGGCGTGCGCGTGGGGCGGCGTCTGGAAGTGCAGGCCGCGAACCACGCCTCGTCGCGACGTGGACCAGAACAGCTCGGCGACGCTCGGGTCGAGACCGAGCTGCTCGTAGGTGTCACGCTGGAGCGCCTTGACGAAGTCACCCCGCTCGTCCTCGTGCCGGTCCAGGTGCAGGAGCGTGCATCCGGGGATGCTGGTGTCTTCAGCTCGCACGCTGCGTCCGCCGCTTTGCCGCGACCGGGTGCTCCACGAAGTCGCGAATCGTCGCGATGACGAAGTCGAGCATCTCGTCGGTCAAGGCGGGGTGGCAGCCGACCCAGAAGGCGGACTCGGCGACGAGGTCGGCCTGGGTGAGCGGGCCGACGGTGCGGTGGGGACGCCCGCGGTAGGCGGGTTGGCGCAGCAGGTTGCCGCCGAAGAGCAGCCGGGTCGCAATCTGGCGCGACTCCAGGTGCGCGACCAGGTCGAACCGTTCGAAGCCGGCGCCGGGCTGCACGGTGAGCGCGAACCCGAACCAGCTCGGGTCACTGCCTGCCGTCGCCCGGGGGAGCTGCAGTGCGTCGACGTCACGGAGCCCGTCGTGCAACCGCTGCCAGTTGCGCCTCCGCGTCGCGATGAACCCGGGGAGCTTGTCGAGCTGGGCGACGCCGACCGCGGCCTGCATGTCGGTGAGCTTCAGGTTGTAGCCGAGGTGCGAGTAGACGTACTTGTGGTCGTACCCGTACGGAAGGTCGCCGAGCTGCCACCCGAAGCGCCGCCCGCAGGTGTTCTCGGCGCCGGGGTCGCACCAGCAGTCACGGCCCCAGTCGCGGAACGACTCGACGAGCCGCTCGAGCTTGGGGTCGGAGACGAGCACGCAGCCGCCCTCGCCCATGGTGACGTGGTGCGCGGGATAGAAGCTGACCGTCGCGAGCGGCCCGAAGGAGCCGACCGGCTTCCCGCCGTAGGTGGCGCCGACCGCGTCGCAGGTGTCCTCGATCAACCAGAGGTCGTGGCGCTCGCACAGCGCGCGGACGACGCCGAGGTCGAAGGGGTTCCCGAGCGTGTGGGCCATCATGATCGCCCGCGTGCGTGGCCCGATCGCCGCCTCGAGCTGGTCGGGCCGCGCGTTGTAGGTCCCCGGCTCGACGTCGACGAACACGGGGACCAACCCGTTCTGGAAGATCGGGTTGACGGTGGTCGGGAAGCCGGATGCCGCGGTGACGACCTCGTCGCCGGCCTGCAGCGCGCGCGCTCCGAGCTCGGGAGACGTGAGCGCGCTGAGCGCGAGCAGGTTGGCCGAGGAACCCGAGTTGCACAGCAGGGCCCGCGGCACGTCCATGACCTCGGCGAAGCGCGCCTCGAACTGCGCCGCGAAGCGACCGGTCGTCAGCCAGAAGTCGAGACCGGCGTCGACGAGGTGGGTCATCTCCGACGCGTCGAACACCTTTCCCGACACCGGAACCGTCGAGACTCCGGGGACGAAGGGACGCTCGGGGAACGCGACGTCGTGGTACCGGACCACGAGCGCGGCTATCTCCGCGCGGAGCGCGTCGGCGTCGGTCATCGCATGCCGGCGAGAACGTCGCGGTACCAGCCGACGGTGCGCCGGAGGCCGTCGTCGAGGCTGACGTTCGGCTCCCATGCGAGCAGCTTCCGGGCCTTCGCCGCGCTCAGCCACTGGTCGTGGATCTCGCCGGGCGCATGGTCGAGGATCGTCGGCTTCGTCCCCGGCCGGTCCGCGGCGGCGCAGATCGCCTCGTACAGGTCCATCACGGTGAGCGGGGACTCGTTGGACAGGTTGCATGCGTCGCCGGGCGCGAGGGTGCCGTCACCGACCGCGGCCGCGAGCGCGAGATAGCCGTCGACGACGTCGTCGACGTGCAGGTAGTCGCGCACGAACGAGCCGTCGCTGCGGAGGACCGGCGCCTCGTCGGCGAGAAGGGAGCGGATCGTGCCCGGCACGATGCGCGACCAGTTGAGGTCCCCGGCGCCGTAGATGTTGCCGCACCGCGCGATCGCCGCCGGGAGTCCGTAGGCCGACCCGTAGGTCTGGGTCACGAGATCGGCGCACGCCTTGGAGACCTCGTAGGGCTCTGTCCCACCGACCGGCATCGCCTCGGTGTACGGCAGCTCGTCGACGGTGCCGTACGCCTTGTCGCTCGACGCGACCACGACGCGGCGGACGAGGTCGCCCTGGCGGCGGCACGCCTCGAGCACGTTCCACGTGCCCCGGATGTTGGACTCGAACGTGATCGCGGGCGCACGCCGGGCGGCGCCCACGATCGTCTGCGCACCGAGGTGGTACACGGTGTCGACCTCGTGCACGACGATGGCGCGCTCGAGCGCGTCGAGGTCCTCGAGCCGGCCGTGCACGACCGCGACCGCGTCGATCGTCCCGCTCCGGTACAGCTCGGTCTGCGGATCGGGATCGAGCACGAACGCGACGACCGGCACGTCGTCGTCGACCAGCCGCCGTGCGAGTGCGGAGCCGACCATCCCGGTGGCCCCGGTGACGAGCGTGGTCACTGCTCCCACACCGCCCAGGGTGCCTTCCCGCTCTCCCAGAGCTCGTTGAGCATCAGGAACTCGCGGTACGTGTCCATCGGCTGCCAGAACCCGTCGTGCTGGTACGCGGCGATCTGGCCCTCACTGGCGAGGCGCTCGAGCGGCGCACGCTCGAGGATGCAGTCCGCGTCGAGGTACTCGAGGAACTCGCGCTCGAACACGAAGAACCCCGAGCTCACCCACTCGTCGCCCTGCGGCTTCTCGCGGAACCGGCGAACGCCGTGGTCGGGCTCGATGTCCACGATGCCGAAGCGGGAGAGCGGACGGGTCGTCGTGATCGTGGCCAGCCTGCCCTGCTCGACGTGGAAGGCCAGGAGCGCGTTGAGGTCCACGTCCGCGAGCCCGTCCCCGTAGGTGACGATGAAGCGGTCCCCGGTGAGGTAGCGCTCCACCCGCTTGACCCGCCCTCCGGTCTGGGTCTCGGCGCCGGTCTCGGCCAGGGTGACGTTCCAGCCGGTCTCGGGATGGGCCCGATGGAACCGGGCCGAGTCGCGGTTGCCGAGCGTGATCGTGAAGTCGCTGTTCCACGCCTCGTAATTGAGGAAGTAGTCCTTGATCATCTGGCCCCGGTAGCCGAGGCAGAGCACGAACTCGGTGAGACCGTGGTGGGCGAACAGCTTCATCAGGTGCCACAGCACCGGGTGCCCGCCGACCTCGGCCATGGGCTTGGGCCGGTACTCGGTCTCCTCGCGCAGCCGGGTCCCGAGCCCGCCGCACAGGATCACGACTTGCGGGCAGGCCGGTGCGTCGGGGTCTGTCACGTCCTGGAGGATAGATCGGGCGAACCGCTAGCCTGAACCCCGGTGAAGCGGATCGGGATCATCGTCGTCGCCTACAACGCCGCGTCGACGCTGGCCAAGGTGCTCGACCGGATCCCGCGGGAGTTCGTGCCCCGCATCGACCAGATCCTCATCTGCGACAACGCGAGCGAGGACCAGACCTACCTCGTCGGGCTGGGCTACAAGCAGGTCGACGGGCGGTCGCTGCCGCTCAACGTCGTGCGGAACGCGCGCAACCTCGGCTACGGCGGCAACCAGAAGGTCGGCTACGAGTGGGCGATCGAGCACGGGCTCGACATCGTCGTGCTCCTCCACGCCGACGGGCAGTACGCCCCCGAGTTCCTGCCCCAGATCGTCGCCCCGCTCGAGGCCGGCGAGGCAGACGCGGTGTTCGGCTCCCGGATGATGACGAAGGGCGGCGCGCGCGGCGGTGGCATGCCGTTCTACAAGTTCGTCGGCAACAAGGTCCTGACGACGTTCGAGAACCGAGTGGTCGGTACGAACCTCAGCGAGTGGCACAGCGGGTATCGCGCCTACTCGGTCGAGACCCTGCGTGAGATCCCGTTCCGCCGCAACACCGACGAGTACGACTTCGACACCGAGATCATCGTGCAGCTCCACGAGGCCGGGAAGCGGATCGTCGAGCTCCCGATCCCGACCTACTACGGCGAGGAGATCTCGTACGTCAACGGGATGCGCTACGCGAAGGACATCGTCCTCGACGTGCTGCGATACCGGGCCCACAAGATCGGGCTCGGTTCGGGACAGACCGCCTTCGCGACGAGCCCGTACGAGCCGAAGGGTGGGGCCGACACCGCGTCCGGCCGGATGCTCGCGTGGATCGGGTCAGGGGCGGCTGAGCGGGTGCTCGTCGTCGCGGGTGACGACGGGTCGATCGCCGCCGCGCTCACCGCGGGCGGCCACGACGTCGTCGGCATCCGCCCGCAGCCCATGGAGGAGCACGCGGAAGGCGGCCCGGACGTCGGTCCGGACGTCGAGGCGATCGCGCTCCCGGTCGTCGACCTGGAGGACGGGATCCCCGAGGACGCCGGCACCGGCTTCGACACGATCCTGCTCGTGGACGCCCTGGGCCGGGTGCGGCAGCCCGAGCGCCTGCTCGAGGACGCGATGGCGCACCTCGCGCCCGGCGGGCGCATCCTCGCGAGCGTGCCGAACTTCGGCCACTGGTACCCGCGGGCGCGGGTTGCCACCGGTCGGTGGGGCTATGACCAGCGGGGGATCCTCGACCGCTCGACGGCCCGCTTCTTCGTGCCCCGCGAGTCCGAGCGCCTGTTCGCCGATGCGGGGCTCACCGTCGAGCGACGCGAGCACGTCGGCTTGCCGCTCGGGTCCGGAGCCGACCGCCGCGAGGCGCTCGCCGTCGTCGACGGCATCGGGCTCGTCGTGGCTCCGTCGTTGTTCGCGTACGAGCACCTCTACGACCTGCGACCTCGCGCCGAGGTCTGACCGACTCGGCGTCAGCCGAGCAGATCCCGACAGAGGCTCGCGTCGCCCGGGAGCTGCCGGACCTCGGGGTCGACGGTGTACGGCCCCGGTCTGGCGGCGAGTGGCGCCCCGCCGATCTGAACCACGGTCGTGCCGTCGACCGTGACCTTCACGCGGCGCAGCGCGTCGTTCATCACGACGTCGACCCGGTGGGCGCCCGGCCCGAACGGCAGCCGCTTGGGGTTCACCGGCCACACGAAGGCGCCGTCGGGTCCGATGGTGCCGAGCCCCAGGTCGACCGTCCCCCGGGCCGCACCCTCGTTGCGCCGGATGCCGACCACGACGCGGTTGCCCGGGGTCCGGTCGGTGACGAGCGGCTGCCAACCGGTGGAGAGCTCGTCCGGACGCACGACGAGCCGGAACCACCCGCCTGCGGCCGTCCCTTCGACGGGGGACCAGCCCCGCCCGTCGGACCAGTACAGCGACGCGCAGTCGCCGACGATCCACGACGTGCCGGCCGGCGCGGGACGGGCCGGGAGGACGTCCGAGCGGCCCACGGCGTGCGGGCCGCCGATGTCGAGCCGGTGCTGCAGCGTCAGCAGTGCGAGCCGGTCGGTGTCGTGCTGGGGCGCGTACAGGCGCGCGTAGAGGACCGCGAGCCCGCCGTTGACCCAGATCCCGAAGACCGCCAGCACCGCGACGACGACGAACCAGACCCGGGTGCTCCGCCGGTGCCGTGCCTCCTCGCCCCGTCGCAGCAACACCTGGATCCCGATGAGCGCGGCGAGCACCAGGAGCGGAACCCAGTCGCCGAGGTATCGCTGCGCGACGTAGGAGATGGCGACGGTCAGCCCGATGCCGCCGACCGCGCCGAGCAACGGGACCCGCAGCCATCGTGCCTCCGGTGTGCGACTCACTCGGGGGAACACTGCGCCGACGATCCCGACCGCGCCGAGCGCGCAGAGCGCAGGCATGGACGCGACGACACTGGTCGACACGTCGAGGGTGTCGAACTTCGCACTGCCGATGACCGGCGTCCTGAAATGCGGGAACGTGATCCATGGGAAGAGCGGGCTCGGCGCGAGCGCGTCCGGGCGCAGGTACTGGAGCAGCGTCGTCGGCGCGAACTTCAATCCGAAGTACGTACCGCCGTTGTCCGCGAGTATCCGCTGATGGCGTTGGTTGACCAGCGCGAGCACCTGGCGAGTCCAGGGGACGCTGAACAGCGTGCCGAAGCGGGACACGTTGACGTACGCGTAGACCGCGGCCGGCAGGAGCACCGCGATCAGCAGCGGGAGCACCCAGCTGCGACCGTCGTCGGCGCCGCCGAGCCAGTCGATTCGACCGAAGCGCGCACGATCCGGCCCGACCGCCACGGCGGGCGCTGGTGATCGCGCGGCTGCAGTCGTGGTGCGCCGCCGTGTCCATGCCGTATGGAGCGCACGCAGCAACCGTCCACCGAGCACGATGCCGAGCGCGACCAGCGGACCCATCCCGACCGACGCCCGAGAGAGGAAGCCGAGGGCCGCGAAGAGCGACGCGGCGACGAGTCGCCCGCGACTGGGGCGCACCATGAACGCGATCACCCGCTCGTAGGCCACCAGCGCCCACGCTGCTCCCCACAAGATCGCCTCGTGGTACACCCACGCCCGGCTCCCGAGGAACAGCAGGCTCGTGCCGCAACCGGCCACGAGGACGACGGCTCCGGCGAGCACGCACTCGGCGCGGCTGACCGCCCGTCCCGGCCGGAACATCTGGCGCAGCCGCCAGTGCAGCATCGAGACGCCGACGAGCGCGACGGCGAATGCGAGCGTCATCGAGAGGGCGGTCATGTGGCCGTACGGACCGCCCGTGACCGCGAGGACCGGGAGACGGAGCAGCGAGGGCCACGCGCCGAAGTAGGTGTAGGTCTTGTCGCCGATCCGGAAGCCCTCGATGAAGAGGTCGTTTCCCGGGACGTTCCAGTGCCCGTGGAGCCAGGCGTCGGCCTGCGCGTCGTAGAAGTTGGCGAAGGTCTCGCGCCGGAAGAACCCGCCGGGTCCGACGTGCAGGACGGCGACGAAGGCGATCAGGGCGATGGCGCCGCCGATCGCGCAGCCCACGACGAAGGCGCGCCGGTCCCTTGGCCCGTCCGTCGGCGTGGATCCGCTCGCGGCTCGGCGCACGGCAGCGGGGCGCATCGGGTGATCGTACGAGGCCATGGTGCGAGAACCGGGCTTCGGTGGGCGCGCCCTCAGCGGCAGCGCCGGTAGAGCAGGTACAACCCGCCGTAGTCGCCGACGCGGCAGAAGTGTCGTCGGAGCACGCGGTTCGGGGCATCAGAGCCGGGCGTCCTCGAGTCGTTCGGCTCGCTCCAGTCCTTCCACACCGACGAGAGGATCGCGATCTTGGAGCCCGCGAGATCTCTGGCGAGGCCTGAGCCCTTCGCGTTGGCGACGCCCGGATCCATCTCGATGTAGCGGGTACCGGGCGGGTACTCCGGCAGCAGGTAGTAGAACCACGCGTCCGAGTAGGGCGTGAAGCGGAGGTCCGTCGTGCCGACGAAGAGCTTGTCGCCGGGCTTCGCGATCTTCGGGACCTCGGCCAGGAGCTCGGTTGCCGCCGCCTGCACGTCCGCGCGGCCGTAGTAGAAGGTCCGGCCGTTGCGCTCGATGAGCTTGGCCACGCGGTGCTTGCCGAAGGTCTGCTCGGTGAAGTCCGCGAACGGCCACGTCGTGAAGTACGGAACGGTGAGCATGACGACGAGGCCGACGGCGCCCACTGCGATCAGCGACGCCCGGCGTGGACTCCGGACCGGCCCGCGCGCGGCGCGCAGCTCGAGGAGCGCGAGCGGGAGGATCGCCACCGGCACGCAGCTCACCCAGCCGAAGTGCGCCGAGTCGACGCGCTGCATGGCCTGGGGGACGAGCCCCAACCCGAACAACGACGTCGCGAGCAGCACGCGGGCGCGAAAGCGCGACGGGTCGCGCCGGACGGCCCAGATCGCGACGCCGACGACGAAGGCCACGGTGGCGAGCAACAGGAAGAACCACACGAAGAGCTGTTGCGACGTGGTGAGCGACGGGATCGGCCACTGCGGCGGGACGGTCGCACGGGAGCGCTCGAGGAAGCCGTCGAGATGGCCCCACGGCGGTGGGATCGGGAGCGACCGGCCACCCCGGAGCTTGAACACCGGGTCGAGCACCATGCCCTGGAACGCGACACCGGGCCCGACGAGCACCGCGTGGACCGCGTAGCCCACGACCGCGACCCCGAAGCCCGCGAGGAGCCGGGCGCGGAACCGGTTGTTCGTCCCCCAGGCCGCGGCGAGGCCGGCGACGCCGACGGCGACGATCAGGTCCAGCCGGAAGAGCACGGCGACGCCGGCGACCGCCCCGGCCCCGACCGCGAGCCAGGCGGCGCGGCGGGCGTCGGTCGCCAGCCGGCGGCGCGCCTCGAGCTCGGCCGAGATCGCGAGCAGGCTGAGCCCGACCCCACCGACCCAGGCGAGCGGGATGAGCCCACCGAGCGGCGGCATGATGAACAGCGCCGAGATCAGCGCGCACCCGAGCCCCGCAGTCCGACCCCAGTGCCGCGCCAGCGAGTACATGCCGAACACGACGGCGAACTGCTGCAGCAGGCCGAAGAGGCGCTCGGCCGGGAGCGAGACGCCGAAGGCCTTGTACCAGGCGCCGAGCACCCAGATGCTGCCCGGGCCGTACAGGTGCAGGAAGTCGGCGTTCGGCAGGGCCCCGTGCAGGAACCGCTCGGGGAAGACGAGCATGAAGCCCTCTTCCATCGGCGCACCCTGGCTGCGCAGCAACCCGCGCAGCGGGATGAGGTACACCGCGACGAGGATCCCGAACGCGACGTAGGTGCGACGGCGAGGCGTGAACCAGGCCCAGCGGGTCGGCTCGGCCGCCTTCATCGGGGGGCGACGATACCAGTCGGCCGCCGGAAACCGGCGGCGGCGCGCCCGCGGATTTCCGAGCCCGCGCGTGTACCCTCGCCGGGTGCCTGAGGCCACGGAGCTTCGGTCGTCGGCCGGAGGGGCCTCGGAGCCGGGGGCCTCGGAGCGGACACGCGATCCCGGTCCCGGACGGTACCTGGTGCCGGGCGCCCGCTGGATCACCGTCGGGCTGTGGGCCCTGCTCACGGTGCCGTTCGTGGTGGCGCTCGTCGCGCTCGCGCACCCGCACTGGTACCCCGTGCTCGACATGGCCCAGACCGAGCTGCGGATCCGCGACGTCTGGTCCGCGCATCCTCCGCTGATCGGGCTGCCCGGCCGCATCGGGACGATCGCCCGCCAAGGAAGTCACCCCGGTCCGATCAGCTTCTGGCTCCTCTCGCCGTTCTACCGGCTGTTCGGCGCGTCGGCCTGGGCGATGGACGCGGCCGCGATCTGCCTGAACGTCCTCGTCATCGGGGCGATGCTCTGGCTCGCCCGCCGGCGGGGCGGCGTGCTCCTGCTCCTGGGCTTCGCCGCAGTGCTCGCGGTCCTGCTCGCGTACTACGGCCCGGTCGTCCTCACGCTGGCGTGGAACCCGTACATGCCGGTGCTGTGGTGGTTGCTGTTCGTGCTGGCGGTGTGGTCGGTGCTCTGCGACGACTGGGCGCTCCTCCCCGTCGTCGTGCTCGCGGGGACCTTCTGCGCGCAGACCCACATCTCCTACGTCGCGCTCGTCGGCGGGCTCGGGGTGCTGGCCGGCGCGTGGATGGCGGTGACCGCGTACCGGCACCGCTCGGAAGCGGGAACCAGCCGCCGCTTCTGGGCGTGGGGTCTCGGGTCGATCGCCCTGGCCGGGGTGCTCTGGCTCCCGCCGGTCATCCAGGAATTCACCGGGTCGCCGGCGAACTTCTCGATCCTGTGGGACTACTTCACCCAGACGCCCCAGCAGACGATCGGCGCGGGCGAAGCCGCGAAGCTCGTGCTCCGCCACCTGAACCCGGTCACGCTCTTCTCGGACCGCGACGGCATGACGGGTTCGGTGGTGCCCGGCCTGTTCGTCGGGGCGGTCTGGGTCGGCGGCGTCGTCGCCGCGTGGCGCATGCGGGCGCGCGATCTGCTGCGCCTCGATCTCGTCCTCGCGGTCGCGGGCGTCCTCGGCGTGTTCTCCGCCGCCCGCATCTTCGGGTACGTCTGGTTCTACCTCGTCCTGTGGTCGTGGGGGATTGCCGCCCTGATGCTGTTGACGATCGGCTGGACGGTCGCGCTCCTGGCCGCCCGGACCCGGACGGTGGAGCGGTCGCCCCGGCGAGCCGCCACGTGGCTGGCGGGTGCCTTGGCCGTGGTGACCGTCGGCGGCACGATCGCGTACACCGTCGACGCATCTGACGCGGTGGCGCCGGACGCGCAGCCGACGCGCGTCTTCGGCCACCTGATCGGGCCGACGGTCGCGAGCCTGGAGGCGGGCAAGCTCCCCGGCACCGGACGCGACGGTCGGTACATGGTCACGTTCACGGACGCGTTGAACATCGGTGCGAACGCCTACGGGCTCGTCCTCGAGCTCGAGCGGCAGGGTCTGCATGCCGGTCTGCCGACCCGCGAGGTGATCATCCCGAACCGCAAGGTCACGCCCGACGACGCGACCGCAGTGGTCCACCTCGCGGTCGGTCCGGCCAACATCGCGCGGTGGCGCGCGAAGCCCGGCGTGTCACAGGTCGCGTTCTACGATCCCCGCTCACCCGCACAGAAGGCCGAGTACGCGCGGTTGCGCGCCGAGGTGGTGCGCCGCTTCCGCGCCGCCGGGCAGGACACGCGGGCGCGTGAGGTCGACAACAACCTGTTCGTCGCGATCTACCAGCCCCATCTCCCGAAGGGGCTCAAGCCGGTGCTCGAGCGCATGCTCGTCCTCGGCCAGCCGTCCGCGATCTTCGTCGGCCCTCCCGTCATCGACCCCGCCGACAACTGACCATCTCCTCCCGGACGTTCTCGGCACGTTCGACCGCACCTGGCGCGGCTCACCGGGCCGAGAAGGCTCATGGGGGTGAGGTCGTGGTGGTGGCCGTCGCGGGCGCCGGGGCGCGGAGGCCGGCCGCGACCGCGAGCTGCGGGGCCAGCCAGCGCCCGATGAGGTCCGAGCCCGGGTTCGTGTAGTGCACGCCGTCGACCCGGAGTGGGTTCACGCCGTGCAGGCTGTCGTGGTACTTGCCGCCGGGACAGACGTAGCGGTCCAGGTCGACGAGCACCATGCGGTCCGCGTTCTCGCGGGCCAGCTCCTCGAGGACCCGGTTGGCGGCGCGGACCCGGTTCGGGTTGAACGCCGACCGGGTGACGGTCTCGGTCCCGCTGTCGGTCTTGGCCTCGGTGCAGGCGACCGTCGGGATCACCACGGCCGCACCGGTCGAGGTCAGCGTGTCGATCGCCTGCTGCATCTCGCTCTTCCAGTAGCGGGCCCACTCGGGCGTTCCGGGCGCGAGCCACTTGGACGAGCCGTGGGGGCGCACGTCCCAGAGCTCGAACGCGGCGGATTCGAGCAGGACGACGCGGGGCTGGTCCTGCGCGAGCTCCTGGGGCCAGACGGTCGCCCAGGGGCAGTCGTTGTCCCGGAGGTCCGTCGAGCTCACGCGGATCGTGCCCCGGACCACCTTGCAACCCGGGAACGCGGCGTCGACGACGTCGAGGCCCTGATGGCGGAGGCCGCTGGCGAACGTGTCCGCGACCGAGTCGCCGACGAGCAGGACCCGGCCGACCTGGCGGCCGAGCGGGCTGCTCGCGCCGTTCGAGCTCGGGTCGCTGACCTTCGCGACCGCGTCGGTCTGCCCGCTCCCCAGGGTGCCGACGACGATCACGATCACCAGCGTCGCGGCGAGCGCCGGGGTCACGAACGCCCACTGCCGGGGCGTGAGCGCGCCGCGACGGACGGGTCGTTCCAGCCACCGGTAGGAGACGACGGCGATCCCGATCGCCACCGCGGTCTGCACGGCGAACAGCAGCCAGCCGTCGAGACCCGTCCGGTCCGCATCGAGCACGAGGTCGACGGGCCAGTGCCAGAGGTACAGGCCGTAGCTGATGATCCCGAGGAAGCACAGCGGGCGGAAGCTCAGCGCGGTCCCGAGGGCCAGGCGCTGCGGGTGGACCGAGGTGGCGATCACGAGCACCGCGGCGAGACCGCAGACGAAGAACCCGCCGCGGTACAGGGTCTCGGACTCTCCTCCGAGGCGCGTCCACGCGAGCGCGAGCGTCACGAGGCCGACCCAGCCGGCGACCTCGAGCCCGACCCGCGCGGTGCGGCTGCGCGCGGCTCCGCGCATCGCCAGCACTGCCGCGAGCGCGGCACCGAGCAGGATCCCGGTCGCGCGCGTGTCGGTGCCGTAGTAGACGCGTGACGGGCTGTTCGGGTCGTAGAGCGCCAGCATGAGCACGGTCGACACTGCCGCACCCATGAGCGCGACGACGAGGACGGCCTGGGGCGTGCGCCGCTTCCACCACGCGAGGAGCCCGACGAAGACGAGCGGCCAGACCAGGTAGAACTGCTCCTCGATCGCGAGGCTCCACGTGTGCTCGAGCGGCGAGGGCGTCCGGAACAGCGCCCAGTAGTCCTGGCCGGTGGCGATCGCGTGCCAGTTCGCGACGTACGCGACGGTCGCGAACGCGTCTCCCCGGATGCGCGACAGCTCCGACGGCTGCGCGAACACGATGCAGTAGACCGCGACCCCGACGATCAGGCCGCCGAGGGCGGGCAGCAGGCGGCGGGCGCGGCGGGCCCAGAACCCGCCCAGCGCAACGTGGTCGCGCTCGCGCCCCTCGACGAGCAGGAGCGACGTGATGAGGAAGCCCGACAGGACGAAGAAGAGGTCGACACCGAGATAGCCGCCGGTGAGGTGCCCCCCGTGGAAGAGGAGGACGCCGGCGACGGCCGCGCCGCGCAGCCCGTCGAGCGCGTCGACGTGGGGAAGAGACACCCGGCGCGCCACCGTCGCATCTTGACATACCGCCCGCAGAACTCGACCGCGGGAACGGTACAGTCCTGCCCGTGCAACGGCCGCGTCCGCATCCGTCCGGACGCCGTCGGCTCTCGCCGCAGGTGCTGGTGGCGATCGGGGTGGTCGCGCTCGCGGTGCTGCCCGTGGTCGTGGCGACCGTCCGGGCGGTGGCCAGGGGCTGGGTGCCGCTCAGCGACGACGCCTACTTCAGCATCCGCGCCACGGATGTGTTCTCGCGCCAGATCCCGCTCGTCGGGATGGCCACGTCCGCGTCGTTGAACGCCAAGCAGCACCTCAACCATCCGGGACCGATCCTGTTCGACCTGCTCGCGGTGCCCGTGCGGGTGTTCGGGAGCACTGCGGGCGTCGCCATCGGGATCGGCATCACGAACACGCTGGCGATCGCCGGCGCGTGCTGGGTCGCGTACCGGCGGGGCGGCGTGCTCCTCGTGATCCCCGCCGCGCTCGTGGCGTGCGGGCTCACGTGGACGATGGGCAGCGAGCTGCTCTTCGACCCCTGGCAGCCGCACGCGCTGCTCTTGCCGTTCCTCTGCTTCTTGTTCCTCGCCTGGGGGCTGGCCGAGGGTGACCTCCTGCTCCTGCCGATCGGGGTCGGTGTGGGGACGTTCCTCGTCCAGACCCACGTCAGCTACTCGTACCTCGTCCCCGCGCTCGGGCTCGTCGGCGTGCTCGGCCTCGCGTGGCGGCTGCGCGCGCGCGTGCGGGGCGGCGAGGAGACCGGCGCCCACCTCCGGCGGCGCCTGGCGTGGGCCGGCGGCGTGACGCTGGTCGTGCTCGTGGTCAGCTGGATCCAGCCGGTGATCGACCAGGTGGCGAGGAACGGCAACCTCCTCCACCTCCTGCAGGCGTCAGGCGACGCCGCCGGCCCGACGCTCGGTGGCGGCCGGGCACTGCGCGTCGTCGCGAGCGTGGTGAGCCTTCCGCCCTTCTTCCTCCGGGACTCGTTCGCGAGCACGCTGGCGGCGCAGGGGACGGCGACGGGCGGCCCGGGCGGTGTCGGTCTCGCGCGCCTGCCGTCGCTCGCGCTCGCCGCGGCGTCGTTCGGCGTGCTGGCGCTCGTCCTCGTCGTCACCGCGGTGCTCGCGAGGTGGCGACGACCGCGATGCGGGGCCGGGGCCGCACCGGTCATCGCCCTCGTCGGCCTCGCGGTGGGGTACTTCACCGCGACCCGGATCCCGATCGAGGTCTTCGGGGTGGCCGAGCACAACTTCCGGTGGCTGTGGCCGCTCGCGGCGTTCAGCGCCTTCTCCGTGCTCGCGGTCGCGGTCCGGCTGCTGACCGCGCCGGGGGACGCGACGGCTGCCGCGCCGCCGGACGATGCCGGCGGGCAGGAACCCGCGCCGCTCAGCTCGGGAACCCGGATCGCGGCCGGCGTCGGCATCGCGCTCGTCGCGCTGCTGTCGATCCTGACGCTCCCGACCTACGACGCCGGCGTCGGGCCCAACGTGAACCTGTGGGCCGAGCCGATCCTGCGCGACCTCGACCACCAGATCGCCGCCGACCCGCCGCGCGGGCCGCTGCTGGCCGACTTCTCGAACACGTTCTTCCTCGAGCCGTTCAGCACCCCGCTGCTCGCCCAGCTCCAGCGCAGCGGAGTGGGGTTCGTGACCGCAGACGAGGTGCAGGTCCGCCAGATCGGCCCTGCCCGGCGCTTCGACGGGCACAACGCGCGGGCCCGTCTCGCGTACCGCCAGGGTGCCGGGGCGCGGGTCACGCCGGCCGGCTGGCGTCGCATCGCGTACCACCCGGGTCTCGACCGGGCGGACCGGCGCGAGCTCCGCCGGCTCGAGGCATCCGGCGAGCAGTCCGCACGGCGGACCGAGCTCGAGCGCCTCTGGGGCCGCGACTCGGTCGCGGTGTACGTGGCACCGCTGCACGGTCCGTCGGCGCGCAACACGCCGTGAGCGGGCTCAGGCGGCGTGGACCCGGGTGCCGAAGAGCCCCTTGAGTCGCTGGAGCGGCCGCTCGAGGGCGAACCAGCTGATCGATGCGGCGGGGATCGTGAGCGCCAGCACCGCGACGAGGAATGCGAAGAACGGCACGCTCACGTAGGCGGACGTGTGCCAGGCGAACGGGACGTCGCCGTGGTACACGGTGAAGGTCTGCTGGTTCGTCCACGACAGGAACCGGTCGATCATCGGCTCGTGCCACAGGTAGATGCCGTAGGAGATCACGCCGAGGTAGACCATCACGCGCGTCGTGAGGAACCGCCGGATCAGGCTGGTGTCCCGCTCCTGGGGACCGAACACCGCGGGCAGCACCAGCAGGGCGCCGGTGAGGCCGTAGAGGTAGTGCTGACCCCAGAGCATCTCCACCGGGATCGCCGGCGTCGTCCACGGCAGGCCGATGCCCGCCGAGACCAGCCAGAACGCCGCGACCGCCAGGGCCCAGCAGACCGCGGGGGCCCACCGCCGGTCGAGCCGCAGCGGGGTCGGCCAGATCGACTCCGCGACGGCGACGCTGCCGACCGCGAACAGCATGCCGACACCGAACAGGTCCAACCACCAGGGGAGGAGCTGCTTGAGCTGCCCGACGCGGCCGAACGGGAGGTCGGCGTGGATGACGACCGCCTTGTACAGGGTCGAGACGAGGACGAGCACGACGATGCCGACGATCTCGCGGCGCAGGCGGTCGCGCGGGCTCGACGCGGTGCGACGGGAGACGACGAAGGCCCAGATCGGCACCAGCACGTAGAACGCGATCTCGGCCGACAGCGTCCACGACTGCACCAGTGGTCCGAACGCGTAGCGCGAGAAGTAGACGTTGAGCAGGCTGTAGTCGAGGAAGAACACCTTGGCCGACGGGATCGACTTGTCGGCGAAGACGTAGATGACGACGGTGACGACGAGCCAGTACGCGGGGTAGATGCGCAGGAACCGGCGCCACAGGAACGGCCCCGCGGCCGGCGCGGGCCGCCCGCGGACGTGCGCCAGGATGAACGGCCGGTAGAGCAGGAACCCGGAGAGCACGAAGAAGACCGCGACGCCGCCGTCCATCCGCGCGAAGAACACGCCGAGGATGCTGGCGCTGTTCGCGCCGCTGGCGAACGCGACGTGGGTGAGCAGCACCGAGAGGGCGGCCAGCGCGCGCAACCCGTCGAAGCACGGGAACCGGCTCGACGGCTGGGTCTGCGGGCGGACCGCGTCGGGCGCGGCCATCAGGCGGACCCCACGGTCTGGAGCTCGGGCTCGCTCACTCGTTCCGATCGGCGCCGGACCGCGGTGATCCCCGCGTCGATCGCGACTGCCGCCGCGAGCACGAACGCGATCTCCGCCGGCGCGCGGTAGCGCGTCTGGGCGAAGGTGACCGCGACCGAGAGCAGCACGATCACCGGGATCGCGACCAGCGGCCAGATCGCGATCGACCGGCGGCGCATGACGACAGCCCCGATGATCGCGAGCACTGCCATCACGTAGTAGCTGACGAGGAGGAGGTAGCCCAGCCACTCGGGCTGCTTGAGCAGGAACGTGTTGTCGTCGATCTCCTGCGTCGGGTGGTAGAGACCCGCGATGCGTACCCACCGTGCCGCGACCTCGAACGGGACGCGCTGCTCGTGCGCCTTGATGTAGGTGAGCGCCGCCTTGCGGAACACGAAGTCCCGTTCGGATTCGTCGAGGGTGCTCCAGTGCGGGACGGTGCGGGTGAAGTGCTGGGCGAGGACCCGGGCGCAGTCGTAGTTCTTGTACCCGATGTCCGCCCCGTAGTACGTGGCCTTGCAGTTCGCAGCCCCGAGCGTGCTCCCGAAGTTGTCGGACATGTAGACCGGTCGGTCGAACCGGCTCAGGTTGTAGCCGAGCCACGGGCCGATGCAGATCGCGGTGGCCAGCGTTCCCGCGCCGAGCCAGAGCAATCGCTGCTTCCACGGGCGGTCGCGCCGGAGGAGCACCAGCGGTGCGAGCACGAGCGGGAGCGCGAGCACGAGCTCGGGTCGCGCCAGGCCGGCGAGGCCGCACCAGAGACCGAGCCACGCCGCCCGCCACCCGCTCGGCGCGTGCAGGAACCGGTACGCGAAGAGGAGCAGCACCGCGGTGGTGAACAGCGCCGCGGTCTCGGAGAGCAGCATCCCGTCGTGCACCCAGACGTTCGGGTAGATCGCGGCGAGCGCGGCCGCGAGCAGCCCGACCCGGGGCCCCGCGATCTCACGCCCGGCCAGGCCGCACACCGCGACGGTGCCCGCCCCGAGCACGCAGGACCAGATCATGTGGACGGTTGGCGTTGCCGCGTGCCCCGGCCAGACGAACGACGGGATCGCCAGCCACATCGTGTACAGCGGGGGATGGTCCGCCGACTGGCGCACCGCGGGCAGCAGGAACGGGTCGATGAAGCCGCGCCCGTCCGCGAGCAGGTTCGCGCCCCGGCTGTAGAACGCGGAGTCGCCGAGCCCCAGGGGGAGGTGCTGGACACGGGAGAACACGACGAAGGCCACCCGGATCGCGAACCCCGCGAGCGCGATCGCGGTGAGCCCCAGCGCGAACCCCCGCTTGCTCACCGGCACCGGATCACCCTAGACGGCCGCGCCCCGTTTTCCGCGGGCCAGGCTTGGTCATGACCGGCCGGGTCCGCTAGGAAAGGGCGGTGCCCGACGACCCCACTCCGACCGTTGCCCGCGCGCCCGCTTCCCCGGTGGCGGTCGTCACCGGTGCCGCCGGCTGGCTCGGCACGAACCTGGTGCGCGAGCTCGTCGGGAGCCGGGCGCGCGTGCGCTGCCTCATCCGAACACCGGACGAGGCGCCGTTGCTCGAGCTCCTGGGGCGGCGGGTCGAGGTCGTCGTCGGGGACGTGCGCGATCCCGTCGCGGCCGACCGGCTCTTCGAGGGGGTGGACGGTGGGACCGTGTTCCACACCGCTGCGGTCATCCACCCGACGCAGCGGACGCGCGAGTTCTTCGACGTCAACGTCGGAGGAACCGAGATGATCGTGGACCGGGCCCGCCGGGCGCGGACGCATCGATTCGTGCACGTCTCGTCGAACTCTCCGTTCGGGGCGAACGCGAGCGCGCACGACCGCTTCACCGAGGACGCGCCGTACGACCCGTACCTGGGCTACGGCCGTTCGAAGATGGAAGCCGAGCAGCTCGTGCAGCGCAGCAACGACCGCGGCGACGTCGAGACGGTCATCATCCGGGCGCCGTGGTTCTACGGGCCGTTCCAGCCCGCGCGCCAGACGCAGTGGTTCGCCGCGGTCCGCAAGGGTCGGTTCCCGCTCGTCGGGCCGGGGACCCAATGCCGCTCGATGGCGTTCACCGCGAACCTGGTCTCGGGCCTGCTGCTCGCCGAGACCGCGGTCGGGGCCGCGGGCCGCGCGTACTGGGTGGCCGACGCCAAGCCCTACGAGCTCGTCGAGATCCTGACCCAGGTCCGGGCCGCGCTCGCGGCCGAGGGCCTGCCCGTCTCGGGCGGGCTGCCCAAGCTGCCGGCTCCGGCGGCCGAGCTCGCGGCCGCGCTCGACGCGTTCCTCCAGAGCCGGGGCCGGTACGTCCAGCCGCTGCACGTTCTCGGCGAGCTGAAGGACACGATCGCGTGTGACATCACCCGGGCCCGGGTGGAGCTGGGCTACGACCCGCAGGTGAGCCTGTTCGACGGCATGCGGGCCAGCGTGCGCTGGTGCCTCGAGCGCGGGCTGGCGATCTGATGGCCCGCTCGATCCTCATCACCGGGGGCAGCGGGTACTTCGGCAGCGTGCTCGCCGACCAGGCCCTCGCGCGGGGCGAGTCGGTGCGCATCTTCGACCTCAACCCGCCGGGCGAGACCGCGGGCGAGGTCGACTTCGTCCAGGGCGACGTCCGCGACCGTGACGCGCTGGCGCGAGCCTGCCGTGGGGTCGACGCGGTGCTGCACAACGTGGCGCAGGTCCCGCTCGCCCGCGACCGCGAGCTGTTCTGGTCCGTCAACGTGCTCGGCACCGCCAACCTGCTTCTCGCGGCGCGGGACGCGGGCGTCGGGAAGATCGTCCACACCTCGTCCAGCGCGATCTTCGGGATCCCGGATTCGAACCCGGTGAACGAGGAGACGCAGCCGCACCCGTTGGAGGACTACGGCCGGGCCAAGCTGCAGGCCGAGCTCCTCTGCCGCGAAGCGGTGCAGGACGGCGCCGATGTCACGATCATCCGGCCCCGCACGATCCTCGGGCACGGCCGGCTCGGCATCATGGCGATCCTGTTCGAGTTCGTCGCCGACGGCGCGCCCGTCTTCGTGTTCGGCAGCGGCGACAACCGGTACCAGTTCGTGCACGCCAACGACCTTGCCGACGCGTGCCTGCGGGCCGCCTCCCGTCCGGGTGCCGAGGTCTACAACATCGGCGCGCAGGCGTTCGGGACGATGCGCGAGACGCTCCAGGCGCTCGTCGACCACGCCGGTACCGGGTCGCGGGTGCGCTCGTTGCCGGTGGCCCCCGCGCGTGCGGCGATGCAGGCGGTCGCCAACGCGGGTCTCGCCCCGTTCGCGCCGTACCACTGGCTGCTCTACGGCGAGTCGCTCTGGTTCGACGTGAGCAAGGCGAAGGCCGAGCTGGGGTGGGAGCCGCGTCACTCGAACGCGTCGATGGTGGTCGAGTCCTATGAGTGGTTCCTGGCCCACCGCGGCGAGCTCGGCGGCCGGACCGGCTCCGAGCACCAGTCCGCGGCCAAGCTCGGCGCGCTCAAGCTCATCAAGCGCCTCCCCTAGGACGACCCCGCCGGAACGGGTGGGCGGGTCAGAGAGCGGCGAGGAACTCGTCGGCGTTGCGGGCCGCGATCGCCATGATCGCGGCCTGCGGGTTCACGCCGGGCGCGTCGGGCAGCAGCGACGCGTCGTTGACCCGGAGGTTCCGGTAGCCCCACACCCGCCCGAAGCTGTCGGCGCCGGTCCGGCTCTGGTCGTCACCCATTCGGACGGTCGACGTGAGGTGCACGGTCATCAGGTTCGCCGTCGCAGGCGTGAACGCGTCCCACCACTGCACGAGGTCCTCGGGCCGGCGGGCGACGGGCGCGCCGGCGATCGACGGGTACAGCTCGGTCGCGCCCGCGGCCAGGAGCACCTCGCCGAGGTGCAGCAGGCCGCGGGTGAGCCGGCTCTGGTCCGCGTCGGTCATCCGGTACGTGACGACGGGGGAGCGGAACCCCGGCAGCGAGAGCACGCGGCCGCTCCCGTCGCTGCGGATCGCGGCGTAGTAGACGACGACGTCCTCCCAAGCCGCGAGGGCTTCGGCGTAGTCCCCGGAAGAGTCTGCGAGCGCGAGTGCGACGTGACCCCGCCGGCTCGCCGACCCGCCGATGGTCAGGAAGGGCGAGAACTCGGTCACGCGGTGCATCGGCACGTCGGCGTGGTCGTAGGCCTGCGGGAACCGTGCCGCGACCTTGATCGTCGGATGGAACTTCAGGCCGTTGCCGATCTGGGAGCGGATGCCGCTGTGCTGCAGGAGCGTCGGCGTCTGGATCGCGCCACCGCAGACGAAGACATGGTCGGCGCGGATCGAGACCGGCTCGGTGGTGCCATCGGGTCGGGTGCGCTCACCTCGCACACCGACGACCCGGTCGCCGGTGGTCAGCAGCTTGGCGATGCGGGTCTCGGCGAGGATCGTGGCGCCCTCCTCGACGGCGCGCGGGATGAGCGTGCGGGCCATCGTCTGCTTCGCGCCCCGGCCGGCGGTGTCGTACTTGAACACCCGCGCGAACTCGACCGAGCGCCAGCCGAGCTTGGCGGCGCCGCGATCGAGGACCGCGGACGACGGGGGTGGGGCCCCGGGCAGCATCGAGACGGAGAGCTCCTGCTCGACCCGGTCCGAGTACGCGTCGAGCACCTCCGGGGTGAACTCCGCAATGCGGTACGTCCGGCGCCAGTCCGCCGCGAGCTCCTCGGGGAGGCGGTGGTACAGGCCGCTGTTGATCTCGGTGCTCCCGCCGACACAGCGACCTTCCGCGTACGCGATCCCGGGCGTGCCGAGCGCGGCCGACGCGCCCTGGTGGCGGTACTTCAGCACCATCTCGTCGAGCGAGAACGGCTCCACCAGGTCCGGGTCCACCCACGGGCCCTCCTCGACGACCATGACCGAGCGGCCCGCGCGCGCCAGGGTCGCCGCGGTGACCGCGCCGCCGGCGCCCGATCCGATGACGAGGATCTCGGTCTCGAGCGCGGTCACGATGCACCGTCGGTCGAGGCCGGCGCGAGCTCCTCGCTGCTGAAGATCACGAGCGACGAGAGGAGGCGGACGTACTGGCGGATGGGACCGACCCGGCTGTGCTCCCAGCCCTCGATCCGCGACGCGAAGCTGCGCCCGGAGCCGAGTCGTCCGGCGACCCAGGCGCCCGCACCGAGCACGACGGACTCGCCGGCGACTCCGAGACGCAGGTGCTCGGGCATGGCCCGCAGCACGCCGTCCACGTAGTCCGCGACCGCGGGTCGCCGGTCCGGTTCGACGGTCTCGGAGAGGGTGGCGACCACCTGCCGCTCCAACCAGAGCATCACCGCAGCCTATCTACGAGAAGCTGTGGAACCTTCGGGCGGGGGCGAGCCCGCCGTACGAGGCCGCCGGACGGGTCGGTCAGTGCTCGGGGAAGCGCCGTGGCTTGCGCGCGATGGCGAACAGCACGGGCGTCGTGGGGACGACGACGTCGGTCATCGAGAAGTGGCTCGCATCCAGGCCCGAGCCGACGCCGCTCTTCTTCTGGCCGAGGACCTTGTAGACCGCGGGGAGCATGTGCTCGTAGCTCCACACGTACCAGCTCCGTGGCATGCGCCGGCGCAGGTTGAGGACGTCGAGCTTCAGGAGCCGGTCGCCCGTGCTGCGCCGCGCCGCGAAGTCGGCCTTGAGCGCATCGTCGCCCTCGAGGCCGAGGACCTCGACCTCCCCGAAGAAGAGCTTCAGCATCGACGCGAGCTCGTCGGCCTCGAACAGGTAGACGTGGAAGGGGTTCTCGAAGTCCGCGGGCCGGTTGGGCGTGATGACGAACGTCGTCCCGTCGTCCGCGCAGACCCGGGCCAGCTCGGCGACGTGGAGCTCGGGACCGACGAAGTGCTCGATGATGTGCGACGAGCAGATCGCGTCGAAGGACGCGGTCCGGAAGCCGAGCTTGGCCCCGTCCATCCCGGCGAACTGCACCGACGTGCCCGCCTCACCGCCCGGTCCGTAGGTCTTGCCGGCGAGGACGGCGGTCTCGGCGTGGTAGTCGATGCCGACCACCCGCCGGTCGTCGGCGTCGAGACGGGCGGTCTCGGACCCGACCCCGCACCCCACGTCGAGCACGGCACCGGGCCCGAGCCGGGCCAGCACCTCGCGGTATCCCGCGTCGTGGAGTGCGATCAGGGAGTCCGGGGTAGAACCCTCCATCGGGCGCTCGCCGGTGAGGTTCACAGCGCTCCTGCTCCGAACGTCGGCACGGTCTGGGGAAGGGTCGGCACTCTCGATGGGAGAGCTCGATGGCGCTGGTGAAGCGGGCGCGCCACGTTCGCCGAATGGTGGTCGGGGTAGGATATCCGCCGCTCCCGGGGAGGTCCGGATGGTGAGGGGGGCCGCGGGGGTCGCGGCAGCGTCGGACATCAGCAAGCTCGGAGACCTCGCGGCCGAGGCCGGGCTCCATCGGGTGTCGATGCTGGCGTGGAGGGACCTGGACGACCCCGAGGCCGGTGGCTCCGAGGTGCACGCGTCGACGGTCGCGTCGCTCTGGGCCGAGGCCGGCATCGAGGTGACGATGCGGACGTCGTTCGCGTCGGGCCAGCCCCAGATGAGCTGGCGGGACGGCTACCGGGTGATCCGCAAGGCCGGGCGCTACATGATCTTCCCGCGGGCGGCCTTCAGCGAGATGATGGGCTGGCACGGCGGCAGCGACGCGCTGGTGGAGATCTGGAACGGGATGCCGTTCTTCTCGCCGCTGTGGTCGCGGACCGCGCACATCACGTTCCTGCACCACGTCCACGCCGAGATGTGGGACATGACCCTGCCGCCGCAGCTCGCCCGGCTCGGCCGGACGCTCGAGTCCCAGGTGGCGCCGGTGTTCTACCGGCGGACCCCCACCGTGACGCTGTCGCACTCCTCGAAGCACGAGCTCGTCTCGGATCTCGGCTTCAAGGAGCACCTGGTCCACGTCGTGCCACCGGGGATCGACCCGCGCTTCTCCGCCGGTGGCGAGCTCTCACCGACGCCGCTGGTGGTCGCCGCCGGCCGGCTGGTCCCCGTGAAGCGGTTCGAGCTGCTGATCGAGGCGCTCGTCGCCCTGAAGCCCGCGCACCCGCAGCTCGAAGCAGTGATCGTGGGCGAGGGGTATCGGCGCGATCAGCTCGAGCAGCAGATCCACGAAGCCGGCGCGGAGCGGTGGATCCACCTGCCCGGTCATCTCAGCGACGAGGCGCTCCTCGATCTGTACCGGCGGGCCTGGCTGCTCGCGAGTGCGTCGGCGCGCGAGGGTTGGGGCATGACGCTCACCGAAGCGGCCGCGTGCGGCACGCCCGCGGTCGTGACCCGGATCGCGGGTCACGTCGACGCAGTCGCCGAGGGCCGCTCCGGGTTGCTGGCCGACGGCCGGGACGAGCTGCGCGACGGGATGGGCCGCGTGCTGTCGGACCCGGTTCTGCGCGCGGAGCTCTCGGACGGCGCGTCCAGCCACGCGGCGCGCTTCACCTGGGCGGCCACAGCACGCGGGACCCTCGAGGTCCTCGCCGCCGAGGCGATGCTCCGGCGCCGCCACCCGTGACGGCGCGGGCGACGAGCGTCGGCTGACTGAGCCGCCCGTGACCACTGATCTCGCGGCGCGCGTCGAACGGGTGCCGGCGCGCACACGGCACAACGTCGGGTACCTCCTGCTGGCGGCGCTCGCCTACATCCCGATCCTGCGCACCTCGCCGGGCCAGGTCGCCGCCGACACCAAGTCCTACCTGTACCTGGACCCGAGCCGGCTCCTCGCCCGGGCGTGGTCGATGTGGGACCCCAACATCGGCATGGGGACGGTCACCCACCAGAACATCGGGTACCTGTTCCCGATGGGCCCCTTCTACTGGGTCCTCGACTCGGTCGGGCTGCCCGACTGGGTCGCGCAGCGGTTGTGGCTCGGCAGCATCCTGTTCCTCGCGGGGCTCGGGATGCTCTACCTGTTCCGGACGCTCGGCCTGCGCGGCGCCGGGGCGGTCGTCGGCGCGCTCGCGTTCATGCTGAGCCCGTACTCGCTCGACTACGCGGCTCGGATCTCGGTGATCCTCCTGCCCTGGGCGGGGCTGCCGTGGATCCTGGCGTTCGTCATCCGCGGACTGCGCGAAGGCGGCTGGAAGTACCCCGCGCTCTTCGCGATCACGGTGCAGATCATCGGCAGCGTGAACGCGACCGCGCTGATCTTCGCGGGGATCGCGCCGGTCCTCTGGATCCCCTACGCGGTGTGGGTGCTCCGCGACGCCAAGCTCGGGCGAGCGGTCGGGGTCGTGGTGAAGATCGGCGTGCTCTCGCTGGTCACGTCGCTGTGGTGGATCGCCGGGCTCTGGGCGCAGGGCAGCTACGGGTTGGACGTCCTCAAGTACACCGAGACCCTTCAGGCGGTCACCCGGACCTCGCTGCCGAACGAGATCCTGCGCGGCCTCGGGTACTGGTTCTTCTACGGCCGCGACAAGCTCGGTCCCTGGATCGAGGCGAGCACGACCTACACCCAGACGCCCTTCTCCATCATCGTCAGCTACGGCGTCGCGGTCCTCGCGTTGCTCTCCGCGGCGTTCGTGCGCTGGCGGAACCGCGCGTACTTCATCCTGATCACCCTCGTCGGCGTGGTCATCGCGGTCGGCGCCCACCCGTACGACAGCCCCACGCCGTTCGGCCAGGTGTTCAAGCAGCTCGCGACGACGTCCACGGCCGCGTTCGCGCTCCGGAGCACCGGGCGTGCGACGCCGCTCGTCGTGCTCGGGCTTGCTGCGCTGCTCGGGGCCGGCGTCAACGCGCTGGTGACGTGGCTCGGGGCGCGCGACCGCAGGACGATCGGGCTGCTCCTCGCCGCCGCGGTGGGGGTGCTCGTGATCGTGAACCTCCCCGCGCTCTGGAACAACACCTTCTACGGCAAGAACCTCCAGCGCCCGGAGGACATCCCGCAGTACTGGACGGACGCGGCGAGGTACATGGACGCGCAGCCGCACGACACCCGGGTCCTCGAGCTCCCCGGCGCCGACTTCGCGTCCTACCGCTGGGGGAACACGGTCGACCCGATCACGCCCGGGATCATGGACCGTCCCTACGTCGCGCGGGAGCTCATCCCGTACGGCTCACCCGCGTCCGCGAACCTCCTCAACGCGTTCGACCTGCGGATCCAGGACCGCCAGCTGCCGTCCGACGCGCTCGCGCCGATGGCCCGCATGATGAGCGTCGGTGACATCACCCTGCGCAACGACCTGCAGTTCGAGCGCTACCGCGTCATCCGGCCGAAGTTCCTGTGGCACCTCTTCGTGCCGACGCCGACGGGGCTGGGCGACCCGGTCACCTTCGGGAAGCCCGAGACCAGCTTCTCGAGCGTGTACCCGTTCAACGACGAGCAGGCGCTCGGCGGCCCGCAGAACCTCCCGACCCCGCCGCCGGTCGCGGTCTTCCCGGTGGACTCGCCGACGAAGATCGTCGCGACGAAGCCCGCGTCCGGTTCGGTCGTCATCGCGGGCGACGGCGACGGCTTGGTGGACGCCTCGGTCGCGAAGCTCCTCGACCACGACCCCTTGGTGCTCTACTCCGCGGGCTTCGCGACTGATCCGAGCGCGCTGCGAGCCAACGTCAAGCGGGGTGCGACTCTGGTCGTCACCGACAGCAACCGGGATCGGGCCCGGCGCTGGAGCACGATCACCGACACCGCCGGCTACACGGTCGGCCCGGGCACCCATCCGCTCGACGAGGACCTCTCCGACGCACGCCTGGACATGTTCCCGGACGCGAAGGAGGACGCGTACACGACCACGCAGCTCGTCGGCGCGAAGTCCGTGGCCGCGAGCAGCTACGGCAACCCGATCACCTACACCCCCGAGGACCGTGCGACGAAGGCGTTCGACGGCAACCTGAAGACCGCATGGCGCACGGGTGCCTTCGACGACGTGCGCGGGGACCGCATCCGGATCATCCTCGACCACCCGGTCACGACGGACCAGGTCAACTTCGTCCAGGTGCTGCAGAAGCCGAACGAGCGCTACATCACCCACGCGGTGATGACCTTCGACGGGGGCTCGGCCCGGGACGTGGACTTCGACCAGTCCTCGCGCACGCGGGCGGGGCAGACCATCCGGTTCCCGCGCCGGACGTTCCGGAGCTTCCAGATCGAGGTCCGGGACACGAACCTGGGTCAGCTCATCAACTACGGCGGGGTGAGCCCGGTCGGGTTCACCGAGATCCGGCTCCGCGACGACCGGCCCGGCGCGGGCGACGTACGGGTCGGCGAGATCGTGAAGATGCCGTCCGACCTGCTCTCGACCGTCGGCCCCGCCTCCGCCGCCCGCCCGCTCGTGCTCCTGATGGACCGCGAGCGGGTGATCCCGGTGCCACCCCGCAGCGATCCCGAGCTGTCCATGGCCCGGTCGTTCAAGCTTCCGACCGCGCGGAGCTTCGGGGTCGGCGGGGACGTGCGGCTGTCGCCCGACCTGCCCGACGCGCAGACCGACCGCCTGCTCGGCTACGACGGTCCGGTCGTCGCGTCGTCGTCCGAGCACCTGTCCGGTGCGCCCCAGGATCGGGCGTCGGCCGCGCTCGACGCCGACCCGGCGACCGCGTGGGTGACGCCGTTCTCGAGCGTGACCGGTCAGCACGTCGACGTCACCGTCCCGGCACCGATCACCGTCGATCACCTCGACCTCCAGCTCGTCGCCGACGGGCTGCACTCCGTACCGACGCAGATCGCGGTCTCGAACGCGGCGGGGGAGCGCCGCGTCGTCGACGTGCCGGCGGTGGCCGACGGCAAGGCACCGAACACCGTGGTCGCCGCGCCGGTCCGGTTCCCCGCGCTCACGGGGTCGAAGTTCCAGGTGACGATCCTGCACCTGCGCACCGTGACGACGCGCGAGTGGTACTGCGAGTGCGACCTCACGATGCCGGTGGGAATCGCGGAGCTCGGGATGCCCGGCGTGCCCGTCGTGCGCGTCGCCGCGGAGATCCCCGACGAGTGCCGCACGCAGCTCGTCACCGTCGACCACGAGTCGGTGCCGGTCCGGGTCGTCGGCACCACGGCCGACGCGCTCGCCCTGAACCCGCTCCACCTGGTGACCTGCGCCGGCGCCGGTGTGCCCGAAGCGGCGTTGGGGTCCGGCACGCACGTGCTCCGGACCCAGCCGGGCGACCGCTTCGGATTCGACGTGGACCGCCTGTCGCTCGCGTCGCGGGCGGGCGGCGCGGCCTCGACCGACCCGGTGAACCTGGCCGGCCTCACGACACCGACCGCCACGAAGGCGGAGACGCCCGCAGTGAACGTGCTCTCGACCGGCCGGTCCAGCGCCCACGTGCGCATCACCGGCGCGAAAAAGCCGTTCTGGCTCGTGCTCGGCCAGAGCAACAACCCGGGATGGGAGGCGACGGCCGACAGCCACGACCTCGGCGGCTCGACGCTGGCCGACGGCTACGGGAACGGCTGGTTGATCCGGCCCTCGGCCAACGGCGGGCCGATCGACGTGCGGATGGACTGGGTGCCCCAGAAGACCGTCAACCTCGCGATCGCGATCTCGGTGGTCGCGTTCCTCCTCTGCCTGGCGATCGTGCTCGTGGCGTTCGTGCGGCGGCGCCGCCGCCGGCGGGAGCAGGTCGTCGTGGCGGTGCCGTTGCGGGTCGATCCCGTCCTGGTCTCACCGCTGGTCGCGTACGGCGACCGCCCGCGTTGGTTCGGCATCACCCTCACCACGCTGATCGCGCTGGTCATGGGCGGGGTGTTCGTGAACCCGCTGATCGGCGTGCTCCTCGGCGCCGCCGTGCTCCTCGTCCTCGTCCGCCCGCGGTTCCGGGTCGTGATCAGCCTGCTGCCCGCGGTGGCCCTGGCCGGGTGCGGTGCCTACATCGCGGCGAAGCAGTTCCGCACCAACCTGCCCGCGACCTTCGAGTGGCCGACGTTCTTCTGGCAGGTGCGGACGCTGGGGTGGGTCTCGATCGTCTTCCTGGCCGGCGACGCGCTCGTGGAGATCGTGCGCACGCACCGGCGCGGCCCCGCCGAGCCGGAGACCGCAACGACCATGACGACCACCCCGACGGTGACCGCGACCGAGCCGGCGCCGTCAGCTGAGGTGGATCCACTTCGCGACTGACGGCACGCCGTTGCCGTCGACCACGAAGACCATGTACCAGCCGGGCGGTGCGATGTTCCTGCTGTTGGTGACGGTCACCGACGCGCCGTTGGCGGTCGTGGTGAACGGGAGGTCGACCAGTCGTTGCGCCGGATCGCTCGAGTGCGTGACCGCCATGGGCCGGACCAGCACCGCCGAACGCAGCGCCGCGGCCTGGGTGGTGCGCAGCGAGTACGTCCCGCCGTAGGTCATCTCGGTCGGCGCCGCATCGATCGTCGGGCGCGCCGTGCCCTGTTGGAGGTAGGGCGGGGTGAAGATCTCGATCCGGGTCTCGTACCCGTCGTCCGGGTTGCCGCCGAACGTCGCGACCCGCCCGTCCGGCAGCAGGAGCGCGGAGGAGTGGTACACCCGCGGGACCGTCGGCGACGCGACCTTGGTCCAGGCCGACGTCTTCGGGTCGAAGATCTGCGCGCTGAGCACCGCGTGGTCGCCGTTGTGCACCGTCGTCGACGCGCCGCCGGTCTCCAACACGGTCGAGTCGGGCAGGATCACCGCGCTCACGTACATCTTCTTCGTGTCCATCGGCGGGCCCGGGACGAAGGTCGGCGTGGCGGAGCGGAGGTCGACGATCGCGGTCGAGCTCACCGCGTCGACCGGCTGGTCCTGGAACCCGCCGCCCATCACCATGACCTTCTGGTCCTGCGCGGGTGGGAGCAGCACGCTCATGCCCTGGTCGCGCCGTCCGGGGTCGGTGAGACCGGACACCGCGGTCCATGCGTTCGTGTTCACGTTCCAGATGCCGGGCGCGGTCGGCCCGGGGCCGAACACGTTCACGCCCGAGTAGAAGACCCGACCGTCGGACAGGAGGTGGAGCGACGGGTAGAACGGCATGAAGCTGAGCTGGCTCGGCGGGACCTTGTCCGCGGTCCAGGTGTGGAGGTTTGCGTTGAACGTCTGGCTGGCGTTGGTCCGCAGGCCCTGGTCGTCGAGCCCGCCCACCGTGAAGATGTTCCCGCTGCCGAGCTCGATCGTGGTGGGGTACCAGCGGGCGGTCGCCATGTCGGGCTCGGCCACGTACTGCTTCGTGTCCGGATCGAACAGGTAGGACTTCGCGGAGCCGGCGTTCGCGTTGTTCGTGGCCGGGCCCGGGTACGCGGTCGTGCCGCCGGCGACGAGGAGCTCACCGTCGGGCAGGAAGGAATGGCCCGAGCAGAACGCGTCCCAGGGCGTGGTGACCGCGCTGAAGGTGCCGGTCGTGGGGTCCCAGATGCTGGTCTTGAACGTGCCCGCGTCGAAGTCGCCGCGGCTGTTCCCGGAGCCGGCGACCATCAGGACCTTGCCGGTGTGCAGCAGCGCCACGTGCACGGCCTTGATCGGCGACGGGGTGGCGGTGACCTGCCACGTGCCGGAGCACGCGGTGGCCACGAGCGCAGCGCTCGCGATCGCCCCCGCGGCGAGCGTCGGCCGCCTCCAGCTCCTCATCCCGCGCAGTCTGTCACCGTTTGGTGGTATTTGGACAGGTCCGGGACGGTCCCGTGCTGCGAATTGGGTCGATCGGCCTACGCTCCCGGACCATGGCCGATGCCCCGAAGTCGTTCTTCCTCTCCCCGGCGATCCACGAGTACCTCGTCGCGCACGGCACGCCGCCGGACGCCCCGCAACGCGCGCTGATCGAGGAGACGGCGGCGCTCGGCGGGATCTCGATGATGCAGATCGCGCCCGAGCAGGGCGCGTTCATGACGCTGCTCACCCGGATCGTCGGGGCGCGCCGCGCGGTCGAGGTCGGGACCTTCACCGGGTACTCCGCACTGTGCATCGCGCGGGGGCTGCCGCCCGACGGTCGCCTGCTCTGCTGTGACGTGAGCGAGGAGTGGACGTCGGTCGGCCGCCGGTTCTGGGAGCAGGCCGGAGTCGCGGACCGCATCGAGCTGCGCATCGCGCCGGCGGTCGAGACCTTGCGGTCACTGCCGCGTGACGAGTCGATCGATCTCGCGTTCATCGACGCGGACAAGCCGAGCTACGCCGCCTACTACGAGGAGCTGCTGGCGCGGCTGCGTCCGAACGGGGTGATCCTCGTGGACAACGTGCTGTGGGGAGGAAGCGTCGCGGAGGAGGACCCGAAGGACGAGAACCGCGTGGCGATCCGGGCGTTCAACGACATGGTGGCGACCGACGACCGGGTCGACGCCGCCATGATCCCCGTCGGCGACGGCCTCACCCTGCTCCGCAAGAAGTAGCTAGAAGCTCCCGGTGCGGCCGTAGCGGTAGTAGCCCTGGAAGGTCGTGTTGACCTGCTCGGGGATCGGCACGATCTCGCCGAGCAGGCGGGCGCCCCAGACGATCTCCGCGGTGCGCTCGACGAGATGGGCGTTGTGCAGCACCTGCTTCGGGTCCTTGCCCACCGCGAACAGGCCGTGGTTGGCCATCAGCACCGCGCTGCGGTCGCCGACCCGCTTGGCGACCTCCTCGCCGAGGTCGTCGGTCCCGGTGGTGCGGTAGTCCGCGCACTCCACGTCGCCGCCGATGTAGACCACGAACTCCTCGATGACCGCGGGGATGCCCTGGCGGGTGAGGGCGAACATCGTGGCGAACTTGGCGTGGCAGTGCATCGTCGCGTTGATGTCCTCGTGCAGCCGGAGCGCCCCGAGGTGGAGGGCCTTCTCGGTCGTGGGGGAGCGCTCGCCTTCGAGCACGTTGCCGTCCAGGTCGCAGACGACGAGGTCGTCGAGCGTCATGTCGAGGTAGTCGAGGCTGCTCGGCGTGAGCACGGCGTTGCCGTCGGGCAGTCGCGCCGCGAGGTTCCCCGCGGTGCCCTCGACGAGGCCGCTGCGCAGCATCTCCTGCGCAGCCCAGAGCACCTGCTCCTTGGTCTCCTGCGCGGTCAGTTCGGTACCGGTCACCTGAGGACCTCCGGGTTCACGAGGTTCGGGGGTCGTCCGCCTTCGAGCAGGGTGCGGAGACCGTTGGCGATGAGTCGGGAGTGGTTCACTTCCGTGTCCCACGTCGCGCCGCCGATGTGCGGGGTCAGCACGACGTTGTCCATCGAGCAGAGCGGATGGTCGGGCGAGAGGTTCTCGCCGACGAAGTGGTCGAGCCCGGCACCGGCGATCTCGCCGGCCTGCAGCGCGGCGACGAGCGCGTCCGTGTCGTGCAGCTGGGCCCGCGCCGAGTTGATGTAGATCGCCTCGTCCTTCATCCGGGCGAACTGCTCGCGGCCGATGAGCCCGTCCGTCTCCGGGGTGACCGCGGCGTGCATCGACACGACGTCCGACTCGGCGAGCAGGTCGTCGAGCGAGTGGGTCGCGTCGGGTGCGTACGGGTCGTACGAGATGACGCGCATGCCGAGGCCCTCGAACCGCCAGGCGGTGGCCCGCCCGACCGCGCCGTACCCGACGATGCCCGCGGTGCGGCCGGCGAGCTGCCAGGCGCGGAACCGCTGGTACGGGATCGTCCCGTCGCGCCAGACCTCGCCCTCGCGCACGTCCCGGTCGGCGCGCACGATGCCGCGGTTGACCGCGAGCATCAGGCCGATCGCGAGCTCGGCGACGCCGTCCGCGTTGCGACCCGGCGCGCGCAGCACCGGGATGCCCCGCTCGGTCGCGCCGGGGATGTCGACGTTGGTCGGGTCCCCGCGGCACGAGCCGATCGCCACGAGGGGGAGGTCGAGGACCGGGCCCTTCACCGAGTCGCTCTCGACCACGAGGAGGTTGGCCCCCTCGGCCTCGATGCGCTCGGCGAGCTGGTCCGCGTTGTAGAGCCGGAGCGGGCGGTGGTCGATCCAGGCGTCGAGCACGACGTCGGAGCACAGCGCGCGCAGGGTCTCGAGTCCGTCGCCCCGGAACGGGGCCGTCACCAGTGCCTTCGGGAGGTCTGTCACCGCGGCAGTCTCGCACGTACGTGACACCAGCGTCAGGTGCGGACTGGTACCGTCCGACGCGCATGGACGTGCTCGTCACCGGGGGGGCCGGGTTCATCGGGTCGCACCTCGTCGACGCGCTCGTCGGCGGTGGCCACCACGTCCGCGTGCTCGACGACCTCTCCAACGGCCGCAAGGAGAACGTGAACCCGGCCGCGGAGCTGGTGGTGGGCTCGCTGGCCGACCCGGACGCGGTCGCCGCCGTGGTGGCTGACACCGAGCTCGTGTTCCACCTCGGTGCCCTCGGGGCGGTGTCCCGCTCGGTCGCGGACCCGCTCACCACGGACGCGGTGAACGTGCACGGCACGCTCTCGGTGCTGAAGTGCGCCTGCGACGCCGGGGTGCGCCGGGTCGTGTTCGCCTCCTCGAGCAGCGTCTACGGGGGTGCCGAGATCATCCCGACGCCCGAGTCCGCACCGCTGCGGCCCCGGTCGCCGTACGCGGTGAGCAAGCTCGCGGCCGAGTGGTACACCCGAAGCTTCCCGAGCCTGTTCCCGATCGAGACCGTCGCGCTGCGCTACTTCAACGTCTTCGGGCCCCGTCAGCGCCCGGACGCCACCTACGCGGCGGTGATCCCCCTCTTCGCGGCCGCCCTCCGCAAGGGTGAGCGGCCCGTCGTCTACGGCGACGGGCAGACCACCCGGGACTTCACCTACGTGTCCGACGTGGTCGCGGCGAACCTCGCGGCCGCGGACGCGCCCTCGACCGTCAGCGGCGAGGTCTACAACATCGCCCCGGGGCGGAGCTCGTCGCTGCTGGAGCTGCTGGACGTCCTCGGCGACCTGCTCGACCGGAGTCCGGACCCGGTCTTCGAGGACCCGCGCCCGGGTGACGTCCCCCGGGCGTGCGCGGACGCCGGTGCCGCGGCCCGCGACCTCGGCTGGCACCCGCGGGTGCCCTTCGCCGAGGGTCTGGCGCACTACGTGCGCTGGCTGCAGACCTAGCCGGGCGGGTCCCGTCAGGCGACGCTCAGCGCGCAGGAGAAGGGGTCGGCGGGTGGGCTGGGCGCACCACGGACGAGCGACCACGGCTTCGACCCGGGCGGGCCGGGGTTCACGACGGCCGACTCCTCGCCGACCTCGCGCCCGTCCTGGAGCCAGTGGACGGTGACCGTCCAGGCCCGGTTGCCGGAGAGCGTCCCCGCGGCCTCGTAGCGGCCGCCGGCGGTGGGCTGCCACGAGCAGCCGCCGATGGTCGCACCGACGCCGGCGGGCAGCGGGACCGGTGCGTACCGGGGGAGCGCCGGATCCGCCGTCGCGCGCGCCGGCGGTGCCGTCGTCGGGGTGGTCGGGGCGGTTGGCGCGGGTGCCGTCGTCGGAGGGGCGGCGGTCGGCGGCACGGGCGCGGTCGTCGTGGTGGAGGCCGGGGCCCAGGTGGTCGAGGTGGTCACGGTCTTCAGCACCCGCCGGCTCGGCTCGCTCCGGACCTCGTCGCGCCCGTCGCCGGCTCGGGACGAGAGCGCGACGACCGTGACGACCGCCACGACGCCGAGCGCGATCGCACCGCCGACGAGGAAGCTCCTACGCCGGTGGTCCGGGCCGGGCTCGACGTAGGTCGCCGCGAACGCGTCGGCGAGGCCGGGCGCCCGCTCGGTCGGACCTCCCGCCGGCTCCACCCACGCGTCATCTTCCGAAGCGGTCCGGTGGTGTTCGTCGGTCATGTTCGGTGTCCCCCCGGTGGCGCTACTCCACCTCGAAAGCGCAGGAAAGCGTGGGGGGCGCACTGGTGGCACTGGTCGTGAGGTTCCAGGTGGTCGACTGCCCGACCGCGAGGTCGATCACGTCGGTCTGGTAGTCGATCTCCTCGTCCTGGGTCTGGTTGTGCTGCAGCCAGACCGCGCTGATCAGCCAGACGTCGTCGGCGCCGGCGGTGTTGGTGACGGTGCCGCTGGCCCGCAGCTCGCCGCCGTTGCCGGGCGACCAGGTGCAGCTGGTCACGGTGCCCGAGACCCCCGCCGGCAGCCGCACCGGTTGGTACGCGTACGACGGGTCGGGCGGGTCCGAGGCGTCGTCCGACACTGCGCTCGCGGGGCTGGTTGCGGCCGGCGTGGACGGGGTGGAGGCCGGCGGGGCGCCGGCTCCAGGCGTGGCGGATCCCGCGCCGGATGCCGTCGCGGGCGTCGTGGTGGTCGTCGTGGTGCTGGTCGTCGCCTTCTCCCACGTGGTGGTCGTGGTGGCCCGGTGGGTCCGGGCACGAGCCGGTGCGGCCTCGTCGTCGCTTCCCGAGGTGGCGGCGTAGACGATGCCCGCGCCGAGCGCGACGGTGACGATCGCGGCCGCGCCACCGACGATGAGCGAGCGCTTCATCATCGGTCGAGCAGGGCGGCGATGGTGGCGGCGGCGGACTCGGGGTCGGGTCCGGGGACGATGCGGAGATCGGGGCTGACGGGGGCCTCGTACGGGTCGTCGATCCCGGTGAAGTGCGGCAGCTCGCCCGCGCGGGCCTTGGCGTAGAGGCCCTTGGGGTCGCGCCGCTCGCACTCCTCGAGCGGCGTGTCGACGAAGACCTCGACGAAGCGGAGCCCGCCGGCGAGGTGGCGGTCGCGGACGCGCTCGCGGTCCGCGACGTAGGGGCTGATCAGCGGGACGATCGCGACCACGCCGGCGTCGGCGAAGAGGCAGGCGACCTCACCCGCGCGGCGGACGTTCTCGGCCCGGTCGGCCTCGCCGAACCCGAGGTCCCCGTTGAGGCCGTGCCGGAGGTTGTCCCCGTCGAGCATGTACGCGGGGGTGCCCGCGGCGACCAGGCGCTGCTCGAGCGCGGCAGCGATCGTCGACTTGCCCGATCCACTCAGGCCGGTCAGCCACACGGTCGCGCCGCGGGTGCCGGTGGCCGCCCACCGCTGCTCCCGCGTCACCGCCCCGGCGTGGAAGACGACGTTCGGGCTCCGCGACGCCTTCGCCATGCCGTGACCTAGGGCGCGGAGGTGCCGAGCACCATGCCCGCACCGACCGTCTCGTTCGTCCCCTCGTCGACCAGGATGAAGCTCCCGGTCGTGCGGTTGCGGCGGTACTCGTCGACGAACAGCGGCTCGGTGATGCGCAGGGACACGCGGCCCATGTCGTTCATTCCGAGCGACCCGGTGGTCTCGTCGCGGTGGAGGGTGTTCACCTCGAGGCGGTAGTGCAGGTCGCGCACCAGGCACTTCACGCTGCGCGTGGTGTGCTTCAGCACGTACTTCGCCCGCTCCTGCAGCGGGCGCTCGCTGAACCAGCAGATCATCGCGTCGATCTCCTGGGTGACCGTCGGCGCGTTGTTCGGCCGGCAGATCATGTCGCCGCGGCTGACGTCGAGATCGTCGGCGAGGCGGATCGTCACCGACTGGGGCGGCATGGCCTCCTCGAGCTCCTCTCCGTAGAGGTCGATGCCCGCGATGGTGGTGGTGAGGCCCGAGGGCAGCACCATGACCTCGTCGCCGGGCCGGAAGATCCCGCCCGCGACCTCGCCCGCGTAGCCGCGGTAGTCGTGCCACTCGTTCGACATCGGGCGCACGACCCACTGCACGGGGAACCGCGAGTCGATGAGGTTGCGGTCCGAGCCGATGTACACGTGCTCGAGGTGGTGCAGCAGCGTCGGGCCGCCGTACCACGGGGTGTTGGGGGAGTGCTGGGTCACGTTGTCGCCGTGGAGCGCGGAGATCGGGATGAACGTGAGGTCGGGGATCGCGAGCTTGGCCGCCCAGTCCGTGAACTCGTCCGAGATCCGCTCGAACGTCGCCTCGTCGAAGTCGACGAGGTCCATCTTGTTGACGCAGAGCACGAGGTGGCGGACCTGGAGCAGGGACGCGATCACCGCGTGGCGCCGGGACTGCTCGAGGACACCCTTGCGCGCGTCGAGCAGGATCATCGCGAGGTCCGCGGTCGACGCGCCCGTCACCATGTTGCGCGTGTACTGCACGTGGCCGGGCGTGTCGGCGATGATGAACTTGCGCTTCGGGGTCGCGAAGTAGCGGTACGCGACGTCGATCGTGATGCCCTGCTCGCGCTCGGCCCGGAGTCCGTCGGTCAGCAGGGCCAGGTTCGTGTAGTCGAACCCCTTCTCGCGGCTGGTCCGCTCGACGGCCTCGAGCTGGTCCTCGAAGATCTGCTTGCTGTCGAGCAGCAGGCGCCCGATGAGCGTGCTCTTGCCGTCGTCCACGGAGCCGGCGGTGGCGACCCGGAGCATCTCCATCAAACGGTCGCTCCTGCTGCGTGGGTCGGGCGTGCTGAAGGGTGCTTCCGCAGAACCTGCATCAGAAGTACCCCTCCTTCTTCCGGTCTTCCATCGCGGCTTCGGCGAACTTGTCGTCGGCCCGGGTGGCTCCGCGCTCGGTGATGCGCGATGCCGCGACCTCGACGATGACCTCGGCGGGAGTGCTCGCAGGCGACTGGACCGCGCCGGTGCACGTCGCGTCACCGACGGTGCGGAAGCGGACGGTCATCAGCTCGATCTCCTCGTCGTCCTGCACGTTGACGAAGGGCGTGACCGCGAGGAGCATGCCGTCCCGGGTGAACACCTCGCGGCGGTGCGAGTAGTAGATCGACGGGAGCTCGATCTCCTCGCGCTCGATGTACTGCCAGACGTCCATCTCGGTCCAGTTCGAGATGGGGAACACGCGGATGTGCTCGCCCATGCGGTGCCGTCCGTTGTAGAGGTTCCACAGCTCGGGCCGCTGGTTCTTCGGGTCCCACTGCCCGAACTCGTCGCGGAACGAGTACACCCGCTCCTTCGCCCGGGCCTTGTCCTCGTCGCGTCGCCCGCCGCCGAACACCGCGTCGAACCCGTGCTCCTCGATCGAGTCGAGCAGGGTGACGCTCTGCAGCCGGTTGCGGATCGCCTTCGGGCCCGGGTCCTCGGTGACCCGTCCCGCGTCGATCGAGGCCTGGACCGAGCCCACCACGAGCTCCGCCCCGAGCTCGGCCACCCGGCGGTCCCGGTAGTCGATGACCTCCGGGAAGTTGTGGCCGGTGTCGACGTGCATCAGGGGGAAGGGGATCCGCGCGGGCCAGAACGCCTTCTCCGCCACCTTGAGCATCACCGCGGAGTCCTTGCCCCCGGAGAACAGGAGGACGGGGTGCTCGAACTCGGCCGCGACCTCGCGGAAGATGTGGATGGACTCGGCCTCGAGCGCGTCGAGATGCGAGATCGTCGTCTCTGCCACCCCCAGCACCTCCGGAGTTCTCGGGACCCGCCCACGAAAGGAGAGCAATGGTAGCCCTCTCCCGGGAGGCCCCTACCGGGCGGCCTCGATGACCTGCGCGGCGAGCTCGGGCCGGCAGATGAGCAGGTCGGGGAGATACGGGTCGCGCTCGTTGTAGACGAGCGGGGAGCCGTCGAGGCGGGAGGTGTGGAGGCCGGCGGCCCGCGCGACCGCGACGGGAGCCGCGGAGTCCCACTGGTACTGGCCGCCGGCGTGCGCGTAGACGTCGGCGTCGCCGAGGACGATCGCCATGGCCTTGGCCCCCGCCGAGCCCATCGGGACGAGGACGGCGTCGAGCGCGGCCTGGATCGCGCCGGTCACCGCGGGCGGGCGGGTCCGGCTCACGACGAGGCGGGCGGGCCCCGACGAGGGCGGGGGAACCTTCGGTGCAGGCTCGGTCGACAGGATCATGTCCCGTGCGGGGAGGGCCACCGCGCCGATCGCGGCCACGCCGTCGATCGCCAGGGCGACGTGGACCGCCCAGTCGTCGCGGTCCTTCTCCCCGAACTCGCGGGTGCCGTCGAGCGGGTCCACGATCCAGGCCCGGGAGGACTCGAGCCGGCCGAGGTCGTCTGCGGACTCCTCCGAGAGGACGGGGTCGTCCGGGCGCGCGGCCCGCAGCGCCTCGAGGATGAGCACGTTGGCCCGGGCGTCGCCCTCGCGGCGCAGCGTCGCGCCGTCGTCCGAGGTCTCGCGCAGCGCCAGGAGGAGCCGGCCCGCGTCCTGGGCGACGCGGGCCGCGAGCTGATGGTCGTCCTCGCTCATCTAGTCCGCTCTCGGCCCGTCGGGCCGGGCCGCTCGGGTCCTGCTCCGCTGGTTGCGCGGCGTCGACCGATTGTTCGTCCCGCTGCGCTCATCTCCGGTGCCGGGCCTCGGGGTCGGCGACCATCTTCTCGAGCTTCGCGCTGAGCTTGCCGGACGCGAGGTCGGCGAGCGTGACGTGCTCGAGCACCGTCCGCAGGCTGGCCCGCGCCGCGATCCACACGTCGACGACGCGCGCGGCGGGCCCCGGGTAGGCCAGGTCCTCGGGCGGCTCGCCCCGGACCGCGCCGAGCGGGCCGTCGACCGCGCGGATCACGTCGGCCACGGTGACCGTGTTCGGAGCCTGGGCGAGCAGGTACCCACCCTCCGCTCCCCGCTTGGACGCGACGATCCCCGCGGTGCGCAGCGAACCGAGGATGTTCTCGAGGAACTTCAGCGGGATCCCCTGCGCCTTCGCCAGCTGCTCGCCCTTGACCGGCAGCTTCGGGGGCGCGGCCGCGAGCTCGGCCGCCACCCGCACCGCGTAGTCCGCCTTCGCCGAGATCCGCACGCCCGGAAACTAGACCATTCCCCTGATCTGGGTGGAGATGCCCCGGAGCCCTCGTTCGTACCTGACTAGCGTGTCAGGAATGCCGATTCACTACGCGCTCGACGACGAGCACATCGTCCTCATCACCATCGACCGGCCCGAGGCCCGGAACTCCGCGGACATGGAGCACTTCAAGCTCCTGCGCGAGGCCTGGGAGCGGTTCGACGCCGACGCCGAGGCGTGGGTGGCGATCATCACCGGCGTCGAGGACACGTTCTTCGTCGGGGCGGACCTCAAGAAGTACATCCCCGAGATCACGAAGTACCAGCGCGAGATCGCGGAGAAGGGCCTCACCGAGATCGACGGCTACCGGCTCGACGACGGCACCAAGTCGGTGCTCCGGGGGGCGAAGATCTGGAAGCCGATCATCGCCGCGGTCAACGGCTTCTGCACCGCGGGCGGCATGGAGATGCTGGGCGGCGTCGACATCCGGGTCGCCTGTCCCGAGGCCAAGTTCGCGGTCATGGAGCCCAAGCGCGGTCTGTTCGCGGGCGGGGGCACGACGGTGCGGCTGCCCCGCCAGATCCCGTTCCCACTGGCGATGGAGTTCCTGCTCTGCGCCGACCTGATCGACGCGGATCGGGCCTACGAGATGGGCCTCCTGAACGCGGTCGTCCCGCGTGACCAGCTGCTCGACAAGGCCTACGAGTACGCGCACCGGATCACCGCGAACGCTCCGCTCGCGGTGCAGGCGACGAAGCAGAGCGTCTGGGAGGGGCTCGGGATGAACCTCAAGGATGCGTACCGCAACGAGAGCGCGCTGTCGTCGACGATCTTCCAGACCGAGGACGCGAAGGAGGGCCCGAAGGCCTTCGCCGAGAAGCGCACCCCGAACTGGCAGGGCAGGTGACGGATCCGCGGTCGCCGTGCCTCATCGGCGTCGCCACCGACACCTGGCACAAGCAGGCGGTCGGTGAGGCCGGCGCACCCGAGCCGCTGATCATGTGGGACGCGGTGGCGCGCGCCGCCGCCGACGACAGCTGCGTCGGCCATCGGGTGCTCGAACGGCTCGACGCGATCGACATCGTGTACTGCCAGACCTGGCAGTACGACGACCCGGTCCGTCGGCTTTCGGAGCGGCTCGGCGTGGACCCGAAGCGCAAGCACTACTCCGGCATCGGCGGCACGACGCCGCAGCTGCTGGTGCAGAACGTCGCCGAGCAGATCCTCCACAACGAGCTCGACGTCGCGCTCGTCGTCGGCGCGGAGGCTCTCGCCACCCAGAAGCGCTTCAAGGCGCAGGGCGAGCGGTACCCGTACTCGTTCAAGCCCGACGAGAAGCGGCCGTTCCCCTGGGAGGCGCCGTTCCACCCGGCCGAGGTCGCGCACGAGGTCTTCCAGGCCTGGTTGACGTTCGCCATCTTCGACAACGCGCGGCGCGGTCACCTCGGGGTGCCGCTCGACGACTACCGGATGCAGCTGGGCGAGCAGTGGGCCCGTTTCACCCAGGTCGCGGCCCTGAACCCGCAGGCGTGGTTCCGGATCGAGCGCACCGCCGAGGAGATCATCACCGCCGGGCCCTCGAACCGGATGGTGGGGTACCCGTACACGAAGTACATGGTCTCGATCATGGACGTCGACATGGCCGCCGCGGTGCTCGTCGCCAGCCACGAGGCCGCGGACGCGCTCGGCGTTCCCGCCGACCAGCGGGTGTACCTGCGCGGCTGGTCGTACGCGATGGATCCGGTCTACGTCGCCGAGCACGTCGACCTGTGGCGATCACCCGCATTGGAGCACGCCGCGTCCACGACCCTCGCGACCGCCGGCGCCGGCATCGACGACGTCGCGCACCTCGACCTCTACTCGTGCTTCGCCTCGTCGGTGAACTTCGCCCGCGACGCGCTCGGAATCGCACCGGACGATCCGCGCCCGCTCACGGTCACCGGGGGGTTGCCGTACCACGGCGGGGCGGGGAGCGACTACCTCACGCACTCGATCGCGACGATGGCCCGCGTGCTGCGCGAGGACCCCGGGTCGCTGGGCCTCGTCAGCGGCGTCGGCATGCACATGACCAAGCACGTCTACGGCGCGTACTCCACCGAGCCGGGCCCGGCTGCGCCCACGCCGCCGCCGCCCTCGCCCGAGCAGCCGGTCGTGGCGATCACGGACACGTACGCAGGCCCGGCGACAGTCGCGGCCTACTCGGTGGTCCACGGCCGCGAGGGCGGGCCCGAGTGGGGAGTCGCGGTCTGCGACCTGCCCGACGGCACGCGCACGTACGCGAAGATGATCGACCCCGGGCTGCTCGAGTCGGCCGAGACCGACGAGCTCGTCGGTCGTACGCTCACCCTCAGCACCAAGGACAACGTCAACACCGCCGTGCTCTGACCAGGAGGATCCGATGGAAGACGTCGTGATGGAGTTCGACCCGCTCTCCGACGACTTCTTCAACGATCCCTACGACACCTACCGGTGGCTGCGCGACGAGGCGCCCGTCTACTACAGCGAGCGGTACGGCTTCTGGGCCCTGTCCCGCCACGAGGACGTGGTCGTCGCGCACCGGGACTGGCAGACGTTCACGAGCACGAAGGGCATCACGCTCGACCAGCTCGCGGAGGACGGCATCGGGTCGCTCGCGATGAGCTCCATCATCTTCATGGACCCGCCGGACCACGAGCGGCTGCGGAAGCTGGTGAGCCGCGTGTTCACGCCCAAGGCCGTCGCCGAGCTCGAGCCGATGATCCGGGGCCGCATCTGCGGGTACCTCGACCCGTTGGTCGGCGAGTCGTCGTTCGACCTCACCGCGGACTGCGCGGCGCCGTTCCCGGTCGAGGTCATCTGCGAGATCCTCGGCGTGCCCGAGGGCGACCGCCAGCAGATCCGGCACTGGGTCGACGACATGCTGCACCGCGAGCCGGGCATCGCGGCGCCGACCCAGAAGGGCATGGAGTCCGGGCTGCACACGGTCGTGTACCTGCTGGACCTGTGCAAGGAGAAGCGCAGGCACCCGACCGACGACATGCTCTCGGCGCTGATCGAGACCGGGCTCACCGACGAGGAGGTGTCCGGGTTCGGCACGCTGATCGCGGGCGCCGGCAGCGAGACGGTGACGAAGCTGGTCGGTGGCGGCGTGGTGCTGTTCGACCGGAACCCGGGGGAGTGGGCGAAGGTCCTCGCCGATCCCGCGGGCGCGCTGCCCGGCGCGGTCGAGGAGATGCTGCGCTTCTGGGCGCCGTCGCAGTACCAGGGCCGCCGCAGCACGAAGGCCTCCGAGTGGCACGGCGTGACCATCCCCGAGGACGAGCCGGTGCTGCTGCTGACGGGTGCGGCGAACCGTGACGAGCGCGCCTACGAGGACCCGGACCGCTTCGACATCGGCCGGCCGATGCAGCTCTCGGTCGGCTTCGGCCACGGGATCCACAGCTGCCTGGGCGCCGCGCTGGCCCGGCTCGAGAGCCGGATCGCGTTCGAGGAGATCGCCG
>DASXYP010000128.1:0-38427 GCA_036502405.1 Acidimicrobiia bacterium
TCGGCGGTCGCGCGGTCGGGGACCCCGGCGGCCTCCCACATCCCGCCGAAGTGCCCGTGCGGGATCACCTCGTGGCGACAACCGTCGCCGAACCGGTAGCGGCTGAGCATCCGCGCCTTGCCCCACTCGCTGTGGTGGATCACGCCGGGCGCCGCCGCGGCCCAGGCCCCGTAGATCGGGTCGTACACGTCGGGGCGGCGGTCGTGAGGGGTGAGGTTGTGCGCGGTCCACACGAACGGCACGCCGTGGTCGCGGAGCCGCTGCAGGATCGTGGCGTGCTCGTCCGCGTCGTCGAACGCGACCCATTCGGGCCAGTGCACGTGCAGGAGGTCGACGTCGTCGATCTTCGCCCTCGCATCCGCGGCCCAGCCCAGGGGTGACGGACGCCCGATCACCCGGTCCGCGATCGGGGAGTAGAGCGCCTGGTCGTAGTGGTGGCCGAACGCGGTCGACCCGACGCGCAAGAGCGGGGTCACCGTCGCCCGGTACCGGAGCGCGGTGGCGGGCGCGCAGTCGAGCTGGTGGACGGCCGCGATCTCGGACCACGGGCTGCGCCACTCGGCGAGCCCGGCGACCGTGACCCGGGTCGACGCGTGCGGCGAGGCGCAGCTCCACTCGACGTGCAGCGGCCGCCCCTCGACCTCCGGGACCGCCAGGCTCACCGCCTGCGGCACCGCGTCGAACGTCAGCTCGTCGTCGAGCACGATGCTGCGACGCTCGACCGCGATGCGCGTGGTCCGCGTGGCCGCGAGCGGCGCCGGCTCCTTGGTGGAGTCGAGGCTCACGCCCGATGGTGCGAGCGTCTCCCAGTGGGCCGTGAGCACCCCGTCCTCGTGGCGCATCGACGCGGGCACGCCCGCCGCGGTGTAGCGGCCGAGCCCGGCGAGGACGAGGGGCGTCCAGCACGGCAGGTCCCGGTCCACCGGCACCTCCCACGTGCCCGGTTGGAACGGTGCCGGAAGGTAGTGGCTGCGGCTCGCGCCGACGAAGGGCAGCACGAAGTCCGCACCCGCGCTGCGGTGCGCCCAGACGCCCGCGGCGCGATGGGCCTCGAAGCCGATCCACCGGTCGTCGCGCGGGTAGGCGTCGACCGGCGCGGCCGCTCGAGTCCCGCCGGGGGCGCGGGCCAGGGTTGCGGCGGCCCACGCCAGCTTGCCGAGCAGGTCGACCGTGAGCTGGAGGCGCCGGGCCGGACCGCGGTACTCGTCCTGGTCGCGGTGACGGTGCGCGTTGACGACGCCGTCGGGGTCGAACGCGCGCTCGAGCGTCGCGGTCGCGTCGAGCGCGCGTCGGAGCCAGGTCTCGGCTCGGCCGTCCGCGGCGCCGCGCGCCAGCGCGAGCGCCGCGAGCTCGACGGTGAGGGCGGCACCGAGCGCGCCGGTCGACCGGCCCCACGGGATCGCGGTCCCGTCGCGCGAGCCGACCGCGAGCACGAGATCGAGCGCGGTCTCGAGGCCCTCGGCCCAGAGCGGCCCGAGGCGGGGTGCGAGCGGCTCGCAGAACAGCCAGACGTCCGCGGTGTAGATGTCGTACCGGCCGACCCGGTGGTTGGAGTCGTCCAGGTAGTGCCGCGGGTTCTCGCCGAGCACCGCCGCGGCGCGCGCCACGAGTCCGTCGAGGACCGTCGGGTCCGCCAGGAGGCCGAGGCGTTCGCGACCCAGCTCGCAGCGCGCGAGGACGGCGGCGTAGTTGCGGGGGAGCAGGTCGGTGTCGAGCAGCTCGACCCAGTCCGAGCTGTCGGTCGCTCCCGCGACCTGCTCGAGCGCCGTCGCGTCGAACCCCTCGAGCAGCGGGTTGCCCACGAAGGGTCCCCGCCGAGCCAGCGTCTCGGCGATGCGGTAGGAGAAGAACGTGTGGGTCGAGGCCCCGTCCACGTCGCGCAGGAGGTCGCTCGTCACCGCGTCGATCGGGGCCCCGGCGATGCGCTCGACGCCCGCGTCGGCGAGGTGACCGAGCGTGAAGCAGAGGTCGGCCCGCACGTCCGCGGCGACGGCATGGCCCGCGAACACACTCGGGATGCGCCAGCCCGGGAGGTGATGATGCTCCAGCGCTTCGACGGTCGCGACCGCGAAGCTGCGGAGCTGCGCGGCCAGCTCGGCCGTCGTCACGGGATGGACGTCCAGTCGGCGACCGTGCCCGCGATGCGTTCGAGGTCGAGCGGACCGTCGTAGACGACCACGAGGTGCCGGCGGCGGAACGGGACGCCCGCGGGCGCGGTCATCGGCTCGTCCCAGAGGAACGCCGCGTTGAGGAAGTTCGCCCAGCCCTCGCCGTAGGTGTCGGCCCGGTTGCTCCCGTACCAGGGCGTCGGGAACCGGGGGTTCGCGGGATGGTCCACGAGCACGAGCCCGCATTCGCGGTCGGCGCCGTCCGGAACCGGGGCGCGGCCGTGGAGCGCACACCACGCGGCGCGCTCGCCGAGCAGCCGGTCGTGGCGGCTCCCGTCGGGCAGCACGAGCTGCGTGTCGTGCCAGTCGGGCGCGCCCCGCACGGTGAGCCCGCCGTAGCCACCCCAGGTCGTGAACGGGGTGCGGTCGAAGGTGGTGTCGACGGCGGGGACCAGCTCCTCGGCCCAGTCGATCGCGAACCGGTCGCGACCGAGGTCGAGTGGGGCGAGGTCCCGCGTCTCGGTGAGCGCAACGGTCTCGCCGTCGGGCCGGACCCAGTCGATGGTCGCGTGCCACCGGCCGTCATCGTCCTCGATGACGTCGCGGGAGTTGAGGAGACCGAAGTCCCCGTACTCCTCCCAGAAGTTCTCGCCGTTCACCAGCTTGATCGCGAACCAGAGCGCGTGGTGCCACGGGTGGTCGGCCGGCGCCTCGGTGGTGAGCCGCGCGCCGGCAGGCGTGACGACCGGGTGGACGTACGGACGCGGCGCGTCCCAGACGGCTGACCAGGGCATCCCGCCAGCCTCGCGCATCCACCTGGTCTCACTCCGGGACGGCGCACCCGGGCGCCGCGGCGTGGCACGCTGCCGTGCGTGAGTCCTCGGCGCGCGCCCCGGCACGATCACGACGCGGGCGGCGACGCGTCGCTCCTGCAGGCGAAGGCGGCGCGCCGCGACGCGGTGTGGGCCGCGCTCGACGTCCCCGGGGTGGCGCGCGTCCCCAAGCCTGCGGGGCGCATCCCGAACTTCGTGGGCGCGGAAGCCGCGGCGGAGCAGCTGGCCGGTGCGCCGGAGTGGCTCGCGGCGGCGACCGTGAAGGCCAACCCGGACTCGCCCCAGTGGCCGGTCCGGACCCGCGCGCTCGTCGACGGCAAGGTCGTCTACATGGCGGTGCCCCGCCTGGCCGAGCCCGAGCCGTTCTTCCTGCTCGACCCGGAGCAGCTCGCGGACGCGCCCCGCGCCGCGAGCTCCATCAAGGGCGCGTCACGCAGCGCCCGACGCGTGGACCTGGACGCGCTCGAGCCCGTCGACCTCGTCGTCACGGGATGCGTCGCGGTCGACCGGCGCGGCGCGCGGCTGGGAAAGGGCGGCGGGTTCAGCGATCTCGAGCTCGCCGCCGCGGCCGCGGCCGGGCTGGTGGACGAGCACACGGTCGTCGCGACCACGGTGCACCCTTTTCAGGTGCTCGACGCGGGTGACGTTCCCACCACCACGCACGACATCCACGTCGACCTGATCGTCACGCCGGACGAGGTCCTGCGCTGCTCGCGGCCTCCGGGATGGGGACTCCCGACGATCGACTGGTCCGAGCTCACCGAGGAGAAGATCGACGCCATCCCGCTGCTGGGCCGCCTGCGATCCGCCCGCTGAGATCACGACCGGCGCCGGCGTGCGTAGGCTCTGCGGCATGCGTGCGACCCTCACCATCGAGCCGATGACCGTCACGATCGGCGCGGAGATCGGCGGGGTCGATCTGGCCGCGGACCAAAGCGACGAGACCATCGCGGAGATCCGCGCCGCGCTGCTCGAGTGGAAGGTCGTGTTCTTCCGCGACCAGGAGCCGCTCGGGCGCGACGAGCACGTCGCGTTCGGGCGGCGCTTCGGCGACCTGGAGGTCCACCCACTCACGCCCAAGGACCAGAAGCAGCCCGAGGTGTTCGTGCTGCCCGCGGGCGGTGAGCACGGCGCGCCGGGGGTGTGGCACAGCGACGTGACCTGGCGGCCCGAGCCGTCCATGGGATCGATCCTGCGCGCGGTGGAGCTGCCGCCGGTGGGTGGTGACACCCTCTGGGCCGACATGCACGCGGCGTACGAGCGTCTGGACGACGCCACCAAGGAGCGGGTCGACGGGCTCGTGGCGCTGCACGACTTCACCCGCGCGTTCGGCGCCGGCCAGACGCCCGAGGTGCAGGAGAAGATGCGGGCCAAGCACCCGACCGTCGAGCACCCGGTCGTGCGCACGCACCCGGAGAGTGGTGCGAAGTCGATCTACGTGAACGCCGGGTTCACCATGGGCATCAAGGGCATGGAGCCCGAGGAGAGCCTCCCCCTGCTGCAACGGCTCCAGCACCAGGCCTGGCTCCCCGACGTCCAGTGCCGCTTCCGGTGGAGCCCGGGCAGCGTCGCGTTCTGGGACAACCGGGCGACCCAGCACTGCGTGAGCAACGACTTCCTGCCCCGCCGCCGGGTCATGGAGCGCGTCACCGTCGTCGGCGACCGGCCTTTCTGAGGCGGCCTTCCAAAGGTCTCGGAGGGCGATCGCCCGGGCCGCGGCCGATTGGCGCCCTCCGGCGGCTCTTCCATGTTCTCCGGAGGGCGATCGCCGCAGCGCCGTCGCCTACCGGTCGACGGCGCGCTCGAGCTGGGCCTTCGACATCTTCGACCGGCCCTTGATGCCGCGCTGCTTGGCTTCCTCGTAGAGCTGATCGCGGGTGCGGCCTCCGGGTCCCCGGTGCGAGCGGAGCCCGCCGCGCCGGCCCGAGGAGATGTCGTCGGTCGAGGTCTTCGAGGACTCCCGGGCCTCGCCCGCTCGGGCTCGCTCCTTGTTCACGGTGCGCGCCGCGATCTCCTCGGCGAGGTCTTCGGAGCGGCCCTGCTCCTCGAGCCCCTCCTTGATGTGCTCGTACTGCCGTTCGCGCTTGTTGCTCCAGGCCTGCGGTGGCATCGGTGCTCCCTTCGTGCGGGGCAATGGGGCTCCCTGCGATCCCTTCCCGAGCCGCGCCGACCCGAAACGCCAGGGTGACCCGCGCCGTGCACCCGGTCCGGGTTCGGGGGTTCTCGACCCTCCCGCGTGGGTAGGAACCCTGCAGAGCTGCGGGAAGGGGAGACGAGATGGGGATCTGGATCCTGGTGGCGGTGGGCCTCTGGCTCGTGGCGATGGGCACGATGGGCATCTGCGCGGGCCTCGTGAAGGAGACCGACCGGGCCCAGCGCGACGTGCTCGCCCGCGCACGGCGTGAGCCGTTCCTTGCGCCGAAGCGCCCCCGCATCTCGACCCCGTCACGCGCGACCCGCGCTCATGTCGCACGCCGCGTCGTCGGCGGCTCACGCACCTACGTCGGCGGGTAGGAGCGCTCGACCCGCCACGCCCGTCCCCGAGCGCGGCTCAGACGGGGACCACCGCGGCGAACGCGCGGCCGAGATCGGCCCGGCGGGGGGACTCGAGCATCACCCGGACCTGGGGCAGCACCTCGGTCTCCTCCGCGTCGACGTGCTCCTCGACCAGGACCTCCAGCTCGCCCACGAGAGCGGCGCGGCAGTCGGTGCCGCGCTCGTCGCGGATCCGATCGATCAGGCGCGCCACCTCGGCGTGCTCGTCCTCGCTCTCGCCCGCCATCTGGCGGCCGTTCGGGAGCTCCGCGTCGACGACCGGGTAGAGCACCCTCAGCTCGGCCAGCCGGTGACGGTCGAGCGCGTCGCAGATCGCGTCGACGAGCTCCGCGTCACCGGTCGACGCGAACTTTGCGAACAGCTCCTCCACCTCGCGGTGGTCGCGCTCGACGAGCTCGACGATGTCCATCTTCGTGGTCATGGCAGGAGACGGGGTCTGAGCGCGGGCGCCGCTCAATACCAGCGTCGGCCCCACGCCGCGCCCGTGCCCTCCGCGACCCACAGGACCGCGCCGACGATCGCCAGGATGATGCCGATCGTCCAGAGTGCGGGGGCTCCCATCAGGAAGCCGATGAGCATCAAGATGATTCCGAGCACCAGCATTGTGCGCCCTCCCTCGACGTGGACCGTCCGAGCGCTTCTACCCGTCGAGTCGCGCGCGAAACCCTCGGAGTCGGGTGTACGACCACGCGCCGACGGGTACTGCGCAGTCATGCCGACCACACAGACCTCGAGGAAGCGCTCCACCACCACTCGCGGGACGAAGGGCGGGCGCCGCCCGTCGCGGGCACCCCGGCAGGACGCGGTCGCGATCCTGAAGGACGACCACCGCGCGGTCGAGGAGCTCTTCAAGAAGTTCGAGCGCGCCGGCGACGGCGCGGCCAAGCAGAAGCGCAAGCTCGTGGACCAGATGCTCGTCGAGCTCTCGCAGCATGCGTCGATCGAGGAGCAGGTCCTCTACCCCTGGGCGCGTGAGTACATCGAAGACGAGGACGAGCAGGTGCTGGAGGCGATCGAGGAGCACCACGTGGTCAAGTGGCTGCTCTCGGAGCTCGAGGACCTCGACCCGAAGGACGAGCGCTTCGACGCGAAGGTGACCGTGATGATGGAGAGCGTCCGTCACCACGTGAAGGAGGAGGAGAGCAAGCTCTTCCCCGACCTGCGCGACGTGGCGACGCGTGCCGAGCTCCTCGACCTCGGTGATGCGCTGCAGCAGGCCCGGAAGCATGCGCCGAGCCGTCCGCATCCCCGAGGCGCGGACACGCCGCCGGTCAACGTCGTCGCCGCACCGATCGCGTCGGCGCTCGACCACGCCCGCGAAGTCGGTCGGGACGTGGTCGAGCGCGTCGGCGGCAGCTGAGGCTGCTCCTCGCGACCGCGATCAGCCGGCGAGGAGCTGCGTGAGCCGCTGGTACGCGGGCTTCTGGCTGAAGTCCCGGCGCAGGAGACCGAAGTGGTCGTCGCGCGCCGCCGGGTCCGTGCCGTTGTCACGGATCTGGAACCAGATGAACGGCCCGGTGAAGCTGCCGAACTTCTGGGTCCAGCCCTTCAGGTAGTCGTTCACCCACTGGGCCTGCTGCGCCTCGGTCAGGGAGACGTTCGGGCCCGCCGCGCACCCGTTGTTCACGTTGTTCGCGGTGGGTGCCCCGGCCTCGGTGGCCCAGATCTTCTTGCCGCCGTCGGCGTTTGCCACCATCACGTCGTGCAGGTAGCCGGTCTGGGTGAACGCGTTCCAGCTCGCGTCGGTCAGCGGGCTGCACGGGAACGAGTACGGGTGGTGGCCGAAGGCGTCGAAGAAGCCCTGGCCGCCGTTCGCGTAGATGCCCTTGAGGAAGGTCACCGGGGACATGTCGGTCCCGTTGGCCGCGTCCGGCGCCGGGGAGGTCCCGCCGGCGATGACGGTCGCGGCCGGGTCCGCGGCCTTGAACTCGACGTAGGCGCGCTTCAGGATCGCGGTGTAGTGCGCGACGTCGACGGTCGGCTGCACGAACGGGACGTGGTTCGGCTCGTTCCAGACCTGCCAGGCCTCGATCGAGTTCCGCAGGTCGGGGATGGCGCTGAGCGACCCGTACCGTGCCGCCGCCTGGTGGGCGAACGTCGCGAAGGGCTCGGGGCTCGCGGGGAGGCAGTGCGTCAGTGCGGACGCCGGGCAGCTCGCCGGCTCGGCCCACCGGGGGCTGTATCCCGTGACCGCCAGGATCGCGAGGCCGTACGAGCGGGCCTCACGGACGAACAGGTCGGTCGGGGCCCAGCGCCAGACGCTCGGACCGGCACCGTTGATCGAGTTCCAGTCCATGTCCATGGCGACGTAGTGGGCGCCGGTGTCGGCGATCGCCTTCAGGGCCTGGCGTCGCACCGCGTCATTGGGCTCCCAGATCATGGAGGACCCGATGTTGACGCCGACCCGCTCGCGCAGCGCGGCCGGGGTCGGTGCCGCGGCGGTGGTGTTGTCGTCGTTGACGATCTTGCCGCCGACGACCGAGCAGCCCGCGAGCAGGGCGGCGACGGCCACCAGGGCGGTGGCGACGAGTGGGCGCTTCCATCGTGAGACCTGCACGTGCTCTCTCCATTTCGGCGTGGACAGGGCTCCGGGCGCGTCTGGAGTGACTCCCGGATTTGCGCGTAAGCCATTTATCGGTAGAACCCTCAGATTTCTGAACGAATCGCTGAAATACCTGTTTCTTCCAGTCCTGGGCGATCAGGAGGCCGCGGGTTGAACCGGGTTCGTCCGGTCCGCCAAAATCGGGGACCGTCGCGGTGCGTGGCCGCGGGGGACGCTGGGAGGAGGCACTGATGCACGAGCCTGTGGCCGACGCGGCTCCGAACCCCGGGGACGTCGCCGGGCTGGCCAACGCCGGCTTCGACTACGACGTGGCCGAGGGCTCCGACGGTGCGGTGGTGTCGCTCCGGGGCGAGCTCGACCTCGCGGCCGCGCCCGACCTCCAGCAACAGCTTCTCGGGATCCTCGCCCGGCAGCCCGCATCGCTCACCCTGGACCTCGGCGGGCTGGACTTCCTCGACAGCTCGGGACTCGGCACCCTCTACCGCGCCCGCCAGGCGGCCGAGGAGCGGGGGGTGCCCCTGCGGCTCGACGCGGTGCCCGACCACGTGCGGCGCGTCCTCGACGTGACCGCGATGACCCCTCTGTTCGAGCTCAACGGCGACCAACCCTGAGCTTCAAACTCTGAGCGGCCCGGGGTGGTGGGTCGCGAGCCGTGACAACGGCACGAACCTGGAGCTGACCGAGCGCAGTTGGATCCGCTCAGCCAAAATTCTGAGCGGCCCGGGGTGGTGGGTCGCGAGTCGTGACAACGGCACCGAGTCGGAGTGACGGGCGCGCGGGTTGAGGCCGCTCAGTCAAAATTCTGAGCGGCCCGGGGTGGTGGGTCGCGAGCGGTGACAACGGCACCGAGTCGGAGTGACGGGCGCGCAGTCGGAGCCGCTCAGTCAAAATTCTGAGCGGCCCGGGGTGGTGTGTCGCGAGCCGTGACACCGGCACGAACCTGGAGCTGACCGAGTGCAGTCGGAGCCGCTCAGCCAAAATTCTGAGCGGCCCGGGTGGTGGGTCGCGAGCCGTGACAACGGCACCGAGTCGGAGTGACGGGCGCGCGGTTGGGGCCGCTCAGTCAAAATTCTGAGCGGCCCGGGTCAGATGCTGGTGCGCGAGGGTCAGGCGGGGAGGGTGACCGTGAACCAGACGGTCTTCGCGTCGCCGGCGCCGGACGCGGTGACGCCCCACTCGTCGGCGAGCTGCGAGACGATGTGCATGCCCCGGCCCGACACCGCGGTGGGGTCGGCCTGGAGCACCACGGGTGTGCCCGGGCCGCGGTCGGTGACGTCGACGCGGATCCGGCGGTCCGAGCGGTCGACGACGACCTCGAAGTCGGTCGCGGCGTGGCGGATGCTGTTGGTCGCGAGCTCCGAGGTCATGACCGCGACCGCGTCGGCCACGTCGGGCGGGGCACCGTCGAGGTGCGCCTGCACGTAGCGGCGGGCCTGGGTCACCGAGGTCGGCGAGTTCGAGAACCGGCGCGTCGACCTCATGGACCGCAGGCTTCGTCTAGGTGCGCCATCGGAGTCCCAGGATCGCCGTGTCGTCGTCGGATCCGGCCTGGTTGAGGCCGTCCACGACCTCGGTGAGCAGGCGCTCCAGAGATCCATCGACGCCCGCGGCCGCGTTCCTGAGCCGCTCGAGCCCCACGTCCAGGCTCTCGCCGCGCCGCTCCACCAGGCCGTCGGTGTAGAGGAGCACGGTGCCGTGGGTGGGGATCGCGACCGAGGCCGATTCGTACGGAGCCGGAGCCTCGACCCCGACCGGGAGCCCGGTGTGCACCGACGCGAAGCTCGCACTGCCGTTGCTGACGACCAGCGGTTGCAGGTGGCCGGCGCTGGCGATCGTCATGCGGCGCGCGCTCACGTCGATCGTGCCGCACAGCACGGTCGCGAACGCGCCGTCCCGCTCGATGTCGAGCAGGTTCGACAGCTTCGTGAGGATGACGTCGGGCGCGTCACCATCCGCCGCGTAGGCATGAATCGCGTATCGCAACGACGCCATCACGGTCGCAGCCCGCAGCCCGCGGCCGGACACGTCGCCGATGACGAACAGCAGCTTCCCGTCGTCGAGCGGGAGCACGTCGTACCAGTCGCCGCCGATGTCGACGCCCTCGACGCCGGCCACGTAGCGGACCGCGAGGTCGAGCCCCGGGATGTCGGGGAGGTGCTCGGGGAGCAAGCTGTGCTGGAGGGTGTACGCGACCGTGCGCTGGTCGGCGAGCAGGCGGGCGTTCTCGGCCGCGGTCACCTCGAGCTCGCGCGCGAGTGCCTGCGCGCGCTCGCGCTGTCGGATCAGCCGCTCGACGAGGACGGCAGCCGCGAGCGAGACCAGGATGCCGATCGCCACCAGCAACCACGGCAGACGGAGCAGCAAGGTGCCGCCGAGCTCGCGACGCGGCGCGAGCACCACCAGGAGCTTCTGATGGCCGAACGGGACGGCCACCGAACCCTGGCGGCCCGAGAGCACGGCGCCGCCGCTGCTCGACGCGAGCAGGTTGCGCTGGTTCCGGTGGGGGCCGAGGTAGAGGGCGTAGTCGAAGTCGGCGAAGGCCGAATTGCTCGCGATGCGGGCCTTCCGGCTGCGCGGCAGCTGCGACTCGGTGTACACGACGTACCTCGGGTTCGGGGCCCCGACGGCTTGCGTGTAGCCGAGGCGCCGATCGGGCTCGCCGAGCAGGTTCTCGACCGAGACCGTCGGTGAGCTGGCCGCGCGGTCGAGCAGCGCGCTGATCTGCGCGGGGCTCTCGCTCGCGAGCTTGGGCGGGACGCCGACCACCGTGATGGGCGCGGGGTTCGGCGAGCCGACCGGCCAGATCGACGCCGAGACGTACGGGTTCTTCGTCGCGGTCAGCGGGCCCATCAAGGCCTTGAAGGCCGCAGGATCGGCGTTGGTCGAGTCCGCCAGCGCGGCGGCGGCCGACAGGCGAGCCTGGGCGCCCGCCACCGCCGAGGAGGCGACGGTCGCGACCTCGTTGATCCGCTGCTGCAGCAGGCGGTCCTCGTTGTCGTTGCGCAGCAGCCGCGTGCCGACCGCGATGCCCGTCGTGAGGAGGAGCCCGATGAGGAGCACGACGATCGCCCCGGCGTGCGGTGCGAAGCGTCGACGCCGCGCCGCCCCCCTCGCGTTCATCGCTCTGCCCGGGCCGTCTTCGGGTGGGTCAGCTCGGGAACGGGGCGAGCCCGAGCCGGCTGCGGACCTCGGGACGGCGGAGGGGTGGGAGCGACTTGGGGGGCTGGCGGCGCGGCGGCAGGCCGGCGAGCAGCTCCTCGGTGATGTCGGCGACCTCACGGGCGGCGGTGTCCATCGCCGACGCGAGGGCGAGGTTGGGCCGGGAGATCCCGGTCACCTTGCGGATGAACTGCGACGCCGCCGCCTCGATCTCCTCGCGGGTGGCAGCGGGCTCGAGCCCTCGGAGCTCCGTGATGTTTCGGCACATGGCCCACATGGTAGAGGCGCTTCCGGCACGGGGGGAGGCGCGTCGCACGCGCTGCCTCAATCGGCCCGGCCGGCCTCGCCGCGCAGGACGAGCCACGAGACGACGGCCGCGAGTGCGGCGAACCCGCCGATGACGAGGTACCCGGCGGCAGACGCGCCCGCGAACGCGTCACGCGAGGCGGCGTCGAGCACCCCGCTGGTGGGTGGCGGCCCGCTCGCGCCGGGGAGGTAGGCCGCGTACGCCGCCGCGAACACCGACCCGACGATCGCGACACCGACGGCCGCGCCCACGAACCGGCTGACCATGCTGAACGACGACCCGTCTCCGGCCTTTTCGGGTGGCAACCCGTTCATCATCACGGTCGACGCCGGCGCGATCAGCAGCGAGAGCCCTGCCGCGGCGACCATCGTGGCCAGGACGGTCCAGAGCACGTCGTCGTGGACGACCAGCGCGAGCAGCACCATCGCGACCGCGTTCGTCGCCAGCCCGACGGTGATCGCGGCTCGCGCGCCGAAGCGCGCGACCGCGGCCCCGGCGCGCAGCGAGAGCACGCCGAACGTCGCGGCGAACGGAACGAGGAGCAACCCGACGTCGACGATCGACTCCCTCGACACGTCGGTCAGGTACTGCGGGAGGACGAAGAGCATCCCGGTGAAGACGATGTACGCGACGAACAGCGTGACCGCACCGGCGGCGACCGCGGGCCGGACGGCGATACGCACGTCGAACAGCGGGAAGCGGGCGCCGACTTCGCGCCGGACGAACGCGACCAGGACGAGCGCGCCCACCACCAGGGCGCCGATCACCTCCGGCGAGGTCCATCCGCGCTCGGGACCTTCGATGACGCCGAAGAGCAGCACGGCGAGGCCGCCGACCGAGAGCGCGGCGCCGAGGACGTCGAGCGCGCCGTGGATCGCGACGCGTGACTCGGGGATCACGCCGAGGCCGACGACGACACCCAGCGCCACGAGCGGGACGTTCACGAGGAAGACCGAGCCCCACCAGAAGTGGTCGAGCAGCAACCCGCCCATGACCGGCCCGATGGCGAGCCCGGCGGCACCGAACACGGCCCAGAGCCCGATGGCGCCGGCGCGTTCCTCCGGCGCGTACAGGCCGGCGATGATCGCCAGCGCCGGTGCGACCACCCCCGCGGCCCCGACGCCCATGAGCGCCCGTGCGGCGATGAGCGTCTCGGTCGTGGTGCTCATCGCGGCAAGGAGGCAGGCCAACCCGAACAGCGCGTACCCGATGAGGAACACGCGCCGACGCCCGTAGCGGTCGGCCAGCCCGCCGCCGAGCACGAGCAGGCCGGCGAGGACGATGTTGTAGGCGTCCACGACCCACTGCAGCTCGCTCGTCGGCGCGTCGAGCTGCTTGCCGATGGCCGGCAGGGCGACGTTCGTGATCGTGATGTCGATCGCCGTCGTCAACGCGCACAGGCACAGCACGACGAGCGCGAGGCGGCGCCGGGGCGCGGCGATGCTGACGGTCACATCATCGTGGTGACGATGCAGCCGCGTCGCGTCGTGCATCCGGTCACGGTACGGGAGGGCGCGGCGGATCGGGAGGATGGCCGCATCGGCGACGCCTCCCGGCGTTATCGTCGTGCCATCGCCCCGGATCGCGTCGACCGACTCCGCGCCATCTGCCTCGCGCTCCCCGAGGTGAGTGAGCGGCCGAGCCACTCCGCGCCGACCTGGTTCGTCCGGGACAAGTTGAGCTTCGTGATGCTGTGGGCCGACGGCCACCACGATGACGACTTCCCCCACCTCTGGTGCGCGGCACCGCCCGGCGCGCAGGAGGAGCTCGTCGAATCGGAGCCGGGCCGGTTCTTCCGGCCGCCGTACGTGGGGCACCGCGGCTGGCTGGGCGTTCGACTCGACGGTCGCGTCAACTGGTCCGAGATCACCGAGATCTGTCGCGACGCGTACCGCGTCGTCGCACCCAGGGCGCTCGTCGCCCGGCTGGATGCGCCGTGAGCGACCGACCCGCGGAGGAGACCACGTGAGCCCGGACGCCGAGCCACCCAGGGTGCCCGACGCAGGGCGGCCCGACGAGGGATCCGTCGCTCGGCTGCGCGAGAGGCTCGAGGCCGAGAGGCGGCGCATCGAGGCGCTCGAGGCCGAGAACGCGGCGCTGCTCGCCGCCCGCGCGGAGGCGCGAGGTCGGCCCAAGGCCCCGGGGGGCCGTCGCTCGCACCGGTTCTGGGTCGCGCTCCTGCTCGTGCTCGCGACGATCCTCACACCGGTGGCGATCGTCGCGATCTTCCTGAAGAACGAGATCGGCAGCACCGACCGGTACGTGCAGACGGTCGAGCCGTTGAGCTCGAACCCGGCGATCCAGGCGTACGTCGCCGACGACGTGTCGGACGAGCTGTTCGCGCGGGTCGACATCAAGAAGTACGTCAAGGACGCGCTCCCGAAGCGCGCCGACCCGTTGGCCGGGCCGCTGACCAGCGCGCTGCAGACGTTCGTGCGGACCGCGGTGCTGAAGATCATCGAGACCGACCAGTTCCAGAGCCTGTGGGCGGACGCGAACCGGGTCGCTCACGCCCAGCTCGTGAACGTCCTCACCGGGGACGAGAGCGGCACGGTCAGCGCGAGCAAGAACGGCGCGGTGACGATCGATCTGTCGGCCGTGACGAAGCAGGTGCAGCAACGGCTCCAAGCCAGTGGGATCGACCTGTTCTCGAGCATCCCGATCGCGAACATCGGCGGCAAGATCACCCTGTTCGAGTCGGACGACCTCTACAAGGCGCGAAGCGGGTTCAAGATCCTGAACACGCTCGGCTTCGTACTGCCGTTCGTCGTGCTCGCGTGCTTCGGCGGCGCGATCTATCTGTCCAAGAGCCGGCGCAAGGGCTTCGTCGCCAGCGCGATCTGCTTCGCGATCGGCGGGCTCATCCTCGGTCTGAGCCTGACCGTGGGGCGCGCGGCGTACCTGAACGCGGCAACGTCGAACCACCTGCCCTACGACGCCGCGGCCGCGGCGTTCGACACGCTGGTGCGCTTCCTGCGCCAGTCGGTCCGCGCGGTCCTGTTCCTCAGCGTCATCGTCGTGGTGGCGGTCTTCTTCGCCGGCCCGTCGCGGTTCGCGGTCTGGTACCGGACCCGGGTGCGCCAGGGCGCGAACTGGCTCGGCCAGGAGAGCGACGCGGCCGGATGGGACTGGCTCGGATCGAATGGCTTCGTCGTCCGGCGCAAGAACGGGTTGCGCATCGCCGTGGCCACCGTGGCGTTCCTCGTCCTCTTCCGCTGGAAGCACCCGACCCCGATGGTGATCCTCGAGTTCGCGCTGGCGGTGCTGGTGCTGCTCGCGCTCGTCGAGTTCTTCGGCCGGGAGCCGTTCACCGACGGGCCCGCGACGATCCCGACGGGTTCGGGCGCCCCGCCGCCCGCCCCCGCCTGACCCGACCGGGGAGCTCGGCGAATTCGGCGGTCCGGGTGCGGCGGTCCCCCTTTCGGTGCGCGATCGCGTCGCCAGGGCGGCGCGATCCAGCAGCGAAACCAGGAACGCCAGGGGTTCCTGTCCCACCCTCGCGCGACAATGACGTCGTGACCGCGCTCGTCTCCCCGCGCCAGCTCTCGCTGGCCGCCGCGCGGGCCGGGACGGCCGACGACGGCGCCTTCCACCCGGCGGTGGCGGAGTGGTTCCGGCGCCGCTTCCCGGACGGCCCCACGCTCCCGCAGGCCGAGGGCTGGGTCCACATCGCCTCGGGCCGGGACACCCTGATCGCGGCGCCCACCGGGTCGGGCAAGACCCTGGCCGGGTTCCTGGTCGGGATCGACCGCCTGTACCGGGCCCACGACGCGGGGGAGCCGGTCGCGGACCTGACCCGCGTCGTCTACGTCTCGCCGCTCAAGGCGCTCGCGGTCGACATCGCCGAGAACCTGCAGCGCCCGCTCGCCGAGATCGCCGAGATCGCGGTCGAGCTCGGCCTCAGCGCGCCGGACATCCGGGTCGCGGTGCGCACCGGAGACACGCCGAGCTCCCAGCGCACCGCCATGCTGCGCCACCCGCCGAGCTTCGTGGTCACCACCCCGGAGTCGCTGTTCCTCCTGGTCACGAGCAAGGGCGGGCGCGAGCTGCTCCGCACCACCGAGACGGTGATCCTGGACGAGATCCACGCCGTCGCCCGGGACAAGCGGGGTGCGCACCTGGCGTTGACGCTCGAGCGCTTGGAGGCGCTGTGCGACGAGCGCCCCGCTCGCATCGGGCTGTCCGCGACCCAGCGCCCGATCGAGACCGTGGCCCGGCTGCTGGTGGGCGACCGCCCGATGCCCGAGATCGTCGACGCGGGCCACCAGCGCGACCTGGACCTCGAGCTCGAGCTGCCCGACGGCGAGCTCGAGGCGGTGACGTCGGCCGAGCAGATGGACGACGTGCTCGATCGCATCGCGGAGCTCGTGCGCGAGCACCACACGACGCTGGTGTTCGTGAACACCCGCCGGCTCGCGGAGCGCCTCGCGCACCAGCTCGGTGAGCGGCTCGGTGACGACGTCGTGGCCGCGCACCACGGCAGCCTCTCGAAGGACCGGCGCGCCAGGGTCGAGCGTCGGCTCCGCGCCGGCGAGCTGAAGGCCCTCGTCGCCACCGCTTCGCTCGAGCTGGGGATCGACATCGGCCCGGTCGAGCTCGTCTGCCAGATCGGCTCGCCCCGGAGCATCGCGACGTTCCTGCAGCGGGTCGGCCGCTCCAACCACACCCGGGTCGGCACGCCCAAGGGCCGCCTCTACCCGCTGACCCGAGACGCGCTGATCGAGTGCGCGGCGCTCCTGGCCGCGGTGCGGGCCGGGCGTCTCGACGCGATCGAGCCCGCGCGGCTTCCGCTCGAGATCGCGGCGCAGCACGTCATCGCCGAGACCGCGGCCCGGGAGTGGAAGACCGATGAGCTCTACGAGCTGGTGCGCAAGGCCGCGCCCTACAACGGGCTGACCCGGGCGCAGTTCGACGAGGTGATCACGCTCGTCTCGGGCGGCGTCGAGACCGGCCGCGGCACGCGCGGCGCGTTCGTGCACCACGACTCCGTGAACGGTGAGCTGCGCGGTGGAACGGGCGGGCGGATCGCCGCGCTGACCTCGGGCGGATCGATCCCGGAGACCGGCGACTACCGGGTCGTCGCGGAGCCCGACGACACCTTCATCGGGACCGTGAACGAGGACTGGGCCGTCGAGTCGATGGCCGGTGACATCTTCCTGCTCGGAACGCACTCCTGGCAGATCCGGCGGGTCGAGCCCGGGGTCGTGCGCGTCCGCGATGCGGGTGACGCGAACCCGACGGTCCCGTTCTGGATGGGGGAGGCGCCCGCGCGCACCGCGGAGCTGTCGACCGAGGTGTCGGAGCTGCGCCGCCACGTCGACGAGTACCTGGCCGCGGGCGACCCGGACGGGGCCCGGGCCTGGGTGATGGAGACGACGGGGCTGCGCGACATCGCGGCCGCGCTCGTCGTCGACTACCTCGCGGTCGGCCGTGCGGTGCTGGGGGTCATGCCGACCCAGGAGCACCTCGTGCTCGAGCGGTTCTTCGACGACACCGGCGGGATGCAGCTCGTGCTGCACTCGCCGAACGGCGGTCGGGTCAACCGTGCGCTCGGGCTCGCGTTGCGCAAGAAGTTCTGCCGCTCGTTCAACTTCGAGCTGCAGGCGGCCGCGAGCGACGACGCGGTGGTGCTCTCGCTCGGGCCGCACCACAGCTTCCCGCTGGAGGAGGTGCCGCGGTACGTGTCGAGCCGGACGGTCGAGGAGACGCTCGAGCAGGCGATCCTCGACTCACCGATGTTCCTGGCCCGCTGGCGGTGGAACCTGAACCGCTCGCTGCTCATCCTGCGGTTCCGCAACGGGCGCAAGAACCCGCCGCCCATCCAGCGGATGGAGGCCGACGACCTCATGGCCGCGCTGTTCCCGCAGGCGGCGGCGTGCCAGGAGAACGTCACGGGACCGATCGAGATCCCCGATCACCTGCTCGTGCGCCAGACGATCAACGACACGCTGAGCGAGGCGATGGATCTCGACGGCGTCCGCGGCCTGCTCGAGCGGATCGAGTCCGGCGAGGTGACGGTCCACTGCGTCGACACCACCGAGGCGTCGGTGCTCGCACACGAGATCATCACCGCGCGGCCCTACGCGTTCCTGGACGACGAGGAGCTGCAGAACCGGCGCACCAACGCGGTGCAGCTGCGGCGCGGCCTCAACGTCGACCTCAGCGCGATCGGCGCGTTGGAGCCATCCGCGCTGGAGCGGGTGCGGGAGGAGGTCACCCCCGAGCCGACGACCGCGGACGACCTCCACGACCTGTTGAGCTCGCTCGTCGTCGCGCGGGCCCGGGACGACTGGCGGTCGAGCTGGACCGAGCTGGTGGACCGGGGCCGCGGGCAGGTGCTCGAGCACCACGGCATCGAGCTGTGGTCCACGACCGAGCGCCGGGAGGACGCACGCCTCGTGCTCGCCGGCGACGAGCCCGCGATCGCCGCGGCGCTGCGCGGCCAGCTCGAGATCTCGGGCGTCACCACGGTGGACGAGCTCGCGATCGCGACGACCCTGCCGGCGACGCGCGTGGTCGCCGGGCTCGCGGTGCTGCAGCACGAGGGCTTCGCGATGCAGGGCCGGTACTCCGGCGGCGAGACCACCGAGTGGGTCGCCCGGCGCCTCCTCGCGCGGATGCACTCCTACTCGCGTCGTGCCCGCCGCGACACCACGAAGACGGTCACCGCGCAGGACTTCGTGCGGTTCCTGCTGCGCTGGCAGCACGTCGCGCCGGGGACCCAGCTCGTGGGGGAGGCCGGCCTGCTGGCCGCGCTCGACCAGCTCCAGGGGTTCGAGGCGGCCGCGGTGGCGTGGGAGCCCGAGCTCCTGGCGCGGCGCATGGGCAGCTACCGGCCGGACCTGCTCGACCAGCTGTGCCACGCGGGCCAGGTGGGGTGGCTCCGCCTCACGCCGCGGCCCCGTGACGACGCCGACGTTCCCGTCGGCCAACCGTCGAAGGCGACCCCGATCTCCGTCGTGTTCCGTGCCGACACCCCGTGGCTGCTCGAGGCGGCGCGCGCCGGGACCGACCCGCCGGAGCCCACCGTCGGCGCGACCGCCGAGATCCTGGAGGTGCTCCGCGCCCGCGGCGCGAGCTTCGCCCACGAGCTCGAGACCGCGACCCGGCGGCTCCCCGAGGATGTCGAGCGCGGCCTGTGGGACGGCGTCGCGCGCGGCCTGCTCACCGCGGACGGCTTCGGCGCGGTGCGGGCCCGGGTCGCCGAGGCGCGCCGGGCCGAGCCCCGCCGCTTCTCGCGCCTGCTGCGCGGCGCGCAACCGGTCGCCGCGGCTCCCGGCCGGTGGTCCCTCGTGCCCGCGACCGGCGCGGACCTCGACCGCGACGAGCTCGCGGAGGCCGTGGCCGAGCTGCTGCTGCGGCGCTGGGGCGTCATCTTCCGTGACCTCGCGGTGCACGACTCGATCCGCTTCCCGTGGCGCGACCTCCAATGGGCGTTGCGCCGGCTCGAGGACCGCGGCCTGGTGCGGGGTGGGCGCTTCGTCTCCGGGTTCACCGGCGAGCAGTACGCGCTGCCCGAGGCTGCGGAGCAGCTCGCCCACGTGGCGAAGCTGGAGCGCACCGGGGAGCGGGTGACGGTCAACGCGACGGATCCGCTGAACGTCGTGGGCGTCATCGTGCCCGGGGCGAACGTCCCCACCGTGCGGACCCGCCACGTGACCTTCGTCGACGGGGTCCCCGAGGACCAGGCCGAGCTCTCGCGCACCGCCTGAGCCCCGAACCGCGCCGCGGCGGACAGGATTGCACCGTTGGCTAGCCTCGAGCGCAGCGCTCGAGGCGGCGACAGAGGAGCGATCTCATGATCGGCACGACGAGCCCGGATCCCGGTGCGGTCGAGCTCACCGACGAGGAGCTGTGCGCGATGGCGCTCGCGGCGGACCCGGATGTCGAGCTCGACGACGACGCCGTGCCGCTGTGGGACCTCGCCGGCGCGGGCGAGGACGGGCCACTCCCGGCCTGGTACATGCCCGCGGCCGCCGGGGGCCGACTGCTCTCCGGCTGGCAGCGCGTGCCGGTCGGGCTGGTGATCGCGGCGCTGCTGGTCATCAATTGCTACGGGCTCTGCAACACCTACGGCCAGCTCGGGTTCACGTAAGGCCGGCGACGTGATCATCATCACCGGGACGGTCAAGGTGCGCGCCGACGCCATCGAGCGCGCGCTCGAGCTCAGCCTCGAGCACGTGCGCCGGTCGCGCACCGAGCCGGGTTGTCTGAGCCACGCGGTGCACCAGGACGTCGAGGACCCGCTGACGCTGTTCTTCTTCGAGCAGTGGGAGGACGACGGGGCGGTCACCGCGCACTTCGCGGTCCCCGAGTCGCTCGCGTTCGTGACCATGCTCAGCGAGCTCACGACGGCGCCTCCCGTCATGACCCTGTACGACGCCACGCCGAAGGGCTGATCCGCCGCGTCCCCGGCGCTACCAGTACGTGGACATCAGCTCCGTGGCCCAGGCCGGCTCGCGCACCTCACCCCGAGCGGCGAACCCGAGCATGTAGGGCTTCACGTCGAGGACCGGCGTGCCGTCCATCGCGTCGAGGCCCTCGACTTCGATGGTGTGCCCGTCGACCGAGACCAGGCGGCACACCGTGCTGCCGATCCGGTTCGGCCGGTCCTTGGCCCGCTGGGCGAGGATCCCGGTGAGCGGCCAGTCCGTGCGGCCGCGCGGGTGACGCGCGCCGTTGCACACCTGCGCGGGATCGACGCCGTCGAAGACGAACACGACCTCCGCGTGCGAGAACTGGTCCAGGCCGAGTGTGGCATCGGTGGTCACGACCGCGGGGTCGAGCTCGATGCGGCAGGTGAGCCCGCCCCAATCGTCGTCCTCCGACGTCGTCCGCCCGCCCCGGACGGTTCCGAGGGGCTGCATCGTGATCGGGTCCATGAGTTCCTTCGGTTCGGGGGCGGACCGGTGGTCGGCTCAGGGCGCGAGATCGAGGACCAGGGCTGCGGTCCACGAGAACCCGTCCGCGCCGTAGCCGCGCCCGGTCAGCGCCGAGAAGTACTCCTTGCAGCCGCCCTGCGCAACCAGGTCGAGGGTGGAGCGCCGCAGCCGGTCCGCGGCGGCCGTCGCCCCGGCCCGCTCGAGGCCCTGCACGATCATCCAGTTCGTGTTCACCCAGGTCGGTCCCTGCCAGTAGCGCTCGGCCACGAAGTCGGGCGCGTCGGTCGGGACGCTCGGCACCGGGAACGTCGTCGCCCAGCCCGGCTCGCTCAGGAGAGCCACCAGCTGCGCGGCGCGGTCGGGGGCGATCCCGGCCCACAGTGGGAGGAAGGTGGCGACCGTCGGCACGGGCACGAGACTGCGGGTCGTGGCGTCGCGGGAGCAGTACCGGCCGGTGCGCTCGTCCCGGAGCGTGTCGAGCGCGTGCTCGCTGCGCGCGATGCCGGCGACGAGCTCGGGGCGAAGCTCGATGCCCGCGTCGCGTGCGAGTGCGGTGAGGGCGCGGTTGGCGGCGACGAGAATCGCGTTGAAGGCGACGTCCTCGATGAGCACCGAGTCCGCCGCGGGCATTCGTCGGAGCTCGAAGCCGTACCGGCGCGCGCGGTGCGCGAGCACCAGCATGCGCAGGCCGTCGTCGTCACTCGGCCGCTCTGCCGCGGGGACGTACCGGGTGTCCCGCCGCAGGAACCGCACGACCCGCGCCAGGTGCAGCGCGAGCGTGACGCGCATCCATGCCGGTGCGCGCATCCTGCGGAGGGCCTGCATCCACGGTGGGGTCGTGTCGAGCCCGCACTCCCACGGGTGGATGAGGGTGACGAGGCCCGTCTCGTGCAGGTCGCGCTCACGGTAGAGCCACTCGTGATGGCGGGCGATGGCCGGCACGAGGTCGGCGAGGAACGCGCGGCGGTCGTGCTCGGCGAGCGCCCGGGCGACGTGCTCCGCGGCGACGGCGAGCAGCGGAGGTTGGGTGATGCAGGACGTCTCGACGTCGCGCGGCGCGTCGGGGAACGTGCGCGAACGCCAGATCTGACGACTGCCCGCATCGTGGCTCCCGGGGGCGAAGACCATGTGCGGAATCATCCCGGTCGCCCACTGGCCGCGCAGCAGCGCCCGCAGCTCACCCGCGGCGCGCGCGGGGTCGTGCCGGGCGAGCCCGATCGCGACGAAGCACGAATCCCAGAGCCACTGGTGGGGGTAGATGCCGTCCGCCGGGCACGTCCACGTCCCGCGACGGTTCCGCTCCAGCACCTCGAGCGCGCGCTCGGTGAGTCCGGCGCGCGGCGATGGGGACATCGGAGGGGGATGCTAGGCACCGCGCCTGCGAGCCGGCGCGCACCGCGGCTCAGCCGGCGAGACGCTCCCGCCGGGCTGCGCCCGACTCGGGGAAGCGGTCGGGCGCGGCGGGCCCGTGGAGGCGCGCGAGGAACCGGTTCACGGCCGCGAGGTCGGGCGGCTCCGATCGCCAGCCGACGTGGCCGTCGGGACGGACGAGCACGTGGGTCGGGCGGGTGACCCCCCACGCCTGGTGGATCCCGCCGCCCGAGTCCGTGACGACCGAGGTGCCGCTGCGCACCGACCGGACGCCCGGGACGCGGGTCACGATGACCGAGCGGATGGGAAGGCGGCCGGGGAGCGGGATGTCGGCGATCGTGTGCTGCCCGTCGGTCGGCTGGTCGCCGGTGAACTGCAGCGACACGTACGAGCGGCCGTCGCTCACCCGCACCCCGGCATCGGTGGTGAACGGCGCGTCGGGCGCGAGGTCGCCGGGACCGAACGCCGCCACCGGGGGTCCTTCGGTGTGCAGCCCGGGCGCCCGGTATCCGTCGACCGCAGGCGAGGAGCGGTACCCGAAGTCGAGGCGTGCGGTCCGGCGCGCCGCGTGGCGCTCGAAGCCCGGCAACGAGCTGAGGAACCCGCGGGTCAGCTCGTCGACGTCCGCCCCGGCGCGGAGGGAGCCGACGCCGTCGGCGCGTTCGCTCGCCCGCACGAGACGGTCCTGCGCGTCGCGTCGCTCGACGTCGTAGGAGTCGAGCAGCACCTCCGTGGCCAGGCCCCGTTCCGCGAGCGCAACCTTCCACCCGAGGTTCCAGGCGTCCTGGATGCCCGCGTTCATGCCATGGAACGTGATGGGGGAGTGCACCCTCGCGGCGTCGCCGAGGAGGAAGACCCGGCGGGCCCGCCACCGGGTCGCGGCGCGGCGTCCGACCGCGTAGTAGGTCGACCAGAGCACCACCCCGACGCCCAGGGGGGTCACGAGGTGCGCGTCACACATCCGCTGGAGATCTTCGGCCAGTGGCGGCGCGGGTCGTCCGACTGCGACGGTCGGTCCGCAGTCGATCGCGAGGCGGTAGCGGTCGGCCGCGATGGGGTGGACCAGCACCCCGCGGTCGCCGCGCACCGCCAACGTGGCGATGTCCGTCGGAACGTCGACGAGCGCGCAGTCGGCGATGGCGTACCGCGTCGACCCTTCGGCCTCGTCCACCGGGAAGCGCAGCGCGTCGCGCACGCGACTCGTCGCACCGTCGCAGCCCGCGAGCCACCGGCTGCGGACGACCTCGGTCGACCCGTCCGGGCTTCGGAGCAGCGCGGTCACACCACGCTCGTCCTGCCGGCACTCGCCGAGCTCGATCCCCCGCTCGACCGCGATCCCGCGCTCGGCGAGCCGATGGGTCAGCAGGGTCTCGGTGTCGGACTGGGCGATGCCGAGCAGGAACGGGTAGCGCGACTCCATCGCGATCCCGCCGGCGCCGAACGCGGCCACGACGTCGTCACGGCTCCGGATCTCCGATGCGGTGATGCGGGTGCCGACGTCCAGGATCGGCCCCGCGAGCCGGAGCTCGTCGAGGATCTCCAGGGTCCGGGACTGGATCGCCGCCGCCTTGGACAGCCCCGCCGGGGTGTCGGCACGATCGACGATGCGGCAGCGCACGCCGTGGTGCTCGAGGATGACCGCGAGCGCGAGGCCCACGGGCCCGGCGCCGACGACGAGGACCGGCAGCTCCTCCACCGGGGAACCTTCGGAACGCGGCGCCCCCGCCTTGAGCACCCGTCGCGGGAGGTCCGGCCGGTGGACCGCAGTGACGCGGCGGGTCGCTGCGGCCCGGCCCAGCGCACGCACAGCGGGAAGGGTCGCCGAGCCGGGAGCCCGGCGTCCTTCTCGACGGCCCCAACCGGGGGGTTCGTCGTCGCGACGCCGGTCGGGCTGCTGCCGGCCTCCGGCTTCGCGCTCTGGTCGTCGTTGCACCTGGACGGGGAGCGGGCCCGGTGGCGTGGTGATCGGCGGCTCGACGCCCGTCCACCTCGTCGGCGCGTGAGTCACGTCCATGGGCATGGTGCAGGTCGAGGGTCGGGACGCACCCGTCGACGCGCGGCTCCTCGGGGCCGTCGGCGCGGTCGGATGACCGCTGTACGACCGGGCCGATTCCGTGGGAGCGTGACCGGCGTGGGAGCGCCCTTCCGGTTCGACCGCACCTGGGACTTCCCGGTGCCGCCCGATCGGCTCTGGGCCGTCCTGCGCCGCACCGATCGGTATCCGGAGTGGTGGTCGTGGCTGCGCGAGCTCGACACCGACGGCTTCGAGACCGGTGCCACCGCGCGCTGCGTGATCCAGTCGCCCCTGCCGTACGCCCTCCGCTGCACCATCCGCGTCGACGAGATGGTGACGCCCACGACGGTCGTCACGACCGTCACCGGTGACCTGCAGGGTCCCGCACGGCTCGAGGTGCGCCCGGCGCCCGACGGGTGCGCGGCTCGACTGGTGTGGGCGCTCACCCCGGGCAGCCTCATGCTTCGGCGGCTCGCGTTGGTCGCGCGTCCCGCGATGCTCTGGGCCCACGACCGCGTCGTCGCGGTGGGCGTCGAGCAGTTCCGCCGGCGGGCGCTCGTCCCGGCGGGTGACCTCCGTCCCTGATCGCGGGTCAGGAGTGCGCCGGGCCGCGCAGGTCGGGTGCCGAGCACGCGTCCGCGAGGCACGGTACGCCCAGCATCGCCTGCCACGCGCGCAACGTCGCGGACGCGCCCGCGCCGGAGACCTGCAGGGGGCCCGGTACGGCGGTGGGGGTCATCCAGAGGTTCGGCACCGGGTGATCCTCGTCGTACCAGATGAAGACCGCGACCTGCCCCCGCCGGTAGGCGGCGCTGTCGAGCACGGGCTGCACGTGCTCACTCGCCCACCGGTCGACCACCTGGTTGCCGCAGTCGTGGCCGTCGTTGCACAACCCGGGAGTGATGAACGCGAAGCTCGGGAGGGCGTTGACGTCGAGCTGGTCGAGCGGACGCACCTGGGCTGCGCAGGCCTGCCGGTCGCCGTCGCCCCACAGGTAGAGGGCGGGCACGTGGCGGACCGCGTTGTGGTCGGCGCTGCAGGGCGCGGTCGCCCCCTCGACGTAGTTGACCGCCTTGCGCCCGTCGTCCCTCAGCTGGCGGAACAGGTTGTCGGCCCGGGTGCTGCAGGTCGCCGACGGGCTGCAGTCGTTCACGGTCCCCGGCTGCCGGGCGCCGGTGACCTGCCCCACGTACTGGGTGAGGCTGTTCTGGGCGGGGTCGGTCTCGGTCCAGTCCTCGAAGTACGAGCACTGTTGCCCGAGGCCGTGGAGGTAGGGCATCGCGGGACCGAAGCCCAGGCCGACGTCCGACCACGTGCGGTTCTCGAACGAGAACACGACGACCGAGCGGTAGCGCGCCGGCGCCGAACCCGGATTGCCGCAGACCGGACCCGCGGCGCTCCCGGTCGAAGTGGTCGTGGTCGTGCGCTTCGATGCGGTCGTGGTCGTCGAACCGCCGGAGTGCGACGAGCCCGAGCTGCAGCCCGCGACGAGCAGGGCAAGCGTGAGCGCGACGGCGAGCGTGCACCTCGTCCCGACGGCGGTCACCGAGGCTCGTGCTCGAGCTCGGAGTCGCCGACGTTGCTCTCCAGCCACGCCCGCAGCGGCGCCGCGGCGTCGAGGAAGCCGATGACGCGGTCCTTGGCCTTCCTGGTGCCGAGCCACGCCCCGACCGGCCACTCCCGCCACGCGATCAGGCCCTTCTGGCGCAGGAGCTCGATCCGCGGGTGGTCCTTCGGATACCCGCGGGGCGCGGTCTTGAGGCTCTCGCGGGCGGTCACGTCGAGGCCCGCGGCACGCGCGTCGGACACGAGCGTGCTCAACGTGCGACCGGTGCGCTCGTCCGCGACCGCGCGCCGGTACCGGTCGAGCTGGTCCGCGGCCGGGTGGTACAGGCCGCACCCGACGCCGAGCCCGTCGGCGGACATCTGCACGTACCCGCCGCCCTCCAGGCCGGCCGCGATCGCGGTCTTGTACGGCGTCTTGTCGGCACTGAAGCGGACGTCACGGTACGGGCGGAAGACCTTGCCCGCGCCGAACTGCGGCTCGAGCTCGACGAGCAGCTCCTCCATCGGCGCGCGCACGCACGACTCGTAGACCGCCTTGTGCTCCTGCCAGTAGGGCTTCGAGTTCTCCGCGAGCAGCCCGTCGAAGAACTCGACCGCCTCGACCGGCCACCCCTTGAAGCCCATGCGGCGATCGTAGGGCGCCGAGCCGGGATCACCCGTTCGGGTGTTGTCACGAGCTGGTCGTTTCGCGCACGCTGACGCGCGCACGCACGCGGCGGGCGAGTTCCGACCCACCTGGACGAGGTCCCGCGGGCCCGGTTCCCGGCTCGGAGACAGCCGGGGACCGGGTGGCGGCGGGTGTGCGCCGCCGGAGGGCGCCCGCCGTCGTGGGCTGGATCGGTCGCCCTCCGGAGATCTTCGGAATCCGCCGGAGGGCGCCCGCCGTCGTGGGCTCGATCCGGTCGCCCTCCGGAGATCTTCGGAATCCGCCGGAGGGCGCCCGCCGTCGTGGGCTCGATCCGGTCGCCCTCCGGAGATCTTCGGAATCACGCGGCAAGCGGCCGGGCGAAGCTCAGCTCGTGCCCGTCGGGGTCCTTGATGTGGAAGTAGCGCTCGCCCCAGGTCGCGTCGGCGGGCGTCGTCGAGGGGGCGTAGCCCGCGACGCGGGCCCGCTCATAGGTGGCATCGACGTCGGCGACCCAGAAGATCACCCGCCCCCAGATCTCGTTGATCGGCGCGTGGCCCGGGTCGAGCTGGAGGTTCAGGAACCCGGTACCGGCCCGCAGCGTCGTGAACGCGGCGTCGGGACCACCGGAGACCAGCGGGAACCCGAGCGTGCTGTAGAACGCGACCGAGGCGGCCATGTCGGCGGTGAGCAGCGTCACCGCGTTGATCGACTCGACGGACTCTGAGGTCGCGGCCACCCGACCAGGCTGACACACCGCGGGGCCGGAGACGCGGTTCCTACGAGTCGGCTCCCACCGCCGCGATAGGGCTGCCGACGGTGGTGCGCGCGCGGAGCCGGCCGGCCACGGCGGCGTGCACCAGCGAGATCGCCGTCAGTGCGATCACGCCTTCGGTGACGTTCACCGCGTCGACCTTCCATGTGACGAGTGCGGTGACGCCGATCGCCGCGACCGTCGCGAGTCGGAGCACGTCGAGCGGGCGCTGTGGCCGGCGACGGGAGCAGGCACCGATCACGATCAGCGCGAGGTACAGCGCGATGAGCGGAACCGCGACGCTCTCGATGTCCCCGGCGGGTGTGTGCGTGCCCGGGTCCAGGTGCACGAACTTCGACACCCCGATCGCGGCGCCCACGATCGCGATCTGGAGGGCGAGGTGGCCGGCGATCCACGTCTCGATGGCGGCGCGCGATCCCCGCAGGCCGGCGAGCGGGACGTCGTCGAAGTAGGTCCACCAGACCGCGAAGACGAGGCCGAACTGGAAGGCCATCACGATCACGTCGATCTGGTCGAGCGCGCCGTCCGTGGCGACGACCGCGACCTTGACGAACGCCTCGCCGCACACGATCAGCGTGAAGGCCCCCATCCGCTCGACGATGTGATGCTCCGCGACCGGCGGTGGCGGTCGCACGCTGGTCACGTAGGCGACCGCGGGGAGAACCGTCACGACGAAGCCGACGATCCAGAGCGTGACCCGGCCGGTCTCGGGCAGCGCGGCGGCGAGCGCGAAGAAGGCTGCGGCGACCAGGTACTCGATCGCCCGCCGGCGGGCCCAGGGGACCGGTCCGATCCCGCGGCGCGCCCCCCGGCCGTACATCACCGCGAGCGACAGCACGAGCAGGCTGTAGTCGATCGACAGGAAGACCTCGTCGTGGCGGACCCCGTCCGACGCGCCCATCGCGACGAGCGCGACGAAGAACATCTGCAGCAGGACGAGGACGCGGTGGCCCGTGTCGTCGAGGTGGAACCGGTTGGTGAACATCGTGGTCGCGAGCCAGATCCACCAGATCGCGATGAACGAGAGGACGAGCCAGGCGCCGTGCGCCACGCTGTGGCCGTGCGCGAACGCTGAGCTCAGGACGAGGATCGCGGCGACGAAGACCAGGTCGTAGAAGAGCTCGAGCCAGCTGGTCGGGGGATGGGCCCCCGCAGGAGACTCGTCGGGGATCAGGCCCGACGTCGGTGTGGACACGGCGACAGCATGGCCGAAGCGTCCGGCCGGGACGCGGACGCGGCTACTTCGAGACGTCGGTGGGTGTCACCCTCAGGATCTGGTCGGTGGACCCGTTCGAGGTCGTGACGTAGAGCGCGCCGTCCGGCCCGACGGTCCCACTGCGGAGCCGGCCGTGGTTGGTGAGCGCCCACGAGAACGCGGCCACCCCGGTGCCGGTGTTGTCGAACTTGAGCATGAGCAGCTCGGAGCCCTTGAGCACCTCGAGCACGAGCCCGCCGTTCCACGTACCCCACTGGGTCCCGTTGAGGAACACGCCGCCCGAGGGTGCGATCGTCGGGCAGCCCGACTTCCAGACCGGCCGGATCGCGTCGGGGTGGCGGACCGTGTCGGTCATGTCGGTGTACTCGTCGTACGAGGGGTCGCCGGGTGCGCGCGGCACGGGGTCCCAGCCGTAGTTGCCACCGGTCCGCAGCAGGTTGACCTCGTCGTCGCAGCCGGTGCCGTGTTCGACGTCGTAGGCCTGGCCATTGGCCCGGAACGCGAGGCCCTGCACGTTGCGGTGACCGTAGGACTCGATGCGCGGGTCGAACGGCGCGGCCATGTTCCCCGGCGCGGCGCCACCGGTCTTGGTGATGCGCAGCACCTTGCCCGCGAGGGACTTCGGATCCTGCGGCGCGGTCCCGATCGCTGCGTCACCCGTGCCGACCCAGAGGTAGCCGTCGGGCCCGAAGCGCAACCGGCAACCGGAGTGCTTGCCCAGCTCGCCGGCCGGGTTCATGGGGATCCCGGTGAGGATGTCGGTGCGGTTGGTGGCGGTCGTCGTGTTGGCGTCGAGCGTGAGCCGGGCGATGCGCACGTCGTCGACGCCGTTGCCGGGCGCCGTCGACGCGAAGCACACGAAGACCTGACGCGTGCTCGAGTACGAAGGGTCCACCGCGATGCTCATCATCCCGGCCTCGATCGCGGCCACGAGGTCGGTGGGCTTCCAGAGCAACCGGCGCTGCCCGCCGACCACGGCGTTGAGCCCGCCGGCGCGCTCGGTGTAGAGCATCGTGCCGGACGGCAGGAACTGGACGTCCCACGGGATGTTCAGCCCGCTCTGCGACGCGGCCACCCCCAGGTTCGGCGGGGGCACGCAGGCCGAGAGCAGCGCAACCGCTGCCGCCCCCACCAGGATCCGCCGCCCCCACCGGACGAACGAGGACCGCCCCACCGATGACCTCATCGGTGGGGCGGTACCCGTCGGCGGTCCGGCCGAAACCGTCCGCCCGGCTCGCCGGTCGGGGGGCTAGGCCGGCGGGCCCTTGGTCAGCGTCACGCTCGCGTGGTGTGAGGTTCCCGAGGCGTCGGTCCAGGTGATCGTGACCTTGTCGCCGGGGTGGTAGCCGTTCAGCACCGTGCGGAGCTGGTCGGCCGAGTCGACCGACTTGGAGCCGACGCCGGTGATCGTGTCGCCCTGCTGGATCCCCGCGTCGTCGGCCGGGGAGCCGGAGGACACGTCGGACACCGCGGCACCGTTGCCGCCGTTCCCGCTGCTGTCGCCGAACGGGCTGTTCGAGGAGGACTCCTGGAGCACGACGCCGAGCAGCGCCCGGTCACCGATGTGGGCGCCGTTCGAGGTGTCGCCGTCGCGGATCTCGTCGACCACCTTGATCGCGTTGCCGATCGGGATGGCGAAGCCGGTCGTGCCGGTCTGCGATCCGAACTGCCCACCGAAGGGCGACTGGCCCGAGCCGGCGTCGGCCGCGGTGTTCATCCCGATGACCTTGCCGCTCTCGTTGACGAGTGCGCCACCCGAGTCGCCGGGCTGGATCGACGCGGCGATCCGGATCATGTCCGAGAGCGTCTCGGAGTCGCCACCGTCGCCTGCCGTCACCTTCTGGTGCAGCGCGCTGACGGTGCCACCGACCGCCGACGGCGTGCCGAAGTGACCGAGGGCGTTGCCGATGGCGACGACCTTGTCGTTCTTCGAGACCGAGGTCTCGGTGGAGATCGTCTTCATCCCGGACGCGTTGTCGAGCTTGATGAGCGCGACGTCGTCGGCGCTGTCGTACCCGACGACCTTCGCGGTGTACGTCTTGCCGGTGATGCCGAGCTCGACCCGGATCTTCGTCGCGCCGTTGATCACGTGGTTGTTCGTGAGGACCTCACCGGAGGACGTCAGCACCATGCCGGTGCCTGCGGCCTCGCCGCCACCCGAGAGCGTCGTCTCGATGTTCACGATCGCGGGGTTGACCTTCTTGGCGATCCCGGAGACGTCGACGTTGACGTTCCCGGACGAACCGGAGCCGGAGCCGGAGCCCCCACCGAGCTGGCCGCCCTCGGACGAGCCACCGTTGCTGTTCCCGAACGGGTTGCTCGGGGCGACGAAGCTGGACGGGCTCGTCCCGCCCCCGCCGCTGTCGGAGACCGCGACGCCGACCGCGGCACCTGCTGCACCGGCGAGCAGCGCGACGACGCCGACGACGGCGACGAGCGCGGTCGTGCGTCCCCGCGGCCGTACGGGCTGGGCCTCGGGCGCGGGCCACGGAGGAGGTGTGGGAGCGGCGAACGTCGGGGTCGGCTGCGTGGGGTCGGCCGCCGGTGGCGCGGGCACGGGCCCGGCCCCGGTCGGGTCGGCCGAAGCCGGCGTCGGCTCGCCCGGGCGAGCGGTCGGCCAGGGCGGCGGCACCGACGGCTGGTGGTCGGTCGGGTCGGAATCGCTCATGCGTCGTCTCTTTCGTTTTCAGGTCGCACACGGGCCCGAGGGGGATCGGGTCCGATGCCGGCGAGCCGGGCTGCCGCGACGTCGGTGCCGACAGGCTGCACCCCCAGTCTGAGACCGAGGTGTGAACCGACGGTGAGCGCCTTGGGATCGTGCCAAGATTGATCCGTACCCCCCGGGCCCACGTGCGGCTCGGGGGCTCGCGCGCGTCCATGACCCAGACGAACCCCGAAGTCACGGCCGAACAGGCCTATCTCGACCACGCGCAGGCCTGCCTGAAGGCCATGCGCGCCCGTGCCGCGCGCAACGTCGAGATCGGGGCCCGCCGGGCCCGGGAGGAGCCGAGCGTCGACACGTCCCTGCTGCTCGAGGAGCTCGAGCGGCGCCTGGCGTCCCTCGCGGACTCCCCGGTGGCCCTCGCGTTCGGCCGCCTCGACGAGGACCGCGGCGATCGCTACTACGTCGGGCGTCGGCACGTCGAGGACGCCCAGGGTGACGCGGTGGTCGTCGACTGGCGGGCCGCGGTCTCGGTCCCGTTCTACCGGGCGACGTGGGCCGACCCGATGGGCGTCGAGCGCCGCCGCCGGTTCGCGCTCGACGGTCCGGAGCTCGTCGGTCTCTTCGACGAGGACTTCGCCGATCCCGACGCCGAGGGAGCCGGCGGCGGCGGCGGCGTCCCCGATCCCTTGCTGGCCGAGCTCGAGCGGGCGCGCACCGGTGAGATGCGCGACATCGTCGCGACGATCCAGGCCGAGCAGGACGAGGTGATCCGGGCGCCGCTCGGCGAGTGCCTCGTCGTGCAGGGCGGACCAGGCACCGGGAAGACCGCGGTCGGGCTCCACCGCGCCGCATTCCTCCTCTACGAGCACCGGGCGCGGTTCGAACGCGAGCGGCTCCTCGTGGTCGGGCCGAATCCGCTCTTCCTCCGCTACATCGCCCAGGTCCTCCCGTCCCTGGGCGAGACCGCGGTGACCCAGACGACCGTGCCCGGACTGCTGGAGTCCCGGTACCGCATCCGGGCCACGGAGCCGGACGCGGTCGCGACGCTCAAGGGCGACGCGCGGATGGCGGACCTCATCGGACGCACCGCGCGTGCGGGGCTGGCCGTCGAGGTGTCGGAGCCGATCGGGCTGAGCGTCCTCGGCACGAGGCTGCGCCTCCCGGCCGCCGACGTGCAGGCGGTGCTCGACGGCGTGCACGCGCGGGGCCTCCCGTTGCGGGCCGGTCGGGAGCAGCTCCACCGGCGGCTCTCGGTGCTCGCCCTCAACCGGTTCACCGAGCTGCGGCCGTCGGTCGACGAGTCGGACGTCACCGCGGCGCTGCGCGAAGGCAAGGAGCTGTCCGCCGCGGTGCAGCGGCTCTGGCCGGTGCCGAGCGCTCCGGTCCTCGTGCGACGGGTGCTCGGGAACCGCCGCGCGCTCGCGACCGCGGCGGCGGGCCTGCTCGACCCGGGTGAGCAGACGTTGCTCCACCGGCAGGCGGCGGCCAAGCAGGCCGAGGAGCGCTGGACCCGGGCCGATCTCGCGCTGCTCGACGAAGCCGAGTCCGTCGTGGGCGGCCCGCCGAGGACGTTCGGCCACGTCGTGGTCGACGAGGCGCAGGACCACTCGGCGATGGAGCTGCGGATGCTCGGCCGCCGGAGCCCGAGCCGCTCGATGACGATCCTGGGCGACCTCGCGCAGGCGACGGGGACGGGTGCCCAGTCGCGCTGGGCGGATGCGCTCGTGTCTCTCGGCGCCGCCGACGGACGGGTCGCGGAGCTCGAGCTCGGCTACCGCGTGCCCGCGCCGGTGCTGGAGCTCGCGAACCGGTTGCTGCCTCTCGCCGCGCCCGGGGTGCGCCCCAGCCGGTCCGTGCGCGCCACGGGCGAGCCTCCTTCAGTAGCGCGGTGCGCGACGCCCGCCGAGATGCCGGCCGCCGTCCTCGTGGCGGTGTCGGAGGCTCGCAGCCAGGAGCGCTCGGTCGGCGTCGTGGCGCCGGACACGCACCTCGACGCGATCGCGGGTGCGCTGCGGGCCGGGGACGTCGACTTCGCGGACGGCCGGAAGGTCGCCGGGTTGAGCGACGCGGTCACGCTCGTCCCGCCCGAGTCGGCCAAGGGCCTCGAGTTCGACGCGGTGGTCGTGGTCGAGCCGGCCGAGATCGCGGCGATCGGCGAGCACGGCCTGCGCCTCCTCTACATCGCGCTGACCCGGGCGGTCCGCACCCTGACCCTGGTCCACGTCGCGGATCTCCCCGCGCCCCTCCGCTGACGCCGCCCGCCGCTTGTCCCAGCGTTGGTCAGGATGACCCATGTTCGGACAATCGGCAGACGAGGCGTCGCGACCGGGGTGGGTCAGCGGGCGGGGACGTCGAAGGGCGGGGGCGAGATGGTGACCGCGCGCACGAGGACGTCGCCGACGCTGACCGGTTGCGCGGTGAACGCGGCGAGGAGGCGATCGGCGAGCGCGTCGATCTCGGCCGGCGCGGCCTCGGCGGCGTTCGCGGTCGGCTGGCCGAGCCACCGGAGATGCATGGCCTCCGTGGTCCGGATGCGCTTGGCCGCGACCAGCGCGAGCGCGACGACGTGCTTGCAGGTCCCGCGCCGGTGCTCGGCCGCGTACGGGCAGTCGCAGCTCCAGCGGACCTTGGTGACCTGCTCCGGCGCAGGCCGTTGGGGCACGGTGAGCTCGACCCGGTACCGCTGGTCGCCCGAGCCCCGCACGCGCCCGCGGATCCGGCCCGCGCTGACGCGCAGCTCGGACACCCGGTTGCGCTTGGCGTACCCGGTGCCCCGCCCGAGCACCGCCGCGGACGTGTGCCGGAGCACCGCCTCCTGGAGCGAGTCGGCGAGGCGCTGTGCACCCTCGCTCGCCGGGGTGGCGTCGAGAACGGCCTTGGGCTCGTTCGCGGCCGCGTCCGGCGACCGGTTCTTCTTCGCCGAGCGCGAGCGCCGGCGGGAGCGCCGCTTGCGCGGGGTGCCGTCCGGGGTCGCGTTGGGATCGATGAGGTTCGGGTCGATCAGGTTCGGGTCGCGCCCGGGGTCCCGGTCCCGGTCCGGCCCCGCGTCGATCCGGTTCGGGTCCACCCGGTTGGGGTCGGGGCGGTCGATCTCGTCCGGCGCCCGGAGGTTCGGGTCGACGTCGGTCTGGAGAGGCTCGTTCACACCAGACCTCCGGCGCGATCGGCATCGAGCTCGACGAGGGCGGCGAGCGCGGCGTCGTCGAGCTCGCTGATGAGCTGCTCGGGCGACGACGCGACGACGGCCTGCGCCAGGCTGCGCTTCTGGTCGAGGAGGTCGGCGATCCGCTCCTCGAGCGTGCCCGGGCAGACGAGCGTGTGGACGACCACGCCGCGGGTCTGCCCGATGCGCCACACCCGGTCCGAGGCCTGGTCCTCGACCGCCGGGTTCCACCACCGGTCGAAGTGGATGACGTGGTTGGCTCGCACCAGGTTGAGGCCGGTCCCGCCGGCCTTGAGCGAGACGCAGAGCACCGGCGGGCCGCCGTCCTCGCCGAACCGCGCGACGGCCTTGTCCCGGGCGGGCCGCGCCATCTTGCCGTCCAGGTTCTCCACGCCGATGTCGAGCTCGGTGCGCAGGTGCTCGGCGACCCGGCGCAGGAACGTCGCGTACTGGCTGAACACGACGACGGCCTCACCCTCGTCGATGATCTCGCGCGTGAGCTCGACGAGGCGGTCGAGCTTGCCCGACCGGCCCACGAGGTCGCTCGTCCCGTCGTCGTCGGTGATGGTCGCGGGGTGGTTGCAGATCTGCTTGAGCTTCGTGATGCCGGCGAGCACCTTGCCGCGGCGCTTCATGCCGGTGGCGTCGGCGACGTCGGACTTCATGTCCTCGACGACGGCCTGGTAGAGCGCGGCCTGCTCGCGGGTGAGGGTGCAGTCGTCCCGGACGATGATGCGCTCGGGCAGCTCGTCGGCGATCCCGGGATCCGTCTTGTGCCGGCGCAGCACGAACGGTGCGATCCGCTTGCGCAGCGCCGCGAGCGCGTCGGCGCCGGCGGCGGTACCGACGTAGTCGGCGTACCGGCTCTTGAAGGCTGCCTGGGTCCCGAGCAGGCCCGGGTTCGCCCACGACATGAGGCTCCACAGCTCGCCGAGGTGGTTCTCGACCGGGGTGCCGGTGACGACGAGGCGGTGGGCGCCTTCCAGCTTGCGCGCCGCCTTCGTGGTCGCGGTGCTCGGGTTCTTGATCGCCTGGGCCTCGTCGAGCACGACCCGGTGCCACCCGATCTCGCGCAGCGGCTCGTCGCGTCGCATGACGCCGTAGCTGGTGACCACGACGTCGGCGGTGCCGATGTAGGCCGACGGGTCCTGGCGCGCGGAGCCGTGGTGGAGCACGACGCGCAGCTTGGGCGCGAACTGCTCGGCCTCGCGCAGCCAGTTCGAGACGACGGACGTCGGGGCGACGACGAGCGTCGGTGCCTTCGGCTTCTTCCGGCCCGAGAGATCGTGGGCGATGATCGCGAGCGCCTGCGCGGTCTTCCCCAGGCCCATGTCGTCGGCGAGGATGCCTCCGAGCCCGTTGGCCTCGAGCCAGGCGAGCCACGCGAGCCCGTCCTCCTGGTAGTGGCGCAGCGTCGCGGTGATCGTCTTCGGCGTCTTGACCCGTTCCGCGGGCGTCGGCTTGAACTCGCCGGCGAGCGCGCGCCCGACCCAGCCCGAGACCGCATCGACGTCGACCTCGTCGGCGGTGGCCGCGAGCTCGAGCACGTCGGCGGTCGACGGGTTGCCCTCCGCGACCCGCTTGGTGAACGCGAGCGTCGCGGCGCGCGTCTCCTCGTCGATGCGGAGCCAGCGCCCGCGCACCGCGACCAGCTCGCCGCGGGCCCGGGCGAGCACCTCGAGCTCCTCGTCGGTCAGCGGGTCGCCGTCGACGAGCACCTCACCGGTCAGCGCGAGCGTCTTCGCGTCGAGCCCGGAGGACGCGCCGGTGATCGTCACCCGGCGCACCAGCGACGAGTCGGGGAGCAGCGCCGACGGCAGGTGGACGCTGATGCCGGACGCGTCCAGCGCGCCGATCCCGTCCTCGAGCAGCGCGGCGACCGCGCCCGGGGAGACCACGAGCTGGTCGGCCGGGTTCTCCGGCAGCTCGGACCAGGCCCGGCGCGCGATGTCCCACTCGCACGCGAGCAGGGTGACCGCGTCGTGGGGCGACGTCCCGAGCAGGTCGGCGGTGTCCGGACCCAGCGGCGGGAGGACCACCGACGGGTCGGTCAGCGACTCGAAGCGGGGGAGGAGGAGGAAGTGGCCGTCGAGGTCGTCCGGCGCGCTCACGTGGAAGCGCAGCCGTGCGCCCGCGCTGGCGCGGGCGGTGACCTGGTCGGCCCAGCGGTGCACGCGGGGCTCGGGCACCGTGCTGTGGATCGGGGGCGGGCCGAGCCGGGCGCTGGCCAGCTCCGCGACCGCGGTCGCGAACCAGCCGTGCAGCACCTCGTCGGGGTCGCCGTCGGCGACGGCCTGGGACGCGGCGAACCACACCTTGCCGATCCGTCCGGCCGACTCGATGCTCGGGGCGGGCCGCCAGGACCATGTCCGCTCGGCGGTGTCGGTCGCGAGGTCGGGGACCAGCTCGCCGAGGGTCGTCAGCTCGACGGCCTCCACGATCAGGGCCGCGACCGCGGTCACGGTGACGTCGACCGTGGGCCGGGTGCGCACGAGCCAGTCCACGAAGCGCAGCGAGCCGACCACCGGGGCGCCCGTCCACTGGGCCGTGCTGCCGTCGTCGAGCAGGACCGGAACGGGCTGGGCCGCGCCCGCGTCGATGCCGGCGTCGTCGGTGGGGGCGGCGAGCTGGTCCTCGGTCGGGGCGCAGAGGAAGAGGCGCCCCTCGAGGATGCGCACGGTGAGCGGTGCCGCGGACCCCGCGGGGCGGCGGCTTGCGCTTCGGGTGGTCGTGCCGGTGGTGACGGCCATACGTCCTGTCTCGGATGTCCGGGCCAGTGGGAGCGTGCCCCCAGAGGGTCTGCGCGACGCAGGCGCCGCACGTGCACCGCGGCCTCCGGGGGGAGTCACCGGGATGCTGGTCCGACCAGGACCAGTGATCAGTCGGTCGTTGACGCCGGCGCCGGGTGCCTACGAACCCGTTCGGCGTCCCACCAGGGTATCACCGGTCCGCCCCGGGTGGTTCGACCGGACCCCGTCGGCCCCGCGCGGAGAAGGGTCGACGGGGTCCGGGATGCTCGGGTGACGGGCCCGGCGCCAGAATCCCGTGATGGCCGAACCCGGTTTCCCGCCCGGCTTCTTCGACCGGAGCGATCCGGGCCCCGATGCGGACTTCTACGCGCCGACCCGGCTCGTCACCCACATCGACGAGGCGGCGATCGAGGCGGTCGGGAAGCTGTACGAGGAGCTCGAGATCGTCGGGGACGTGCTCGACCTCATGGGCTCCTGGATCTCCCACTTCCGGCGCGCTCCCGAGCGGCTCACCGTGCTCGGCATGAATGCCGCGGAGCTGGCCGCCAACCCTGCGGCGCGGGCGACCGTCCTTCACGACCTCAATGCGACGCCGACGCTCCCGTTCCCCGACGACGCCTTCGACGCCGCCGTGTGCTGCGTCTCGGTCGACTACCTGGTCCGGCCGATCGAGGTGTTCGCGGACGTGGCGCGCGTCGTGCGAGCGGGCGGCGTGTTCGTGTGCACGTTCTCGAACCGCTGCTTCCCGTCGAAGGCCATCCGGGGCTGGTTGTACGCGAGCGACGAGCAGCACGGCGAGATCGTCGCCGAGTACTTCCGGCGCGGCGGAGGTTGGGGCGAGCCGGTGATCGCGCGCCGCACACCGCCGGGCCACCGCGGCGACCCGCTGTTCGCGGTGTGGGCCTTCCGGACCGCGGGGTGACGCTCGGAGTGGTGGCGGCGCGCGCGGTCGGCTGCGAGACTGCCGTGATGGACCCCGAGATGCAGGCCAAGGCCGACGCGGACGCCGCCGCCTTCGAGCGCGACATCGAGCTCCTCGAGCACGAGGCGGCGAAGGCGGGGAAGTCGCTCGCCCGCACGCTCGGCCCGCCGCTCGCGGCCGTGCTGCTCCTCATGGTCGTGGCCTGGGTGCTCGGCCGCCGCTCCCGCAACCGCTGACCCATGCGCGACTCCGCGGGTCGCGGCTCCCGGCTCGTTTCGGGGCGCGTGGCCGTCGCCAGGGCGACGGTGAGACGCCCCGAAACCGGCTCGGCGGGTCGGGCTCAGGCGGGGTCGGGGTCGTGGTCGTCGGGGTGACGTGAGGTGCGCAGCGCGCGGTAGACCGCGTCGGGCGTGAGCGTGCCCAGCGAGCGCGGGCCGTCGAACACCGCGACGAAGCCGTCGTCGGAGAGCAGGATCGCCGCGAGCGCCTCTTCGAGCGATCGACCCACGTCGACCACGACGATCGGCTGCGCCCGCTCGCCGACCAAGCCGTCGCCGGACGCGTGGCGCTGCCGGAGCGCCCGGATCCCGCCGGCCTCGGGCGGCAGCACCGCGTAGGTCGTGCCCGCCCGTTCCATCGCCGCACGCGCGTCAGAGAGCGACGCGGTCGCCTCGACGACCGGCGGGTGGTCGAGCTCGTCGTCGGTGATCGGCATCACCTTCAGGCGCTTCAGGCCCCGGTCCGAGCCGACGAAGTCGGCCACGAAGTCGTTCGCCGGGTTGCCGAGCACCTCCGCGGGCACGTCGTACTGCGAGAGGACACCGCCGAGCTCCAGGATCGCGATGCGGTCGCCCATCTTCACCGCCTCGTCGATGTCGTGGGTGACGAAGACGATGGTCTTGGCGATCTCGCGCTGGATGCGCAGGAACTCGTCCTGCAGCCGGGCGCGCGT
>DASXYP010000129.1:0-14792 GCA_036502405.1 Acidimicrobiia bacterium
CGGCGAGCTCGAGGACCGCAGCGCGCGCGAGACGATCGACGCGGGCGGGATGCTGGTGACGCCGGGCTTCGTCGACGTGCACACCCACTTCGACGGGCAGATCACGTGGGACCCGATGCTCACCCCGTCCTGCTGGCACGGGGTCACGACGATCGTGATGGGCAACTGCGGCGTCGGGTTCGCTCCGGTGCAGCCGGACAAGCACGAATGGCTGATCGGGCTCATGGAGGGCGTCGAGGACATCCCGGGCGCGGCCCTGTCCGACGGGATCCAGTGGGGGTGGGAGACCTTCCCCGAGTACCTCGACGCGGTCGACCGGGTTCCCAAGATGCTCGACGTCGGCGCGCAGATCCCGCACGGTGCGGTGCGCGGCTACGTCATGGGCGATCGCGGCGCGAAGAACGAGCCCGCGACCGAAGCCGACATCGAGGCGATGGCGGCGATCGTGCGCGAGGCCATCGAGGCCGGGGCGCTCGGCGTGTCGACGTCGCGCACGATCGCGCACATGGCGATCGACGGTGAGCCGGTGCCCGGCACGTTCGCGGCCGAGGACGAGCTGTTCGGCATCGGCCGCGCGCTCGGCGACCTCGGCACCGGCATCTTCGAGCTCGCGCCGGCCGGCGCGCTCGGCGAGGACCTCGCGGCACCCGACCGCGAGATGGCGTGGATGCGGAAGCTCTCCGCGGCGATCGACCGTCCGGTGACGTTCGCGCTGACCCAGAACGACCACGACCCGGACTCGTGGCGCAAGATGCTCGACCTCGCGACCGAGGCCGCGGGCGAAGGCGCGCGCATCCGCCCGCAGGTCGCAGGTCGTCCCGTGACCCTGCTGCTCGGGCTCCAGACCTTCCACCCGTTCGCGTACTGCCCGAGCTGGGGCCCGGTCGGCATCCTGCCGACGATCGCCGAGCGCGTCGTGGCGATGCGCGACCCCGAGACCCGGCGCAAGCTCGTGGCCGAGGCGCAGCAGCCCGACCCCGCGATGGTGCAGTTCCTCGACCCGGCAAAGGCGTTCCCGCTCGGCGACCCGCCCAACTACGAGCCCGAACCGTCGACGAGCATCGCAGCGCGCGCCGCGGCCCAGGGCCGTGACGTCTACGACCTCTACTACGACCTGCTGATGGAGGACGGCGGCCACGCGCTGGTCATGCGGCCGCTGCTCAACTACACCGAGCGCAACCTCGACGCGGTGCGCGAGATGCTGCTGCACCCGACGAGCGCGCTCGGCCTCGGCGACGGTGGCGCGCACTGCGGCACCACCTGTGACGCGTCCACGCCGACGTACATGCTCACGCACTGGGCGCGCGACCGGGCCCACGACCGCCTGCCGCTGGAGTGGGTGGTGCGGAAGATGACGTCGGAGACCGCGTCGCTCTACGGCCTCGGCGACCGCGGGACCATCCGCCCCGGGCTGCGCGCCGACGTCAACGTCATCGACCACGGCCGGCTGCAGCTGCGCTCCCCGCACATGGCCCACGACCTCCCCGGCGGTGCCCGCCGGTTCATCCAGGAGGCCGACGGCTACGTGGCGACCGTCGTCGCCGGGCAGACCACCCTGGTCGAGGGCGAGGACACCGGGGCCCGTCCCGGCGCCCTCGTGCGCGGCGCCCGCCCCGCCTGACGCTCCTCTCCACGGCCTCCGCCACCCGACCGCAGAGACCGAAGTCGCCGGGCGAGCGGCGGCGGCCTCCGTTCTCGGCACGCTGGACCGCACCAGTCGCGGTCGAACGTGCCGAGAAGCGGAGACGGGGTCAGCTGTACATGAGCGAGCCGGGGGTGGTGAGGAGCTCGCCGGTCTCGAGCCAGGTCTTCAGGCCCGAGAGGATCATCGGCCAGCCGCCGTAGAGCTGGTCGTTCGCGCCCTCTCGCATCTGGTCGTGGGTCAGCGTCAGCCGGCACGAGTCCTCGACCGGCTCGATGTCCCAGGTGATCCGGGTCGTGCCCTCGGCCTTCACGTCCTCGCCCCAGAGGGCGACCATCGTCTGCACCAGCCGGCGGGGCGGGTCGACCTCGATGATCTCCCCCTCGCCGAGCGGGAAGTCGCCGGCGGTCATCTCGAACTTCGAGCCGGGCTTCCAGTCCGAGGTGACCTTCGCCCCGAACTGGTACTTGCTGCGGATCTCGCTGTCGGTGATCGCCTCCCAGAGGCGCTCGGGCGTGGTCTTGATGTAGATCTCGAAGACCTTCTCCATGGGACTCTCCAGTCTCGTCTTGAGCTCGCTGAGGCCTGCGGCCCACGGCTCGGCGTACTTGCTCACCCACCGGTCGTGGACGAGCCGGATCGGGACGGGGTTCAGGTAGTGGACCTTCTCGCGGCCGCGCCGCTTCGTGACCACCAACCCCGCGTCCTCGAGCACGGTGAGGTGCTTCATCACGCCGAAGCGCGTCATCTCGAAGCGGCCCACCAGCGCGCTCAGCGTCTGGCCGTCCTCGCGGTAGAGCTCGTCGAGCAGGCTCCGCCGGGTCGGATCCGCCAGGGCTTTGAACACCTCGTCCACGGATCCAGAATAGGTGACCGTTTGGTCACATGTCAAGCGTAGATGCGTCCACGACCGCCGGCGGCGGGGGCGCGCAGTCACCCGGGGGCAGCGGGGCGCCGGCCTCCCGGCGGCGGTCGACGAGGGTGTCGAGCTCGCGGTTGGCCTCGGCGCGCTGCTGTTCGACGACATCGGGCGTCGGCGGGGGCAGCTCGGGCAGCGCCGTGAACGGGCCCCCGATCGCTCCGTCGAGCGCGCGCAGCTGCATCCGGAGCTCCGCGACGCGCGTGCTGATCGCGGACTGCTCGGGGCCCAGGTCGAGCAGCACATCGGCCGCACGCATGTAGCCGTAGTCGATCGACGCGCCCACGAGCACCGGATCGACGGTGAGCGCGTCGTGCACGTCGATCTCGGGCGCGACCACGGTGACCCGCCTCCCCCACCCGCGAGGCGGGTTGATCTCCTTGCGCAGGGTCTCGTCCGGGACGATGTCGGCGGTGACCCGGCGCGCGAGCTCGAGCAGCCCCTTGTTCCCCATGTCCGGCACCCGCTCCACGCCCGGCGTCGACGCGACGACGGCGAAGATGTGCCCCGCGCCGAGCCGGTTGAACGCGAGCTCCAGCGGGAGGATCTCGCGCACTCCCCCGTCGACGTAGTGCTCGTCGTTCAGCCGCGTCGGCGGGAAGACCAGAGGGATCGACGCAGACGCGAGGATCGCCTCGGTCAGCGCGACCGGTGGCTGGTCGAGCGGCTCGCCGTCGCGGGTCTGGAGCTCGCCTCGCTCGGTCACGTACCGGAGCTCGCCGCTCTCCAGGCCGACCGCGCCGATCCGCAGCACGATCCCCGACCCGGCCACCCGCTCCGGGTCGATGTGCGTCTCGACGAGGTGCCGGACCGGCTCCATGCTGAGCAGCGACTTCGCCCGCAGCGCCTGGCGGAGCGCGTCCAACGTGCCGTCGGTCTCAGGGGGATGCCGCACCACCTCGGAGAGCATCCGCAGCACGACACGGGCCTGGCTGCCCGCGGTGCCGTTCTCCGCCGCGCGCCCGCGCAGCTCGGACGCCCAGTTCGCCTGCGACCGCAGCTTCTCCAACCACGGCTCGGCGAGCCACATGTCGCTGTTCGACCGCAGACCGCGCCAGATGTCCTCGATGGCGTCGATCGCGCGGCGGCCGGTCGCCGCGTCGTCGCCCTCGGCGAGCTTCGCCGCGATGATCGAGCCGACCGAGCTGCCGCACAGGATCGCCGGCCGGAGCCGCAGGTCGTCGTAGAGGAAGCGCAGGACGCCGGTCTCGAAGCTGCCCTGGGACCCGCCGCCGCTGATCGCGAACGCGATCGGGCTGCGGGCCATGCGGCGGCGCAGGTTGGTGCGGGCCGTGCGGACCCATCGGGCCGGGCCGCCGTCGGACGCCTTCTGCTCCGGGTCGGGTGAGGCCACGGGCGGCGTGCCTAGACGAGCTTCTTGCCGTCTTTGACGAGCGAGATCGCCTGGGTCGGGCACCCCTGCGCGGCCAGGACGATCTTGTCCTCGGGTGCGCCGTCCGGGTCGATCACGATCGCGACACCCTCGTCGTCCAGGTCGAAGACGCCGGGCGCCCAGAACGAGCAGTTCCCGGAGCCCATGCACACCTCTCGGTCGATCGAGATCTCGAGTGCCACTGCTTCCTCCCGGGTCATCGCTCTCCAGCTCCGCGGCCACGCTACCCCCGCCTGCTCCACCTGACGGACCCGTCACATCCGTCCCGGTGGGCCTAGCCTGGCGTCCGTGACCGGGACCGAGCAGAGCGCGCAGTGGGAGCTGCACTGGCGGAAGCGGGAGACCCACGGATTGCTCGCCGACCCCGAGCCGCGGCCGATCCGCAACACGCTGATCTCGGTCGACGACCACCTGGTCGAGCCGCCCGGCATGTTCGACGGACGGCTGCCCGCCCGGCTCCAGGACCTGGCACCGAAGGTCGTCGAGACGGTCGAGGGTCACGAGGTGTGGGAGTTCGACGGCAAGATCTACTTCCAGGTCGGGCTGAACGCGGTCGTCGGCCGGTCCCGCGAGGACTGGCGGATGGAGCCCACCCGCTTCGACGAGATGCGCCCCGGTTGCTTCGAGGTCGACGCACGCGTCCGGGACATGGACATCAACGGGATCTGGGCGTCGGTCAACTTCCCCAGCCAGATCACCGGGTTCTGCGGCTCGGTGTTCTCACGCTGCTCGGATCCCGAGCTCGGACTCGCGGTCACGAAGGCCTGGAACGACTGGTTCTTCGAGGAGTGGCACTCGCGCCACCCCGAACGGATCGTGCCGATGGGGATCACGTTCCTCGCCGACGCCGAGCTCGCCGCCGAGGAGATCCGGCGCAACGCGGCACGGGGGTTCACCGCGGTGACGCTGCCGGAGCAGCCCCACCGGATCGGCATGGAGCCGATCTTCTCGGACTGGTGGGACCCGATCCTCGCCGCGTGCGCGGAGACCGGCACGGTCGTGTGTCTCCACGTCGGCTCGAGCGGGGTCGTGGACTTCCCGGCCGGCGCGCCGGTGAAGGAGCTGCCCGCGACGCTGTTCGGTCAGCTCGCGCTCACCTCGTGCGCCGAGTGGCTCTGGTCGAAGTGCTGCGTCCGCCACCCCGAGCTGCAGATCGCGATGAGCGAGGGCGGCATCGGCTGGGTGGCGATGCTCCACGACCGCCTGGAGAACCTCGTCGACCGCTCGGGGTACGGGCGCAAGTTCGCGCCGGGCCTCACCCCGGTCGAGGTGCTGCACCGCAACTTCTGGTTCTGCACCATCGACGACCCGTCGACGCTCTCGACCCTGCCGACCGTCGGCGTCGACCACGTCATGTTCGAGACCGACTACCCGCACGGCGACGGGACCTGGCCCGACAGCCAGCAGGTGTTCGAAGACGTGTTCGGCGGGCTCCCGCCGGACTGGATCGCGAAGATCGGCCACGAGAACGCGGCCCGGCTGTTCCGCCAGCCGCTCCCCCCGCCCGGCAACCCCCACGCCGTCGGCCTCCGCACCCCCTGACCCGACTGCTCCAGCTCGTTTCGGTGCGACTTGGACCCCCTCTGGGGGGTGAAGGTCGCACCGAAAGCAGGAAGGGCTACGGGTTGCGGGCGATCTTGACCGCGTCGATGATCATCGGGATCTGGAACGGGACCCGGATCCAGGCCGCGGCCTTCGACTTGAGCGGGCCGTCCCCCTCGACGCCACCGTCCAGCGCGACCTGGATGTTCGCGGTCCAGACGCTGAGGAGCGTGGCGACGGTGAGCCACCCGCCGAGCCGACGGGTCCGCTTCGGGATGAGCAGCGCGGTGCACGCGAGCTCGACGACGCCGCTCGCCTGCACCCAGACCCGCTTCGGTCCCGGCGCCCAGCTCGGCACGATCTCGTCGTAGAAGGTCGGGTTGGTGAAGTGGGTGACCCCGGCCCCGCCCATGATCATCACCATGCGCCACGGGGTGTGGTGCTCGACCGGTTCGTGCCCGCTCCGCGCTCCGCTCATGCTTCCCGCTCCGCCGCTCGGGGCCGCTGCGCGCTCCGCACTTCGTGCCCGCTCCGCGCTCCGCTCATGCGTCGAAGAGCACCGGCAGCGTCGTCGGTGAACGGAACCGCTCGCCGTGGATGTGCACGTCGTCCACGTCCCAGCGCTCGGGATCCGGCCGCAGGTTCGGGCACCGGTCGAGCAGGCGGTTCATCGCGCTCGCCATCTCCATGCGGGCCAGGTGCATCCCGAGGCACATGTGCACCCCGACACCGAACGCGATGTGGGGCTGCGGTTCGCGGAAGATGTCGAACTCGTCCGGGCGGTCCCAGCGCGATGGGTCGTGGTTGGCCGAGCCGACGTTGGTCACGATCATCGAGCCCTTCGGGACCGGACGGCCCGCGAGCTCGGTGTCCTGCGCGCACTCCCGCGACGTGATCAGCAGCGGGCCCTCCCAGCGGATGGACTCCTCGATCGCCTGGGGCATGAGCGACCGGTCGGCCCGGAGCGCCTCGAGCTGGTCCGGGTTCGTGAGCAGCCCGTAGATGAAGCTGCCGGTCGCCCGGTAGGTCGTCTCCGCGCCGGCCGGCATGAGCAGCCGCAGGAACGAGAAGATCTCCTCGTCGCCGAGTCGCTCGCCGTCGAGCTCGGCCTGCACGAGCTCGCTGATGAGGTCGTCACCCGGGTGCGCGCGGCGCTGCTCGACGACCTTTGCGAAGTACTCGCGAAGCTCGAGGCTCCCGGCGATGCCCTCGTCGGGACGGACCGCGACGTTGATGACCGCCAGCGCCCGCGGGTGGAAGTACTCGTGGTCGTCGCGCGACAGCCCGAGGATCTCGGCGATGACCTGCACGGGGTAGCGGTACGTGAACTCCGAGACGAGCTCCGCGCTCCCTCGGTCCGCGAACTTGTCGATCATCTCGTCGACGACGGGGACGACGAGGTCCTCGTCCCAGTGGGCCAGCATCCGCTGGCGGAACGCCTGGGCGACGAGCGACCGCATGTGGCGGTGCTCGGGCTCGTCCATCCCGACGAGCGGGTACGGCCCCATCACGACGCTCATCAGCTCGCGGATGCTGCCCGAGCAGAACGTCGTGTTGTCGCGCATCACGGCCGAGACCAGGTCGTAGGGGTAGACCTCGAGCGAGCCGTCCTCGAGCTCGGCCACGGGCGTCTCGACGCGCTTCGCGTGGAACTCCGGGTACGGGTCGCGCACGTCGCCGGCGACGCCGGAGAACTGGTCCATCGGCTCGAAGGGCGGGTCCATGGTCGCGGTCATCGGTTGCCCCCGGCGTTTGCTGACATGAGCGTCATATCCTAGGTGCTCCGTCCGGTGACGCCGACGATGTTCACGGCGAGTCGGGGGATGCTGATCGCAAGGACGCAGGACGAAGGCGCAGTGGGCTTCTGGGTCGAGGACGAGGACGCCGCGAGCTGCGCTCCCGGCCGGCGGGAACGCGTCGAGCGTTGCCGGTCGGGGGACTAGGTGGACAGCTCCAGGAAGCGTTGGTATCGGCTCGCCGCGGCCTCCACCCAAGCCGGATCGGGCTCGACCGTCCGCCCGGTCCGGGCCCAGCGGGCCGCACCCCGCATCCCGTCGGGCTCCCGGTCCACCGCGCACCGGGCCAGGAACGCCGAGCCGAGCGCCGCCGCCTCGGGCACGAGCGTGCACTCGACCGGGAGCCCGGTGCAGTCGGCGAGGGCCTGGACCCACTCCGCTACCCGCGTTCCCCCACCGGTGGCGACGATCCGGCGCGGGGTCACCCCGTGGGCGTCGCGCGCCGCGTCGATCATCCGGCGGGTGACGAACCCCGAGGCCTCGAACGCGGCCCGCCGCAGCGCGGCCGGGCCGTGGGTGAGGTCGAGGTCGGCGAGCACGGCGCGCCGGTCGGGGTCGTGCAGCGGGACGCGCTCGCCGCGCGGATACGGCGCCCACACCGGGACGCGGTCGGGGTGAGCGACCTCGTCCGGATCGGGGTCGCGCAACGACCTCGTCGCCCAGTTCACGAACAGCCCACCGGCGTTGCTGGGCCCGCCCGCGAGGAGCTTGTCCTTCGCGGTGTGCGGGATGACCCAGTAGCCGGGCACGGGCTCCGCGCTCGTCGTCACCGAATTCACGATGAGCGTCGTCCCGAGCAACGCGAGCACGTCACCGTCGTGGTCCGCACCGGCGACGATCTGGTCGGCGAGCGCGTCGATGCAACCGGACGCCAGCACCGGCCCGTCGGCGCCGCCCACCCGGCCGCACTCCCACGCGGTCGGCACGAGCCGCGGGAGCTGCTCGACGTCCACTCCGATGGGCCCTGCGACCTCCGGGTCCCATTTGGTCCAGTCGAACAGCGGGAAGGCGGTCGACGCGGTCGACGTGTCGAGCACCGCCTCGCCGCTCAGCGCGTGGTTCGCGACCGCGGTCGCGGGCCAGTACCCCGCGGCATCGGGGTACTCGGCGTGGATCCAGCGCAGGAACTGCAGCAGCTCCCCGCTCTCGACCGGGTTCGCGCCGCTCGCCTCGGACCGGCCGCGCCCGTCGCCGTAGAGCAGGCCCGGAGTGCGCGGCACGCCGTCACCGTCGACGCCCGTGAGCGACGGGACCATCGCCGACACGCTTACCGCGTCGGGCGCGTCGTCGAGCCCGAGGGCGGCCAGCGCCGCGACGGGACCCTCACGCCACGCGACCGCGGCGTCGTGCTGGAAGCGGTCGGCCGCCGGGATCTGGATCTCGTGCGGGACGCGCGCCGATGCGACGACGTTCCCGTCCGCGTCCGCGGCCACCGCCTTCACCGAGCTCGTGCCGATGTCGATCCCCACCGTGATGTCGGTCGCCATGCGCTCGGTCTACTCGGTCGGAGCCGGGGCGGGCCGGAGCGCGGTGAGGACCTCGTCGTGCAGGATCCCGTTCGTCGAGACCGCGCTGCCACCGTCCGCGGTGTGGTTGCCGGCCAGGTCGGTGAACGTGCCACCGGCTTCCTCGACGATCACCAGCAGCGGGGCGAGGTCCCACAGCGCGACGACCGGCTCGGCGGCGATGTCGGCGGCGCCCTCGGCCACGAGGATGTGGCTCCAGAAGTCTCCGAAGCCCCGCGTGCGCCACACCTGTTCGGCCAGCGCGTCGAACTCGTCCTGCAGCCCGTACTCGCCCCACCACTTGAAGTCGCTGTAGCAGAGCTGCGCGTCCTCGAGCGCCCGGACCTTCGAGACCTCGATGCGGGTGCCGTCGGCGAACGCGCCGCCGCCGCGCACTGCCCACCACGTGTGCCCGAGCGCGGGCGCGGAGCAGACCCCGACCCGCATCTCGCCGTCCTCCTCGAGCGCGAGCAGCGTCGCCCACACCGGGACGCCGCGCACGTAGTTCTTGGTCCCGTCGATCGGGTCGATGATCCACCGGCGGGCGCCGTCGCCGTCGGTGCCGAACTCCTCGCCGAGCACCGCGTCGCCGGGACGGGCGTCGGCGAGGCGACCGCGGATCAGCTGCTCGGCCGCCTGGTCGGCCTCGGACACCGGCGTCAGGTCCGGCTTCGTCTCGACCCGCAGGTCGTGGGCGCGGAACCGCCGGAGGGTGATCTCGTCGGCCAGGGCGACGAGCTCGAGGGCGAGGGTCAGGTCGGCATCGATGCGGGGAACCTAGTCCGGGTGTGTCACCGGCTCGCGAGCCCGGGTGCGCCATGCTGGGGACCGAACCCGGAGGTGCTCGTGGCCCGTCTCCCACTCCTTGCCGTCCTCTGCGCGACGGTGCTCGGCGTCACCCTGACCGCGTGCGACAGCGGCGGCTCGAGCGCGGCCAAGAAGCCGCACCGCTCGACGACGACGTCCTCGTCGAGCACGACGACGACCACCACGACGGGCGGTCCGAGCACCTCGACCGAGACCTCGGGTGGCGGCGCGACGACCTCGACCGTCGCACCCATCGGCACCTGCGGGAACCAGACCACGACGATCGTCGCCGCGATCCAGGGCAGCAGCTCGGGCGGGCTCGACCAGAACGCGGGCCGGTACACCGTGCAGCGATGCCGGATCGCGGCGTCGTCGCCGATCTGGGCCGCGGCGCAGATCGTCCCGAACCCGGGCGTCCAGCTCGACGGGGCGACGGTCGTGCTGCAGCGGATCGGCGCGCTCTGGAACGTCCAGTCGGTCGGCACGTCCCAGGTCGGCTGCAACGCGCCCGCGCAGATCATCCAAGATCTCGGGCTGATCTGCTGACCATGAGCCCGTGCTCCTGACCCCCCGGCCGGTGGCCGGCTCGGTCGAGGAGCTGGTCGCCGACGCGACGTCCCGGACCCCGATGACCGCGGCCGACTCCAAGTCGGGCGCCACGTTCGAGCGGGTCGTGATCGACGGCGACGCGTACGTCCTCAAGCACGTGTCGCCCGACCGCGACTGGATCGCCCGGGCCTGCGGCGACGTCGGGCCGTGGACCGTGCGGATCTGGAGCTCCGGGCTGCTCGACCACGTGCCCGACGGGATCGACCACACGTACGCGGGCGCCGCGTGCACCGGTCGCGACGGCGCCGTCCTCATGCACGACGTCGGTCCGTGGCTCGTGCCCGAGGGCGATGTGCCCGTCGCGGAGGCCGACCACCTCGCGTTCCTCGACCGGCTCGCCGCGCTGCACGCGTCGTTCTGGGGCTGGACCGACGACGTCGGGCTCTTACCCCTCGCCAACCGCTTCTTCATGTTCGGCCCGTGGATGGTCGCCTGCGAGGAGGCGCTCGACTTCCCCGAGCTGGTGCCGGTCATCGCGCGCGACGGCTGGGTCCGACTCCGCGAGCTCGCGCCGGCGATGTCCGCGGTGCTGGAGCCGCTGACCGTCGACCCGTCTCCGCTGGTCGAGGCGCTGGAGTCGACGCCGCTGACGTTCGTTCACGGCGACACCAAGACGGGCAACCTCGGTCGGCATCCCGACGGGCGCGTGATCCTCATCGACTGGGCGCTCCCCGGGCGCAGCGCCGGATGCCTCGAGCTCGCGCACTACCTCGCGCTGAACCGCAGCCGGATCCCGTCGCGCTTCACGCCCGAGGCCACGATCGCGGCGTACCGCGACGCGCTCGAACGGCACGGGATCGACACCGCGCCGTGGTGGGAGCGCCAGCTCGCGCTGAGCCTGCTCGGGATCATGGTGCAGCTCGGCTGGGAGAAGGCGCTCGGCCCACCGGACGACCTCGCCTGGTGGCAGACGCACGTCCGCGAAGGGGCCGAGCTCCTCGATTCCTCATGAAGGGACGGGCAAACGCGCCGGTCGCGCTACGCGGGCATGACCTCGACGACGGTGGCGCTGCCCATGCCGCCGCCCGCGCACATGCTCGCGACACCGATGCCGCCACCCCGCCGGCGCAGCTCGTGCACCAGCGTGACGATCATGCGGGCGCCGGTGGCGGCGATCGGGTGCCCGATGCTGCAGCCGCTGCCGCTGACGTTCGTGATCTCGTGCGGGATGCCGAGGATGCGCGTGCTGGCCACGCACATGGACGCGAACGCCTCGTTGATCTCGAACAGGTCGACGTCCTTGACCGTGAGCCCGGCGCGGTCGAGCGCCTTCGGGATCGCGAACGTCGGGCCGAGGCCCGTGTCACCGGGCGCGACGCCGGCCGACGCCCACGACTTCACGATCGCCATCGGCTTGAGCCCGTTGGCCTGCACGTACTCCGAGTCGGCCAGCACCATCGCAGCACCACCGTCGTTCAGCCCGGACGCGTTCCCGGCCGTGATGCTGAAGCCCTCGATCTCCGGGTGGAGCGGGTTCAGCGAGGCGAGCTTCTCCATCGTGGTCGTCCGGCGCGGATGCTCGTCGACCGAGAAGATCACGGTCTCGCCGTCGCGGCGCTTGACCTCGAGGGGGAAGATCTCTTCCTCGAAGCGGCCCTCGTCGATCGCCTCGACCGCGCGGCGGTGCGACTCGTAGGACCAGAAGTCCATCTCCTCGCGCGTGACGTTCGCCTTCTGCGCGGCGTTCCATCCGACGGTGATCGACATGTCGAACGCGGGCGCGTCCGGGGTCTCGGGGTGGCTCGGTGACATCCACGGGGCCAGGTCGTCCGTGCCGAGCACGCGCTTCATGACCGACGGTGAGGTCGACGTCGACTCCGCGCCGCCCCCGATCACGACCTTGTCCATGCCGGCGCGGATGCTCGCCGCGGCACCCTGCACCGCGGCCATGCCCGACGCGCAGTGGCGGTTGAGCGCAACGCCGGGGACGTTGGTCATGCCAAGGTCCACGGCCGCGTAGCGGGCGATGTCGCCACCACCCTGGAGGCTCTCGCCCATCTGGAGGTCGTCGACGTCGTCCGTCGGGATCCCGGAGCGCTTCAGCGCCTCGCCGACCGACTCCTTGGCCAGGTCGAAGGCCGAGACGTCGAGGAGCGTGCCCTTCCGGGCCGTCCCGATCGCCGTACGCGCCGCGGAGATGATGACGGCGTCACCCATGGTCGATTCCCCCTGAGACAGAGTGGCTGCTGAGGGCCCGATCGTAGCGTGACACCCCTGTCAGGTTTCCAGGCGGCGCGGGCAGCGGCAGGGCGGTCAGGTGGGGCGGGCGGGGCGGACGTGGCCCGCGCGGATCTGGGCCGCGAGGTCCTCGGCGGTCCGGACGGGCCCGTCGACCTCGGTCGCGTACGCCCCGGCGAGCCCCGGGCCGTGAGCGTCGCTCGACGAGACGGTCGGGCGCGGCGCGAGGGCGAGTGCGGCGGCGGTGATCGTGTGCTCGAGCGTCGTGGTCTGCGTGCTCGCGACCTCGATCGCGTGCACGGCCTCCCACTGCGGGAGCGTTGCGACCGACTCGGGCTTCGGTGGCACGCGGCCGCCCTTGATGGCGCGCTCCCCCGCGAGCCGGCGCACCGGGTGCGGCAGGACGAGCGCGGTGTCCGAGTGCGCGCACTCCTCCACCAGCTCCTCGAGCCTGTAGCCCAGCCAGAGCGGCTTCTCGAGCGGGCCGAAGACGAGGACGTGCCCGACGTCCGTGGTCAGCTCGACGCCGGGGATCAACGGGAAGTCGAGCAGCCGGGACGCGTCGGCGAGCTCGTCGCCGGGCCACCGCACGTCGTGCTCGGTGATGCAGAGCGCGTCGAGCCCGCGCCCCCGCGCGGTCTCGACCAGCTCCTCCAACGTCGTGCGGGAGCAGTTCGAGCGCGGCGCGGTGTGCGCGTGGAGGTCGATCAGCACGGGAGTCAGTCCGTGATCCGGATGGTGCGCAGGACGTGCTCGTCGTCGTCCGAGGTGATGCACCGACCGGTGTCGAGCTCGAAGCGCCAGTGGTGGACCTTGCACTCGAGCACCCCGTCCTCGACGGTGCCGAAGCGCTCGAGGTCGGCACGCAGGTGCGGGCACCGCTTCTGCACGAGGTAGTCGCCGCAACGGAACATCTCGTCGCTCGGCTCGGAGCGCTGCGCGTAGTGGCCCTCGCAGTAGGCCATCCGCTCGACCGAGAGGCACTTGAAGAACGTGTAGACGTACTCGTTGTACTGACCGTCGCGGTGCGCCCGGAAGCGGCACGAGAGGAACAGCTCGTTGACCCAGTCCTCGACGTGGCGGTCGATGCACGACTCGACGAGCGCACGATCGGTGTCGATGCGGTAGCCGACCGGCTCGCCCGCCCACTCGCGCACCGTCCCGGCCGGGAAGTCGATCAGCACGCCGACGTCGCCGACGTGCAGCAGCACCGGCATCCCGACCCCGGCGCGCGTCAGCGGGGCGACGTCGAGCAGCGGCTCCCACCACTCGCGCAGCGCATCCACGACGTCGATCCCGTCGCGCGGCCACGACGCGCGCTCGCGCGCCAGCCAGGTCCGCCAGTCGTCGCGGTACCGCTCGATCGTCACCCGCTTGTCCGAGAAGATCGCCTCCGGCGACGCGTCGCCGACCGGCTGCTCGATCGCGCACCCGCCGTCCGCCAGCGTCGCCACCGTCCCGGGGACGAGCAGCTCGCCACCCGAGACGCCGGCGGCTTCGAGCTCGCGCAGGAAGACGGTCTGGTCCGGGAAGATGTTCGCGGGATCGTCGTCGAGGTCGTTGAACGCGAAGAGGTCGTCGTCGAGGAAGCACGGCGGCCCGGCAACCGGGAAGACGTGGGGTGCATGCACCCCGTTGATGTAGGAGACGGCGCGCTCCATCTGCTGGGCCCGCTTGCGGACGCCGAGGTCGCGCTTCTCCGCGGGCGGGAAGTCGTAGACCATCGGGTACCAGATCGCACCGGAGAACTGGGTGAAGTGCGCGTCGAACGGGCCGAGCGCCTCGAGCTCGTGCAGGTCGCGCGGCCGGGCGTCGTTCTGGTTCAGCAGCCGGGCGGTCGAGTCGGCGAGCACCAGCGCCGAGTCCCCCACCGGTCCGTCGGCCGGGGCGGTCATGGCCAGGATCGCGACCTCCAGCGCGCCGAGCTGCACCGGCTTGGCGTGCTCGGTGCGGACGAACTTCAGGAAGCCCAGCTTGTGGAGGGCCCGCTCGAGGTGGTCCAGCTCGAATGCGGGCAGGAGCACCGTCGCCGACCGATCGACGTGCGCCGCCAGCCACTCCGGGTCGAAGTGGTCGTGGTGCAGGTGGGAGAGGTACAGGTAGTCGGGGTGCGAGAACGGCCTCGGATCGAGGTGGTCGTTGCGGGGGAACGGGAACCAGGACCCGAAGTACGCCGGGTGGAACCAGGGGTCGCAGAGGACGGTCCCGCCCTCGGTCTCCACGTACATCCCCGCGTGGCCGAGGAACGTCACCCGCATCCCCCCAGCCTGCCAGGCGATGGCGAGGGCGAAGCGAACCGCACGCCCGCCCATCGGAACCTGACGTGGGCGTCAACTATCTTCGACCCGTCCGATCAAGGGGGGTCCATGGGAACGTTCGACGGCAAGGTCGCCATCGTCAC
>DASXYP010000130.1:0-17996 GCA_036502405.1 Acidimicrobiia bacterium
GGATACTCGATCTCCGAGTGTGGATCGAGCCGCACAGCACCGGAGTCGCATGAAGGACATCTCGGCGTGGTTCGCGGCGCACCCCCCGGGCGACCGGCGCGACCCGTGAGCGGTCCTCTTGACGGATCCAACCGTAAGTTATAACTTACGGTAAGTGGATGCTTACGTTGAACCGACCTTCCGGGCGCTGGCCGATCCCAGCCGGCGGACGATCTTCGAGCTGCTGGGATCGGGGCCCCGCTCCGTCGTGGATCTCGCCGACGAGCTCCCGATCAGCCGGCCGGCGGTCTCCCAGCACCTCAAGGTCCTGAAGGACTGCGGCCTGGTGTCCGTGCGCCCCGCCGGCACCCGGCGCATCTACGCCATCGACCCGGACGGCGTGCGCGCCGCGCGTGACTACTTCGACCGGTTCTGGACGACGTCACTCGCCGCGTACGCCGACGCGGTCAACCAGACCGTGAAGACCGAGCCCGCCGCGATCAAGGAGCAGCACTGATGAGCACCCGAGCCGACGAGAACACGGTGGTCCGGACGACGGTCGACGTCGAGGCACCGCCGGACCTCGCGTTCCGCGTCTTCACCGACGGCATCGACACCTGGTGGAACCGCGAGCACCACGTGCAGAGCGGTGCCCTGAAGGTCGTCGGCGTGGACCCGCAGGTCGGCGGGCGCATGTGGGAGGAGAACGACGCCGGTGACGTGTGCACCTGGGGGCAGGTGCTCACGTGGGACCCGCCGCGCGAGTTCGCGTTCTCGTGGCTCCTCGGCGCCGACTTCGGTGTCCCGAAGCCGGACGCCGTCGGCAGCCGCGTGACGGTCACCTTCACCCCCACGGACTCCGGCACGCGCGTCGAGCTCGTGCACGACCAGCTCGACGCCCACGGCCCGGGTTGGCAGGGGATGCGCGACGGCGTCGGCAGCGAGGGTGGTTGGCCCTCGGGGATCCGGGACTTCGCGGCCGCGGCGGACGCCGCCGCGAGGGGTTGATCAGGCCGGGTCGAGGACGACGACCGGAATCGTGCGGTCCGTCTTGGTCTGGTACTCGTCGTAGGACGGCCAGACCGCGGTCGCCTTCTTCCACCACTCGGCCCGCTCGTCGCCGTCGGCGACCCGCGCCGTGTAGTCCCGCAGGTTCGGCCCGTCCTGCAGGCTCACGTGCGGGTCGGCGACGAGGTTCAGGTACCAGACCGGATGCTTGGGCGCGCCGCCGAGTGACGCGACGACCGCGTACCGGTCACCGTCGTTGACCCGCATGAGGGGCGTCTTGCGGACCTCGCCGGAGTGGCGGCCCTTGGTCCACAGGATGATGCAGGGCTGCCCCTCGAGCGTGGTGCCGTCGGTGCCGCCCGACTCCTCGTAGAGCTTCACCTGATCGGCGATGGGGGCCCAGGGGCTGGGTGCGTACGTTCCGTCGAGTGCCATGCCCCTTGTATACCCCCGCATCCGGGCGAGGTGGCAAGCGGGCTACTCGCCGACGAAGCGATAGCTCCCGATCTCGGTGAGGTCGCTCGTGACGGGCCCCTCGTCGAGACGGTCGGCGATGGCGTCCACGAACCGCTGGAACGCCGGCAGGGACGGCAGCGGGTTCGAGCCGTCCGCGGTCTCCACCGAGACGACGTGCACGAAGCTCACGCCGTCGTCGAGCCGGAACGTCCCGTAGCGAAGTCCGTCGGGCTGCTCGCGTGCGAGCTCCGCGTAGACGTCGCGCACGAGCTCCTCGTTGCGCGCGACCTGATCGGGCTTCACCTTGTACCGCACCATCATCCGGCTCATGTCGCTCACCGTAGACCGAGGGGTCAGCGCGCCTCCGGCGGAAGCTCCCGGATCGGCGCGGCGAAGCGGGCGTGCTCGGCCGGGTCGACCGGACGGTGCACGCGCGCCGTGGTCGCCGGGTACATCTCGCGCAGGTCTGCGCTCATCCACGGGCGCGCGGGCCGGATCGGCCGGGGCGAGAACCCACCGCCGCAGTTCGGGCAGACCCCGAGGAGCACCCGATCGACGCAGTCGCGACAGAACGTGCACTCGAACGTGCAGATCATGGCGTCGGTCGGCTCCGGTGGGAGCGGGGCCGCGCATGTACTACGACACCAGCGCGGGCTCGTCGGCCGGGGCGGGCGCGCCGAGCTCCGCCTCGACGGCCGGCTCGTTGCGGTACCAGCGCCAGAGCACGTCGATCCCGACCGCGGCGAGCAGGACGAGCGAGACCTCGGCCGGGGCGCGGTAACGCGTCTGCCCGAACGTCAGCGCGACCGACGCCAGCACGATCACCGGGAACGCGAGCAGCGGCCACACGCGCTCGCGACGGCGGTGGAGGCCCACGACCCCGACGATCGACAGCGCCGCGGCGACCCAGAAGCTCGCGGTCAGCAGGAAGCCGGCCCACCGCTCGAGCTCGAAGTCGCGGTGCTCCGCGTCGACCTCCTGGAACGGCCGGTAGATCCCGAGGATGCGGCCCCAGCGCGCCGCGACCACGACGGGCAACCGGGTCAGGTGGTCGCGCACGTACCGGTTCCCGATCGTGCCGAGCGCCGCGTCCCGATCCGCGGCCGAGAGCCGGTCGAACCCCGGCCGCGTGCGCGCGGCCTGCTCGGCCGCCGTCGCCTGGCATCGGTAGTCCTTGAAGCCGATGTACCGGCCGTAGTAGGTGCTCGGACAGTTCGCCGCGACCACGGTGCCGCCGAGCTGGGCCGAGAGGTACACCGGCTTGTCGAAGCGGCTCAGGTTGAACGCCACCCACGGCGCCATCACCAGCACGCTCACGATGCCGCCGATCAAGAGCCACCGGACGCGGCGTGACCATGGTGCGCGCCTGGCCGTCAGCGCGACCGCCGCGAGCACGAGCGGCACCGTCAGCACCAGCTCCGAGCGGGTCAGCGCTGCGAGTCCGCACAGCACCCCGACCGCCGCGATGCGCCACCCGCTCGGGTGATGCACGAACCGGTACGTGGTGTAGAGGACGCCCGCGACGCAGAGCATCGCCATCGGCTCCGACATCAGCAGCCCGTCGTTGACCCAGAGGTTCGGATACAGGGCGGCGACCGCGGCGGCGATCAGGCCGACCCGGCGCCCTGCTATCTCGCGGCCGATCAGCCCGCACAGGACGATCGTCCCGACCCCGAGCACCGAGGACCAGAGCATGTGCGTCGTCGGCGTGGCGGAATGACCCGGAGAGACGAATGACGCCGCGCCGAGCCACAGCAGATAGAGCGGCGGGTGAGCCGCACTGGGTTGACCGGTGAACGCGTCGACGAAGCCGCGCCCGTGCGCGAGGTCGTTGGCGCCCAGGTGGAAGATGAGGGAGTCGTAGAACGGCAGCGGCAGCTGCCGGACCCGGAACGCCAGGATGTAGACGACGCGGATCGCCAGCCCTCCGGCCGCGATCGCCAGCACCCAGCCGACGAAGCGGCGATCCCCGTGCCCCTCCTCGCCCCCCACCCCGAACACGCTAGGCGACCCTGCGACCACGCTCATCGCCGGCTCCCGGTGCCGGCTCGGGTGCGAGGATGGGCCGATGAGCGATCCGACGGCCAACAAGGCCCTCATCGAGCGGTTCTGGGAGGACCTCGGGCGGCGCGACTTCGCGGCGGTCCGCGGCTACTTCACCGACGACGCGCACTACACCGACGTCCCGGCGCCCGAGGACGGCGCGCGCGGCCCTGACGCGATCGAGGCGCGCCTCCGCCTCGGCATCGAGCCGCTGGAGGGGTACGCACCCCAACCGGGGACGATGACCGCCGAGGACGATCGGGTGGTGCTCGAGCACTCGGAGCAGTGGAACTGGCACACCGGTGAGTCCGTGCTCCTGCCGTTCGTCTCGGTGTTCGAGATCCGCGACGGCAGGATCGCCCGCTGGTGGGACTACTGGGATCTCGCCACGTTGATGAACGCCGCGCCGCAGTGGTGGATCGAGCACATCATGCAGGGCTACCAGTAGCGGCAGCCCCGCATGACCTGAACCGCTGCCGGCCTGGTTCTGGGTTCGCAGCGGTCGGCCGGCAGGGATCTTCGGAATTACGCTTTCGCGTCGCAGGTGATGCCGGCGTTGATGCAGGTCTTCACCAGGCGCTTGAGCTCCTTCGGCACCCACACGTTGAAGAAGTCCGCGTGGCCGGAGTACTGGCCCCCCGAGGCGAGCTCCGCTGTCGCCCCACCGGTGGTCGGGTAGCGCACGTTCACGCGTATGCGCGGGATCGACACCGGGTGGTCCGCCGGGCACGTGTGGTCCTTCGAGCTGTACGCGAGGTGGCTGGCGTGGTTCGCCGAGTCGAGGTGCACACCGTCCCAGCAGTCGGGGAAGTTCACGTGCAGCGCGACCGTCCCCATGGGACAGGTCGGCACGTCGGCCCCGGGCGGCACGCTGTCGTCGTCGGCGCAGTCCCAGGTGGTGATCGCCTTCCCCTGGGGCGCGGTCGCCATCGCGTTGCCGGCGACGACCTCGAGGCCGCGCGGGGGTGCCTTGATCTTCCTGTAGTCCTTGCCGTTGCTCGAGTAGTAGACGCTCGTCTGCGTCGGGTCCACGAGCACGCCGTTGACCTTCAGGCTCGGCGTCCAGTAGCCGGACAGGTCCTGCGGGTTCTTGCAGGTCGTCGTGCCCCGCTTGAGCTTCTTCAACGTCGACTTCGCGTTCGTGGTCGTGTTGCCGAAGAAGTCGTGGAGGTGGCTCGCACCCGGCATGCCCGGGTGGACGATCGGGTCGTCCGCGAGCCGGTGCGAGAAGGTGCAGCGGGTGACGAAGCGTGGCTTCATGTCCGTGGTGCCCCCGCCGAGGTCGTCGGCGTGGGCGACGCCGACCCCCATGACCGCGGTGAGCGTGAAGACGGTCATGAGCACCGCCGCGAGACGTGTCCTGATCCGCATGGCTTCCCCCCTGGTGGCAATTTGCAGGAACGTACGACGGTCGGCGGCGAGGGGCAACGGGCGCGGCGACACTTCGCGAAACCCTCACAAAAGGGATCAGACGGCCGCCGAGAGGCGCCGCGCGGCGAGGGCCCGCTCGAGCAGGCGGGCGCACCCGTAGCCGAGGGCGAGCACGACCCAGCCACCGAAGGCGTCGAGGATCCAGTGGTTCGCGGTCACGACGATGGCGAAGATCGTGGCGAACGGGTACAGGCAGACCAGCACCTTGATCCAGACCCGGTGCACGAGCGGGAGCAGCGCGAGCGCGGACCACGTGGACCAGCCGACGTGGAGGCTCGGCATGGCGGCGTAGAGGTTCCCGAACGCGGCGCGCGCCGCCGCGGTCGGCTCGCCGTTCGGGCCGAGGTGGATGCGCTGCTGGGGGCCGAAGTTGAAGAACCGTGACGCCGAGTCGACGAAGCCGTAGTGCGCGGGCATGAGCCGTGGCGGGGTCAGCGGGTACAGCCAGAACCCGATCAACCCGAACACGAGCATGAACAGCAGCGCGTTGCGCCACCGGACGTAGCGGATCGGCGTCTTGCGATACATCGCGACGAGCGCGATGACCGGCATCACGAAGTGGATCGTCCCGTAGTAGATGTTCCAGAACGACATGAACGGGTGCCAGTCGAGGAACGCCTGCTGGATGCGGCGCTCCTGGTAGATCCCGAAGAAGCGCTCGATGTCGACGACCTGCTTCGCGTGGCGGAGTGCGTCCGGGGCGGTACCCATCGTGCGGTCCCGCAACGAGTCGTAGAGGAAGTACAGCGCGATGCCGACCGCGACCTCGATGACCCAGCCGTAGCGGATCCGCTTGCTCAGCGGCTGCGCACCCTCGGCGACCGCGACGTCAGGAGTAGTCGTAGAACCCCCGGCCGCTCTTCCGGCCCAGCTTGCCGGCCGCGACCATCTGGCGCAGCAGCGGAGGAGCGCGGAACGCGTCGCCGAACGCCTCGCGCATGTCGTCGAGGATCGCGAGCAGGGTGTCGAGCCCGACGCGGTCGGCCAGCTCGAGCGGGCCCATCGGGTGGTTGTACCCGAGCTTCATCGCGGTGTCGAGGTGCTCGGCCGACGCGACGCCCTGCTCGTACGCGCGGATGCCCTCGCACATGAGCAGCGTCCCGAGCCGGGTGGTGACGAAGCCCGGCAGGTCGCGGATCTCGACCGTCTCCTTGCCGAGCGCGCGGCAGAACTCGAGCGCGCGGGCGACGGTCGCGTCGCTGGTCTCGACCGAGCGCACCACCTCGACGAGGCGCATCGCCGGGACCGGGTTGAAGAAGTGGGTGCCGACCACCTGGCCGGGCCGCCCGCTCGCCGCGCCGAGCACCTCGATCGGCAGCCCGCTGGTGTTCGACGCGAGCACCGTGTCGTCACGCGCCGCGAGCCCGATCGTCGTGAAGATCGACCGCTTGAGGTCGAGGTCCTCCGAGACCGCCTCGACGATGACGTCGGCCTCGGCCGCCGCGACCGGGAGGTCCGTCGTGAGGTCGAGGGAGCCGAAGCCGGCGAGCTCCGCGCCCTTGGACCGGGCGCGTGACTCGTAGTGGGCCACCCGGGACTCGGCCGCCTCGAGGAATTCCGGCTTGGACTCCACGATCGTCACCGGGAAGCCGGCGACCCTCGCCTCGTACGCGATCCCGGCGCCCATGATCCCGCCGCCGACCACCACCGTGCGCGTGCTCATGACTTCCCTTCGGACCCGGGTGCACCGGATCCACCGATCGGCTCCCGTCGGCGCAGGATGAACGTGCCGCTCGCCTTCGAGACCAGCTCGCCGTCCGCGTTGGTGATGGAGGTCTCGAGGTAGGCGATCTGGCGCGCGAGGCGGACGACCTCACCGCGCACCGCGAGCCGGTCCCCGGCCGCGGCCGATCGCATCGTCGAGTAGGTGATCGAGATCGTGGCCCCGCGCTCGCCCTTCTCGAGCGCCGCGTTCGTGGCGAAGTTCATCGCCGCGTCGTGCACGACCGCGTAGACCCCGCCGTGCACCGGGCCCGCGGGGTTGCACGCGGCCTCGGTCGGGACCCACGTCGCCTCGACCCAGCCCTCGCCGTAGCGCTCGAAGCTGACGCCGAGGGTGCCCAGCAACGCCATCCCACCGTCGCCGAGCGACCGGTCCATGTCCCGCACGGGCCTGGAATGTACCGGACCGGTCAGACGTAGACTTGACCGAACGGTCAAGTCGCGCCCTGGAGGACATCATGGCCACCGCAGTCATCGTCGACGCAGTTCGCAGCCCGCTCGGTCGTCGCAACGGCAAGCTCAAGGACACGCATCCCGTCGACCTGGCCGCGCACACGGTCAAGGCGCTCGTCGACCGCACGGGCATCGACCCGGCGCTGGTCGAGGACGTGATCATGGGCTGCGTCATGCAGGTCGGCGATCAGGCGGTCAACGTCGGGCGCAACGCGGCGCTCGCCGCGGGGTTCCCCGAGACGGTTGTCGGCACGTCGATCGACCGCCAGTGCGGATCGTCCCAGCAGGCGGCCCACTTCGCCGCCCAGGGCGTCATCGCCGGCGCGTACGACATCGTCATCGCCGCCGGGGTCGAGAACATGACCCGGGTCCCGATGGGTGCCTCGTTCATCGCCGGCAGTCAGCCGTTCGGGCCGAAGATGCTCGAGCGCTACCCCAACCTCGTTCCTCAGGGCATCTCGGCCGAGCTGATCGCCGAGAAGTGGAACATCTCCCGCGAGGACAACGACCGCTTCTCGGTCGAGTCGCACCGGCGCGCCGCGCAGGCGACGCGCGAGGGCCGCTTCGACCGCGAGATCGTCCCGATCGGCATCACCGGCGAGAACGGCGCCGAGACCATGCGCACCGACGAGGGGATCCGCCCGGACTCCTCGATGGAGACGCTCGCCAAGCTGAAGCCCGCGTTCAAGCCCGATGGTGTGGTCACCGCCGCGAATTCGTCGCAGATCACCGACGGCTCGGCGGCGCTGCTCATCATGAGCGAGGAGAAGGCGAACGAGCTCGGGCTGACGCCTCGGGCCCGCTTCCAGACCTTCGCGCTCGCCGGGGTGGACCCGGTGATGATGCTGACCGGCCCGATCCCGGCCACCACCAAGGTGCTGGAGCGGGCGGGGATGAAGCTCGACGAGATGGACCTGATCGAGATCAACGAGGCGTTCGCGCCCGTCGTCCTGTCGTGGGAGAAGGAGCACCACCCGGACATGACGAAGGTGAACGTCAACGGCGGCGCGATCGCGCTCGGCCATCCGCTCGGCGCGTCGGGCGCCCGCCTGATGGTCACGCTGCTCAACGAGCTCGAGCGCACCGGCGGTCGGTACGGCCTGCAGACCATGTGCGAGGGTGGTGGCATGGCGAACGCCACCATCATCGAGCGGCTCGGCTGACGCTGGCCGCGCCTTCCCGCCCCCGAGCCTGACCGACCGTGCCGCTCGCGGTCCGGATCGTCATCGCGGTCGTCGCCGCGCTCGTCATCTACCTGCTCGCGGTCAGGGTGATCCGCTCGATGCTGCGCCCACCGCCGCCCGACGAGCCGGACCTGTCGCTGCTGCGCCCGGTCGACTACCGCTACCGGTGCGGGGTCTGCGGCGCCGAGGTGACGATGACCGCCGCGCCCGGCGAGGAGGACCCGGAGGCGCCCCGCCACTGCCGGGAGGACATGGTGCTGGTCGGCGAGGGCCCCCGAGCGGTCTGACACGCCCATTTCCGCGCGGCGAGAACTACAGGCCTGTCGTTCCCCACAGATGGTGGACAACCCTGTGGATAACTGGGCCCTCCACCCGGTAGCCGCCGCCGCTCGCCCGTGATCGCGGCCGCGGCGGTCGAGCGGCGGAGATCTACCGATAGATCGTGGCGAAGACGAAGCCGGCGGTGATCTCGACCAGCCCCAGGAGCAGGTAGCTGTTCTGCTGCTCGCCGGGGAGGATCCCCAGGTAGTTCAGGACGATCACCAGCGTGCCGGTCACGAGCAGCGAGAACATCAACGCCGGCACCCACAACGGGCTCGACGGCTTGTTCTTCGGCGGCGGCGGCGTGTAGCGCGAGCGCTTGCCCTTGGAGACCGGCACAGCGGGGGAGGTTAACCGGACGGCCACGGCGGATCGGTCCGGTAGCGTCCGCGGCGTGGGCCCCCGCGTGCTGGTGATCGACAACTACGACTCGTTCGTCTACAACCTCGTGCAGTACCTCGGTGAGCTCGGCGCCGAACCCGTCGTGCACCGTCACGACGCAGTCACGCTGGACGAGATGCGGGCGCTCGAACCGGACGCGGTCCTCGTCTCGCCCGGCCCGGGGAGGCCCGAGGACGCGGGTCTCTCGAACGACGCGATCCGAGCCTTCGGCGAACGCGGCGTCCCCGTGCTCGGCGTGTGCCTCGGCCACCAGTGCATCGGCCAGGTGTACGGGGCGCGCATCGAGCGCGCCGAGCGGGTGATGCACGGCAAGACCTCCGAGGTGCACCACCGCGGGGGTGGGGTCTTCGCGGGCCTCGCCGACCCGCTGACCGCCACCCGCTATCACTCGTTGGTCGTGGCCCGCGACTCGGTGCCCGATTGCCTCGAGCTCACCGCGGAGACCGGTGACGGTGTCGTGATGGGCCTGCGCCACCGCGACTTCCCGATCGAGGGCGTCCAGTTCCACCCGGAGTCGATCCTCACCGACTCCGGACACGACCTGCTGCGCAGCTTCCTCTCGCTCGCGGCGTAGCGGGTTCGGGTTCGCTCAGGGGAGGGTGGCGTGGTCGTGCGCGACCACCGCCAGCCCGTCCGCCACGAGCGACGCGAGGGCGTCCGGGTCGAGGTCCGACACCGGCACCGGGTTCCCCGCGCGCAGGCGGGCCATGACCTGGCCACGGCGTTGGCGGAACGAGCCCGCGAACGCACCCTGGCGGGACCGCACCTCGGACGGGCGCGGGCCGCGTGACGCGCAGCGGCGGCGCAGCGGGCACTCGGGGCAGCGGGGCGCGCGCGGCCGGCAGAGCGTCGCTCCGACGTCCATCAGCGCGAGGAGCCGGTCGCGGCCGCGCAGGGGACGGGCGAGCCGCACCATCTCCGCCTCGGCTTCGCGCTCCGAGAGCGCGCGACCCGTGCACCGCTCGACGACGCGCCGCACGTTGACCTCGACCGCGGCGACGTCGGCGTCGTCGGCCTGGGCGAGGATCGCACCGGCGGTGTAGCGGCCCACCCCGGGGAGCACGGTCAGGTCCTCGGGCCAGCCCGACGCCGCGATCAGGCTCGCGGCCTCCCAGAGCCGGCGTGCCCGTCGTGGGTAGCCGAGCCGGCCCCAGGCGGTGATCACCGCACCGGGTCCGGCCTCGGCCATGGCCGCGGGGGTCGGGAAGCGCCCGATGAGCTCCGGCCACGCGTCGGCGACGCGCGGCACCTGGGTCTGTTGGAGCATCACCTCGGAGACGAGGATCGGCCACCGGTCACGGGATCCGCGCCAGGCGAGCTCGTGCCGTCCGTGGTCGCGGTACCAGTCGGCCAGAGGGGCCGAGCGGGCCGCCGGCGCTCGTCGTCCGATCGCGGGCGGGCAGTCGAGCGCCGGAGATCTTCGGGTCACGTCGACGTCGAGGTCGTGCCCGGCCCGGTGCCGACGGTGATCGTCACCTGCGTGCCCTTGTTCACCGTCGTGCCCGCGTTCGGGGACTGGGTGATGACCTTGCCCATGTTCGACGGCGACGACGGCACCTGCACGACGCGGACGTCGAACGCCGCATCGGTCAAGGTGCTCGTGGCGTCGGCCTGGGTGTTGCCGATCACGTTCGGGACGCTGACCTGGTCGGGGCCGGTCGACACGAACATCGTGACCGTGCTCCCGCGCGGCGCCTGCGTTCCTGCGGCCGGGTTGGTGCTGACCACCGAGCCGGCCGGCACCGAGCTGCTCGCCTGGTTCGACTTCTGCACCTTGAGGCCGGCGTCGTTCAGGGTCTGCGTGGCGGCGACCTGGTCCTTGCCGGTGACGTTCGGGACGTTCACCGGCGCCGGCCCCGCGGACACGAACACGTTGACGTTGCTGTCGCGGTCCACCGGCGCGTCGGCGGGCGGATCGGTCCGGGTCACCTGGCCGAGCGCGACCGTGTCACTCGCCTCGTTCTGGCGCACCGCCTTCAGGCCCTGCTCCTGGAGCGCGGCGGAGGCATCCTCGAAGGTCTCTCCCACGACGTCGGGGACCTTGACGCTGCCCGCGCCGGCGCTGACCGTCAGCCGGATGTTCTCGTCCTGGTTCACCTTCGTCCCGGCCGAAGGATCCTGGCGCACGACCAGGCCCTTCCCGATCTGGTCGTTCGGCCGGCGGACGACGGTGACGTTGGTCAGCTTCTGGGCCGCGAGGTGCAGCTTCGCCGCGGCGACGGTCTCGCCGACGACCGGCGGCACCGGGATCGACGCCGAGGAGCCGTCGCCGCCGAGCTGGGTCGCGAGGAGGACCGCGACCGCGGCGATCAGCGCGAGGAGCAGCAGGACCACGGCGACGACGGGTCCCCGCTTCTTCCTGGGTGGCGCGGCCTTCGTCGCGATCGGGACGGGCGCGACCGGTGCGGCGACCATCGTGGAGGTCGCGTCCGGCACCGACACGACCGCGGCCGTGATCGCCGTGCCCTGCACCGCCTGCCCGCGCCGGAAGCGCAGCAGGTCGGCGCGCAGGTCGTCGGCCGACTGGTAGCGGTCGTTGGGACTCTTCGCGAGGCAGGTCATGATGACCCGCTCGAGCTCCGGTGGGATCGACGGGACCTTCTTGCTCGGCGGCACGACCGGCTCGCGCACGTGCAGGTACGCGACGCTCACCGGGGAGTCGGCGGTGAACGGCGGCTCGCCGGTCGCCATCTCGTAGAGCACGATCCCGAGCGAGTAGACGTCCGAGCGGCCGTCGACCGACGTCCCCTGGGCCTGCTCGGGCGAGAAGTACGTCGCGGTGCCCATGACCGCGCCAGTGCGTGTGAGCCCGTCGTTGTCGCCCCCGGCGCGTGCGATGCCGAAGTCCGTGACCTTGACCTGCCCGGCCGTCGTGATCAGCACGTTGCCGGGCTTCACGTCCCGGTGCACCACGCCGTTCTGATGCGCGAACGACAGTGCGGCCGCGATGTCGGCACCGATGTCGGCGATCTGGCCCGGGGCGATGGTGCCCTCGTGGCGGATCATGTCCCGCAGCGTCCGGCCGTCGATGTACTCCATGACGATGAACGACGTGCCGTGCTCCTGGCCCCAGTCGAAGATCCCGACGATGTTGGGGTGGTTCAGGCCGGCGGCGGCCTGGGCCTCACGCCGGAACCGCTCGACGAACGCCGGGTCGCGCGAGAGCTCGGGCGACAGGACCTTGAGCGCGACCGGTCGGTCGAGCTTCGAGTCGCGAGCGAGGTACACGTCGGCCATGCCGCCGTGCGCGATCTCGCTGACGATCTCGTAGCGGTCCGCGAAGATGGTCGAAGGAGTGGCCATGAATCCGAGCAACGCTATCTGTCGGCCCGCTGCACTCCTGGACACGGGCGGAGGCATGTGGCGAAGGCGACACCCGTCCGGCGCAGCTACTTCCCGAGCAGGAACTTGAGGACCTTCGCCGCGATCGGCGCGGCGACGTGCCCGCCCGTGGCTTCGCTGCCCAGGTTGCCGCCGCGCTCCACGAAGACCGCGACCGCGTACTGGGGCGCCTCGGCCGGTGCGAAGGCCACGAACCACGCGTGTGGGGAACAGGTGTCGCAGCTCTGCGCGGTGCCGGTCTTGCCCGCGACCGTCACGCCCGCGATCTGTCCCGCCGTCCCGGTGCCGCGCGCGACGACCTGCTCCATGAAGCCGGTGATCGTCGACGCGGTCGCCGGCGGCATCGCCACCTTCCAGGGCTTCGCCGCGATCGTCGACAGCGTCCGGCCGTCCGGGTCGCGGACCTCCGCGGCGACGTGGGGGCGCATCACCGTGCCGCCGTTGGCCACGGCCGAGCCCACGAGCGCCATCTGCAGGGGCGTCGCCGCGACCTCGCCCTGGCCGATGCCCGCAAGCGCGAAGATCGGCTTGTTCTGCTCGAACGTGCCCGGCGTGGGACCGGAGCTCAGCGCCGCGCCGGGTGACAGGTCGAGGGGCGGTGTCGAGTAGATCCCGAAGCCCGAGAGCCGCGGTGGGAACTTCTCACCCAAGTCGAGGCCGAGCTGCGCGAACGTCGTGTTGCACGACTCCACGAAGCTCTCCTCGAGCGTTCCGCCGCAGTTCTCGCCGCCGAAGTTCGCGATCGGCCGGCCCGCCTGGGGCGGGGTGATCGACGTCCGGAACGGGAAGGTCGACGCGGGTGTCGCGGTCCCGGTGTCGAGCGCGGCTTCGGTGGTCGCGATCTTGAACGTCGATCCCGGTGGGTAGCGCTGACGGTACGCGCGGGGGAGCAACGCCGAGTCCGGGCTGTTCGGCTGGAGCAGCTGCCAGTACGCCTGGACCGCCTTCGGGTCGTGACCCGCGAGCGGCTGCGGGTCGAAGCTCGGGTTCGAGTACATGGCGACGATCGCCCCGGTCTTCGGGTCCATCACGACGACGGAGCCCTGCTGGTTGCCGAGCGCCGACTTGGCCACGAGCGTCGCGTCGACGCGCAGGCTGAGGACGACGTTGCCGGTCTGCTCCTTGCCGAGCAGCAGGTCACCGAGGTCGCGCAGGCGCAGGTGGGAGCGGTCACGCCCCGAGAGCACCGCGCTGTACGCGTTCTCGACGCCGGTGCTCCCCACGACGACGGACTGGTAGCCGACGGTCTGGGCGAAGAGCTCGCCGTACGGGTAGACGCGCTGCAGCTCGTACTCGTCCTTGGAGGGGACCGAGCGTGCGAGCACCTTGCCGTCGGCGCTGATGATCTCGCCGCGCGGCCGCGTGAAGTCCTTCAGGTAGGTGCGGGTGTTGCGCGGGTCGTTGGCGAGCGTGTTGGCGTCGATCACCTGCAGGTAGGTGAGCTGCCCGACCAGCAGGAGCAGGAGGACGATGACGGCCATCGCCACGCGACCGATCGCGCGGTTCACGGTCGCACCGCCTCGAACGCGAGCCGTCGCGCCTCCTGCTCGGCCTCGAACGCGGCGTCCTGGGCGTTCTCGTCCGAGATCCGGAGCAGCAACGCGAGGATCACGAAGTTCGCGACGAGCGACGACCCGCCGTAGGACACGAACGGCAGCGTCACGCCCGTGAGGGGGATCAGGCGTGTGACGCCGCCGATGATGACGAACGTCTGGACGCCGAGGATGGTGGCGAGGCCGGCCGCGAACAGCTTCGAGAACGGGCGGCGGGCCTGCACCGCGATGCGGTAGGCGCTCCCGACGAGGAGCATGAACCCGATCACGACCGCGACCGTCCCGAGCAGGCCCAGCTCCTCACCGATGGCGGCGAAGATGAAGTCGGTGGTGACCACCGGGATCAGGTCGGGTCGCCCGAGCCCGAGCCCGGTGCCCTGGAACTTGCCGCTGCCGAACGCGTAGAGGCTCTGCACGAGCTGGTAGCCCTTGACCTCGCGGTCGGACCACGGGTTGATCCAGGTGTCGATCCGCTCCTGCACGTGCCCGAAGAACTGGTAGCTGAACGCGACCGCAGCCGAGAACAGCACGAGGCCCGCGGCGAGGTACACCGCCCGGTCGGTCGCGATGTAGAGCATGGCGACGAACACCGCGAAGAAGAGCAGCGACGAGCCGAGGTCCTTCTCGCCCACCATGACGAGGATCGATGCGGCCCACGGCAGCAGGAGCGGGCCCAGGTGCTTCGGGTCCGGGAGGTGCATGCGGCCGAGCCGCCGGCTGCCGGACGCGAGCAGCTCGCGCTTCTCCACCAGGTACGCGGCGAAGAACACGACGAGCAGGACCTTCGCCGCCTCGCCCGGCTGGACCGTGAGCGGGCCGACCCGGGCCCAGAGCCGTGCGTTGTTGATCTCCACACCGACACCCGGGACGAGAGGCAGCACCAGCGCGAACACGCCGAGCAGGAGGAACGTGTACCGGTAGCGGGCCAGGTCGCCGACCCGCCGCACGATCACGAGCGTCGCGACGAACGCGGCGACGCCGACCGCGGTCCAGACCGCCTGGGTGGGGGCGACGCGCTTGGCTTCGGGGACCGCGAGGTCGAGCCGCGAGATGGTGACGAACCCGATGCCGAGCAGCAGCGCGACGAGCGGGAGCAGGGTGGCGTCGGCCTGCGGCGCCCACTTGCGGACCGCGAGGTGCGCGACCACGAAGAGCCCGAGGATCGCGGCCATGAACCCCCAGAGCCCGGCGGGCAGCTGCGGCGCCTCCGAGAGTGCGAGCAGCACGTAGCCCGACGCGACGATGACCAGCGCGAGGACCCCGAGCCCGAGCTCCTCGATGCGGCGCCGACCCTCGAGCCGGCTCACGTGGACGGGACCGGCACCACCGGGCTGGAGGTGGTCGTCGTCGTGGTCGAGCTGGTCGTGGTCGTGGCCCGCGCCTCGATGCGCCCGACGTACGCGATCGCCGAGTCCTTGGTGTCGAACTCCTTGCGGTCCTGCACGCCGAGGCGCGCGTCCTCGGTGAGCGCGTCCTTCGTGACCTTCGTGTGCTGCACGACCGTCGGGTCCCAGAACAGGAGCCCGCCGGGGCGGCCCTGGTACACGGTGACCCGGCCGCGCTGGTCGAACGCGACGTAGTACGTGCGGCGCGCGTACCACGCGGTGACCGCGATCGCGAGGCCGAGGATCAGGACGATCGGCACGACGAAGCGGGCGAAGCGCCCGGCCGACCGGACCGGATGGTGCTCGCGGCGGCGGGTGGCCCGGTCCTGGCGGGCGAGGGCCTGCGCGGCGGTCGCGCCGTCGGGGAGCGGGTCGGCGGGTCCCGTCGCGGGCGTCGGCCGGCCCGGCACGCCCGAGCCCGGTGGCGCGCCGGGTGCGCCCGGCTCGACCGTGATCGCGGGAATCGCCGCGGTCGCGTCGGGGTCGGACGCCGCCGCGGTCGCGACGGCTGCGTCGACCCCGTTGGCCGGGGCGACGGTCGTGACCGCGTCTCCGACCGATGCCGGTGCCGGCGCGAACGGGTCGGCACCGTCGTCCTCGATGTCGATCACGATCGTCGTGATGTTGTCCTCACCGCCGGCGGCGTTGGCCGCGTCGACGAGCAGGTTCGCGGCGCGGGTCGGGTCGCTCTCGCGGCGGAGCAGGGCCGAGATCGCCTGCGGCCGGAGCATGGTCGTGAGCCCGTCGGAGCAGAGCAGGAGGCGGTCGCCGGGCAGCAGCGGCACCGGGTAGACGTCGACCTCCACGTCGTCCTCGACCCCGAGCGCCCGGGTGATGACCGACCGCTGCGGGTGGACCGCGGCCTGCTCCTCGGTGAGTCGGCCCTCGCGCACCAGCTCTTCGATCAGGCTGTGGTCCGTGGTCAGCTGGCGGAGCTCACCGTCGCGCAGCAGGTACGCGCGGGAGTCGCCGACGTGGCCGACGAGCACGCCGTTGCCGTCGGGGACGATCGCGGTGAGCGTCGTGCCCATGCCCGTGAGGTCGGCGTCGCCGGTCGCCTTGCTGTGCACCGCCTCGTTCGCGCTCGTGATCGCGTCGCCGAGACCGGTGCCCGACGCGACCGCGGCGCGCAACGCCTCGAGCGCGGTCGCGCTCGCGACCTCCCCGGCACGGTGCCCGCCCATGCCGTCGGCGATCGCGAAGAGCTGGAGGCGCCGGTCGACGACGTAGCCGTCCTCGTTGGTCTCGCGCACCTGGCCCTGATCCGTGGCGCCCCCGGGGATCAGCTTCATCGTGCCCTGCTCATCTCGTCCGCTCTCGGCCCTCCGGCGCCCGCGATGGTGTCCCACCCTTCGCGTTGCCCGGTTCCGCGCGTCTGACGGCTGACCGTCGGCGATGTCACCGCTGCGCTCATCTCGTGATCTCCGCGAGGGTGCTGCCGAACTGCACCTGGTCGCCCCGGCGGAGGCGGGTCACCTCGGAGATCCGCTCGCCGTTCACGAGCGTCCCGTTGGTCGAGCCCAGGTCCTCGACGTAGGTCTCGCGGCCGCGCCGGAACAGCCGGGCGTGGACCTGCGAGACGAACGTGTCGTCGTCGAGCACGACCCCGCATCCGGGCGCGCGGCCGACGGTGATCTCGTCGGTCAGTGGGTACACCTCGCCCTGGCGGGCGGGCGGGTCGAGGAGGTACAGCTGCCCGCCGCCGCGCGCCTTGCGCTCCTTCTTGCCGGCCTGCGCCGCGGCCAGCGGCTCCGCCCCGACGGGCGCGGCCGGCGTGGGCACCTTCGCCGGCTTGATCTCGAGCCGCACGATGCGCACGACCCGGAAGAGGAACAGGTAGAGCAGCGCGAGGAAGCAGAACTTGAGGATGGTGAGCAGACCCTCGGACACGGTGCTCCCGCCGCTACGACGCCTCGAACCGGATGGCCACGCCCCCGATGCCGATGACGTCGCCGTCGACCAGCACGTGGTTCTTCGCCGGGGCCGCGTTCACGAGGGTCCCGTTGAGCGATCCGAGGTCGACGAGGCGGTAGGCGTCCGGTTCGGGACGGATCTCGGCGTGGCGCCGTGAGGCCAGCGGGTCCTCGACCGGCAGGTCGCAGTCGGCGAGGCGCCCGATGACGAAGGTCTCGGCCCCGAGGGTGATGCGGCGGCCGTCGGGCAGGACCAGGGCGCCGACCCGCCCACCGGGCCCCTCCTTGATCGACGCCTCGACCTCGAGGTCGCCCTTGCGCAGCCGGGGGTCTTCCACCAGCTGGACCGCGACCGGGCCGAGGAAGTGGTACCCGTCGGCCCGGGCGTGCTCGCGGGCCTCCTCCGCGAGCTCGCGCTCGAGCACGTCGGCGTAGTCGTCGAAGCGCTCGGCATCCTCCTCACAGAGACAGACGAGGAAGGCGTTGGGCGCGACGGTCCCCCGCACGCCCAGGGTGCGGCCGTTGTCCATCTCGCGCAGCAGCTTGCGTGCGATCTCGACTGGCTGGAGACCGCTGCGGAAGGCCTTCCCGAAGGCGCCCTCGACGAGCCGCTCGAGCCGACGCTCGAAGCCCTGGACTCCCATCGGCACCGAGTGTACGGCCCGGACCCGCAGAAGCACGGGCACAACGCTGGTCCCCGAGCGCGGAACCGCCGACGGCCGCCGAGAGTCCCCGGGTCCGGTGGTCGGCCGTCGAGAATCCCCGGGTCCGGTGGTCAGCCGACGGCCACCGGGTCGCGCTCGT
>DASXYP010000131.1:0-18582 GCA_036502405.1 Acidimicrobiia bacterium
CCTCTTTGTGCAACACCAAGGGAATGTCGTACAGATTGCGGGCGTCGGCCGCGTTCACGACCGCTTCGACCGGTACGTCGCAGAGGTTGGAGATCTTGCGCTTGAGCCCCTCCGACAACGGGCCCTCCGACCGGCAGACGATCACGTCGGGCTGGATGCCCCGGCTGCGGAGCTCGGTGACCGAGTGCTGGGTGGGCTTGGTCTTCTGCTCGCCCGACGGCCCGATGAACGGCACCAGGGTCACGTGGACGTAGAAGACGTTGTCCCGGCCGACGTCCTTGCGGAACTGCCGGATCGCCTCGAGGAACGGGAGGATCTCGATGTCACCGACGGTGCCGCCCACCTCGGTGATCACCACGTCCACGTCGTCCGCGGTCAGCGCGACGATCCGGTCCTTGATCTCGTTGGTGATGTGCGGGATGACCTGCACCGTCTCACCGAGGTACGCGCCGTGACGCTCCTTCGCGAGCACCGACTGGTAGATCGAGCCCGTGGTCGCGTTGCTCTTGCGGTTGAGCGGCACGTCGACGAAGCGCTCGTAGTGACCGAGGTCGAGGTCGGTCTCGCCGCCGTCGTCGGTGACGAACACCTCGCCGTGCTGGAAGGGGTTCATGGTGCCGGGATCGACGTTGATGTAGGGGTCGAGCTTCTGCAGCGTGACCCGCAGGCCCCGACTCTTCAGCAGGCGTCCGAGCGACGATGCCGTGAGCCCCTTGCCCAGGCTCGACGCCACGCCACCGGTCACGAAGATGTGCTTCGCCAACCCCTTGCCTCCGCTCTCCCGATCATCGGCGCGACGGAAACACCGCGCGCTTCTCTCGGGAAGTCGACGGTACCATGCGCGCTCCCGTCCCCCGGCCATCCTGGAGCACCGTGATCACCTCCGAGACGGGGCCGACCACGACGCTGCCCACCGAGGCCCGGCGGGCCCGTTGGCTGGACGTGACGCTCCTCGCGCTCGGCGCGATCCTGCTCCGGATCCCCGCGTACCTCGCGCCGACGAACCTCGGCTACGACGACGGCGGCTACGGACTCGCCGCGATCGCGATGCGCCAGGGCTACGACCCGTTCCGAGACGTCTTCTCGTCCCAGGGCCCACTGTTCCTTCCGCTGGTGCGGCTCGCCGACCTCGCCGGGTTCGAGACGCTCGACGCCCCGCGCCTGCTCGCGGTCGCGGCGGGCGCGGTGACGACCGTCGCGGTGTACTTCGCCGGCCGCGAGCTCATGGACCGGGGCCGCGCGCTGCTCGCCGCCGTCCTGGCCGGGTCGAGCGGCGTCCTGCTCTGGACCACCGGACCGCTCACGAGCGACGGCGTGGGCGCGGCGATCTCGGCATCGGCGGTCGCCGTCGCGCTCGTGTACCGGCGCCGGCCGTCGACCGGCCTCGCGATCGCCATCGCGATCCTCGCGGGCAGCGCATTCTCGGTGAAGAACCTGCTCGTGACGCCCGCGCTGGTCGCGGCCTGGCTGCTCGTCCTGTCCCGGCACCGGATCAAGGACGCGGTCCTCGTCCCCCTCGGCGCGGTGGTGGTGCTGGTCCTCGTGTCCTCGCCGTGGGGGTTCAACGACGTCTACCTGGACTCGGTCAAGTACCACCTGGCCAAGACCGGCGAGCGCCGGCCCTTGGACAACCTGAACAAGCTGGTCACGACCTACTGGCGTTGGAGCCTCACCCTCGTCGCCATCGGCGCCGTCGCCCTCGTCACCCGCCTTCTCCGAAGATCTCCCGTCGCCCATCGGCACGCCCCGGAGACGGCAGGCGGCGACGAGCGGTCTTTCGCTGCGGCAGCAAGCGTCGGTACGGAAGCACGCCGACCACTCCTCGACCGGCTCTTCGGGGACCAGCGGATCGTCTGGTGGTGGGCGGGGCTCGTGGTCGTGGTGCTGCTGGCGCAGAACCCGATGTTCCGCAACCACCTGGCCGCGCTGGTGGCCCCGTTCGCGCTGCTCGTGGCGCGGTACCGGCCTTCGTGGCGCGCCGTGGTCATCACCGCCCTGATCACCGTGCCCTACCAGGCGTACCAGCTGCGCCCGCTCCTGCTCCCGAAGGACTACTCGGGCAGGAACGCGACGATCGTCGACGCGCTTCGCAAGCTGCCTCCCAGCGCGTGGGCGCTGAGCGACGAGCCGGGGCTCATCTGGCGCGCGGGCAAGGCCACCGACCCCTTCTTCGTCGACCCGTCGGTGCTCCGCATCGGGTTGCCGGTGAAGGAGATCTCGTTCGACCAGGAGCGGCTCCTCGACGCCGCCGCGAACCCACGCGAGTGCGCGGTCGCGGTGACCTCGCCGGCGCGGTTCGGGAGCTTCCCGGACCTGCCCGCGAAGCTGGCCGGGCTCGGCTACGAGCAGACCGAGGACTTCGGCCACGGACGGGGACTCTGGATCCGCCGAGACTGCGCGCCGAGCGCGTGAGCACACGTACCCGGGACATCCTGCTCGTCGGGCTCGGCGCGGCCGTCATCCGCATCCCCGCGTTCCTCTCGTTCCAGCAGCTCGGCTTCGACGACGGCCAGTTCGCCGAGTCGGTCCTCGCGATGCGGGCCGGCGGCCTGCCGTTCCGGGACGTGTTCTCGAGCCAGGGGCCGCTCTTCCTCCCGATGGCATGGCTCGGCGACCTGCTCACCGGGCGCACGATCGACTCGCCGCGCGCGATCGCCGTGCTCTCGGGCATCGCGCTCGCGATCACGATCTATCTGGCGGGACGGATGCTCACGACGCGCGCCGGCGCGCTCCTCGCGGCCGCGCTCGTCGCGGCGAGCGGGTCGGTGCTGTGGACCACGGGCCCGCTGACGAGCGACGGGCTGGGCGAGGCCTGCGCCACCGGGTGCGTCGCCGCCGCGCTCGCCTACCGCCGCAAGCCGTCGATCGGCTGGATCGTGGCCATCGGCGTGCTCGCGGGCGCCGCGTTCTCGGTCAAGAGCCTGCTCGAGATCCCGGCCATCGTCGCGGCCGGCCTCATGGTCGTCGACCGCCGGCGCCTGCGCGACATCGTCCTGGTCCCGCTGATCGCCGTCGCGGTGGCCTTCGTGATCGCGCTGCCCTGGGGCCTGCAGCGCGTCTACGACCAGTCGGTCACGTACCACACCGATCAGGCGCAGCACCGCGAGATCGGTGCCAACGCGACCAAGACCCTGCGCACCCTCGAGCAGCGCGACGCACCGCTGCTGGCCGCCGCGGCAGTGGCGATCGTCGCCGCGGTGGTGGTCCGCCGCCGGAAGCGACCTCGCGAGCGCGAAGGGGACCGGCCGGATCCCCTCACCCTGCTCACGCGCGGGCTCGGCCCGATCGTCGTCTGGCTGCTCCTCAGCCTGCTCGTGGTCCTCCTCGAAGCCCCGATGTGGCGCAACCACCTCGCGCACGTGGTCCCCGCGGCCGCGCTCCTGGTGGGCGTGGCCGCGTCCACGCCGCGCGTCGCGGCCGCGATCGCGATCGCCGCACTCCTGTTCGTGCCCTGGCACGTCGCGCAGCTCTCCGAGCTGCTCTGGCCGCGGGGCTACACCGGGGAGCGCGCGCAGGTCGTCCGCATCCTGAAGCGCCTGCCGTCCGGCGCGCAGGTCGTGAGCGACGACCCCGGCCTCGTCTGGCGGGCCGGGAAGCGCACGCCGGATCAATTCGTCGACGCGTCGATCCTGCGCATCGAGTCGGACCGGCCCGGGCTCCGGCTCCGGCGCGCGGACGTCGTGCGGGCCGCGCGCCGGCCCGAGGTCTGCGCGGTCGTCCGGGTCTCACCGATCCGGTTCGGCTCGTTCCACGGCCTCGGGCGGGCTCTGGACCAGGCGGGCTACGAGCTGGCGCTCGGCGGGCCGCCCCACGCGGACACCGTCTGGGTCAAGCGGGCGTGTGATCCGTCGGGTCGATCGGCGGCGCCGCCCGCGCCCGTCCCAGCTGGTCGAGCCAGCGCAGCGGCGGCACCCGTTCGATCACCCGGCTGAACGACACGAACTCCGACGCCAGGTTCAGAACGACGAGCACGGCCAGCACGATGTTGCGGGTCGTGCGGTCGCACTCGAGGACGACGACGAGGCCGAGGATGCCGCCGAGGATGTTCGCCCCGGTGTCGCCGAGCATGAGGCGCTCGTGGAGGTCCTCGGGCAGCAGGCCGAGCGTCGCGCCCATGAGCGGGGCGACCGCGATGCCGACCGCGCCGGCGCCCGCGACGATCGCGATCGGGACGTAGGCGACGAGCGAGCACTTGATGACGCGGCCCGGCGCGCGGTCCAGGAGGTTGCCGAGGTTCGCCGCGAGCGCGATCAGGAGCGCGTCGGCGAGCAGTCGCTTGCCGGTGACGAACCCGGGCGCGGACGCGAGCACGAGCGCGATCGCCGCGCCACCGATGAGCTTGACCATCCCGGTCGTGAGCCGGCCCCGGGAGAGCGCACGCAGGTGCCCCCGGAACCCTCGGTCCTCGCCTCCGAGCACGTCGTCCATGAAGCCGAGCAGCCCGAACCCGAACGCGGCGAAGAGGACCAGCGGGCGCGCGGGATTGAGCCCGGGCGGGTCGCCGATCTCGAAGCCGCCGAGCGCGGAGCGGCCGGCCTCCACGATGAGCACCGCCATGACCAGGTAGAGGCCGCCCGCGGTGATGAGCCTGCGGCCGCGGTAGTTCAGGCGCGCCAGCGCGGGCACGTGGAACATGTCGTGGCCCGCGACCAGCACGAAGCGCACCGCCAGGAACCCGACGACCCATCCGATCAAGACGCCCACTCGGGCTCAGTCTGGTCCGGTCCCGCGCCCGGGGCCGGGATGCGTCAGCGCGGGGCGGGGATGGCGGGGACCGTCGACTGCGCACCCGCGCCGGTCCCGTACGCGCCCACCACTCCACGCGCCAACACCGCGAGCGCCAGCGTCGACGCGACCCGGCCCTGCACGACATCGACGTCGTCGATCGTTGACACCTGGCGCTTGAGCTGGTCGTCGTTGCGGATCGGGGCGAGCCACACGCCGCGGTTCGTCGCGTCGGGGTCGATCTCGCCGACCGCGGTGAGCGCCCTCGAGGTTGCGAGCGCACGGGTCAGCTCGAGCGTGAACCCGCTCGCGGTGATCGAGCTCTCCGGACCGCCGACCACGAGCGCTCGGGCGCCGGCGCCGGGATAGGTGAGCGCGCTGACGTCGCCGCTGCCGAGTCCCTCCAGGGTCACGAACCCGGCCTTGGCCAGGCTGTCGAGCACGTCCGGCTGCCCCGCGACCGCAGCACCCTGGGTGAGCCGCTTCGAGAGCGCGGTGATGGCTTCGGCGCGGAGGGCCCTGTCGGCCCGGGTGTTGCTCGCCAGTGCGGTGCGGAGCGCGTCCGCGCTCTTGCCGTCGCCGCCGAGGTTCCAGGGGTTCTCGAGCCAGAGGATCCCGGAGACCACGCCACCGGCCTCGCGCAGCAGCGCGGCCTGGGCCTTGACGGTGTCCTCGTCCACGCCGCGCTCGGCCACGATCGCCACCGGCTGGTCCGTCAGCTGGGCCTCGACCGCCCACTGGGCCGTCTGGTCGCTGTAGTTGTTGAGCTGATCGATCTGGGTCTTGAGCTTCGCGTTGTCGGAGCGCACCTGGTTCGAGTTCTTCTCGGCCGTGTTGATGCGGTCGCGCAGCCCGTCGACGATCGCACGGTCGATGACCGTCGAGCCCATGACGACCCCGACCGCCAACGCCAGGAACACCGCGATGAGGGACGCGATGTGAAAGCGGAAGTTGATCATGGGTCAGGCATCAATCCAGTGCGAGGGAATCGGCGTCAGTCGCCGGTGACGGAGTACCAGAGGTCCTTGAGGGTGACGCGGATCCCGTCGAAGAACACGTGGATCGGCTCCGCGACCACGCTGATGACGACCACGGCGACGAGCGCGGACACGATGAGCGCGACCATGTCGCGTCGGCGCACCCGGCCTTCGTAGAGCCGGCTCACACCCTTCGCGTCGACGAGCATCGGGCCGAGGCGGAGCCGGGTGAGAAACGTCGACGACATCCCCTTCCGGCCCTTGTCGAGGAACTCCACCATGGTCGCGTGGGTGCCGACCGCGACGATGAGCTGCGCGCCGGCCTCGTAGGCCAGCAGCATCGCGACGTCCTCGCTCGTGCCGTCGATGACGAACTCGACGTAGGGGACGCCCCAATCGAGGAGGTTCTCACGGCCCGGCGCGCGACCGTCGAGGTGCACGTGGTGGATCAGCTCGGCCCCGCAGCGCAGCGCGCGGTCCGAGACGGAGTCGAAGTCGCCGATGATGATGTCGGGCTTGAAGCCGATCTCGAGGAGCGCGTCCGCGCCACCGTCCACGCCGATCATCACCGGCTGGTACTCGCGCAGGTACGGCTTCAGCGCGGCGAGGTCGCTGCGGTAGTCGTGGCCGCGCACGACCACCAGTGCGTGCCGGCCCTTGATCTCGGTGCGCAGCGGCGGCAGGTCGATCGGCTCGAACGTGAGCTTGGCCTCGCGCTGGATGTACTCGAGCGTGTTCTCCGCGAACTTCTCGAGCTCGACGCCGATGTTCCCGCGCGCCGCCTCCATCGCCGCCTCGATCGCCGCGGCGTCCAGCAACGTGCCGGAAACGACGAGCTCGTCCCCGCGCCACACCTCGTTGCCGACCACCCGGATCTGGTCACCTTCGGTGATGAGCGCGAGCACCTCGGGACCGCAGTCGTCGATCAGCGGGACCCCGGCCTCCACGATCCGGATCGGACCGCCGTTCGGGTACCGGCCCGAGATCGACTCGCCGCCGTTGATCACCGCGACCGCGCCCTGCGCGATCAGGTTCTCGGCCGCGACGCGGTCGATGTCGGTGTGGTTGATGACCGCGACGTCGCCCGGCTGCATGCGCCGGGAGAGGTCCTTCGTGCGCTTGTCGACCCGCGCCAGCCCGACGATCGCGTCCGGTGCGGGCTTGCGCCGCCGCAGCCCCGCGCGGCGCGCCATCAGCGAGTGCTCTTTCGTCGCGACTGCGTGCGCCCGCTCGCCGCGGTCGTGCCGGCCTCGTTCAAGAGCTCCTCCGCGTGTCGACGGGCGTGGGCGGAGTCCTCGACTCCCGCAAGCATGCGGGACAGCTCCGCCACCCGCTCCCCGCTCAGCACCGGCTGCGCCGTGGCCGTGGTCCGACCCCGGTCCTCGCCCTTGCGGACGACCACCTGGGCGTCCGCGCAGGCTGCGACCTGAGCGAGGTGGGTGATGCACAGTACCTGGGCGCCTCCCGCGAGCGCGGCCAGCTCCCGGCCCACGGCCGCGCCCGCCTCGCCGCCGATCCCGGCGTCGACCTCGTCGAAGACCAGCACCGGACCGCGGCCGCGGTCGCCCCGCTCCGAGAGCGCGACCCGCAGTGCGAGCATCGCCCGGGACAGCTCGCCGCCCGACGCGACCTTGGCCAGCGGCTGCGCGGCCTCGCCGGCGTTCGCGGCGAGGAGGAACACGACCCGGTCCGCGCCGTCTTCTCCCGGTTCGCCCGCTTCGACCACGACGTCGAGCTGGGCGTGGGGCATCGCGAGGCGGTGCAGCCGGTCCTCCACCGCGCCGGCCAGGGCGCCGGCGGCCTCGACGCGGGCCGCATGCAGCCGGGCCGCGGCCCGGCCCGCGGCCGCCTCGGCGCGCGCCCGCTCGGCCTCGAGCTCGGCGGTGCGCGCCTCGTGGCCCTCGAGCTCGGCCAGGCGGGTCGCGGCCTCGTCGCGGTGCTCGAGCACCTCGGTGAGGGTCTCGCCGTACTTGCGCTGCAGGTCCCGGAGGAGCTTGCGCCGCTCGCGCACCGCGTCGAGCCGCTCCGGATCCTCGATCACGGTCTCGGCCGCGACGCGCAGATCGTGCGCGGCCTCGGCCAGCTCGGCCTGGAGCCCGCGCACCCGCTCGGTGAGCTCGGCGTACCCGGCGCGCCCGGTGAGCGCGGCAGTCGCGATGCCCACCGCGTCCACAGCCCGGCCGTCCACCGCGGCATGTGCGGCGAGCAGCGCCTCGCGGTCCTCGGCGGCGCCGGCGAGCGCGTCCTCTTCGGCCTCGCGTGCCGCGGCCTCGTCGGGGTCGTCGAGCCCCGCCGTGTCGATCTCGTTCACCTGGTACTCGAGTAGCGAGATCTCGCGAGCGCGCGTGCGCTCGTCGCCACCGAGTCCGTCCATGCTCGCCTCGACGTCGCGCCGCTTCATCCGGGCGGTCTGGTACTCGGCCCGAGCTTCGAGCGCCTTCGGACCCGCGAACGTGTCGAGCACCGCGCGCTGCATGGCCGGCGCGAGCAGGCTCTGGTGCGCGTGCTGGCCGTGCAGGTCGATCAAGCGCGCGCCCAGGTCGGACAGCTCGGTCACGGTCGCAAGCCGGCCGTCGACGTAGGCGCGGCTGCGACCGTCGGCGGGGAGCACGCGGGCAACGACCCGCTCCTCGCCGGTCATCGGGTCCTCGAAGCGCCCCTCGATCCGGGCCTCGGCCGCGCCGGGCCGGACGAGCGACGCGTCGGCGCGTGCCCCGGCGAGCAGCTCGAGCGCCTCGACGACGAGCGTCTTGCCCGCCCCCGTCTCGCCGGTGATCGCGGTGAGACCGGGACCCACCACCACCTGGATCTCCTCGATGATGCCGAGGTCGGCGATCCGCAGCTCCAGCAGCACGGGCCGCTACCGGTCCGGAAGGCCGAACTTGGCCTTGAGGATCTGGTGGAAGTCGCGGGGCCCGAACGTGACGAGCCGCGCGGGACGGGGGCCGCCCGTGCACCGGACGGTGTCGCCGGCGTCGAGCACGCCGCGCTCGCGACCGTCGATCGTCAGCAGCACGGTCCCGTCGCTCACGGTCAGCGCCAGCTCCTCGTCCGCGTCGAGCACGAGCGACCGGTCGAACAGCATGTGGGGGGAGACCGGGGTCAGCAGCAGGCAGCGCAGGCGCGGCGACACGATCGGGCCGCGGGCCGAGAACGAGTACGCCGTCGATCCGGTGGGCGTCGCGACGATGACACCGTCGGCCGCGTACGACGTGAAGAACGCGCCGTTGATCGTCACCTCGAGCCGGGCCACGCGGCCGGGGTGCGGCTTCTCGAGGACCGTCTCGTTGAACGCCCACCACCGCCCGGCCGCCGAGCTGTCCGACTCCACCGTGACCTGGAGCATCATGCGGTCGGAGACCGCGTAGTCGCCGGCCAGGAGCTTGTCGAGGACCGGGTCGAGGTCCTCGGGCTCGACCTCCGCGAGGTAGCCGAGCTGGCCGACGTTCACCCCGAGGACGGGCACCCCGGCGTCGTAGACCAGGTCCACGGTGCGCAGCATCGTGCCGTCCCCGCCGAGTGAGAGCGCGAGGTCGAGCCCCGCGGCGAACGCATCGACCGGCACCGCGACCCGTTCCAGCCCGGCCGCGTCGGGCTCGGGGATGCGGACCTCCACCCCGTGCGACTCGAACCAGTCGACCACCCGGGCCGCGAGCTCGCGCGCCTCGGACCGTTCCCGGTGCGCCACGATGCCGACCGCCTGCGGGGTGCGCAGCGCGCTCACGGCTGCGCTCCCGCGTGCGCCTCGTCGACGACCGCATCGAGCTCCCCACCGGTGATCGTCGTCGGCGTCTTGCGCGCGTGGAACAGGAACTCGACGTTGCCCGACGCTCCCCGCAGGGGCGAAGGCATCGCGCCGGTGACGCCGAGACCGGCGGCGTCGAGACCGTCGACGACGTCGGCGAGGACGTCCCGGTGCACCTGCGGGTCGCGCACGATGCCACCGCGGCCCACGCGGGCCCGGCCCGCCTCGAACTGCGGCTTGACCAGCAGCACCAGCTCCGCGGCCGGGGTCGTGAGCCGGACGAGCGCCGGCGCGACGAGCGTGAGCGAGATGAAGGACAGGTCCGCGACCGCGACCGAGCACGGTGCGCCGAGGTCCGCGAGCTCGAGCCCGCGCAGGTTCGTGCGCTCGCGCACGTCGACGCGCGGGTCCTGGCGCAGCGACCAGTCGAGCTGGGCCCGGCCGACGTCGACCGCGACCACCACGACCGCTCCCCGTTGCAGCAGGCAGTCGGTGAAGCCACCGGTCGACGCACCCGCGTCGAGGGCACGCGTCCCCTCGACGTCCACCGCGAACCGGTCCAGAGCGGCGTCGAGCTTCTCGCCGCCCCGGGACACGAAGCGCGGTGGATCCCCGGTGACGACGATGGCTTCCTGATCGTCCACCTGGCGCGCGACCGAGCGCGCCGGGGCACCGCCCACCGTCACCCGCCCGTCGTCGACGGCCTCGACCGCGCGGGTGCGGCTGCTCACGAGCCCGCGCCGCACGAGCTCCACGTCGAGACGGCGGCGCACGCTTCGCCCGGGCCGCTAGGAAGCGGCCTTCGAGGCCGCCTTCTTGGTGGACGTCGTGGACTTCTTCGTGGACTTCTTCGTGGCCTTCTTGGCCGCCTTCTTCGTGGCCTTCTTGGCCGCCTTCTTGGCGCCGTTGGCCGACGACTTCTTGGCCGCGGTCGACTTCGCCTTCGTGCCGGTCTGGTTGGCCAGCTTCGTCTCGAGCCGGGCCAGGTCGTCCTTGGTCGCGATGCCGAGGGTCTTGACCTGGCGCTGGATCTCCTTGCGGACGACCTCGAGGAGCCCGTCGGTGCGCTTGCGGCTCTCGTCGACCAGGTCGTCGACGAAGCCCTGCACCTGCTCCTGGGCCAGCTGGCCCGTGCCGACGAGCTCCTTGGCCCGTTTGCGGGCCTGGGTTCGGGTCATCGCCACGAACTCGACGCCGGCGTCGAGGTACTTGTTCCAGTCGGGCGGCTGCGGCATGACGCGACTCCTGGGACGGGTCTCGGGCCGGGGAGGCTTCCGGGTCGCCGGCGCCGGACGATCACCGGGCCGAACCGGCAGGCTACCGCCAAATTGTGCGCGGCCCGGGTCTCGGATCACCCCCGCCGAGACAACGGCACCAACCGCGCGCCGAGCATTCGCGACTGCCGTCGCTTGCCTTCACCGGCGCGGGCCGGCGTCGGTCACGTGCTGCGCGAGGAGGTCGGGCACGATGGCCGCGAGGTCCTCGCCCACCAGCGCGGGTGCCGGATCGGGCACCGGCTCTGACGGGTCGTGCCCGCCGATGCCGGACAGCACCAGCGCGAACGGCCAGCCGAGCGCGCCGGCCATCGCCCCGTCGGTCGAGGGCCGGTCCCCCACCATGATCCCGTGGTCGCCGACCCGGTGGCGCACCAGCGCCGCGGTCGGCGGGTGCGGCTTGCCTGCGACCTCCGCGATCCGGCCCGATGCGGTCGCGACCGCGGCCACGATCGCACCGGCGCCCGGCAGCACGTGGTCCGACCCGGGGTAGGTCGGGTCGGCGTTCGTCGCGACGAACCGCGCACCGTCGCGGACGGCCCGGGCCGCCCGGTCGAGGCCGTCGAAGTCGAACGTGCGGTGCCAGCCGACCACGACCGCGGCGGCCGGACCGCGATCCACCACCGTGAAGCCGGACTGCTCGAACGCCTCGACGACGCCCGGTCCCGCGCACGCGAGCACCCGGGCGCCCGGCGCGAGCGTCTCGGCGAGGAGCTCGACCGCGGCCTGGGCGCTGGTCATCACCTCGTCGGCCGTGGCGGCGATGCCGAAGCGCTCGAACTTGCCCAGGTAGTCGGCGATGCGCAGGCTCGAGTTGTTGGTCAGGAACGCGACGCGCGCACCACCGTCGCGCAACGCCGCGACCGCCTCCGCCGAGCCCGCGATCGCGTCGTCGCCGCGCCAGAGCACGCCGTCGAGATCGAGGACGACAGCGGTCACTCGGTGATGAGCGCCAACGCGTCGCGGTACGCCTCGGCCTCGGGGCGCATCACCGTGGCCAGCTTGAGGTGGCCACGCGCGCGGTCGGGGTCACCGGTGCGCATCGCGCACATCCCGATCCCGAAGTGGGCGTAGTCGTTCACCGGGTCGAGCTCGACGGCCTTCGTGAACTCGACCTCGGCCTCGGCGAAGCGGCGGGCGCCGAAGTACGCCCGGCCGAGGCTCTCCCGGATCGAGCCCTGCTCGGGCTCGAGCTCCCGGGCGCGCTCCAGCGCGACGATCGCATCGGCCGCGTTGCGCGAGGACAGGAGGGCCTGGCCCTCCTGGAACCGCTCGTACGCCTCGCTCGTCGCCACCGTGCCAGAATCCTCGAACCCGTCTCGTTCCATCACGTGGGAGCCGAACACCCCGTTGCCCGACTTCCTTCCCTTCCGCGGCCTGCGGTACCACCGCGACGACCTCGCGGCCGTGACCGCACCACCCTATGACGTGATCGACGCCGACGAGCGGGCGGTCCTCGCGGGCCGATCGCCTCACAACGCCGTTCGGCTGCTGCTCCCGGAGGGTGATTACGACGGCGCGGCCCGGGACCTCGCCGCGTGGCGATCCGACCGGACGCTCGAGCTCGACCCGGAGCCGACGTTCTACGGCTACCGGATGGACTTCACCGACGACCAGGGCCAGCCCCGCAGCACCAACGGCGTCATCGGGGCGCTGACCCTGCCGGAGCGGGCCGGCGAGGGCGACGTCCTCCCCCACGAGCGGACCATGCCCAAGGCCAAGAGCGACCGGCTGGCCCTGCTGCGGGCGACCCGCGCCAACCTGGACCCGATCTGGGGCCTGACCCCCGCCGCCGGGCTGCCGGTGAGCGCTGCGGAGCCCGTCGCGGTCACCACCGACGACCTCGGCGTGCGCCACTCGCTGACCCTCGTCACCGACGCGGACGAGGTGGCCGAGATCCGCCGGGTCGTCGGCGCGGCCCCGCTCGTGCTCGCCGACGGCCACCATCGCTTCGAGACCGCGATCGCCGCGCGCGACGAGCGGGCGGCGGCCGGGACCGCCACCGAGGCCGACGGCCGGATCATGTGCCTGGTCGTAGAGCTCGCCGAGGACCAGCTCTGGGTCCAGCCCATCCACCGGCTGCTCCACGGCGTGACGGACGCCGCCGCGCTCCGCCGTGCCCTCGAATCGGGGTTCACCGTGGAGGACCTCGGGCCGGCCACGCCCGAGCGGGTCGACGACCTCGACGCGCGGCTCCGCGACGCCGGTGCGGTCGGCCTCGTGGACACCGAGGGTCTCGCGCTGCTCACCCCGCGCCCGGACGCACGCGCCCGCGCCGTCGCCGATCTCCCCGAGGTCCTGCGCGACGTGCCGTCGGCCTGGTTCGACGAGCTCGCCCGCCCCGCGCTCACCGACGTCGAGATCGGGTTCCGCGCCGACGCACAGACCGTGGCCGGGCTGGTCGCCAAGGGCACCGCGGACGCGGCGATACTGCTGGCGCCGGTCACCGTCGGTCGGATCCGCGCCGCCGCGCTCGCGGGCGTGCGCATGCCCCAGAAGACGACGTACTTCGCCCCCAAGCCTCGCAGCGGCCTGGTCTACCGACCGCTCGACGTCTGAGGGCTAGTTCACTTCCCAGACGCTCGGCCCGCCGATGAGCGTGCGCAGGTCACCGGGACCGCGCTGCTCCTGGGCCGCGGCGAGCTGCAGCTGCACCTCGGACTCGTAGCTCGGTCGCTGGACGGCCCGGAACACGCCCACCGGGGTCGGCACGATCGGGTGGTCGGCGAGGCGCGAGAGCGCGAACGCCACCGTCGGGTCGGTCCGGTGCTCGTCGTGGATGAGGACCGCGTCCTCACCGACGTCCGCGATGCTGACGATCTCGGCCTCGCCGTACTTGTTGAGCCGCACGCCCTTGTCCTTGTCGGCGCCGAAGCGGATCGGTTCGCCGTGACGCAGCTCGATCAGCATCTCCGGCCGGTTGTCCTTGGTCAGGATCGCGGAGAACGCGCCGTCGTTGAAGACGTTGCAGTTCTGGTAGATCTCGACGAACGCCGCGCCCTTGTGCTCGTGCGCGCGCCGGAACACCTCCTGCATGTGCTTGCGGTCCATGTCGTGGGTGCGGGCGACGAACGTGGCCTCCGCGCCGAGCGCGACCGAGATCGGGTTGAACGGGTGGTCGAGTGAGCCGAACGGCGAGCTCTTCGTCACCTTGCCGAGCTCGCTGGTCGGCGAGTACTGGCCCTTGGTGAGCCCGTAGATCTGGTTGTTGAAGAGCAGGATGGTGAAGTTGACGTTCCGGCGCAGCGCGTGGATCAGGTGGTTGCCGCCGATCGACAGGCCGTCGCCGTCACCGGTGACCACCCAGACGTCGAGGTCGGGACGGGCCACGGCGATCCCGGTCGCCACCGCGGGCGCGCGCCCGTGGATGCTGTGCACGCCGTAGGTGTTCATGTAGTACGGGAAGCGGCTCGAGCAGCCGATGCCGCTCACGAAGACCTGGTTCTCGGGCCTGCCGCCCAGCTCGGGCATGAGGAGCTGCAGCGCGGTGAGCACCGAGTAGTCCCCGCAGCCGGGACACCAGCGGACCTCCTGGTCCGACGAGAAGTCCTTGCGGGTCAGGGCGACCGGGTCAGCCATCGATCATCTCCAGGATCTTCGTCTCGATCTCCGCGGCGCGGAACGGGAGTCCCTGCACCTTGGTGAGGCTCTGCGCGTCCACGAGGTACTCGGCCCGCAGCAGCTTCGAGAGCTGGCCGAGGTTCATCTCGGGGACGAGGATCTTCGGGTACCTCGCCAGCACCTCGCCGAGGTTGCGCGGGAACGGGTTGAGGTGGATGAGCTGCGCGGACGCCACCTTCTTGTCCGCGCCACGGATCCGCCGGACCGCGGCCTTCACCGAGCCCCAGGTGCTGCCCCAGCCGACGACGAGCAGCTCGGCGTCGCCGGTCTCGTCGTCCACCTCGACGAGCGGGATGTCGTCGGCGATGCCGGCGATCTTCTCGGCCCGCAGGTGGACCATGTGCTCGTGGTTCACCGGGTCGTAGTTCACGTTGCCGGTGCCGTCCTGCTTCTCGATGCCGCCGAGACGGTGCATCAGCCCCGGCGTGCCGGGGATCGCCCACGGCCGGGCGAGCGTGTCCGGGTCGCGCAGGTAGGGCCAGAAGTCCCAGCTGCCGTCGGAGTTCTCGTGGTTGAGGTCTTCGGCGAAGGGCACCGAGATGTCTGCGAGGTCGTCGACCTCGGGGAACCGCCACGGCTCCGAGCCGTTGGCCAGGTAGCCGTCGGTGAGCACGATCACCGGCGTGCGGTACTTCAGCGCGAGCCGCACGCCCTCGAACGCGGCGTCGAAGCAGTCGCTCGGCGACTTCGCGGCGACGATCGGCAGCGGCGCCTCACCGTGCCGGCCGTACATCGCGAGCAGCAGGTCGGCCTGCTCGGTCTTCGTCGGCAGTCCGGTCGACGGGCCGCCGCGCTGCACGTCGACGAGCACGAGCGGCAGCTCCATGCTGATCGCGAGCCCGAGTGCCTCCGCCTTGAGGTCGACACCCGGCCCGCTCGTCGCGGTGACGCCGAGCTGGCCCGCGAACGCGCCGCCGATCGCGACACCGATCGCCGCGATCTCGTCCTCCGCCTGCATCGTGCGCACGCCGAAGTTCTTGTGCTTCGACAGCTCGTGGAGGATGTCGGACGCCGGCGTGATGGGGTACGACGCGTACAGGATCGGGAGCTTCGCCATCTGGCCCGCGGCGATGAGCCCGTAGGCCAGCGCGACGTTGCCACTGATGTTGCGGTAGCGGCCGGATGGCAGCTGCGCCGGCGCGACCTCGAAGGGGTGGTCGAAGAGCTCCGCGGTCTCACCGAAGTTGTAGCCCGCCTTGAACGCGGCCAGGTTGGCATCGTGGACGAGCTGGTTCTTGCCGAACCGCTCGTCGATCCAGGCGAGGATCGGCTCGACCGGGCGCGTGTACATCCAGCTGATGAGACCGAGCGCGAAGAAGTTCTTCGAGCGCTCGGCGTCGCGCGGCTTGGCGCCGGTGTCCTTCGTGGCCTCGATCGTGATGCTCGTCATCGGGACCGAGTAGACGCGGTACGCCGCGAGCGTGTCGTCCTCGAGCGGGTTCCCGACGTAGCCGGCCTTCTCGAGGTTGCGGGGCTCGAACGCGTCGGTGTTGGCGATGATGGACGCGCCGGGCGGGACGTCACCGATGTTCGCCTTCAACGCCGCGGGGTTCATGGCGACGAGCAGGTTCGGGACGTCGCCGGGCGTGACGATGTCGAAGTCGGCGATGTGGACCTGGAAGCTCGAGACGCCGGCGATGGTCCCGGCCGGGGCGCGGATCTCGGCCGGGTAGTCCGGCAGCGTCGCCAGGTCGTTGCCGAAGGCCGCGCTCACGTCGGTGAACCGGTCCCCGACGAGCTGCATCCCGTCACCCGAGTCCCCCGCGAAGCGAATCACCACCCGGTTGAGCATCTCGGGCTTGCGGGTCTCGAATGCCGCTTCCGTCACTTCATCCTCACTTTGACCCTCCAGGAGCCCGCGAGCGGTGCGCGCGAAGCGTGGTCGCGCCGACCGGCTGGAGGTCCGGTCCGCCGACGCGAGTGTCGTCGATACGGGGTGACAGGCCCGCCACCCGAGGAGAAAGTGTACCTGCGCCGGCACGGCGACCCGGGACCCTGGACCCCGGACGGTGAGGAGCGCGCGGACGGGCGATAGCGTGAGGGCCACGCCGCCGGGCACCGCCGCCCGGGGCAGGATCGTGAAGCGGGGGCTCGAAGATTCCATGAACCAGCAGCAGCACGACAAGGTCCGGTCCGGTCAGGGGTTCATCGCCGCGCTCGACCAGAGCGGCGGCAGCACCCCGAAGGCGCTGAAGCTCTACGGGATCCCCGAGGACAGCTACTCCGGCGACGAGGCCATGTTCGACCTGGTGCACCAGATGCGGACGCGCATCATCACCAGCCCCGCCTTCAACGGCGATCGCATCCTCGGCGCCATCCTCTTCGAGATGACCATGGACCGCCAGGTCGAGGGGCGCGACACCGCCGACTACCTCTGGAACGTGAAGCAGGTCGTGCCGTTCCTGAAGGTCGACAAGGGCCTCGCCGACGAGGTCGACGGCGTCCAGGTGATGAAGCCGATCCCGAACCTGGCCGATCTGCTCGCCCGGGCCAACGCCAAGGGCGTGTTCGGCACGAAGATGCGCTCCGTGATCAAGCTCGCCGACGACGCCGGGATCAAGCAGGTCGTCGACCAGCAGTTCGAGATCGGCCGCGAGATCCTCGCGGCCGGGCTCGTGCCCATCATCGAGCCCGAGGTCGACATCAAGAGCCCGCAGAAGGCCGAGGCCGAGGACCTGCTCCACGCCGCGATCGTCGGCCAGCTCGACCAGCTGGGCTCCGACCAGCACGTGATGCTGAAGCTGACGCTGCCCGAGCACGACGATCTCTACGCCGATCTCGTCGCGCACCCGCGCGTGCTGCGCGTCGTCGCGCTCTCGGGCGGGTACAGCCGCGAGGAGGCGAACGCCCGCCTGGCCCGCAACCACGGGGTCGTGGCGAGCTTCTCGCGCGCCCTCACCGAGGGCCTGTCGGCCCAGCAGACCGACGCGGAGTTCAACGCCACGCTCGACGCCGCGATCGGCGAGATCTTCGCCGCGTCGACCACCTGACGCCCACCCCGAACCTCTCGGGTCGGCGCGCGGTGACGGTGCGTCGGGCGGGCTGAAGGAGCGCGGATCGCGATGGCGGTAGGCGACGACCGGCACCTGTTCCTCCTGGCGTTCGACCACCGTCGGCCGCACATCGCGAAGCTGTTCGGTGTCGGCGACGACGCGACTGCGGACGAGATGGCACGCGTGGTCGACGCGAAGGCGGTCGTGTTCGACGGGTTCGTGCACGCGCTCGACGAGGGTGCGCCGGCGAACGAAGCCGGGATCCTCGTCGACGAGCAGTTCGGCGCAGAGGTCGCCCGCGCCGCCCTCGCGCGCGGATGGATCTGCGCGATGCCGGCGGAGGCCAGCGGGCTGCCGTCGTTCACCTTCGAGTACGGGCGGGACTTTCGGAGCCACGTCGAGGCGTTCGACCCGACGTTCGTGAAGGTGCTCGTGCGCTACAACGTCGACGGGCGCAAGGCCGACAACGCTCGCTCGGTCGAGGGGCTCGAGGAGCTCTCGGGCTGGCTGCGCGAGACCGGCCGCCGGTTCCTCTGCGAGCTGATCGTGCCGCCCGCGCCGGCCCAGCTGCAGCGGGTCGGAGGCGACGTGGTCCGCTACGAGACCGAGCTGCGGCCGGAGCTGATGCGCCGGGCGATCGCCGACTTCCAGGACGTCGGCATCGAGCCCGACGTCTGGAAGGTCGAGGGCATCGACCGCCGCGACGACTGCGAGATGGTCGCGAGCCAGGCCCGCGCCGGGGGGCGCGACGGGGTCGGCTGCGTGGTGCTCGGGCAGGGCGCGGACACCGAGCGCACGGAGCACTGGCTGCGCACCGCAGCCGGCGTGCCCGGCTACCTCGGGTTCGCGATCGGCCGCACGCTGTGGTGGGGCCCGATCGCGGCCTTCGTCGACGGGTCGCTGGCGGCCCCGGACGCGGCGACGCAGATCGCTACGCGCTTCCGCCGCGCGATCGCGGTGTTCACGGGCGCCGACTGAGCGCCGGGCCGGGGTCAGCCGGCGAGCGCATCCAGCGCCTCACCGGCCCGCCGCAGGGCAGCGTCGAGCTGGCGGCGCTGCCCGGCCCGGCCCACGAACGCGGCCTCGACGTCGACCCGGGCGCCGGCGCCGCCGGCCGCGGTCCGGAAGAACCGGCGGCGCACCGCGCCGACCACCACGACCTCCGCTCCGTCGTCGAGGTCCTCCACCCCGGCGGCCGGCTCCCAGACGGTCACCGGGACCGAGGTCGCCCGACCGTCGGGCCCCGG
>DASXYP010000132.1:0-38794 GCA_036502405.1 Acidimicrobiia bacterium
CCGACCGCCGACTGCAGCACCTCGTTCACGAGGTTGAGCATCGTGCCGACCATCGAGATCACCTTCGGTGCGCGGGTATCGGGCACGTGGATCTGCACCTGCAGCTCGATGGAGAACACGAAGCCCTCGCGGCTCTTGCCCTCGATCGGCGCGAGATTGGCGTCGAGGTTGTGCGACGCGCTCGTCTCCTTGGACCAGTTGAGGGTCAGGATCGACGTCGGCACGATCTCCGCCGCGTAGCAGCGGGGGTTGATCGGGTACTTGCCCGTCCGCAGCGGCTCCTGCCAGATGCCCCGGTGGCCGGGCCGGACGATCGACCCGAACTTGAACTCGGTGCCGGACGTGTCGAGCGTCGGCAGGCCGACGAACGCCTTGATGACCGCGACCTCGCCCTGGTTCACGACGAGCATCGGCACCATCTCGACCTGCACGAGGAACGGGTTCAGCAGGTACGCGCCGTACAGGAGGGGGTCGTGCTGGAGGCCGATCTTGCCGCCGTGCTCGAGGAACGCCTGAAAGTCTTGGTAGTTGTTGTGCAGCACGTTCTTGGAGCCGAGCAGCACCTCGATCACCTTCGCGTCGGTCTCGGCCTGGTTCGTGTCGGTGACCGTCTCCATCTCGGCGATGTCCTGGTAGCCGCCGAGCCGGCTCGCGATGTCCCCCGACGCGAGCGGCTCACCCTCGAGCACGGTCACGATGCCGACCATGTCGAGGGGGCCCTGCGGCGCGATGACGACGACGCGCAGCTGCTCGGGCGCGAGCCCGAGCGTCTCCGGGGTGAGGACGCCGCCCGACGCCTTCGCCGCGGACACGAGGTCGGGCGCGACCGGCAGGCCGTACACGGCTTGCGGGGTGAGCACGAGGAACGCGACCGGGTGGACCGGCATCAGGGTGCCCGGCGGGAGGACCGGACGCTGCACGCCCTTCTGGCCGCCGAGCTCGATGAACTGGCGCAGGTTCGAGAAGTTGCCGAACGCGCCCTGGTAGACACCGCTCTTCGCCCCGATCGGCAGCTCCGCTCCGACCTGCGCGATCACGACGCCGACCTCGCCCGCGGGCACCTGCACCCACGGGTGCTTCTGCACCGCGAAGATCGGCCAGAGCTTGATGCGCACACCCGGCATGAGCAGCTCGGACTGGTACCCGGCCTCGTGGTGGAAGGCGATCGGGTTGTCCTGGGGGAGCTTGCGGAACGCGAACCGCTTGTTGACCAGGCCCACCTCGGTCGGCCCGATGACGTGGACCGACTTGAAGATCAACGCCACGACGACGACGACCACCACGACCACGACGATCGTTCCTGCGATGCCCATGCCCGTCTCCTCTCGATCGGCGCGTTCCCACCATACGGGACCTTCGGGCCAGGGGAGCATCGAGCCGGGGACGGAAGCGACGGCCCGAGCGCCCGGCGCGCCATGCTGGGGCGGTGCCGATCCGGATCCACCGTGAGACCCACCGCCGCGAGCGCATCGGCTGGCTGCGCGCGGGGGTCCTGGGCGCGCAGGACGGGATCGTCTCGACCGCCAGCCTGCTCATCGGTGTGACCGCGGCGAGCGCGAGCCGCACCGCGATGCTCGTCGCCGGGACGGCCGCGCTGGTAGCCGGCGCGATGTCCATGGCCGCGGGCGAGTACGGGTCCGTGAGCTCGCAGCGGGACACGGAGCTCGCCGACATCGCCCGGGAGGAGCACGAGCTCGACCGCTTCCCGGAGCACGAGCTCGAGGAGCTCACCCAGATCTACCAGGAGCGGGGACTCGACCGGACCCTCGCCCGGCAGGTCGCCGAATCCCTGATGGAGGCCGATCCCGTCGGGAGCCACGTGCGCGACGAGCTCGGCATCCTCGACGAGACGATGGCCCGTCCGGTCCAGGCCGCCGTGGTCTCCGCGGCCGCGTTCGCGCTCGGCGCCGGGCTCGCACTGCTCACCGCCGCGCTGGCGCCCCACGACCTGCGCATCGCGGTCATCGCGGTGGTCTCGCTGGTGCTGCTCGCCCTGCTCGGGATCCTCGGCGCGCGCCTCGGCGGCGCGCCCCCCGCCCGCGCCGCGATCCGCATCACCGTCTTCGGCGGCGTCGCGATGGCCGTCACCGCGCTCATCGGCGCCCTCGTCGGCACCGTGACCTGACCCGGCCCTCGTTTCGGCGTGAGCTCGCGTCGTCACGGCGACGCAAAGTCACGCCGAAAGGGGAGATCAGGCCGGGGTGAGGGCGCGGAGGGCGGGAGCCAGGTCGCCGTGGTCGTCGACGACGACGTCGTCGAGGCCGAGCCAGCCGCCGAGCAGCGCGAGCTCGGCGAGGAGCGGCTCGGCGATCTCGAGCGGGTCGTGACCGGGCTCGGCGAACGCGCCGCGCACCCGGAGCGCGCCCGCGGCCCGATCCGCCTTCAGGTCCACCCGGGCGACGAGCGCGTCGCCGAGCAGGAACGGCAGGACGTAGTAGCCGTACACCCGCTTGGGCTTCGGGGTGTAGATCTCGAGGCGGTAGCGGAAGTCGAAGAGGCGCTCGGTGCGCGAGCGCTCCCACACCAGCGAGTCGAACGGCGACAGCAGCGCGCGGGCTTCGATGCGGCGCGGGGTCCTCGCCTCGGGGTGCAGGAACGCGGGCTGGCTCCAGCCCTCGACCCGCGCCGGCAGCAACCGCTCCTCCTCGACCAGCTCGGCCAGGAGCGGGGCGCTGAGCTTCAGGCGGAAGTAGTCGCCGAGATCACGCGCGGTGCCGACCCCCAGCGACGCCGCGGCCCGTACGAGCAGCTCCTTCTGCGCGTCGTGCGCACTCGGCGCGGGTGCGTCGAACCACGCGGGCGGGATCAGGCGCTCGGTGAGGTCGTACATCCGTTCGAAGCTGGCGCGCCGGCGCGCCGACAGGCGTCCGCTCCAGAAGAGGTACTCGAGGGCCTGCTTGCCGTGGCGCCAGCCCCACCACGGACCCGACTTCGTGCCCGGGTCGTCGAGCTCGGACGCCGAGGTGAGCCCGCGCTCGCGCACCTCCTCGTAGACCGCTTCGACGTAGTCCGGCCGCTCGGTCGCGAGCAGGATGAGCCCGCCCCACCCCGCGGCCTTCGCACCCGCGAGGTCCATCCGCCAGCGGAAGAGCGGGAACAGCTCGATCGGCAGCAGCGACGCCTCGTGGCCCCAGTACTCGAAGAGCTCACCGTCCTCCACCATGGCCGGCAGCAGGTCGCGCCGATGGGGGCCGAGCCGCGAGAACAGCGGGAGCTCCTGGGATCGCACGAGCACGTTCACCGAGTCGATCTGGATCAACCCGATCCGCCCGAGCATCCGGCGGACCTGACGGCGGTCGATGCGTCCGGTCGGGCGGGGCACGCCGAAGCCCTGCGCGCCGAGTGCGATGCGCCGGGCGCGCGCCGCCGACAGCTGCACCACGCTCCCGCTCCCGCCCGCTTCGCTCATCACTTCCGCTCTCGACCCTGCGGGTCGGGCCGCTCGGGCCACACTCCGCTCGGCGCGCGGCACTGACCCGCGGAGAGGTCCGCTTCGCTCATCGGGTGATTCAAGCAGGCGGATAACGTGCGCCACATGCCGATGCGGACGCGAGACGACCTGGCCGCGCGCTACGACCTGACCGGACGGGTGGCGATCATCACCGGCGCCAGCCGCGGCATCGGCCGCGCGATCGCCCAGACCTTCGCCGCCGCGGGTGCGGCCGTCGTCGTCGCGAGCCGCAAGGCGGAGGCCTGCGTGCAGGTGGCCGGCGAGATCGAGGCGGCCGGCGGCCGGGCCATCGCGGTGCCGACCCACGCCGGCCACCTGGAAGAGCTCGAGGCTCTCGTCGCCACGACCGTCGACCAGCTCGGTGGCGTCGACATCGTGGTCAACAACGCGGCAAACGCGCTGGGGCTCCCGATCGGGTCGATCACCCCCGAGGCCTGGGACAAGTCCTATTCGGTGAACCTCAAAGGGCCGCTGTTCCTGTTCCAGTACGCCCTCCCGCACCTGCTCGTGAGCGAGCATGCCGCAGTCGTCAACGTGATCAGTGCGGGTGCGTTCACCCACGCGACCTACGTGTCGATGTACTGCTCGGCCAAGAACGCGATGGTGACGATGACCCGAGCGATGGCCTCGGAGTTCGCGGCTGCGGGCATCCGGGTCAACGCGCTCGCGCCGGGCACCACCGACACAGACATGGTGCGCAACAACGACGAGGTCACGCAGCAGGGCATGGTGGACGCGCAGCTGATCAAGCGCATGGGGACGCCCGAGGAGCTCGCGGACGCCGCGCTCTACCTCGCCAGCGACGCGTCGAGCTTCATGACCGGCCAGGTGCTCGTGGTCGACGGGGGCATGACGACCCACTGACGCTGCAGGCTCGGCGCGGCGCCGCGGGTTCGGAGCGCCGGGTCAGAGCGTCGCGAGGGCCGAGGCGGCCTCGAGGATGTCCGCCGCGAGCGCGGCGTCGCCGGTGACCCGGACCGAGACCGCGCCCGGCGCGATCCGCTCCCCGACCCGGTGGCACCAGTCGATCAGGTCCACCTCGAGCGCGACGTCGGCCGCTTCGACCACGGTCGATCCGTCGGCCGCGAGCGGGACCAGCCACGTCCCGCCGCCCGGCCCGGTCAGCACGACCCGGGCGGTCCGTCCGGGGTGGCCCCGGCCGGCGACGTCGAGCCACGCCGGGAGGCTCCGCATCGAGAAGTCCGCCATGCGGTGCAGCTGCGCGGCGGGCGGGTGCTCGAGCGGGCGGCCGATCGCCCGACGGATGTCGTTGGCATGGATCCACGTCTCGAACGTCCGGCTGATCAGGAGCGTGTCCCGCCCGACCTCGACGCCGAGCCACGGGAGCAGGCCCCGGGGGGCGCCGGTCGCCGCCCACTCGGTGACCCCGGCGATCGCGTCCCGCCAGACGGTCAGGACCGCGTCGATCGGCTGGATCCCGAACACCTCGACGAACGCCGCGGTCCGTCCTTCGACGTCGGTCCCCGCGTCGAGCGCGATCACCGGACGGCCCACCGCGTCCGCCACCATCGACTCCATCGCCGCGAGGTGGATGATCAGGTCGCGCGCGCTCAGCCCGTTGGCGGTCGTCGCCGCGAGATCTTCCGATCCGAGGGTGGTCACGAGCACGTCGAGCTCATCCGTCTCGCGCCGGTAGATCCGCACGAGGTCGTCGTGGGGCACTCTCGGCGCACCGCTGCGCGCCCGCGCCGCGGCGAGCACCGACGCACGCAGCCGTCCAGGCGGTGTCAGGGCTTCCGTCGCGCCGATCCAGGCGGCCGCGGTCGAGAGCCGGGCGAGCTCGGCGGCCGCATCGGCATCGCGGGCGACGAACGCGTCGATCTGCAGGTCCTCGCTCGGGACGGACGCATCCAGCGCGCGCGCCGCGAGCAGCTCGCGGAGCTCGGCATCGCTCATCGGTTCGGGTGCATCGGTCAGGCCCATTGGCGGAGGTCCTCCTCCTCGAGCGTCATCGCGACCCGGCGGAGCGCGAGACGGAGCCGGGACTTCGCCGTCCCCTCGGGTATCCCCATGATCACGGCGACCTCGCGGTAGGTCCGGCCGTCGAAGTAGGCGAGCTGGATCGCCTCGCGCTGCTCGGGCGGGAGCAGCTCCAGCGCCTCGCGTACCCGCTCGGCGGTCATCAGCGCGAGTGCCATCTCCTCGACGTCCGGAGTCGTCACGACGCGGCTGTGCACCGTCTGATCGCGGCGACGGCGAGCCTCCTCACGCCGGACGTGGTCCACGGCCCGTCGGTGGGCCAGCGTCCCGAGCCAGGTGCGCAGCGCCCCCTTCGCGGGATCGAAGCAGGCCGGCTTCTCCCACAGCCCGAGGAACACGTCCTGGGTGATGTCCTCCGCGGACTTCGGATCACGCACGACCCGCAGCACCAGCCCGTAGACGAACGAGGCGTACTGGTCGTAGCACTCCCCCAGCGCGGCGTCGTCCCGTGCGATCAGGCGCTCCCGCGTCCCGCGCTCCCACGCCACCGTCGGCATCTCGCTCGTCAACTGGGCACCCCCTGCAGGCGCTGCCACCCGTGTCGTTGCCACACGGGCTCTTCGCACTGCCCGCCGCTGCGGATCATCGCGCGGGCGTCGCGGTGCTGTCCCGCCCACACCTGTGGCATGTTCTCGTCCGAATGACCCCACCCGAGGCTCCACCGGTCCACGTCCTGCTGGTCGAGGACGACGCGGGCGATGCGCTCCTGGTCGAGGAGCACTTCGCGGGATGCCTGATGCCGGTCGCGCTCCACCCCGTGGCGTCGCTGGCCGAGGCGCTCGAGGTTCGCAGCATCGACGTCGACTGCGTGCTGCTCGACCTGGCCCTGCCGGACGCCCAGGGCCTCGAAGCCTTGACCGCGGTGCTCCAGGCGTTCGACGCCCCGGTCGTGGTCCTCACGGGGTTCTCGGACCACGACCTCGGGGTCGACGCGGTCGCGGCCGGCGCGGAGGACTACCTGGCCAAGAACGAGGTGGACTCGGCGCTGTTGGAACGGTCGGTCCGGTACGCGATCGAACGCCAGCGGGCCAAAGATGCCTCCCGCCGGCTCCTCGCGTCCGACCTGCGGCGCGAGGAGAACCTCCGCCTCCAGCGCGGCCTGCTCCCCCGGCCCCTGATCGACGACCCGCGCATCGACGCGACGACGAGGTACCGGCCGGGCGGCAGCAACGTGCTCGGCGGCGACTTCTTCGACACCGTCCAGCTCCCCGACGGCTCGGTGCGCGCCGTCATCGGCGACGTCTGCGGGCACGGCCCCGACGAAGCGGCCCTCGGTGTGAGCATGCGCATCGCGTGGCGCACCCTCGTGCTTGCGGGCGTCGAGGAGGAGACGATCCTCCCGATGCTCGAAGAGCTGCTCCTGGTCGAGCGCGTCGAAGACCCGTTCGTGACCGTCTGCGACCTGACCGTGCATCCCGACCGGCGATCGGTCGGGTACCGGCTCGCCGGGCACCCGACACCTCTCCTCATCACCGAGGTGGTCCGGGAGCTCCCCGACGACGCGCGGGGCCTGCCGATCGGGATCGCACCGGACGCGAGGTGGGAGACGCACACCGAGCCGCTTGCACCGGACTGGACCATCCTCATGTTCACGGACGGGTTGTTCGAGGTCCGGCGGGGCGAGGGCTCGGAGCGGCTGGGGATCGAGGGGCTGACGTCGATGCTGACCGGCCTGCTCGCGGTCGACGACGAGGGGGACCGGCTGGACCAGCTCATGACGCTGGTCGAGGGGTCCCACGGCGGCCCGCTCGACGACGACGTCGCGGTGCTCGCGCTGCGCTCCCACCCTGGTCCGTGAGCGCACCGGGGCCGCCCGCAGGCCCGACCCGGCGCCGGACGCTCCGCACGCAGGTGGCGGTGGCCTTCGGCGTGACGACGCTCGTCGCGCTGATCTCGATGGGCATCCTGACCTGGGCCTTCGTGCGCCAGGTCGACGCCCGGAGCACGGTCCTGGACCGGGTGGACCCGGCCGCGATCGCGGCGCGCGACGTGTTCGCGTCCCTGGTCGACCAGGAGACCGGCGTGCGCGGGTACGCGCTGGCGCGCGACGAGCAGTTCCTGTCGCCCTACGAGAGCGGTCGGCGCGACGAGGCCGCGGACACCGCGCGCTTGAGGTCCTACGTCTCGGGTGATCGCGCGCTCCAAGCGAGGGTGGACGCGCTCGGGGCGGCCGCGACGCGCTGGCAGGAGGACGGGGCCGTGCGGCTGATCGCCGCAGCCCGGGCCAACCGCACCGACCTGTCGAACACGGCGATCCTCGAGCGGAGCAAGACGCAGTTCGACTCGGTGCGCCGGGAGTACGCCCGCCTCGATCGCGCGCTCGGCCTCGAGCGGCGCTCGGCCCGAGACGAGATCGACACGCGTACGACCCAGCTGATCGTCATCGGCCTGGCGCTCATCTCCGTGCTCACTGCGTGCGCGGTCGTCATCTGGGTCGGCCTGCACCGGCTGGTCCTCGTTCCGGTCGACCGACTGGGTGAGGACGCCGGGCTCGTCACCGCGGGCGACGTCCGCCACCAGATCCAGCCGTCCGGCCCGGCGGAGCTCGCGGAGCTCGGCACCGCGATCGAAGCCATGCGCCGCAACATCGTGGACGAGCTCGCGGCCGTCGAGGAGGCGCGCGCCCGGCTCGTTCGCCAGACCCTCGAGCTCAACCGGTCCAACGCCGAGCTCGAGCAATTCGCGTACGTCGCATCCCATGATCTCCAGGAGCCACTGCGCAAGATCACGAGCTTCTGCCAGCTGATCGAGCAGCGGTACGCGGATCAGCTCGACGATCGGGGCCGGCAGTACATCGACTTCGCGGTCGACGGCGCCAAGCGGATGCAGCAGCTGATCCTCGACCTGCTGGCGTTCTCGCGCGTCGGGCGGACGACGACCGGCTTCGTCGAGGTCGACCTCGCACGCGCGGCGCGCACCGCGGTGGGCGACGTCCAGGAGACGATCCGGGAGCGCCACGCGGTCGTCGAGATCAACGACCTCCCGACCGTCAAGGGAGACGTCGGTCTGCTCACGGCGCTGTTCCAGAACCTGATCTCCAACGCGATCAAGTTCAACACCGCGTCCGTGCCCACGGTCACGATCAGCTCCCGCCCGATCGGCGGCGCCTGGGAGCTGACGTGCTCCGACAACGGCATCGGCATCGAGCCGCAGCACGCCGAGCGGGTGTTCATGATCTTCCAGCGCCTCCATGGACGCGACGCGTACGAAGGGACCGGCATCGGCCTCGCGCTCGCGCAGAAGATCGTCACGTACCATGGCGGCACGATCTGGATCGACCCCGAGGTCACGGCGGGGACCGCGGTCCGATGGACCCTGCCGGCCCGACCTCCGGGGGCGAGCGACGCGTGAACCCCAAGGGGCAGCCGGTGGAGATCCTGCTCGTCGAGGACGACCCCGGCGACGTCATGATCACCCGGGAGGCGCTCGAGAGCTCGAAGGTCTCGAACCACCTCAGCGTCGTGAGCAACGGGGAGGAGGCGCTGGCGTTCCTGCGCCAGGAGCCCCCGTTCGCGGACGCGGTCCGGCCCGGGCTGATCCTCCTGGATCTCAACCTGCCCCGGCTCGACGGCCGCGAGGTCCTCGCGTCGGTCAAGGCGGACCCGGGCCTGCGCCGGATCCCGGTCGTGATCCTCACCACCTCGTCCGCGGACGAGGACATCGTCCGCAGCTACGACCTGCACGCGAACGCCTACGTGACCAAGCCCGTCGACTTCGACCAGTTCATGAGCGCGGTCCGCCAGATCGACGAGTTCTTCGTCACGATCGTGACCCTGCCACCGGCGTAGCGGCGCGGAGCCGGGCTAGCGAGCCGGTGCGCTCGGCTCCATCGAGACCCGCGGCGCGCGGTCGGAGCCGATGCCACGGGCGATGCCCTCGAGCGTGGCCGCGAGCGACGGCGCGTCGTTCAACGCCGCGAGGAGCTCGCCGCCGTCGATGCGCCACACCTGCGACGGCCACCGCGCCCGCACCGTCGCCGAGCGGGGCGCGTCGTTCAGGAGCCCGATCTCGCCGAACGAGTCGCCCGCGGCAAGGACGTTCACCTGGACCGGCGCCTCGCCGTCGCGCGCGGCCAGCACGTCGAGCCGACCCGACTCGATCACGTAGAAGTGCTCCGCGGGCTCGCCCTGGACGACGACATCCGCACCGATCGGCACCGTCAGCGCGGTGGCCGCCTGCGCCAGGCGTTCGATGACCGCGCGGTCGGCGTCCTCCAGGATCTCGACCTGCTCGAAGACCGCGACCGCCGGCCCGATGCGGGCGAGCAGCGCGACCGCCTCGCGGTCGGCGCGCAGGAGCCCGCCCACACCGAGCAGGCCCAGCACCGGTACGACCAGCCCGAACGCCGCGAACGCACCGGCGGTCCCCAGGAGGGCCACCACCGGACCCACCACGAGAGATCCGATGATGATCGCGGCCACCACGAGCGCGTCGACCGCCCCCCAGACGCGCCCGAGCACCTCGCCGGGAACCGCGCGCTGGAGCTGGGTCAGCGTGAGGACGTCGACCACGACCGAGCCGATCCCCGACACGAGCACGAGCACGAATGCCGGCCCGCCGGAGTCCGTCAGCGCGAGCGCAGCCATCGGCAGCGACATCACCAGCATGGAGCCGTAGAGGAGCGTGCCGACGCGAGCCGAGCGGACGAGCCGGCTCACGCACACCGCACCGAGCACGCCGCCGATGCCCAGCGCCGCGTAGAAGATCCCCACGCCGTCGCTTCCGGACGCGAGCTGGTCGCGGGCCACGAGCACGAGCACCACGGTCTGGATGCCGTAGATGAACGCCGACGCGAGCATGACCGCGCTGAGCACCCGCGCGTCCTGCGATCGGACGAGCTCCCGGAAGCCGTGGAGCAGCCGGGCGGCGAGCGGGTCCGGTCGGAGGGACGACTTCGAGACCGAGCCGCGGCTGTGTACCCGCACTGCCGCCGCGAGCGCGGCCGAGACGATGAAGCTGGCACCGTTGATCACGAACGCGAACGCCGGCGAGCCGAGGAGCAGGAGGCCCGCGCCGAGGGCCGGTCCGACGACCACGGCGAGGTTCTCGACGACGCTCTCGGTCGCGTTGGCCGCGGCGAGGTCGCCCTCTCCCACGATCTCCGGGAGCATCGCCACGATCGAGGGGCGGTAGGCGGTGCCCGCGGCAGTCGTGACGCAGGCGAGGGCGGCGGCGATCCCGACGGGACCGTCGACGGACGTCACGGCCGCGAGCCCGAACATCAGCGCGGCGCGGAGCAGGTCCGACACGATGAGCACGGTGCGCCGGTCGTACGAGTCCGCGACCAGACCGCCGACCGGGCCGACGACGACGTACGGGACCAGTCGGGCCACGGTGACGACCGCCACCCAGGTGGCCGAGTGGGTCGAGTCGTAGACCCAGACGAGCAGCGCGACGTTGTAGAGCCAGTCGCCGGTCTGCGAGATCGAGGACGCGGCAAGGAGGAAGCGATAGTCGCGATGACGCAACGCGGCGCGCAGCCCTCGCCCCGACCTCGTCGACACCGCCACGCCTCCCCGCTGCGAGCTGCCCGGCGGCGAGTCTTGCCGACGCGCGGCCGGGGAGCCGGTCGCGTCAGGCGCGCGTCACGCGCTCGTCACGTCGACCAGCTCCGGCGCGCGCGCCGGCGGCGGCTCGGCCTCGCCCCGACGGGCGGCGCCCACGACCCACCAGGTGAGCCCCGCGATCACGGCGAGGTAGCCGGCGAGGAGCAGCCACGAGGGAACGGGCGGTGACCACGCGGTCGACCCCCAGAAGAAGAAGACCCGACCGTTGACGCCCACCGCGTAGCGCCGGAGCGCCTCGGCGAACGCGAGGCCCTGGGCGACCACGAAGCCGGCGCCGAGCCACCACGCCACCCGCCTGATCGCCAGCCGGGTCGCCTCGAGCTCGCGGAGCGCGTAGCCCCCGAGCAGCGGGATGCCGACCGCGAACGGCAGGGTGTACCGGCCGTGCCAGACCAGGTTGTTCGCGCTGGCCCGGGCGCTCTCGATCGTGACCGGCACCAGGAACGCGAGCGCGATCGTCAACGCGAGCGCCCAGGCGATGCGCCGCGAGCCCGCGCTCACGCCGAGGACGACGAGTGCGCCGATCGCCAGCAGCCAGATGACCACCGTCGCGCTCGGCACCAGCGTGTCCAGCCAGCCGAACACGCCGATCATCTCCCGCGTGTTCGACAGGTAGAGCTTGCCGACGCTCTGGCGAACGATGAACGTGAGCGGCGCGTCGAGGCCCTTCTGCGCCGTGTTCCCCTCGCTCAGCGGCTTCGCCCACGCCGACCAGACCGTCTGGGCGAGCGCCACGACGACGACCGCCGCCGCCCACGCCTGGACGACCCGGCGCCGCAGCAACGTCCGCACCCGCGGCCACCCCGCGACGACGGTCAGGACCACGAGTGCGAGGAGCAACCAGAGCGGGGAGAGCGGCCGCGTCGCGCACAGGACGCAGGCGGCGATCCCGAAGCGGCGGACGAGCCGCGGATCGTCACCCGCGCCGGCGTGGGTCAGCGCGATCCCGTGAACCCACATCGCGATGCCGGCTCCGATCTCCGGCCCGCTCGGGTTCACGACGCCGCTGAAGTACAGCGCCATCGGCGTGAGAGAGAAGAGGAACCCGAGCGAGAACCCGATCGAACCCACCGCGGCGACGGTCGTGATGCAGGAGGCCAGCAGCGCGGCGATGACCACTGCGCTGAGCAGGCGCATGAGGTAGATCTGCCCCGCCCCCGGCGGGTACCAGTACGTCCCGAACCCGAGGAGCGCGCCGTAGGGCGGGAGGTAGCGCGCGGTGTACGAGCGCAGCGTGCCGTCGCCGGTGCGCTTGGACAGCTCGTAGCAGCTCGCCGGGACATCGGGATGGAACGCGTAGCAAGGTGTCTTCGGGTCGTAGACCCGCGGCGCGGTCACCTCCACGAAGGGAGTCCCCGGATCCGACTTCCCGATCAGGTCCCCGCGCGCCACGGCGGCGGCGTGCACCACGTGCGAGGGCTCGTCCGGGCCCGAATTGATCGGCGAGGCGAGGGCCCACGCCGCGCCCACCGCGAGGAACAGCGCGAACGAGGCGATCCAGCGCACGACCGCCCACCCTAATTGGGCGAAGGTCGGTCACCCGGCCGCGTCGGCGCCCGTCCGCCACGAGAAGAACGGTGATGGGGCACCCGGAGAGAACCTTGGGAGAGGCTTGGGACAGGCTCCGGGTGCCGCCCACCAACCGTACCGAACACGTACCCGCGCCGGTCGCACGACAAACGCTCAGTTCGCCGGGATGAGTCCACACTCCGCGGCGATCAGGGCCAACGACCGTGCTCGGACGTCGTAGGAGTGCGCACGCGTCGACAGCATGATCTCGTCTGCACCGGTACGGGCCTGCAGCTCCACCAGGCCGTCGTGCACCGTGTCGGGCGGGCCGACGAGGTGGGTCTCGGTGGCCTCGTCGACGACGGCACGCTCGGCGGGTGAGTACTGGTACGCCTCGGCGTCCTCGGGCGTCGGCAGCGGACCCAGCTTCCCGCTCCGCAGCTGGAGGATGGCGAGCGCCGACGGGCCGGCCAGCCAGCGCGCCTCGTCCTCGTCGGGCGCGCACAGCACCGAGACCGCGACCATCGCGTGGGGCTCGGCGAGGAGGAACGACGGTCGGAAGGCCGACCGGTACCGCTCCAGCGCGGCATCGAGGAGCCGGGGTGCGAAGTGGTACGCGAACGAGAAGGGCAGCCCGATGAGCCCGGCCAGCTCCGCGCTGTACAACGACGATCCGAGCAGCCACACCTCGGGGAGGTACCCGCGGCCCGGGACCGCCGCGGGGTGGCTCGGCGGGCCCTCGCCGGCCATCAGGTACCGGATGAGCTCGACCACGTCGTCCGGGAAGCTGTCGACCTCCAGATCCCGCGTGCGACGCAGCGCCCGCGCGGTCACCGGGTCCGTCCCCGGGGCGCGACCGAGCCCGAGGTCGATGCGGCCGGGATGGAGCGCCTCCAGGGTGCCGAACTGCTCCGCGATGACGAGGGGCGCGTGGTTCGGGAGCATCACCCCGCCGGAGCCCACCCGCAGCGTCGTGGTGGCCTGCGCCAGGTGAGCGATCAGCACCGCCGGCGCGGAGCTGGCGACGGCGGGCATGCCGTGATGCTCGGCAACCCACAGCCGCTGGTATCCCAGCGCCTCGGCGACCCCGGCCAGCTGGATCGTCTCCGTGAGCGCCCGCGCCGGCGTCGAGCCGCTCGTGACGGTGGCCAGGTCGAGGACGGACAGGGGAACCATGACCCGCCCAACACCGCGATGCTTCCCCACCTTCCCTCCGTGGACCGGCGCGCTGCCGTTCAGCGCCGGACCCGCCGGTGCACGGTGGTGTGGCCACGCCACCGCCACCCGGTCGTCCTGCTGACGTCCCGGACGACGCGCCGGTCGATCACCCGATCACGAACCCGCTCGCGCCCGTGGGCTCGAGCTCGGCGACCCGCACCTCACGGACGCGCGCCGCGCTCGGGCCACGCCGGCACCAGGCGACGAGGTCGTCCACCGCGTCGGGAAGGCCCTCGAACACCGCCTCGACGCGACCGTCGGGGAGGTTCCGGACCGAGCCCGCCACGCCGGCCGCCGCGGCGACCCGCGCGCACGACACCCGGAAACCGACCCCCTGGACCCGCCCTCCGATGACCAGCCGCCGGCGCACCACGCCGCCGATGTTGGCATCCGGCGCGGTCACGCGCAGCCCGTGGCCGACGGCGCGGGCTTCACCGCAGCCGCATCGACCGCTACGGGCTCGTCGATGCGCTGCAGCGCATGCGGGGGATCACGATCGTGTGTGGCAGGTGTCGCAGGTTCGGACCGGCCGTTTCCGGGAACCATCCCGAGATGCCCGCGCCCCACCCGGTGGAACGTCCCGGTGACCTCCCGCCGGCACCCAACCGTCCCGTCACGAGCCGAGCGCTGACGCGCTTCGACGCGGTGACCACCCGTGCCGGCGTGGCGATCGTTGCCCTCGTCTGGGTCGTCGTCGTGTGGGTGCTGGTCGTGGGCACCGGCTTCGACCCGGACCTCCAGCTCGCCTTCGCGACCGTGTGCTCGGGCATCACGGTCACGATGGTCTTCGTGATCCAGCACACGCAGCACCGCGCGCAGCAGGCGACCCAGCTCAAGCTGGACGAGCTGATCCGCTCGTTGCCCCAGGCGGACGACCGGGTCGTGCGGGTCGAGGCATCCTCGGACGCGGAGATCGGCGCGCTCGAGCAGCGGGTCGCCGAGCACCATCGGGCCCAGCGGGTCGATGAGGGCTCCGCCACTCCCTAGCCTGGCCCCGACGGCGAGCCTTGGGGGTGCGGTGATGACCGGAGCAGTTCATCCGCTGCGCGCGGTCGGGTTGGAGTTCGCCCGGACCGCGCCGTACCGCTTCCAGTACCGCGAGTCCCTCGGCGCTCCGCCCGCGATCGTGTTCGCGGCGATCTCGGCCCACCCCTCCACCTGGACGTGGTTCGCAGGCGTCGAGGACGGAATCTACGAGGGCCCGGGGCCTGCGGGTGTCGGCACGCGACGGTCGGTCCGCATCGGAGGCGTGAAGTACCGGGAGACGATCCTCGCCTGGGACGAGCCACGGCGGTGGTCGTACCGGGTCGACGAGACGTCGGCGCCGTTGTTCGCCGCCCTGCTGGAGGACTGGGTGATCGAGCCCGACGGCGACACCGCGACGCTCGCGTGGACGTTCGCGTTCGAGCCGCTCGCCGAGACCGAGGCGATGTTCCTCGGTGCACGCGAGCTCATCGGCACGACGTTTCACGACGCCGCGGTCGCCCTCGACGCCAGCTTGCGCTGACGGGTCGGCGGCGCGGCTACGGCTTGACGAAGCGCTGCACGAACCCGAGCGCGAGGTCGGCGACCTCGCCCCAGCCGTGGTCGATCGTCAGCGAGTGGCCGCGGTCCGGGACCTTGACGATCTCGGTGACGCCCTCGTTGCGCTTCTGCCGCTTGTAGGACGCGTTTGCTATCGCCCAGGGCACCGTGTGGTCCTGCTCACCGTCGATGATCAGCAGCGGTCCGCGATCCGCGCCCTTGGTCTTGACCTTCGCCTCGGTCCACGGGTTGAGGTTCGCCGCCGCGGCCTGGAACAGCGGAAGGCCGGACGCGGGGACCGCGAACGTGTTGTAGAGCTCGTGGGCCTCGTCCTCGGTGACCGCGTTGGCGAACGCGTAGCGGAACTGCTCGTAGGTCAGCGGGACCGCGCGGCCGTGGTTGGCCGGGTTGCCGAGCACCGGCGACGCGGACTTCAGCGCGGAGATCGGCAGCGGGAGGACGCCGCGGAACGGCGCCGGATCGATCGCGACCGAAGCGGCCGAGAGGCCACGACCGGCGAGGATCTGGGTCAGCAGCCCGCCGAACGAGTGACCGACGATCGCGGGCTTCTTCGTGAGCCGGCCGATGACCTCCCCGAAGTGGTCGGCCACGTCCCCGACCGACTTCTTCGCCATCACCTCCGGGTGCGCGTTCGCCTCCGACACCGTGTTCGGGTCGTCCGGCCACCCGGGTGCGAGCGTCGCGAAGCCGGCGGTCTCGAACCGGGCCCGCCAACGGTCCCAGCTGCTGGGCAGCAGCCAGAGCCCGTGCACGAACACGACCGGGGTCTTGCCCGTCTTGTTCGCGCTCGCGATCTGGGCGCTCTCGTACTCGGTGATCGCAGCCATGTGCGGTCCGTCGCTTCCGTGTGGGGCCGGGATCCATGTCGCCGGCGTGTCGGTCGTGGTGGCCGCATCATCGTTGCACCGGGGGCGAGCCGCACGAACCCGCCCCTCAGGTCGTCTTGATCAGCCCCCCGTCGATCACGGAGTTGGCTCCGGTCACGTTCGCGGTTCGGTCCGAGGCGAGCAGCACGACGAGTCGGTCACGGCCAGACCGATGCCCTTGCTCGCGGCGGTCACGACCGCGACCTTGTCGGTCAGCGCCAGGTCCATTCGTGCTCCTCTGCAATTCGCGTGTGCGACGAGGTTCGGAGTCTTGCCGTTCCCGCGCCGGGCGCGAGCACGACGTCCTACGCTCGGGTCCGTGATCGGGCTCGTGACCGTCAACGTCGGCACCCCGTCCGTGCTGGCCGAGACCCACCGTGGCGAGCGGGTGTGGAGCGGGATCCGGAAGCAGCCGGTCGCCGCGTCGGCGGTGCTGTGGCTCTCGACGGTCAACCTCAGCGGTGACGGTCAGGCCGACCTGGCCGTGCACGGCGGCCCCGACAAGGCGGTGTACGCGTATCCCTCCGAGCACCTCGGGCCGTGGCGGGAGGAGCTGGGCGGCGACGACCTCGGCCCCGCGCCGTTCGGCGAGAACCTCGGCACGGCGGGCGTGCTCGAGCGCGACGTGGGCATCGGCGACGTCTGGGCGTGGGGCGGCGCGACGCTGCAGGTCTGCCAGCCCCGCTGGCCGTGCTTCAAGCTCGCCCTGCATCGCGGGACTGCGGAGATCCAGGCCCGGATGCGCGCGTCCGGGCGGACCGGCTGGTACCTGCGGGTCCTCGAGCCCGGGGAGGTCACGGCCGCCGGACCGATCGAGGTCCGGGAGCCGGACCCGGCCGGTGTCACCGTCCACGACGCGCACGTCGCGATGAGTGACCGTCACCTCCTCGAGCCCGACGCGGTGCGCGCGGTCGCGGACCATCCTGCGCTCGCGACCGAGTGGCGCGTTCCGCTCCTCGACCGCCTCGACGCCTGATCACCCCCGGGGAGGCCGGCCGACGGGTGTCTAGGCTCCGGCGATGCCGACGGTCGTCGCGAACGGGATCTCGATCTCCTACGAGCGTTCGGGCAGCGGTCCACCGCTGCTCTTCTGCAACGGGTCGGGCTCGACGCTCGCAACGAGCCAGCTGCTCATCGACCCGTTCCGGAACCAGTTCGACGTGGTCGCGCACGACCAGCGTGGGCTCGGACGGACCGAGATCCCAGCGGGGCCGTACACGATGGCGCAGTACGCGGCCGATGCCATCGGGCTCGTCGACTCCGTCGGGTGGGAGCACTTCCGCATCGCCGGCATCAGCTTCGGGGGCATGGTCGCGCAAGAGATCGCGGTGACATGTCCGGAGCGGATCGAACGGCTCGCGCTGCTCTGCACCTCCTCCGGTGGCCCGGGCGGCGCGTCGTACCCGCTGCACCAGCTCGCCGACCTCCCGGCCGACGAGCGCGTGGCGCGCGGGCTCGAGCTGCTCGACACGCGCTTCACCCCCGAATGGCTCGCGAGCCATCCCGACGACCAGGCCCTCGTCGAGCTCCTGGCCGGGCGCATGAGCAGCCGGCCGACCGCCGATTCCGAACGCGGCGAACGCGGCCAGATGGACGCTCGCAGCCACCACGACGTCTACGACCGGCTCCCCAAGATCACGTGCCCGACGTTCGTCGCGTCCGGCCGCTACGACGGGATCGCACCGTTCGCGAACGGGGAGGCGATCGCCGCGCAGATCCCCCGCAGTGAGCTGCACGTGTACGAAGGCGGTCACATGTTCGTCGCCCAGGACCGCGCCGCGTTCCCCGAGATCCTCGAGTTCCTCGCGGCGTCGAGCTGAACGCGCGCGCCCGCCGCTCCACCAGCCCGCTGGATACGTCGACGAGCTCCCGTCACGGCCTGCAGCACGCGTGCGTCCAGGTCGCGCCGTGATGCACGCCACCGGCCGACATCGGCCTTGTGTAGCGTCACGCGGGTGAACCGCGAGCGGCACCGGCGCCTCGCCATGGGCGTCGCCGCGGTGCGCATCGCAGTGGGCGCGCTCCTCGCGATCGCGCCTCGCGCTCTGGACCGCGGGCAGCCGCGGCCCGCGACGGCCTCGGCGCTCCTGTTCACGCGCACCGTCGGCATCCGCGACCTCGTGCTCGGACTCGGCACGGCCGCCGCGGCCGGTTCGAGCCAGGACGCGGACCTCCGCCGGTGGGTCCTCGCAGGGACGCTGAGCGACACCCTCGACGTGGTCGCCGCGCTCGCCGCGACGCGAGCCCTGGGGCGGCGCGCCCTCGTCTCGGCCCTCATCCCCGTCCCGGTCATCCTCGCCGACCTCGTGGTGCTGGCCGCGCACGACCGGGCCGACGGGACCCCTCCGGGGGCTACCACCCCCTCGGAGCCGGGGGTGCCCGCCTTGTGAGCTGACCCCGCGGCGGATTCGAATGGGATCGTGACCGCAGGGGGCCAGGGGCCAGGGTCGGAGCGCCGGCGCCGCGCGACCCAGCCGTGAGCGCAGTCGGCCTGCTCGCCCGCAACGAGCTGCGTCGCCGCTGGCGCAGCGGGCTCGTCGTCGTGCTCCTGATCGGCATCGTCGGCACGATCGTGCTCGCGACGGCCGCGGGCGCGCGCCGCAGCGACACCGCGCTCGACCGCTTCAATGCGGCGAGCCGATCGTCCGACCTCGAGATCTCGGTCGGCATGCCGACGGCGAGCCAGATCGCGAGCTTCCGGCGGACCCGGGGCATCGCCGCGATCGCCCGGCTCCGTGGCTTCGCATTCGCGCTTCAGCTCGAGGACCTGGCGATCGCGGCGCCCCTGGACGCGGCGATTGGCAACCGGGTCGACCGCTCGCGCCTCGTCGCCGGCCGCCGCGCGGACCCGACGGCGCCCGACGAGATCGTCATCGGCGAGTCACTGGCCGGGCGGCTGCACCTCGGCGTAGGGAGCCGCTTCCCGCTCTCGACCTTCACCCCCGCGCAGGTCACCCGCGCGCTCAGCGGTGGCGGCCCGGAGGCGCCGGGCGGCCCGCACGTCACCCTTCGCGTCGTCGGCATCGACCGGCGACCGCTCGACCTCGGCGTGCGGGCCGCCAGTGGAGGGGTCGTCGTCCTCACCCCCGCGTTCCACCGCGCCTTCGGCGGCCGCATCGGCGCGTTCACAGACGTGCTCCGGGTCAAGACCGTGCACGGCCGGGCTGACGTCCCACACGTCGTCGACGCAGCCCGCGCGATCTTCGGCAACGCCCAGACCTTCGGGACCCAGGGCGTCGGCATCGAGACCGAAGGACCGCGCAGCGCGATCGACGTGCTCACGCTCGCGCTCTGGATCGTGACCGCGATCGCGGCATTCGCAGGACTGGTGGCAATCGGCATCGTCCTGACCCGCGACATCACGAGCGCGGAGGTCGAGCAGGCGACGCTGCGGGCGCTCGGCCTCACCCGCCGCGAGCGGGCCGCGGCGAACCTGCCGCGCGCCGCACTCGTCGCGGCCGCGGGCGCACTGCTCGCCGCGCTCGGCTCGGTCGCGCTCTCGCCGTTGTTCCCCACCGGCGTCGCCCGCCGGGCCGATCCCAATCCCGGCCTGCACGCGGATTGGACCGTGCTCGCGCTCGCGATCCCGGCAGTCGCGGTCATCGTGATGTCGATCGCCCTGCTGGCTTCCTGGCGCTCGGCCCGCTCCGCATCGTTCGACCCCTCGCCCTCCACCTACCCTGCGACCTCCGAGGTCCTACGACTCGCCGCCGATGCCGGCCTCCGCCCGGTGGCGACGAACGGGCTGCGCATGGCGATCCAACGCGGCCGCGGCGCCGGCGCGGTACCCGTGCGATCGGCGTTCGCGGGCGCGGCCTTCGGCATCGCCGGGGTGACGGCAGCCCTCGTCTTCGGATCCAGCCTCGCCCACCTCGTCGCCACCCCGCGACTGTCCGGGTGGGCGTGGGACGTCAGCGTCGAAGTTCCGTCGCGCCAGGTCTGCCGCGACGCGGCCGACCACGGGGTCCGCCGGGTCCCGCGTGTGAGCGCAGTCGCGCTCGTCTGCGCCGCGGACATCGAGGTCGACGGTCGTCCGGTCTCCGCGCGGGGGTTCCGCAACCTGCGCGGCGACATCGGCCCGGTCGTCGTCGCCGGGCGCGACCCCCGCCGCGCGAACGAGGTCGCGCTCGGGTCCGAAACCTTGCGCGCGCTCCACAAGCAGATCGGAGACACCGTCCGCGTGCACGGCGACGAACGCACCGCGCGCTACCACGTCGTCGGTCGCGTCGTGGTCCCTCCGATCGGCGAGCTGCAACCCATGGCCGACGGCGCGACGTTCACGAGCGCGGGCCTGCTCCCGTTGCGCGACACCGGCTCGAACGAGACCGACTACCGGCTCCTCCAGTTCGCGCCCGGCACGGACCTGCACGCCGCGCGCGAACGGGTCGCCGCGCTCCCCCGGGTGAAGAACGCTCTCCTTGCCTCGACCCCGATCGAGGTCTCCCGGCTCGAGCAGATCGACCGGGTGCCGGTCGCCCTCGCGATCCTGCTGGGCGTCCTCGCCGCGATCGCGGTCGCCCACGCCCTCGTGACCGGCGTGCACCGGCGCCGGCGGGAGCTCGCGCTGCTCAAGACGCTCGGCTTCAGCCGGGGCCAGGTCGGTGCGACGGTCGCCTGGCAGGCCACGACGCTCGGCGTGGTCGGGTTGGTGGTCGGCATCCCGCTCGGCGTCGTCGTCGGCCGCGTGGCCTGGCAGCTCGTCGCCGACAGCCTCGGCATCGCGGCCGAGATCACGACGCCCGTGGCCGCGCTGGCCGTGCTCGTGCCCGCGACCCTGGTCCTCGTGAACCTGGTCGCGTTCGTCCCGGCGCGAGCGGCCGCGCGCACGCGGCCGGCTGTCGCGCTCCGATCTTCCTAGCGGGTCAGCGCCGCGAGGTCGTGCGGACCTGATCCGGGGTAGCCCCCCGCGGCCTGCACCGCCGCGCTCCACGCTCCGACCATGGCGACGAGCTCGTCGAGGTCGTCGCCCAACGCCTCCGCGATCGGGCGGCACAGCTCGTCCGTCACCCGCTCGACGTCCTCGCGAGCGGTCCGGCCGGCGTCGGTGAACGCGCCGTCGGCAATCAGGCTGCGGGCCTCGAGCCGCGCCTCGGCGGCGTCGAAGTCGGCATCCGTCCAGGCCCGCGTGCGCGCGTACGAACGGAGCGGCAGCCCCCAGTACAGCTCGGTGAGCAGCCCGATCTCGGTGGCGTCGAAGCCCGCGCTCGTCCAGGCCGCGATGTGCGCGTCGCCGCGGAACTCGCGCAGGCGGTCGGCCAGCCGCCACATGTCACCGATCGGGTCGCCGGGCAGACCGTGTCCGAGCAGACCCGCGTACAACGGACGACCCTCCGGCCGCAGGTCGGCGGTCGCGCGCGTCAGCAGCTCGGTGGCGCGTGGGAGCCCGACCGGCTGTGCGCCGAGGATGCGGGTCAGCTGCCCGACCGCGCCCGCCGTCCGCGCCGCGCAGATCTCGTCGGCCGACACACGGGTCCAGCCCTGGGCGACGAGCGGCACGACCACCGCCGGGTTGAACACGCCGAAGGCCGCGGCGACGACCTCACCCGGGACCTGGCCGAGCACCGAGCCGCGACTGCAGAAGTACGCCGGGCCGTCGGGCATCGCGACGCCGCCCAGCTCGACCGGGCTCGGATCGAATCCGAACGCGGTGTACGCCTCGTGACACTCCGGCGCGAAGTAGACCTGACCGACCACCGGCTCGATCGCCGCGGCAAGCGCGCGGGCGCGGGAGCCGGCGACCTCGGAGGTGATCACGGCGGCGAGTGTCGCAGGCGGGATCGCGCGCCGCCAGGTCGGGTCGCCGCTACCCCTCCAGCTCGAAGAGATCGTCGAGCCCGGAGAGCTCGATCGTCATCCGGCACTGGCGGGTCATCGGGCCCAGCGCGAACCGGACGCCGCGTGCCCGGGCGCTGCGACGCGCCGCGATCAACGAGGCCAGGCCCGAGCTGTCCATGAAGCCGACCCGGCTGAGGTAGAGCACGACCTCCGAGATGCCGGGGGCGAACGCCGCCTCGACGTCGCGCTCGAGCACCGGCGAGGTCGCGAGGTCGAGCTCACCGCGGAAGCGAAGGGTCGCCCGACCGCCTTCGACCGTGGTCTCGCAGCCGAACTCGGCCGAGTCGTCCCCCTCCGGCGGAGCCGACGGGCTGGCATCGTGCTCGGGCGTCTCGATCACCGGCGGGCCTCCTGGATCTGGAGAGGTCTGCGACTCAGTGCGTCCCTGTCCCTGTCACCCTGTCCCTGCCCGCTCAGTCTGGCGGCTCGCCTCTCCATCCCACAAGACGGGGGGTCGGGAGTCCGGGGGCAGTCACCCGCGCCGCTCCGCGCTTCGCCCCGCCAGCAGGTCCTGATGCTCGGGATGGGCGTCGATGTGCTCGGCCACGTACCAGCACGTGGGGACCACCCGCAGCCCGCGGGCCCGCACGTCGTCGAGCGCGGCACCGACCAGCTCCGCCGCGATGCCCCGGCCCCGGTACGCGGGGGTCGTGTACGTGTGGTGCATCTCGATCTGATCGGCCTGCTCGCGATAGTCGATGACGCCGACCACCTCGTCGTCGAGCAGCCACACGTACCGGTGGGACGTGGGCTCGTGGTGCATCGATCCGGTCACCGGCATGCCGCCTTCTTACCCACTGCCGGTCGCGGCAACCGCATCGGCACCGCCCGCTACACGTTACGGGCGGCTGTGGCCCAGCCGCTCACGCAGCCACTTCGCGTCGGCGAAGGCGTGCCCGTCGAAGTCGTTGTTGAAGTACGCGTACACGTCCACACCCGTCGCGAGCCACTGCTCCACGCGCTCCGCGACACGCCACAGCCGTCGCCCGCCGTACCGGCCGCGGTACGGCTCGTCGAGTGCGCGCGGCCCGTGGAAGCGCAGGAAGGTCCAGGTCGTCGTGAGCTGCCACGGATGATCGGCCAGGAGGTCGTGCACGCAGAGCGCGGCCCCATGCCGGGCGAGCACTGCGAAGACGTCGTCGTGGAGCCACGACGGGTCTCGCAGCTCGACGGCCCAGCGGAGGTCCTTCGGCGCGACCTCGAGGAACGCGTCGAGCCGCGCCGCGTCTCGGCGCCAGCGCGGCGGGAGCTGGACCAGGTTGGGGCCGAGGGCCGGTCCCAGCCGACGGACCCGGTCGAGGTGGTTGGGGAGCCAGCGGCCGGCGTCGCGCAGCTTCATGCGGTGCGAGCCGAACGCGCCCACCTTCACCGAGTACACGAAGCCGGCCGGCGCCTGGCGCGCCCACTGGTCCACCGTCGACGGCTTCGGGAGCCGGTAGAAGGTGTTGTTGATCTCGACGGTGTCGAGCTGCGACGCGTAGTACCCGAACCAGTCGCGTTGGCGCAGGTCCGCGGGATAGACGATCCCGCGCCAGTCCCGATATACCCACCCGCTGCAGCCGACGCGGGCCCGACCGCGAGATCGGCTCGTCCGCTTCGTCGGCATGCCCGGCCTGCGATACCCGTGCGGTCCTCCCGTCAACCCGCGGTCCGGACCGGCGGTTTCCGAAGGCGCCGGGGTGGGAACACCGGACGGATGAGCATCGACGTGCACGACCAGGTGGTCGCGACGCAGCAGGCGGCGCGAAGGGCTCGGCGGAAGGCCGCGAAGCGCGCGGCCAAGGGGGTCGAAGCCGCCCGGGCGGTGGACCTGCACGACACTGCCGACGTGGCGAAGAGGGTGGCCCGCCGGGCCGCCAAGCGCGCCGCGCGCGAGGCGGCGGTCGCGGCGAAGCGAGCGGGCAGGCGCAAGACGCGCCGCGCGCGCCGCAAGCTCGGTCGCGTGCTGCTCGGCGCGATCGCCGCCGGCGCGTTCGTCGGGCTCGTCGTCGTGCTGATGCGCCGGATGCGCACCGCGCCGTCCGCGCCGTACATGCCGCCGACACCGCAGACCGAGCCGCGGTCGCCGGTCGACGTCCCGCGCCCGGTCGAACCGGGCTCCGACGGCGGTGAGACCGCCGACCTCAGCTCGTAGCCCCGCTCCGGTTCAGAGCGGCGTGTTCGAGTGCCGTCGCGAAGGCCCGGTCTCCCGCTTGGTGCGGAAGAACATCAGGGCCGAGGCGAGCACCCGGCGCGTGTCGAGCGGATCGATCACCACATCGACGTAGCCCCGTTCGGCGGCGGCGTAGGGGTTGCCGAAGCGCGCGTCGTACTCCTCCGTGAGGTTCGCCTGCTCGCGTGCCCGCTCGTCCGGGTCGTCGATCGCGGCGAGTCGCCGGCTGTGGAGGATCTGCACCGCGCCCGGCGCACCCATCACCGCGACCTGCGCGTCGGGCCAGGCGACGCAGTAGTCGTTCCCGAGCCGCTTCGAGTCCATCACGATGTAGGCACCGCCGTACGCCTTGCGCAGCACGACGCACAGGCGCGGCACCGTCGCCGCGGCGTAGGCGTGAGCGAGCTGCGCGCCATGGCGGATCATTCCCCGCCATTCGAGGTCCTTGCCCGGCTCGAAGCCCGGTGTGTCGACGAACGTCACCAGCGGCAGGTTGAACGCGTCGCACCACTGGACGAACCGTGCGGCCTTGCGGGACGCGTCGATGTCGAGCGCGCCCGCACGTGAAAAGGGCTGGTTGGCGACGATGCCGACCACGCGGCCGTCGAGGTGGGCGAGCCCGATCACGATGCTGGTCGCGTGACCGGCACGCAGCTCGAGCAGCGAATCCGCATCGACGACGTCGCGCACCACGGTCCGGACGTCGTACGCCGCGTTCGCGGCGATCGGGACCGCCGCGAACGCCTCGTCGCAGTCACGCTCGACAGGATCGGTGGTCGGCCAACGGATCGCTTCGGCGAGGTGGTTCGAGGGCACGTACTCGAGCAGCGCGTCGAGCGCGTCCTGCGCCGCATCCTCGTCGTCGACCACGAACGACGCGACCCCGCTCGTGCGGCCGTGCATCGTCGCCCCTCCGAGGGCCAGGCGATCGAGCGTGACGCCGGTGACCTCGGCCACTGCCTCGGGCCCACTCACGTACGCGAACGCGCGTGAGGTCATGATCACGTGGTCGACGAGGCCGAGGCAGAGTGCAGGTCCCGAGACGCAGGCCCCGGTGACGACGATCACCGTCGGGACGACACCGGAGGCCTGCACCAGTGCGTGGGCGCACCGGCCCCACCCGTGCAACGAGCTGATCCCCTCGCCGACGTCCGCGCCGGCGGTGTCCAACCACGCGACGAACGGGACCCCCAGCTCGGTCGCCAGGCGGACCGCTCGCTCCATCGTCTCGGCGCCCGCCTCACCGACTGCGCCCTGGTGCTTCCCACCCTCGACCCGGAGCTCGACGACCGTCCGCCCGCACCGGTCGACGAGGTGGGCCGACGCGCTGTCGGACCGGCGCTCCATGACCGGCGTCACGGAGGCGGCTCGACGCGCGGGCGTCACGGCTGGATCCGGGTCACGCAACCCGCAGCCACGCAACGGGTTGGCCGGCGCGCAACCGCTGACCCGGATCGGCGAGCATGCCCATGAGCTCACCGGCGAACGGCGTGCAGACCGGGGTCCGCACGCCGGAGTTCTCGATGACCCCGATCGACTGCCCTTCCGCCACGTGCTCGCCCTGCCCCGCGAACGTCCCGGTCTCCGACCCGTGGAAGACGCCGGCGGACGGCGCGACGACGAGTCGCTCCGGGACGTACATGCGCTCACCTTGGATCAACATGGTGTCGGTCACTCGAGCTCCTTGCGCCGCTCAGTTGCTCGGCTGCTGGACGGGGCCGCGGCGATGCTCATGGAACGAGCGATCGGGGGGTACGACCGAGGGCTTCGACTCCGGGGAACGTCGTCGTGGTTACATCGAAGCCCGGTTGTGTTTCTTGAGTGTCTCGCGTCTGTTCATTACCCGCGAGTAATGACGGGCCTTACCCGTGAGTAACGAGCCGCGCTTGCTCGCGGCTTCGCGCCAAACCAGCCCTGGTGGGCGTTCGGGGCCCGGGTCGAGTCGACAAGCACGGGCGCCGACGCCCGCCGGGCCTGCACCCCGGACGGTCCGGTAGGTTCGGAGCGTGACCGAAGACACGCCGACCACCCGACCGCTCCGAGCGCTCGCGCCGGACGCGTTCGCAGCCTGGGACGAAGTGGTCGCGAGCGTGCCGGTCGCGATCGGGCCCGCGCGCGCCCGTGACGTCGAGGCCCTCGTCGTGGCCCTCCTGGACCCGTCGCGCGCCGACGCGGGCGCGCCCGCACGCCCGCACGGGCTCGCGCCCGTCGTCGCCGAGTTCGCCGAGCAGTTCGTCCTCGACGTCTCGTCGTGCACAGACGAGCAGCGGACGGCCGCGATGGCGGAGCTCGGCGGCGACGCCTTCCCCTTCGTGCAGGTGCTCTACGTCGCCGACCTCGGTACCCGGATGCGCGCGGCCTGGCACCAGCTGCTCGGGACCGATCCGGGCACCACCGTGGACGCGAGCGTCGAGCTCTGGCCGGCGCTCGAGTCCTTCATGAGCACCGTCGCCCGCATGGACGCACTCGACCCGCTCACGACCGAGATCGTGCGACTGCGCGGCGCCCGGGCGCACAACTGCCGCTTGTGCAAGTCGCTTCGGAACGTGCGGGCTGCCAACGACGGTGCCGACGAGACCGTGTACGACGCGATCGACCACTTCGAGACGAGCACCCTGTCCGCGCGCCACCAGGTCGCGCTCCGGCTCGTGGACGCGATGCTCTGGCAGCCCACGCACTACCCCCAAGATCTCGCGCCCGCCCTGCGCTCCTCCTTCACCGATGGCGAGATCGCGGAGCTCGTGCTCGATGTCGCGCGCAACGCCGCCAACAAGATCGCGGTCGCGTTCGGCGCCGACCAGGCGCACGTGAGCGAAGGGGTCGAGTTCTACGACGTCGACGATCGCGGTGAGCTCGTCTACGGGCTCACACCGAGCCGCTGATCCCGAGCGTCGGAGTCAGCTCGACGGGGTCTGCATCTCGACCCGGAGCGTTGCGTCGAGCGCGGTGAGCGCCAGCAGGCTGCGCACCCGGTCCGAGGGGTCCTGGAGCACGAACGCGACACCGTGGTCGCGGCTGATGCGGTGGGCGCGCAGGAGCGCGCCGAGGCCCGACGAGTCGATGAACGTCACCGCCGACAAGTTCACGACGAGCTTCGTCCGCGCGGTCGACATCAACAGCCGGATCGCGGCGTCGAACTGCGGCACGCTCGCCATGTCGAGCTCGCCCCGAACGTCGAGCACATCGCCGTGGTCGCTCAACCGGGTCCGGAGCCCGCCGTGCGCGTCCCGCTCGTGGTCCCCGGCGACCCGCTCGGCCAGCGCGTTCAACATGATCTGGCTCTATCCGGTGCATCCGCCCACCAAACGTCCCGATGCCCGGCATCAGTCACATCAGCCAGGTCCGCTCAAACCGCCGCCCCGCTCGGAGCCCGAGTTCCCGACGTCCCGCCGGTAGATTTCCGCCATGGCCGAATACACCATCCCGGATCCGGAGCCCAAGGAGATCGACGAGAAGCTCTCGATCGAGCTCCGTCACCTCTCCGCGAACGCGGTCCTGACCGGCCATCCGTCCGGGGACGAGCAGTGCGAGAACTGCCTCTACTACCTGGAGAACACCGCCGACATCTCGTACTGCTGGCACCCGAAGCTGCGGATCCTCGTCGGCGCCACCTGGTGGTGCCAGTGGTGGGACAAGATCCCAGAGGACGCCTGACCTAGGCCGGCTCTCCGGTCGTCGGATCGATCGTCGATCGCACAGCCGCGACCGAGTCGGCGGGGAAGCCGCCTCGCTTCGCGTGCTCGCGCACCGCGTCGGCGTCATCCGCCACGTAGACGCAATAGATCTTGTCGTCGGTGACGTAGCTGTGCATCCACTGGACGCGCGGCGCCATCTCGGCGAGAACCCCGTTCGACGTGCAGCTGATGTCGTGGAGCGCCTCGGCAGAGAAGGCGCCGGCACCGGGGATGCTGCGTTCGATCACGTACTTGGGCATGGTGGTCCTCCTTGGTGTTGGTTGTCGGTGTCGCTTGTCGGTCGATGACCGTCGCTCCTCGGCGACGTCGCTCAGTCCAGGCTGAGTCGTCGTGCCGCCGCGCCGGCTTCGGCGCGGTTGGTGACGTCGAGCTTCATGAGCAGGTTCGAGACGTGCGCGCTCGCCGTCTTCGGTGAGATGAAGAGCACCTCGGCGATCTGACGGTTCGTGCGCCCGGCCGCGACGAGCCGGAGCACCTCGACCTCGCGGCCGGTGAGGCCGAGATCGTCCGCCGGACCCGGGACCCGCCGCGCCTCGGCGACGATGTCGAGACGGGCCCGCCGAGCCAGGTCGAGCACGCCGTCGCGTACCCAGGCCCACCCTACGGACTCGGCGAGCTCGTACGCCGCCAGCGCGGCGTCCGTGGCGGCGATCCGCTTGCCCGCCCCGAGGTGCAGCTCCGCTTCGCGCCAGCGCGCGTACGCGGCCCGGGGCCGGATCCCGTGATCGAGCCAGTACTCGGCGAGAAGCTCCCACTCCTTGGCGTCGCCGCGCCCTTCCACCGCGGCGAGCTCCGCCTCGACCTGGCGCGCGACGGCCGTACGGTCACCCGGCCGGCCTGGTCCCCACCGTTCGGCGGCGACCCATTCTCGGAACCTCGCCGCGAACGACCGGGCACGGGCACGACCGTCCCGCTCAGGACCGTGGTCACGCCATGCCGTGTCCGCATCAAGCCTCGCCGCGGCCGCCATCGCGTCGAGCGGCAGCGCCATCGATGCCGGGGTCTCGGCGCAGAGCGAGGCGGGGCTCTCGGTGTCCATTCCGACCTGCGCGCGGTCGACGGCGGTGCCGACGTCCCCCTCCCAGAGCGAGAGCTCGACCTCGACGCTGACCAGCTCGATCCGCCAGGGCACCTCGACATGAGATCCGAGCAGGGTGCGAAGGCGTTCGAGATCGAGACGCGATGCCTCGAAGTCACCCCGACCGGCCCGCCATTGCGCCCACAGCTTGGCCACCGTCCATGCGTCGACGCCGATCGGCTCGATCTCGAACTCGTTGAGCTCCTGGTACATCTCGTCCCACCGGCCCAGGACCCAGAGCTCTTCGCAGACCGGCGGTCGGAGACCCACCCCCATCTGACGGCCCAAGCCGTGCTCCCTGGCGAACTCGATCCCCTGGCGCGCGACGGCGAGCGCCTCCTGGTGCCGCGCCGCGCCGGCCAACGCCGACCATTCGTTTGCGTACGCGCGCGCGACGTCGTCCCATGCGTGCGCACCCAGCGCCTCCTCCCGCGCCAAGCGGAGCTGGACGACGCCGGTCTCGATGTCGCCGAGCGCCGCCAGTGCGATGCCGAGGGAGTTGCGCGCGTGACTCTGGATCGCCGTCGCGCCCGCCTGACGCGCGAGGTCGATGGCCTCTTCGCACGGACGGATCGCCTCCGCCGAGCGGCTGGCCAACATCAGCTGCTGCCCGCGGGTCGCGAGCACCCGGGCGCGCGCCGACACCTCCGAGGGCGGGACGAGCTGCACGGCGGCGTCGACGTGCTCGAGGATGTCCTGGGTCGATCCTCCGACGGTGCGGAGATAGCGGGCCCAACGCTCGTGCAACAGACCGGCGGTCACCGGTTCGGCCGTGGCGTCGACGAGCGCGACCGCGGCCCCGATGTACTCGATCGCTCGATCCGCACGACCAGTCATCTCCGCCAGGACGGCTGCGCGCTGCACGACGTCGACGCGGCGCATCTCGCAGAGCGCCTCGGCATCGGGAACCTGCGGCCACAGCTCGAGCGCGCGCTCCACGTGGTCGAGCGCCTCCGGGTACGCGAACATGCGCTCGGCGTCGGACGCCGCGGCGAGCATCGCCTCGAGCGCCCGCGGCGCGTTGTGCGCGGCGTACCAGTGGTTGGCCAGCTCACCGGCTACCGCGCTCGCCCCGCCCTCGCACCACTCGGGGTGGTCCGCGAGCAGCTCGGCGAGCCGCGCGTGGAGCCCCACGCGCTCGCCGGGAAGAAGGTCGTCGTAGACCGCTTCGCGCACGAGCGCATGCCGGAACCGGTAGGTGGGGGCATCGTGCTCGGCCACGAGAACGTGGTGCTCGGTCGCGTCGCGCAGGCCCTCGTGCAATGCCGGCTCCGACGCATCGGCGAGTGCCGCAACCAGGCGGTGATCCGCGCGCCGGCCGATCACGGCGACCACGCGGAGCAGCCGGCGCGCGTTGTCGGAGAGCGCGTCGATTCGCGCCAGGACGATGTCGCGCAGCTGCAGCGGGATCTCGTCGGTCGCACCCCGCGCCGCCACGAGCTCCTCGGCGAAGAACGCGTTGCCCTCGGATCGGTCGAACACCATGTCGACCAGCTCGGCGTCGGGCTCGACGCCGAGGATGGAGGTGATCATCTCGCGCAGCTCTTCACGGTCGAAGCGCTCGAGCTCGACCCGTTGCACCGATCCCGACCGGTCCAGCTCGGCGAGCACGCTGCGCAGCGGATGACGGCGGTGCAGGTCGTCCGAGCGGTACGTGCCGAGCAGGCTGACCCGGGTGCCCTGCAGGTTGCGCGAGAGGTACACCACGAAGTCGCGGGTCGAGTGGTCGGCCCAGTGGAGGTCCTCGAACACCAGGAGCGTCGGGATCTCGCGACCGAGCCGCTCGAAGACGCCGAGCAGGTGCTCGAACAGCGCGCCGACGCTCGGGCTGGCCTCCCCCGCGGTCGCCTGCAGCTCGGGAAGGAGCCGGTCGAGCACCTCCGCGGCGGGTCCGATCACCACGTCCAGGGCTGCCGGCCCGAGGGACCGGGAGAGCGAGCGCAGCACCTGCACGACGGGGCCGAACGGCAGCGGCGCGTTGGAGAGCTCCAGGCAGGAGCCGACGAGGACCATCCCACCGGCCTCGTGGACGCAGTCGGCGACCTCGGCGACGAGGCGCGTCTTGCCGACCCCCGCCTCACCACCGACCATCACCGCGGTCGTGCGCTCGTCGCCCGCGGCGGTCTTGAAGGCGGTGACGAGCTGTTCGAGCTCGGCACCGCGGCCCACGAACCGGAGACTCGAGATGCGAACCGGCATGTCGGTCATTGTCGCCCAGGTCGTCGTCTCGCCGAAGGCCGGATCCTCCGCGAGGGTCGTGCCGCTCACCAGGGTCGGCCGATCCGACGCTCGGGCAGGACGTCCGCCGTCGCCGGGCGTGCCGCCGTCGTCGTCCGCAGTCCCGCCTCGTCCCGGGGCGTTGCGGGCGGATGCGTCGACACGACGACCGAGGCCGAGGATGCCGACACCCCGGAGGGCTCCTCGGTCCAGGCGTGCACCCCGACGCCGAGCGCCAGCGCCGCAACCAGCGCGACCACGGTCACAAGGACGGCGACCGGAGTGATCACCTGATTGCTGGGGACGGCGAGCCGCTCGCTCATGGCGCTTCCTCTCTGCTCGGCGATCGATCTGCCGTCAGCCTCCTCGCAGCCCGGCCGCTCCGCATTGGGCAGATGCCCATATTTCGGGGTCGCGGCAGCCGGACCGGACCGTCGGGGGGTGGGCATCCGCCCCGGGAGCGCCCTGCGTCCGGCCTGCGAGACCGCCGGTTACTCTGCGGCCCGTGAAGATCCTGGTGCTGGGTGCGGGCTTCGGCGGACTCGAGATCACCACGAGGCTGTCCGAGGCGTTCGGCGACGACGTCGAGATCGTCCTGGTCGACCAGAGCGACGGGTTCGTCTTCGGGTTCTCGAAGCTCGACGTGATGTTCGGGCGGACCACTGCAGCCGCGGTGCGCCACCCCTACCGGGACATCGTGAAGCCGGGCGTCCGGTTCGTGCAGGCCACGATCCGCTCGATCGATCCCGAGGCGAAGCGGGTCGAGACCGACGCCGGCACGTTCGACGCCGACTTCCTCGTCGTCGCGCTGGGCGCGGACCTCCATCCGGAGGACACGCCCGGGCTCGTCGAGGGCGGCCACGAGTTCTACACGGTGCCGGGCGCGTTCGCGCTCCGCGACGTGCTCGCGAGCTTCCCGGGGGGCCGGGTCGTCGTCGGGGTCACGTCGACGCCGTTCAAGTGCCCTCCCGCGCCGAGCGAGACCGCCCTCCTCGTGCACGACCACCTCGGCGCGCTCGGCGTCCGGGACCGGTCGGAGGTCGCGCTCGTCATGCCGCTCCCGGTGCCCATCCCGCCGTCACCCGCGGCATCGGAGGCGTTGCTCGTCGCCTTCGAGGAGCGCGGCATCGAATGGCACCCGCAGACCCTGGTGCGCGGACTCGACCCGGACCGGAAGGTCCTCCTGATCGGCGACGGCGCCGAGATGGCCTACGACCTGTTCCTCGGCGTGCCGGTGCACCGGGCCCCTGCGGTCGTCGAGGGGTCGGGCATGACCGTCGACGGATGGATCCCCGTCGACCCGTTGAACCTCGCGACGCGGTTCCCCGGGGTGTACGCGGTCGGCGACGTCACGAGCGTCGGGACCCCGAAGGCCGGCACGTTCGCGGAGGGTCAGGGCATCGTCGCGGCCGAGCACATCATCGCCGCCATCCGGGACGAGGTCGGCTCCGCGGAGTACGACGGCCGCGGCATCTGCTACCTCGAGTTCGGCGACCACCAGGTCGCGACCGTCGACGCGACGTTCCGGAGCGGGCAGATGCCGGTCGGCACCATGCAGGGCCCGTCGCCCGAGCTTGCTGCGGAGAAGGTCGAGTTCGGGACCGAGCGGATCCGACGTTGGTTCGGCCGCTCGTGGCCCGCGGACGCCCCCGGGTAGCTCCGACCCGGCTAGGAGCGGAACGCCTCGACCAGCGCGACCGCAGCGAGGACGAACAGCAAGCCCGCGGTCACCTTGCGGATCGTGGCGACGTGGACGAGCCGGAGGAGGCCCTGCCCACCGATCACCGCGATCGCGGCGACGGACCAGAGCGCGAGCGCCGCGCCGACGCCGACCGAGAGCGCTGAGTGGTAGTGGGCCGCGAGATTGGCGGTCAGGATCTGGGTGAGGTCGCCCCACTCCGCGACGAAGATGACGATGAACGCGGTGGTGACGATCGTATGCGTCGCGACCTCCCGCTCGACGAGCTCCTCCTCGTCCTTGGTGCCTTCCCGGAGCGCGTAGATCCCTCCCGCCGCGAACATGACCGCGACGACGACGTCGAGCACGCTCTTCGGCAGGATCCTGAACAGCGCGACGCCGATCGTCGTGGCGATCACGACGTGGACGAAGAACGCCGCGGCGGCGCCGAGCCAGACCGACGCGGGCTTTCCCCGCGTCGCCATCATCAAGCTGGCGAGCATGGTCTTGTCGGGCAGCTCGCCGAGGAAGATCACCGGGAAGACGGCGACGACGATGGCGAGGTCCACCGGGCCAGCCTGCCCGCTCCCCCTCCCGTTCTCGGCACGCTGAACCGCCTCAGGTGCGGTTGGGCGTGCCGAGAGGTGTGTCGGGAGGTGTGGTGACCGAGGTCAGACGCCCGCGGCGGCGTTGAGCGAGTTCAACCGCTCGACCGCCTCCAGGTACTCCTCGACCCAGCGCTGGATCACGGCCGCCGTCTTCTCGACCCGTTCGAACTGCCCGACGACCTGCCCGACCGGGTTGAACGCGACGTCGACCGACTGGTCGGGGTAGCGATGCGTCGCGGCGACCGCCATCCCCGAGACCATGTACTGCAGCGGCATGCCCAGGGGATCGGGGCTCTCCGGGTCCTCCCACGCCTCGGTCCAGTCGTTGCGCAGCATGCGGCACGGCTTCCCGGTGAACGAGCGGCTCCGCACGGTGTCGCGCGAGGTCGCCTGCACGTAGGTGTCCTGCTGGACGGGCGTGTTCTCTGACTCCTCGACCATCAACCACTGCGAGCCCGACCAGGCGCCCTGGCATCCGAGCGCGAGCGCGGCCGCGATCTGCTCGCCGCTGCCGATCCCGCCGGCCGCCAGCACCGGCCGCGGCGCGACCGCCTTGACCACCTGGGGCCAGAGCACGACCGAGCCGACCTCGCCGCAGTGCCCGCCGCCCTCGCCGCCCTGGGCGATGATGATGTCCACGTCCGCCTCGGCGTGCTTGAGCGCCTGGTACGGCGAACCGCAGAGCGCCGCGACCTTGCGACCCGCGGCGTGGATGTGCTGGATCATGTCCGGCGGCGGTGTCCCCAACGCGTTGGCGATCAACGTCATCTTCTCGTGGCGGAGCGCGATCTCCACCTGCGGCGTCGCGGTGGCCTCGGTCCAGCCCAACAGCTTCAGCGAGTTGTCCTCGCCCTCGGGCGTCGGCACGCCGTGCTCGTTCAGGAGCTTCCGGGCGAAGTCGAGGTGGGCCTGCGGGACCATGTCCTGGAGCATCTTCGTGAGATCGTCGGTCGACATGTCCGCGTCCATGCCCTCGTACTTGTTCGGGATGACGATGTCGACGCCGTACGGGCGGTCGCCGATGTGCTCGTCGATCCAGTCGAGCTCGATCTCCAGCTGCTCGGGGCTGAAGCCGACGGCACCCAGCACCCCGAAGCCGCCGGCCTTGCTCACCGCGACGACGACGTCCCGGCAGTGGGTGAAGGCGAAGATCGGGAACTCGATGCCGAGCTCGTCGCAGATCGGCGTGCGCATGGTGGTGACTCCTCGACGTGGCGAGACGGTGGATTCACGTCAGCGTACCCACGGCCCCGACGACGCCGACATCCGGGTCCGCGGCCCTCAGGCCCGTAGCACCCCGGACGCGGCGGCGGCCCGATCGAGGTTGGCCGCCTCCTCCGGGAGGAGGAAGCCGGCGTCGAGCGCGGCCGCCGTCGAGCGCTCGAACCGCGCCACGTAGTCGTCGTGGTCGGCGTAGAGCGCCGCGAGCTCGAGGGCGTCGAAGGGACGCGTCGTGCCGAACAGGCGGCAGAACGACTCGGCGTCGTTGCCGTCGCCGCGCAGTGCGGCGATCGGGACGTCGACGAACGGCGTGCGGATCCCCCCGCGCGCGTTGCCGTGCTCGTCACGCGCGATGGACACCGGGTCCGCCGCGTCGAGCTCGAGGTGCGCGGCCGCGGCCGGCGGGGCGCCGCCCGACGACCAGCGAGCGAGCCCGAGCAGCGCCGCCTGGAGGACCGCGTACGCGGGCCCGGCGTTCACCGGCGCCGCGCATCCGAGCGGGCCACCGTCGATGCTCCCGACGTCGAGCAGCTTCTCCTCGGCGCGGCCGTCGCCGACGTCGTCGAAGCCGATGCCCGCGGTGTACGCGTCGGCGTGCGCGGTGCCGGCGACCTCCCAGACGCGCAGCCGGGCCGCGTCGGGCTGGCGCGCCGCCGCATACCCCAGGCGGGTGAAGTCCGTCTCGGTCTGGAACAGGAGCGCCGGCTCCTCGAGATCGGTCCGGACCAACGCGCCCTCCGGTGCGAGCAGCTCGGGCTCCGGCGCCTGCGAGAGCGCGGCTGCCGCACCACCGCGGCTGTGCACGAGGAACCCGTCGTAGATCCGCGCCGTGGGGTGCACCGCGTTGACGTAGGTCACCAGCCGGAACGCGGACTGCGACTCGCCGATCGCAACGACCGTGTCGACGGGACTGCCGCCCGCCAGGTCGTCGGGGCCGGTGCCGCGGGCGAGCGCGCCGACCTGTGAGTAGATGTCGTACGAGAAGCTGTCTCCCGGATGCCGAAGCGGCTCGTACCGTTCCGGGTCGGCCGCCCGCAGGCCACCGGACGCCAGCCCGCCGACCGCGGCGCCCGAGCCCTGCACCCCGTCCGCCTGCGCGGAGACACCGATCCAGACGAATCCCTCGCGCATCATCACGTTGTGGGCGGCGAGCCAGTCCGGCGCGGTGTCGAAGCCGGCGGAGACGTTCAGCCACTCGACGATCGCGGTGCGCGAGCCGCTCGCGCGAGCGATCGGGCGATGGACGAGGACTCGCGTCATGTACGGCGCCGACGCCGCGGGCGCAGCCCGCCAGCGCCCGTCGATCCCCAACGGGCCCTCGGCCGAGAACGACCGGGCGGTGCCGGTGACGAAGTACTCCACCTGCTCGTAGCCCCGGGATGCGAGGTCGAGGCTCGTCGCCACGATGGTGGGACGACCCAGGCCCCCCGTCACCGGTCCGATCACCCTCGGTGTGCCCACGCGGCGGACGCTAGGCGCGCGGCGACCCGGCGGCAGGCCCGGCCCGTGGGCCGGCCGTTCGTTAGGGTGCACCGCTTCACGGCAGGCGCGGGGAGGGACGGACAGTGCGGCGACGATCGACGGTGCTCGTGACGGTGCTCGCGCTGGTCGTGGGCTCGGGTGCGCTGACGGGCTGCAACAGCGGCGGCGGCAGCAACGCGGGACGCGCGGACGCGTCGACCACGACGACCACCACACCCTCGTCGCTGCTCGCGAACGTCCCCCAGCCCGTCATCACGATCGCCTACCTGCTCCAGGACGAGCTCAACGACCTCGGCTACAAGGTCGGCTCGATCGACAACGGGTTCGTCGACCGCGTCACGCGGGCGTCGAAGCAGTTCCAGCGCGATCACGGTCTCCCTGCGACCGGCGCGCTGAACGAGGCTACGGCGGTCGCGCTGCAGCAGGCGTCCGGCCGCGAGGAGCCGACGATCGTCCGCTCCGTGCAGTCGGTGCTGACGGAGCTCGGCGTGTACAGCGGCGCGCTCGACGGCGTCTACGGCCCGGGGACGGTCGCCGCGGTCGAGCAGGTGCAGGACCAGTACGGCATCACCAGGAACCGCGGCCAGGTCGACGCCGCGACGCTCGGCGCGATGGTCGAGCTGTGGCGCAAGCGCGACCTCCCTGCACCCCAGCCGGTCGCGACCAAGGGCCCCGACCTGCTGAAGCTCGGGGACAAGAGCCCGCAGGTCGCGGCGGTGCAGCGGCGGCTCATCGCGCTCGGCTTCCGGCTCGGCACGCCGGACGGCCAGTTCGGGACGGAGACGCTGGCCGCGGTGACGGCGTTCCAGAAGCACGAAGGGCTCGACCGCGACGGCGTCGTCGGCGCGGTCGTGCTCGAGCACCTGAAGCACCCGACCGGCGCCGGCCCGAAGTCCATGACGCCGGTCCCGCACATCGAGGTCGACCTCGACCGCCAGATCGCGTTCGTCGTGCTCGCCGACGGGGTCACGATCCTCGACGTGTCGACCGGCAGCGGCAAGACGTACACCGATCCCGGGTCGTCCGTGCAGCAGGTCGCCTACACCCCCACCGGGACCTTCGACGTCTACCGGGCAGTCGACGCGCCCGTGGTCGCGCCGCTCGGCACGCTCTACAAGCCGCTGTACTTCAAGCAGGGCTGGGCGATGCACGGCGAGCCGCTGGTCCCGCCGTACCCGGCGAGCCACGGCTGCGTACGTACGCACGACTGGGACCAGGACTGGCTGTTCCCGCAGATCCCCGTCGGCACGCAGATCGTGATCACCGGCCGGAACCCGGGCGGAGCCTCGAGCCCGGCGAATGCGGGGTCGGGCTACTGAGCGCCTCCCAGGATGCGCCCGGACACCCGCCGTTTCCGCGTCGCCCGGAACCCTCCACGGGTCCGGAGCGACGCCGAGATGACCGTGCCAGCTCGCGTCAATGCGAGTGCAACGAGCCGTTCACCGGTCCCACGGACTGCGTGAGCTCGAGCGCCCGCGACGATCGGGCCGAGCCCAGCATCACCTGCAGCATCACGCCCCGGTCCTCGGCGTCCCTGCGGGCCGCGAGCAGGAGCGCGGCACCCGAGTTGTCCATGAACGCGAGCGCGGCCACGTCGAGGATCATCATCTTCACCGGCGGATCGAGCAGCTCGAGGAGCCGGTGCCGGAGCTCCGGCGCCGAGCGCATGTCGAGGTTGCCGCGCACGGAGACGACCATGGAGTCCGGCTCCTGGGTCGCGACCGAGCAGATCAGGGTGCGCTCGACCGGCAGCGACTCGGGACCGTCGCCCCACCACCACCCACGATCACAGCGTCCGAGATCGGTCACGACGCTCCCAACCCGCATCCGTTCGGCTCGACGTCCCGGTGACGTTCGGAAAGTGTGCTCAGGATCTCCGGCGCCTAATCCTCATCTTCGGGACGTTGGGTGAATCTTGGGAGTCTGGCGTCAAAGGTCATGATGCGGCGGGAGGCGCCCCTCGGCGATGGCGTCGGCCCGGGCGTGCAGCAGCGCACCTGCGTCGTCCAGGTTCCGGCCGATCACGAAGCTGCCCCGCCGCACCTCGGCGACCACGAACCGGCCGAGCTCGAGGAGGTCGACCACGTCGGCGGGCTTGCCCGCGGCCGCGAGACGCTCGCGGAATTCCTCGAAGGTCACGACCGGGCCGGGCGCGCGCTCCTCCTCGCGGGCGAGCTCCGGCGGCCGGTTGCGCTGCGCGGTCCAGAGCCCGGTGTCCAGCAGACCGCCGGACGGGTAGAACACCGATGCCCGCAGGCTGGTCCCGGTGTCGTGGAGCTGGTGGGCCAGCGCCTCGGTGAAGCAGCTGATCGCAGCCTTGCTCGACGCGTACACCGACGCGTATGGCACCGGTGCGATGCCGCCGTCGCCCGACGACGTGTTGACCACCACGCCGGGTTCGCCCGACGCGATCATCCGGGGCACGAACGCGTGCACGCCGTTCGCGACGCCGAAGACGTTGACGCCGAAGCACCACCGCCAGTCGTTCGGCTCCTGCTCCCACGGCAGACCCCCGCCCCCCGACGTGACCCCGGCGTTGTTGAAGAGGAGATGGCACGCGCCGTGGCGGTCGAACACCGTCGCGGCGAGTGCCTCCACGGAGGCGGGATCCGAGACGTCGGTCCGCACCCCGGTGATCTTCCCCCGATGCGCCAGCTCCGCCACGGTCGCG
>DASXYP010000133.1:0-29274 GCA_036502405.1 Acidimicrobiia bacterium
CGGGTGGCCGCGACCGACCCAGCGCACCTCCGAGACCTTCACCGCGACCAGCACGCCGATCGCCAGCATCAGCCCGTACATGTGGAGCGGCAGGGGGCCGAGATGGATGATGTTGTCGCTGGGGCTCGGGATGAAGCCCACGACCGGGGCCGGGATCACCGCGCAACTCTACGGTTCGACTCAAGCAACGCGGGCGTCGGCCGATACCTCCTCGCCGGGACCCGGCGGTGGCTGATCCATCCGACGGCCACCGCCGAGGGACCGACGTTTCCGCTCCCGCGCCTTCGGCGCAGGCCGCTCGGGCCCCAGCTCGGGCGCCTCTCGGCTTCGAGCGCGCGGCTTGTTGCCCTCGCCTTCGGCTCTTGCCGTGCGCGGTGCCCCTCGCTCGGCTGTTGCTATGGGTTGGGCTCGGCTTACTTGACGAGTCGCGACAGGCGGCGGTCGGCGAGGACCTTGCCGCCGGTCTGGCACTGCGGGCAGTACGTGACCTCGTAGGACTCGTACGACACCCGCCGCAGCCCGTCACCGCACTCGGGGCACGGCGTCCCGGCGCGGTTGTGCACCCGGAAGCGCTCACCGAGCTTCGGCTCGGACAGGCCGCCGGTCCGCTCCCGCTCGCGCTCGAGCGCCTCGTCCAGCGTCACCGCGATCGCGTCGAGCAGCCCCTGGCGCTCTTCCGCGGTCAGCGACGCGAGCGTCGCGTACGGCGACACGTGCGCACGGTGCAGCGCATCGTTCGCGTAGCCGCGTCCGATCCCCGAGACCGTGCGCTGGTCGCGCAGGATCGTGTGGATGCGCCGCTTGTCCGTCCCGCGCAGGATGAGGTCCGCGAACTCGTCCGACCCCGGCTCCGGCCCGAGCCGCTCGAGCGGGCCGTCGTCGCCGGGCGCGAGCACCCACCACGCGGCTTTGCGCTCGGTGCCGTGCTCCCGCACGAGCAGCGCGCGGCCGTTGTCGAACCGGATCCGCACCGCCGCGCCCTTCGGCCGCGTCTTCTTCGGCGGCTCCTCGACGTCCAGGCGGCCGGCCTGCGACAGATGGATCAGGATCCGGTTGCCGTCGTCGAGCTCGAAGACGAGGTACTTCGCGCGGCGGCCGACCGCGGTCACCGTGTGCCCCACCACGGACTCGGGCGACGGCACGACCGTCTTCAGCGCGGCGAACCCGAGCGGGTCGACCCCCGCGATCGCGGCACCGCCGACCGCGTCCACGAGGCGCTCGCTCAACGCCTGCATCTCCGGCAGCTCAGGCATGGGCCCAGGCTAGATGCGACGCGCGCGCCGGGCTTCCGCGCCTGAGGTGCCGTCTATCCTCTGCCGATGGCGAGCGGGGGGCCGAAGGTCGTCATCACGGGCACGGGCCGGGCCGGCACGACGTTGCTCGTACAGGTGCTCACCGATCTCGGTCTCGACACCGGCTTCGCCCCGGACCACCGGGTCGACGAGCGCGTGCACGCCGGCCTCGAGTTCCGCATCGAGTCGCCCAACGCGCCCCGGATCGTCAAGGACCCGAGCCTGAGCCGTCGCCTCGGGGGCCTGCTCGAGCGCGACGAGGTCGAGATCGAGCACGTGATCATCCCGGTGCGCGAGCTCGACGTCGCCGTGGCGAGCAGGGTCCGCAACACCCGGTACGGCAGCAACCTGCACACGTTCGGCGGCCTGTTCGGCACGCCCCGGGCGACCAGGCAACGCGAGGCGCTCGCGCTCCTCTTCTACGAGCTGCTCTACACCGTGACCCGCTTCGACCTGCCCCACACCCTGCTGCTCTTCCCACGCTTCACCGAGGACTGGGAGTACACGTTCGCCAAGCTCTCGTTCCTCGACCCCTCGATCCCCGCGGCGCGCTGGAAGGAGGCCCTGGACCGGCGCGTCGACCGCGCGCTGATCCACGAAGAGCCGCTCACCTCGTCCGAGAAGGCGATGACCGTCGCGGGGACCTTCTACAACCGCGGCATCGCGGCCCCGGCCCGCTACGTGCGTCGGACCCTGCGCAGGCCCGACCCCGAGTAGCTCCGCGCCCCGCTAGACGAAGAGCGAGCGGGCGCGCACGCTGCCGCGCAGCTGCCCCCACCGGTTGCCGGCCACCCAGAGCCAGCGGGCGCGACCGGTCGCCGACCGCAGGCTCGGGAGCTGGACCACGAGCCAGGCCCACGAGCGCCAGCCCGCGAACCGCGACGGTGGCTCGATGCCCGCCGCGCGCACGCGACGACGCAGCAACGGGCGCGTGGCGCCGTAGACGTTGCCCTGGCGCCAGAGGTCGCGGGCGCCGGCGCGGTACCGGTAGTGCAGGAGCGCGTCGGGAGCGAAGAAGATGGGAACGGCGTGCTGCCACAGCCGCAACGAGAGCTCGTGGTCCTCGGATCCGACGAAGCGGTCGTCGAACCCGCCCACCTCCGCCAGCACCTCCGTGCGGATCCCGAAGTTGCCGCCGGCGATGATCGGGAACCGGTCGTACCAGGTCCGGCACTCGTGGAGGTCCTGGTCACCCCGGGTCTCCCGCAACCACCGCGGGTTGAGCGACTCGGTTTCGAGCGGGCCGGTGACGACGCGGTGGGCCCGCAGCGCGTCGCCGATCGCGGCCACCCATCGGGGCCCGACGACGTCGTCGCCGTCGCAGATCGCGACGTGGTCGGACGCCGCGGCCGCGATGCCCTCCGCCCGCGAGTAGCACAGGCCCGCGCGTTCGTTCGCAGTGACGAGGCGCACGCGCGCGTCCTTCGCCGCGTAGTCCTGCACCAGGGGCGCGGTGCCGTCGGTCGACCGGTTGTCCACGACGACGATCTCCCACGCGCCGTCCCAGTCCTGGGCCAGGAGCGCGTCGAGCTGCTCGCCCAGCGTGCCGGCGACGTCGTGGCACGGGATGACGACGCTCAGGTCCACGACGCACGAGGATACGCAGCGCTCCTCCGCGCCCCGGCGGCGCACGGTCCGGGCGGACGGTCCCGGAGGCGCCGGTAGCCTGCGTGCGCATGCGGTGGGCCAGGCACGCGCGAGCGACGGGCGGGACGCCGGCGTGACCCGCCTCCTCATCGCGGGTGTCCCCCGCTCGGGCACGACCTGGGTCGGCCAGGCGCTGGGCCGGACGGACGGTGCGGTCTACGTCAACGAGCCCGACGGCGACCACGACCCGTTCGCGTTCCGCGCGCGCGTCGGCCGGCCGTTCCCTCCTGCGCTGGCCGCCGGCGACCTCGACCCTGACTTCGAACGCCTCTTCGCGGGCGCGTTCGCCGGCGGCCGGTACGCCGGGACCCCGCGCGACCGGGTCGCGCGCCGGCTCTACCGCGGGGTGCCGATCGCGGATCGCTGGCGCGCGTGGCTCGACGGGTCGGTCTCGCCGAAGCTCCGGCTGGCCGCGGCGCTGGCCGTCCCGCGCGTCGCGGTCCCGGGCGAGCATCCCGTCATCGTGAAGTCGGTGCGCAGCGAGCTCGCGATGGAGTGGCTCGTCGACCGGTTCGAGCCCCGCGTGCTGCTCGTCGAGCGCAACCCCCTGAACGTGCTCGCGAGCTGGGTCGAGCTCGAGTACGCCCGGGACCCGAAGGAGGCGGCGGCGGTCGCGGTGCACGCGCGGCGGCGATGGGATGTCGCGCCGCCGCGCGCCGACGAACCTCGACTCGTCCACCAGGCGTTCGAGTACGGCGTGCTTGCCGGCGCGCTGCGCGAGTCGGCGGCACGCCACGACGATTGGACGGTGGTGCGCCACGAGCAGCTCTGCGTCGATCCCGTCACCGAGTTCCGGGCGCTCGTCGCCGCCCTCGGCCTGACCTGGAATGCGTCCGTCGAGGAGTTCCTGACCGAGTCCGACCGCGAGGGGACCGGCTACCAGACGAACCGGCGGGCGCGGGACCAGCCGGAACGGTGGCGGGAGCGGCTCGACGCGGAGCAGGTCGAGACGATCCGCGCCACGCTGGCCTGCTTCCCGGTGCCGCTGCTCAGCGACCCCTGAGCGGGCGCGGCGGCCCGACGTCACTCGGAGCGGCGGCGGTCCTGCATCCGCTTGCGGATCATCTCGCGGCGCTCCTTCACCTGGGCATAGGTCAGGGTGTCCCCGTATTCGGGGCCCAGCCGGAACCCCGCCTTCACCGCGTCGACGTCGAAGTCGATCCGCTCGGTCGGGTCCAGGCCGAGCTGCAGCGCGATCTGCTCGCCGTAGTGCTGCTGGAAGTAGGCGTAGATCTGCGCCATCTCGCCGAGGATGTCGAGGTCCGGTGCGAGCGTCGCCGTGGCTCCGTCGAGGAACATCATGTTCTTCACGAAGAGCATGAGCTCCTTCGGCGCGCGGGCGCCGTAGCCGAGCAGCTTCTTCGTGAGGTCGCGCAGCTCGTTCGTGAGCGCGTCGGCCGACATCTGCGTCGGATCGGGTTGCTCATGGTCGAGGCCGAGGTCCACCACCACCGCCTCGAGATCGGTGTCCGGCGGGAACGCGCCGAGGTCCCGCAGCGCGGCGAGCTGGCTCAGGACGTCGCCGTTCGTGCCGAACACGAGCAGGCGCAGGAACGCGAGGCGCTTCACCTCGTCGAGCCGGCCGGTGATCCCGAAGTCGAGCAGCGCGGTGCGGCCGTCCGGCATCGCGAAGAGGTTGCCGCCGTGCAGGTCACCGTGGAACACGCCGTGCAGCAGCGCGCCCTCGAGGAACGCGATCAGGCTGGAGCGCAAGAGCGCGCCGGTGTCGATGCCGGCCCGCTTCATCCCCTCCACATCGTCGAAGTTGAAGCCCGACAAGCGCTCCATCACCAGCACCCGGCGGGTGACGAGCCGGGGATGGGGCCGGGGAACGACCGTGTTGCGCACCCCGGCCTCGGCCATGACCGCGGCGATGTCGAGCATGTTCTCGGCTTCCAGCCGGAAGTCGAGCTCCTCGACGATGGTCTCGGCGAAGAGGTCGACGAGCGCCGGCGGGTTCGCCAGCGCGGCGACCGGGATCCGGCCGATCATGCGCGGCGCAAGCCAGGCCAGCGCCGCGAGGTCCTGGCGGACCAGGGCCGCGATCCGCGGCCGCTGCACCTTCACCACGACGTCCTCACCGCTGCGGAGGGTCGCGGCGTGGACCTGGGCGATCGAGGCCGCGGCCAGCGGGACCTCGTCGAAGCTCGAGAACACCTGGTCCAGCGGCTGGTGCAGGTCCTCCTCGACGACCGTGCGCACGGTGTCGAACGACTCCGCCGGCACCTGGTCCCGGAGCAGCTTGAACTCCCCCACCAGCTCCTCGGGGAAGAGCCCCTCACCGCCGGAGATGATCTGGCCGAGCTTGATGTACGTCGAGCCGAGGCGCTCGAACGAGCGGCGCAGCCGGCGCGAGATCCCCGCTCGCGAGCGGGGCGTGCCGCGCTCGCGGAGGTACCAGCACGCGATCGCGGTCCCGACCGACGTCGTGACGCGGACGAACCGCCCGATCGGTGGGATCGCCCGGGGCGTCGCGAGCGCGGGCGCCTCCGCCCGCACCCGGGCGCGCAGCGCGTCCAGCCCGCGCCGCCACCGCAGCTCGTCGGGGACGACGATCCACGGTGCGACGTCGCTGAACGCGCCGATCGTGAGATCCGGAGGTGGTGACGGGACGATGCCGGTCACGCTACCCGGGCGGGAATTCCGTCCCGCGCGGGTGTGCGCCTTCCCGAAGATCTCCGGAGGGCGACCGCCGGAACGCGAGGCGCGCGGTGCCCTCCGGTGGCGGCGGCTAGCCGAAGCGGCGGCAGCCCCACCCGGAGAGCCCGTAGCGCGCGTACACGCGCTCGGCCACGACGATCTGCTGCTCGCGCGACGCCTGGCCCGCGTTCCCGGCGAACTGGCCGCCGCCGAAGCTGGACCAGGTCGAGTTCGCGAAGCCGAGTCCGCCGGAGAAGCGCGAGCCCTGCATCGACCAGTTGCCGCCGGTCTCGCAGCGCGCGATCCCGTCCCAGTTCACGCCGGTGTGCTGGGCCGGCACCGGTGCCGGCGCGGGCGCCGGGGCCGCGGCCCGGACGGCCGCCGCCTTGGCCGCGTCGCGGGCGACGGACGCCTGGGCCACCCCTTGCGCCACCGCGGCCTGGGCCTGGGCCTTCGCCTCGTTCACCCGGGCGGTGAAGACCCACTTCTCGACCGCCCGCTGCTCCTGCTCGGCGGCGGCCTGGGTGAGCAGGAAGCCCTCGACCGGGCGGGGCGTGACCGACTGGCGGGCGACCGCGAGGTCGAGCGCGCCGAGGTCACGAGTCTCGGACGCGCCGAAGGCCTTGGGGGTCTTGGCCGGGTCGGCCGACACGCCCGCGGCGGTGGCGGAGGCCCCGACGAGGAGCACTGCGACGAGCCCCGCCACCCGGCCGCCGGTCTGGGCCCTGCTGCGCCGGGACTGCCGGCGCAGCTCGCGCCGGGCCACCCGGCTGGTCGTGTTCCCAGCCCGATCTCCGAAAGTGGACGTGGTCGCGCAAGGACTCGTCATGTGTGGGTCTCCCAACTCCGCCAGCAGGTGCACCCCCTTCCGGACGCGCGCGCTGAAGGCCACGGTTTGGGGAAGGGGTCCGAAAGCCGCGAACCACGGGCTTCCAGAGCCCCGACCGTACCGACGGGGTGGGACGCCGAAACAACTCGGCGGTGGCGTCCCGCGGCAATTGTGCAATTTCCCGGAACGCCCGAATCGGCCCCGGGCCCGGCCCCGGTGGCTGCGGGCGCGCCCTCACAAAGGTGAGTGACCTGTTTCACATCCCGCCCGGTTCGGGCGGTTCGGGTGGGTTAGGCGGAGGGCAGCCGGTCCCGCTTCACGACCCGGCGCCGACCCGGCCGCCGGGCCTCGATGACCCCCTGGGGGGTGACCAGGGCGCCGGTCAGCGTGCGCTCGGTGTTGCGCATCCGCAGCGACAGCAGCCGCTGCGCGTACTCGAGGACGGTCGCGCCGTAGGCCGGGTCCGCGGCCCGGTTGACGAGCTCGTCGGGGTCGCGCTCGAGGTCGTAGAACACCGGCGGCATGCCGGCGAAGTGCACGTACTTGCCGCGCTCGTCGCGCAGCACCGCGAGCGAGCACTCGTCGATGCCGATGCCGAACATCTCCTGCGTGAGCCGCCCGGTCGGGTCACGGAAGTCCCACTCCCAGTGCACCGCGTCGCGCCAGCGCGCCGGCGTCCCACCGTGCAAGAGCTCGAGCAGCGACGCGCCGTCGCACTGGACCGGAGGCGTGACGCCGATCCACTCGAGGATCGTCGGCATCACGTCGACGTTCTCGGTGAACCGGTCCTCGACGACGCGACCGCGCGTCACGTCGGCGCCGGGGCGCGGGTCGCGCACGATCAGCGGCACGTGGTAGCTCTGGTCGAACCACCCGAGCTTCTCGGTCAGCCAATGGTCGCCGAGCTGCTCGCCGTGGTCCGATGTGAGGACGACGAGCGTGTCGTCCCACGCCCGTCGCTCGCGCAGGCCGTCGACGAGACGACCGATCTGCGCGTCGACCTCGCTCATCATCCCGTAGTACGTCGCCCGCTCCTGCCGCAGCTCGGCCTCGTCGTCCGGCCCCCGGAGGCCGGGGATGAGCACCGCGCCCGCGAGCAGCGGGTGCGCGGCGCCCTCCGCCTCGAACGTCGGGTGCCGCACGGGGCCCGGCACCGAGTCCGGGTCGTACATCGTGTTGTACGGGACCGGGGCGACGAAGGGCGGGTGCGGGCGGATGTACGCCGCGTGCACGAACCACCGGGCGCCGGCCTGGTCGTCGACGTAGCGCAGCAGCTCGCCGGTGAGGAACGCGGCCTCGGTGTGCTCGGCCGCGTAGACGACGGGCGCGGCGGGTGCGTCCGACACCGGTTCGTAGATCGCACGCACGTCGTCGGGGACGTCGTACCCGTGCTCGCGGAGCCACGTACCCCACGGAGCAAGGTGCTCGGGCAGGTCGAGCACGGCTCGGAACCCGGGCAGCACGCCCTCGTACGTGCGCAGGCGCGGGTCGTCGGCCGCGAGGACGCGTGGGTCCGGCGACGCATCCGTGTACCCGAGCAGCACCGGGTCGTAGCCGCGCGCGCGCGCCTCGATCGCGAGGTTCGTGAACCGCGCGTCGAGCGGAGTGCCGTTGAGCACCGAGCGGTGGTTCATCATGTAGGTGCCGGTGTGCAGCGAAGCTCGGCTCGGCCCGCAGGGCGCCGCCTGCGCGAAGTGGCGTCGGAACAGGACGCCCTCCGCGGCGAGGCGGTCGAGGTTCGGCGTCTGCACCACCGGATGGCCCGCGGCACCCAGGCAGTCGCCGCGCCACTGGTCGACCGTGATGTAGAGCACGTTGCCGGGAAGGTCGCGCGGCTTGGTCACGCGCGCACGCTACCCCCGTACCGACGCGCCGCTCAGGGGAGCGCGGCGACCCCACGGGCTGTCGGCACGGTCCAGGTCGGCGCGCCGACGGGCGCGACCGGCGCGGGGTTGTCGCCGATCCCGAAGGGGAAGAGGTGACCGGTCGCGTCGACGACCCACCCGCCGCTGCCGTCGGGAAGGATCGTGACCCCGCGGGCCCGGTCCTGCCCCGGCCATGCGGGCGCGCCGGCGCGCGCGTTCGGGGCGCCCCCGAAGGCGTGCAGGCCCCCGGACTTGTCGAGCACGTACCCGCCGACGCCGTTGGGCAGCAGCGCGACGCCCCGGGCCATGTCGAGCCCGGGCCAGGATGGTGCGCCCGTCGGGAGCGCAGGCTTCGCGCCCGCGCCGATCCGGAACGCGTGCAGACCGCCGGACTTGTCGACCACGTACCCGCCCGTGCCTTCCGGCACGACCGCGACGCCCCGCGCGGTGTCGCTCCTCCACACCGCCGCGCCCTTCACGGTGAGGCTGGAGAGGGATCCGTCGCCGAAGCGGAACGGGTGGAGCGCGCCGGTGCCCTCGAGCACGAGCCCCCGCCCGCCCGGCATGATCGCGACGCCCCGGGCGACGTCCCGGCCCGGCCACGTCGGGTTCGAGGCCGCCGCCGCGGGCTTGGCCGGGCAGCCGGCCGAGAAGCCCGCCAGCGTGCCGGCGCCGGTGAGGACGAAGCCCTGCGCGGGCCGAGGGTCGGTCGCGGTGTCGGTCTGGGAGCGGAGCAGCGCGAGCTGCCGGCGGCCGCTGACCCGAACGCTGCCGACGACGAGCACCCGGCCGTTGGAACGCACGAGCGCGTCGCCGACGACCGGCGAAGCCCCCGCGTCCTGGTCGGAGATCCCGGTGATGCCGAACGTGTCGTCGCGCGTCCCGTCGCCGTTGAGGCGCAGGAGCAGCACGTCGTTGTCGTCGCCGACCGCGGAGCTCCCGGCCACGAGGATCTTGCCGTCCGGCCGGGCGACGATCGCGGCCGGGTCGTCGTCGAGGCCGAACGCACGGTCGGTCACGTGGAACGTCGGGTCGAGGGTGCCGTCAGAGGAGTAACGGCGCACGATCGTATGGCCCGCACCCTTCGCGCCGTGACCGAACCCCGTCGCGAGCACGTTGCCGTCCGCGTCCAGCGCGAGCGCGGTGACACCGTCGTAGCCGCCGAGGTCCGTGACCACGCCTCCGGGACCCCCGAACGTCCCGTCGGTGGTGCCGTCCCCGTTCAGCCGCATCAGCGCGAAGTCGTCTCCCGCCGCGCGCCCCCCGATCACGACCTTCCCGTCCGGTTGCAGCGCGAGAGCTTCGACGGTCAGCGGCAGGTCGGTGCGCGCGCCGTCACCGTGAAAGGTCGCGTCCCAGGTCCCGTCGCTCGAGAGCCGGGCGACGACGCCGTTCGCCCCCGCGGACCCGGCGACGACGACCGCACCGTTCAGCTGCATCTGCACCGCGTCGAGCCGGTCGCCGGTCCCGAAGTCCCTGATGACGGTGCCGCTGTGGAACGTCGGGTCGACCACGCCGGCCGAGGTCATGCGCACGATCAGCGAGTCCGTCTCGCCGTTCGAGGTGCGCGAGCCGACCGCGAGCACCTTGCCGTCCATCTGGCGGGCGACCGCGTCGAACCCGGCGTCCGTACCCGGACCCACCGACGCGCGCCCGCCCGATCCGAAGGCCGGATCGAGCGTGCCGTCGGCGAGGAGCCGCGCGACCAGCGCGCGGGGTCCGACGCGGCCACCGACCACGTAGCTGCCGGACGGGTCGAGGACGACGCTCGTCGCCTCGCTCTCGACGCCCTTCGTCACTGTCACCGTCTGCAGGCCGCAGGATCCCCACGAACCGTCCGGGTCACCGGGCCACGCGGTCGCGGTCCCCGCACCGAGTCCGAGCGTCGCGACGAGGCCCGCGGCCAGGATCCCGATCGTGGCCACCCGGTGAGCGTGCAGGCTGCGAGGCATCTCCCTGCGGTCATCGGCATCGACGTTCGCGATTCTTGAAAATCGCCGCCGCGGCTGAGCGCGCGGCCGCGACCCGGTCTCGCGGGTGGCCCTCGTTACCCTGGTTGGCCATCAAGCGCCTCCCCGGGTTCGTACCCTTCCTCGCGCTCGCGCTCGTCCCGTTGCTCGCCGCGTGCAGCAGCGGCTCCGATGCCGCGAAGCCGGCCGACACCACGTCGACCACCCGGTCTCCTCGCGCGCGCGGCAACGTCGACGGGTCGCTCGCGCTGGGCCAGCTCGCGCCGCTGAGCGGCAGCCTGGCCCCGATCGCCAAGTCGCTGACCACCCCGGTGGAGATCGCGGTCAACCAGATCAACGCCGCGGGCGGGATCAGCGGCAAGCCGGTCAAGCTTGCGATCGCCGACGACGGCGGCGGCGAGAACGGCCCGGTCGCGACCGCATCGCTCGCGATGCTGCTCGACACCAAGAAGGTCGACGCGGTGATCGGACCCACCGCGACGGGGACCGCGCTCGACCTGCTGGACACGATCCGGACCCGCGGCGTGCTGACCTGCTCGGGGTCGAACTCGGCCGAGGAGCTGAGCCACGCCGACTCGGGCGGCTACTACTTCCGGACCGCGCCGCCGGACCGGCTCCAGGCCATGGCGCTCGCCCGGCTCGTCGCCACCGCGGGGCGGCAGCGCCCGGTGATCGTGGCCCGGGACGACGCGTACGGCCGGGCCTTCCTGGGCCCCCTCGGCCGCGAGCTGCACCGGCGAGGCGTGAAGCCGGTCGGGACCTTCACCTACGACGCCCAGGTCCCGAACCTCGACGCGGTCGGCCGCCAGATCGCCCGCCGGCGCCCGGACTCGGTCGTCGTCATCGCGCTGGCCGAAGACGGGGCCCGGATCGTCAGCGCCATGGCCGCGGCCGGGGTCGGGCCCAACCAGGTGCCGGTGTACACGGCGGACGGGATGCAGAGCGCGACGTTCCACACCAAGGTCGACCCGGCGAACCCCGGCGCGGTGCGGGGCATCGTGGGCACCGCGCCGGCAGCCGCGCCGGCGAGCGGTGAGAACGCGTTCACCGCCGCGATGCGCCAGGCCGGCGTGGAGCCGGTGTTCTCGGCCTACTACTACGACTGCACGATGCTCACGGCGCTCGCCGCGCTCCAGGCCCACTCCGACGATCCGGCCAAGATGAAGCGCGCGTTCTCGAAGAGCCTCGAGGGCAAGACCGACTGCTCGACCTTCGGTGCATGCGCGGCCCTGCTCGCCGCCGGGAAGACCATCCACTACCGCGGCGCGTCGAACGCGTTCGACGTCTGGGACGGCCACGAGCCCGGGCAGGGCAGCTACGACGTCTGGTCGTACGCGCCGGACGGCTCGGTCGCCACCGGCCCGCCCGCGCAGCAGATCCACGTCCCCTGACGTCGCGGTCCCCGCGAAGCCGACATTTCGCGCGGTCACGCGCGAACGCTGGGCGAACAGCAGGAGGATCGCACGTGGAATGCCGCGAATCTGCAGCACGCGACGCGTACCCTCGGCGCGGTCACCGGTATCCGGGAGGAACGCAATGCGACCCAGCACTCACTCGACCCTGCGCCGGGTGGTCGGCCCCTCGATCGTGGCGCTCGCCGTCCTGGTCCCGGCCGGCGTCGCGGCGGCCGACCCGCAGTACCCGAGCGGCAACCCGCCCGCGGTCAGCGCCGACACCGGGAGCGAGGTGAAGGCGGCCACGGCCACGAAGGCGACGACGACGAGCACGCTGCCGTTCACCGGTGGTGACGTCGCCGGGCTCGCGCTCATCGGCGTCGGCGCGGTCCTCGCCGGCACGGTGATCGTGCGACGCTCCCGCCGCACCGCGGGCGTCTAGCTCGGCCTGCTCGCCCCGGTCGCGGCCGCGACGTCCGCGGCCTTCATGACCTGCGCATCCGGACGCTCGGGCGTGGCCTCCGGGTAGAACCACCGGAACCAGAGGCGTCCGCGCGGGTGGCCCTGGGTGTGCACCCAGTTCGGGTGGCCCGGATCGCGCTCGGCCACGACGATGCTCCACGAGCCGTCCGGCTCGTAGGTCACCTGGCCCCCGTTGATCGTCACCCGGTCGTAGTCCGCGTTGTAGATGTGCAGGAACGGGTTCCACAGGCACAGGTTCCAGAACGCGCACTCGGGCGACCGGCCCCTCAGCACCAGCGCCTCGTCGTCGGCGAGCTCGTAGGTGCCCATCGCGTACGCCGCGTCGCCCGCGGCCCAGCCGAACGTCGTGGTGGGCACCGGGTACGGCTCGTCGACGACGTTGGGCTCGCCGAGTGCGAGCGGGGTGATCTTCGCCTGGTCCTCGATCCAGGTGCGCACGGCCCGGAACTTGCGCGCCAGCCCGTCGTCGCTCAGGAGCGGCTCGTCGTCGCCGTCGATGCACTCGATGCGCCACTCCATGCGCCGGCTGGTGTCCGGCTCGATGAGGTAGTCGCGGGTGATCGCGCACACCGCGTCGGGGTCGAGCTTGATCCACGGCTGCGGGTGCTCGTCGGGCGAGAGCACGATCTCGATGTCGCCTTCGGGACCGTCGTCGATGTCGCGGTCGCTCACGGAGCCGACGATCCGCTCGGAGTACCGGCCGTCGTTCGGGCCGCCGTAGATCGTGAGCGAGTAGTAGACCGCGTCGGCGCGGCGGGCCCGGACCCGGTAGGTCTTCGTCGGGTCGATCGGCGCGTACTGGTAGAACGCGTCGGAGTTGTCGCCGCCCCACTTCTTGTAGCGACCGACGATGTCGACGAAGTGCGGCCGCTGCGAGTCGGCCCACAGGTGCGCCTGCATCCCGACGTCCACGATCGTGAAGATCCAGCGGTACGCCTCGAGCACCGACTGCTCGTCGACGAGTGCGGGGTCGCCCGCGCTGAACCGTTCCTCGAACGACCGCATCAGCTCGAGCAGGTCGCGGACCGCAGCCGCGGTCTCAGTGCCGTACGTTGGCCGCTCCGCATGACTCATCCCGCCCGCTCCTGGCCCTGCGGGCCGGGCCGGCAACCGTGCCGTCGGCAAACCGCTCCGCTGGCCGAACGGCCTCCCGCGCGATTGACTTCCGCTTCGCTCATGAGCGGCGACGATAGGGGGATCCGATGACCACCGCACGACCGGCACCGGTGCGGATCGACGACTACGCGAACCCGCGGTTCTCGCCGGACGTGCAGGCCATCCACGAGGCCGTCGCGCCGATGGCCGCCGAGCTGCGACTCACCGCGGAGCCGATCCTCGAGCAGGCGGAGGCCGAGACCGGGCTCGACGTCGGCCTCGACGACGCCGGGTTCCGCGAGCGTCTCGACGTGCTCCTCACCGGGCTGCGCGACGAAGCCGGGCTCTCGCCGTTCGGCGTCCTGAGCGACCACACCGTCGTGCTCGGCCTGCTGCGGAGCCGCCAGCTGATCCGCGACCTGCTCGACCACCACCCGGAGATCCTCGACATCCCGATCACCGCGCCGATCGTGATCGTCGGGCTGCCGCGCACCGGCACGTCGCACCTTCACAACCTGATCTCCGCCGACCCCGCGCTGCGCTCGCTCCCGTACTGGGAGGCGCTCGAGCCCGTCCTGCCGAAGAGCGCGCGCCCGGCTCCCGGTGAGCCGGACCCGAGGATCGCGAGCACGCAGGTCGGGCTCGACATGATCGACGCCGCGGCGCCCCTGTTCGAGCGCATGCACGAGATGACCGTCGACCAGGTGCACGAGGAGATCCAGCTGCTGGCGATCGACTTCTCGTCGATGCTGTTCGAGACGATGGCGCTCATGCCGACCTGGCGCGACTACTACCTCGGCCACGACCAGACGCCGCACTACGCGTACCTCAAGCAGGTCCTCCAGGTGCTCAGCTGGCTGCGCGGCGGCGAACGATGGGTCCTGAAGTCCCCCCAGCACTGCGAGCAGATCCGACCGCTGCTGAACGTCTTCCCGGACGCGACGTTCGTCGTGACGCACCGCGACCCCGTCTCGGTCACCGCGTCCGTCGTCACCATGCTCACGTACGCGGCGCGCATGAGCGTCGCCCACCCGGACCCGGTCCGGTACGGCCGCTATTGGTCCCAGCGCGTCGAGGACCTGCTGCGCGGCTGCGAGCGCGACCGGGACCTGATCCCGGACGGTCAGGCGATCGACGTGCGCTTCCACGAGTTCATGGCCGACGACCTCGCGATGGTCGAGCGCATCTACGACGTCGCGGGCCAGCCGATGACCGCGTCCGCACGAGGCGGGATCGAGGCGTTCCTCGCGACCCATCAGCGGGGCAAGTTCGGCACCGTCGTCTACGACCTCGGCGACTTCGGCATCGACCCGGCCGAGCGCCGCGACGCGATGCGCTCCTACTCCGAGCGCTTCCGGACCGCCGACGAGTGGACCCCCGAGGCCCGATGACCCGTTTCGGGGCGCGTCACCGTCGCTCTGGCGACGCCCGGACGCCCCGAAACCAGCGGAGAGGGCTCGACCTGGGCGCGGCCGCGCTCACGCTCGGGTTCGGGGCGTTCGCCCACGCGGTGCTGCCGGAGCGGGCGCGTGCCGCGGCCGGCGCCGGGGCCGCGGTCGGGGTCGCGGTTCTCGCACACGCAGTGGGCGCGGACGCCCGCGATCTCGGCGTCGACCGCCGGGACGTCGGCTCGGGGATCCGGGTCGGCGCCGCCGCGGCGTCGGCGGTCGTGGGCGTGACGGCCGTGGCACGCGCGCTCGACCGGAGCGGGGCCGCGTTTCGGGACGCGCGCGTGACGGACGCGTCGAACGCCCAAGCCGCGGTGCAGCTCCTCGTCCGCATCCCACTCGCGACCGCGCTGGTCGAGGAGCTCGTGTTCCGCGGGGTGATCCTGGGGCTCGGCGCGCGCGGCGGCGATCGTCGCCGCGCGCTGCTCGTGAGCTCGGTCGCGTTCGGGCTGTGGCACATCGGTGCCGCACTGCACCCGGCCCGCCGTGACGCAGCCGGCGACGCGGTGGGCCTCCCGGGCACGACCGCGCCGGCGGTGCTGGGTGACGTCGTCGCGACAACCGTCGGAGGGCTCGGGTTCGGGTGGCTGCGCCTGCGCTCGGGGAGCATCGTGGCGCCGACGCTGGCGCACGGGGCGCTGAACGCGAGCGCCTACCTGGCCACGCGGCTCGGCGCCGGCCGGGGCAGCGGAGCCGCTAGAAGTGGCGCGGCGCGCTGAAGATCTCGCGCACCAGCGGTTCGAAGTGCTCGAGCGGCGGCGTGTCGTAGTCCGGGTCGAACGAGGTCTGGTCCCACTCGTCGGCGAACCGCTCGGCGAGCTCGTACGCGGGGTGATCGGCGTACTGCAAGCGCGCCTCCGGGTCCTTGCCCAGGAACCCGTAGTAGTGGCGGCCCTGGAAGTCCTGGTGGACCTGCACCATCCACACCACGTCCGGCCGCACGTAGGGCTTCAGCAGCGCGGCCGCGACCGCGGGGTGGTTGGGCTCGGAGACCGCCTTCGCGATGTCGTGGCAGAGCGCCGCGGCGACGACCTCGGGGTCGGCGCCGGCGCGCTCGGCGCGCGCCGCGGTCTGGCAGACGTGCGTGAGCTGGTCCACCGCGAAGCCGTTCGTGACCCCGGCCAGGTCCCGCAACATCCCGAGCATCCGGTCCGGGACGTTCGCCCAGTCGTCGACCGACTCGACCGCGATCCGGTCCCACTGCTCCTTGGTCGACTCGTCCATGCGGGAAAACGTGGTCCGGTCGACCGTGCGCACCGTCGTCGTCACCATCAGTGCTCCTGACTTCTCGAGGTCACTCGTCCAACAGGTCGGGCTCGTCCTCGGTGACCTGCTGGTACAGCGGCTGGAACGTGTACCACCCGGCGACGTGCGAGCCGGACTGCGAGAACACCTGCGTGGCCGCCTCGTCGTCGATGACGACGGGGGTGCCGGCGGCCTCGGCCAGCAGCGTGACCTGGCAGCAGCGCTCCATCCGGATGAACCACCACGCCGCCTCCTCGACCGACTGGCCGACGGTGAGCAGGCCGTGGTTGCGCAGGATCGCCGCCTTCGTCCCACCGAGCACCTCGGCGATCCGGTCGCCCTCCTCGCGGTCGAGCACGACGCCGCGGAACCCGTCGTAGAGCCCGTGGTCGCCGTAGAAGTCGCAGTGGTCCTGGGTGATCGGGTCGAGCGTCCGGCCCAGCGCCGACCACGCCTTGCCGTAGAGCGAGTGGGAGTGCGCGGCGGCCACGACGTCGGGGCGGGCCCGGTGCACCGCGGAGTGGATCGCGTACGCCGCCCGGTTGACCTGCCCCGAGCCCTCGACGATCTCGCCGTCGGGGTCCACGAGCAGCAGGTCCTTCACCCGGATGCGCCCGAAGTCGCGGCCGAACGGGTTCACCCAGAAGTGGTCCGTGCGCTCGGGGTCGCGGGCGGTGATGTGGCCGGCCACGCCCTCGTCGAAGCCGAAGCGGGAGAAGAGCCGGAACGCCGCCGCGAGCCGCTGCTTGCGGTAGCGGCGCTCGTCCTCCACCGAGGTGCACCCGGAGAACGGGAACACCGTCGGGGTCTCGACCGTGGACACCATGAGCTGCCTCCTCGAGCCGGGCAGTTGAGCCGGCCCCGGGTGGGCCGGTGGGCCGGTGGGCTGAACGAGTGTTCAGTGTCGCGCGCCGGCGGCCGCCGGGTCAAGATGTGGGGGCCGGATGATCAGGTTCCTGACCATCCGTTCACCGCCCGTCCCGACCCCGACCCGGAGCGAACCGTGGCCGCAGTGCTCCCCGACGACCTCACCGCCCGGGCCCGGATCCGGGAGGCCGCGTTCCGGCGCTTCGCCGCGCAGGGCGTCGCGGCGACGTCGCTGCGGACGATCGCCGAAGACGCGGGGACGTCGGCCGCGCTCGTCGTGCACCACTTCGGCTCGAAGGACGGCCTGGTCCGCGCCGTGGACGATGCCGCCGTCGCGAGGTTCCGGACCGGGTTGGAAGCGATCGGCACCGACACCAACCCCGAGACCGTCGCGGCGAGCTTCGGTGCCGTGTTCGAGCGCATCATCGGCGGCGACCCGGTGATGCGCGCCTATCTCCGGCGCGCGCTGCTCCAGGACGAGCCGGCCAGCACCGCGCTGCTCGACGAGATGCTCGAGGTGACGCGCGTGGGCCTCGCGATGCTCGACGAGTCCGGAGGTCTGCGCCCGGTGGCCGACGACCGCTGGCGGCCGTTCCAGGTCCTCTTCATCGCGCTCGGCTCGATGCTGCTCGAGCCGCTCCTCCAGCGCGCGCTCGGCGGGCACGCGTACGACCCCGACGTCCTGCACGACCGCAGCGCCGCGAACCTGGACTTCTTCGCGCACGGCCTGCTGCAAGATCCGTAGCCGGGCCGAAGCCGGCCGCTCAGCCGGGAGGAAGCTGCTCCGGGATCGGGATGTTCGCACCGCCACCGGCGCCGAACTCCTCGGCGATCGCGCAGACGATCCGGGCGAGATGGTCGTCGCGCTGGAGACCCTGCTCGTGCAGGTCGGCGAGCGCACGCTCGATGACCGTGGCGGCCAGGCTCTTGCCCGTCGCGCCGTGGCCGGAGATCCACTCGCTGCGCTGGAGCTCCTCGAGCGCGAGCCACTCGGCGATCGCGTCGAGCTGGGCCTGGGTCACGTCGAAGCCGAGCGCCGCGTCGAAGAACGGGAGCAGGTCGCTGCGGTAGTCGTGACCCTTGGCCGCGAACTGGCCGGGCACGACGGTGGCCGAGTTCTTCATGTCGACGAGCACCTGGAAGAACGCGGTGCTCGGCATCCACCGCATCGCCTTGGGCACCTCGTCCGGACGGGTTGCCGGCGGTCCGAGCCACTCGGGGGACTGGATCGCGAGCTCGGGGCCGAACAGCGCAACGCCGTCGTCGTGGTGCGTGATCATCAGGTAGCGGGTCGACGCCCGCTCCTCCGGCGAGAGCGCGCGCCACTCGCTGATGTTGCTGAACACGCGCACGACAGCGGGGTCGACGTCGCCCCGACCGTCGAAGAGCACCTGCTCCTTCCACTTGCTGAAGTGCGGCGTGCCGATCCAGATCGCGTGGTCGATCCCTGTGTCGACGAGACCCTGCGTTCCCCGATCCACGAACGGGTCCTGGCTCGTCCACGCGCCGAGACTCTCGCCGAACAGCACGAACTTGGGCCGCTGCGCCTCCGGGTTCCGCGCGATGCGCGCGCTGATCGCGTCGAGCAGCATCGTGGCCTGCGCCCGGCCCTCGTGGACGCGGTCGAGCGAGAGCACCGACGGGCGCGCCGCGTACTGCATCGCGACCGTCGCGCAGTCGCCGCGGGCGAGGATCTCGAGCCCGGTGACCGCGGCGTAGTTGACGTACCCGGTGCCGGTCGGCGACGCGACGAGCAGCCAGGACCGCTCGAACGCGCCGGTCCGCTCGAGCTCGTCGAGCACCAGCGCGACCCGCTCCTCCTCGCTCGGCGCGCTCGCCAGCCCGGCGTAGACGCGGATCGGCTGGACCGCGACATCCTCGGCCATCACCTCGCGGATCTTCTCGGGCGCCGTGACCGTCCACACGAAGCGCCGGCCCTGCTTCGAGAGCGAGTCGAACGACACCTTGCTGACCGTGCTCCCCGACACGTAGGGGTTGGGCGGCGGGATGTCGAAGGCGCCCTCGACCGAGGTCTCCTTGTGCTCGATCCCGCCGAGCACGTGCTGGATGAGGAGCCGGGTCGCGCTCCCGAGCGTCGCGAGCGCGACCGCGTGGCCGAGCGGGAGCGCGACCTCCTCGCTCACGGGCAGGACGCGGGATGCGATCCGCGCGACGCGATCGGCCAGCACCCGCTCACCGAGGCTCATCGTCGAGACCGTCGCCGCGACGAGGGCCCCGAGGGCCAGGGACTTGAGCGGCGCGACCACGGCGCCGTCGCTCGGGAGGGCGGCGTCCAGGCGCGCCACGCGCCGGCGCCGGTACTCGAGGATCGCAGCCAGCGTGCCCGCAGCCGGGACGACGACCGGGACCGTGTTCGCGGTCTCGCGCGTGAACGTGCCCACCGCCTCCTGGAGCCCGCCGATGACCGCGCCGGCCGTCCCCGCCGTCGTCAGCCAGTACCCGCTGGTCCGCGCCGCCGCGCGCGGCAGCCTCTCCCGGCTCCGTTGCCTGAACGCGCGCTGGAGCCCGAGCCCGGCGCCGACGGCGACCAGGTCGAGCGCCACCGACGCTCGCCCCCAGGCGACGTTGTCCGCGCGCTGGTTGGTCCGGCGGAGCGCGACCAGCGCGGTCGACTGGATCGTCTCCTGGACGAGCGAGACCAGCGCGTGGTTCGCAGCGATCGAGAGCCCGGTGACGATCGCCTGGTCCGTGGTCGGCCGGGGCATCAGCGTGCGCTGGAACGTCAGCGGCACGTTGGCCGCGGCGAGGAGCATCCCCGACTGATCCGCCCGGTGGCGCAGCGACTGAACCCGCTGGCGGCGCGACATGACCTTCTCCCTGATGGACGGCTCGGCCCGCCGATTCTGGCGCACTCCCCTCGCGCGCGCCCCCGGGGCCGGGGCAGTCCACCAAGTTTCGGTCCGCGACCGTCAAGATCTCCTCAAGACGCGCGGAGAGTCTCCGATACGCGTGTACGAAACATGCGGCGCGCACGTCGCGCCGGCCCGAGAGGAGGGCACCGTGACCTACGGGGTGACCGTCCAGACCCTCGACCGCCTCGAGGGCAACGGCGTCACGATGCTCCTCGTGGACGCGCTGAACCCGGGCATGGCCGAGCTCCGGGCCCGCGAGATCGCCGAGCTCCGCTTCCACTGCACCGTGCTCGTGGACCATGCGGTTCCCTGCCCCGGCTTCGTGCCGAGCGCGCAGGCCCTCGCCCTCGACTGATCGCCGGCGGGCTCAGCCTTCGGGCAGCACGACCTCACGCCCGAGCTCCCCCGGGAGGGCCCGCGGGGCCCGGAATTGCCGGGGCGTTTCAAGATCGACGGGGCGAAATGTCGATGTTCTGAGGAATGCGACGCCTGCTCACGATCGTCCCCGTCGTGGTCGCGGTCGCGACCCTCGGGCTCCCGGCCGCCGCCGGTGGCACGGTGGCAGGCGCGCCGACGGTCGCCACCGCACCGGCGACGATCCCCGCCGACTGCTCGCGCGACGTCACCGCGGCGCTCAACGCCTGGATCGCGACGGTGCCCGACGGCTCGACGCTGCGGTTCGCGCCGAACGGCTGCTACCGGGTCGACGGGACGCTGACGATCCGGTACCGCAACCGGTTGACGTTCGACGGCAACAACGCAACGTTTCGTGCCTTCACCAGCGGGCGGGAGCTGGCACCCCGAGACGCGCGGACCCGCAGCATGTTCAACTTCTGGCGCGGGTCGTACATCACAGTCCAGAACACGATCGTGCGCGGCGCGAACCCGAACGCGGGCATCGGCGACTTGGCCTACGTCCCCGCGCTCGAGGCGCAGACCGCCTACGTGGTCGGTGGGGTGCAGCACATGGTCCTCGACCACGTCCAGGCGTACGACGTCTACGGCGACTTCGTGTTCGTGGGTCCCGCGACGAAGGGTCTGCTGGTCCAGAGCTCGACGTTCGCCCGCAACGGCCGCCAGGGCTGGACGATCAACGGCGAGGACATCGTGTTCCGGAACAACTCGATCCGCGAGACCCGCCGGGCGACGATCGACCTCGAGCCGAGCACCGTGACGTCGGCCGCGCGGCGGGTCACGATCCGCAACAACACCGTCGGGGTCGGACGCCTCTACTTCCTCGCCAACGAGGGCCGCGCCGCGCCGATACAGGACATCTCGATCCTCGACAACTCGTTCGTGAACAAGGCGATGACCATCAAGGTCAACCCGCCGACCGGTACGCGCTCGCGCTTCCGGGTCATCGGGAACACGAGCGACACCCCGGTCGGTTACAACGGCGGCGGCGCGCTCGCGTTCAGCGACGTGACCGGCGTCGAGGTGCGCAACAACGTGCAGCCGATGCAGCGCAACCGCGGGATCTCGGGCGTCTCGGTGAAGCGCTGCCGTGACGTCGTCGTCACCGGCAACCGGTTCCCGTACGGCAAGGCGCCGGTCCTCTCGAACGGCACCAGCTACAACGTCTCGCAGTCCGGCAACCTGGTCGGCAACCCGCTCCATACCGCACCCGCCTTCGCGAGCGCCGGCCCCACCTGACCTTCGTCGGGACGCGCGAGGATCGTCCGGTGCACCCCATCGACGACGAGCCCCGGCGGCGCATCTCGATCGCGCGATGAACACCGTGTCCGTCGGCATCGACCTGGGCGCGTCCACGATCCATGCCGTCGTCCTCGAGGGTGCCGTCGGCGGGCGACCACGCGTCGCCGACGCCCGGACGTTCGCCGCGGCGGACCTCGACGGGGTGCGCGCGCTCGTCGCCGGCGCCCACGACATCGCGATCGACGCGCCGGCTCAGCTGAGCACCGCGCCGCATCACACCGACGCCTCGCTCTCGCCGAAGTTCCGCGTCGCCCGCTGCGGGGAGATCGCGCTCGGCACCGACGCCGGCATCTGGGTCCCGTGGGTCACGCCGCATGTCGAGACCGCGGTCCCGGGCTGGATCGCGGTCGGCTTCGACCTCTGGGCCGACCTGCGCGCCGCCGGCCACGAGCCGGTCGAGGTGTACCCGGCCGGGGTGTTCCGGTCGCTGTCGGGGCGCGTCCCTCCCCGCAAGACGAGCCACGCCGGAGCGCACGCGCGGATCGCGCTGCTCACGCCGCGGATCGAGCTGCCCCCGGCCGTCGAGGTGTGGTCCCACGACGGGATCGACGCGCTCGGCGCGGGCCTCGTCGCCCATCAGAAGGCCGCCGGCACGGCGCTCCGGATCGGCCACGGGGGTCCGGGCTGCGACGGCTCTGCGATCTGGCTTCCGGCTCCGACAAGCACCGGCTGAGCGAGCACTCGAGCCGTCCCACCGGCCCGGATGGGTTCGCTCCCGCCGGTGGCGAAGTCGCTAGGTTGCACGGGAGCGGCCGGGAGGACATGGACGTGCGGGGCTCGACCTGTGGTGCGCGACGGCGGTCGGTGATCGTGGGCGCGGTCGGAGTCGTCGTCCTCGCGGTGCTCGCGGGACTCGTCGCTGACGTCGTCCGCCCGTCGGGCGTGGCGTCCGCGGCCGGCGGACCGCCGACGCGCGTCATCACCTACGAGGTGCGCGGCTGGGACAACCAGAGCGACCTGGAGCAGTTCGCCGCGGTCGCAGCCGAGGACTACGCCGACCCGCGCGGGTGGAGCTTCGGCGGTTCCGTCGCTTTCGTTCGCGTCCCGTCGGGCGGGAGCTTCACGCTCTGGCTCGCTGCCGCGGCGCACCTGCCCGCGTTCGGTGCGCCGTGCGACACCAGCTACTCGTGCACGCAGGGCCGCAACGTGATCATCAACGAGACCCGGTGGCTCACCGGCTCGCCCGCCTGGAACGCCTCCGGCGCGTCGCTCGCCGACTACCACCACATGGTCCTGAACCACGAGACCGGGCACTGGATCGGATTCGGACACCAGCGCTGCGGCGGGCCGGGCCAGCTCGCGCCGGTCATGCAGCAGCAGTCGATCTCTCTGCAGGGCTGCCGCCCGAACCCCTGGCCCCTGGACTCGGAGCGGCGCGCGGCCGCGGCCCGGCTCGGCGTCGAGATCCGGGTCGGCAGCCCCCAGGGATCCTTCGACACCGCGCAGCCGTGGTGGCACGGCGTACGCGTCGCGGGCTGGGCCATCGACCCCGACGTGACGACACCGGACCTGGTGCAGATCACCGTCGACGGCGCAGTCACGTCGATCGCCGCCGCGCTGCCGCGGGCCGACGTCGCGGCCGCGCACCCCGGGTACGGCGCGGGTCACGGCTTCGGCACGGTGGTCCCGGCGGCGAACGGGCCGCACACGGTGTGCGCGTTCGCGATGAACGTCGCGGGCAGTGGCGGGAACACCCTGTTGGATTGCAGGACCGTCGTCGTGGGCTCGCCGTTCGGCACCGTCGAGGCGGTGCAGACCGGCCCCCGGCTCGTCCGCGTGTCCGGATGGGTGGTCGATCCCGACACCGCGGCATCGACGTCGGTGCACGTCTACGTCGACGGCACCGCGACCCCGGTCCCGGCCACGCTCGCTCGCGGCGACATCGGGGGCGCGTTCCCCGGCGTCGGCGCCGCGCACGGCTTCAACCAGCTCATCGCGGCCGCTTCCGGCCCGCACCGCTTGTGCACCTACGGCATCAACATCGCGGCGCCGGGCGCGAACTCGACGCTCGACTGCCGCACGATCGTCGTCGGCGGCTCGCCGTTCGGCGCGGTCGACCTGCTGCGCACCGGTCCGGGCAAGATCGAGGTCGCGGGGTGGGCTGCCGACCGCGATGTGGCGGCACCGGACACCGTGCACGTCTACGTCGACGGGCGCGGGGCCGCGGTCACGGCGGACCGCCCCCGCAACGACATCGGGAAGGCGTTCCCGCTGTACGGCGCGAACCACGGCTACGACCACGTCGTCAACGCGGGCCCGGGTGGCCACCTGGTCTGCGTGTACGGCATCAACGTCTCGGGACCGGGCGCGAACTCGACGCTCGGCTGCCGATTCGCGATGGTCGGCGGTTCACCGTTCGGCGCGCTCGACACGGTCCATACGAGTCCCGGCACCATCTCGGTCGCGGGCTGGGCGATCGACCGTGACACCGCCGGGCCCGACACCGTCCACGTGTACGTCGACGCGGTGCCCACCGTCCTGTCGGCGAGCGCTCCCCGGCCCGACCTCGCCGCATCCGTCCCGCTCTACGGCAGTGACCACGGCTTCGTCGGATCGATCCCGGCCGGCGCCGGCGTGCACCGGGTCTGCGCGTACGGCATCGACGTCGCGGGCCCGGGCGCGAGCTCGACCCTCGGCTGCCGCACCGTCGGCGTCCCCGCCTAGGCCGTGAGCGGGAACGATGAGCGAGGCGCCGGGTGGCCAGGGCCGACCGGCGCGCCGAGCGGGGCCCGAGCGGCCCGGCCCGGAGGGCCGAGAGCGGACAGGATGAGCGAGGCGACGGGTGGCCAGGGGCGAGAGCGGGGAAAGATGACTGACGCGCCGGAGAGCCCCGAGGGCGTGGGCCGGGAGCCGACGTTCCGACACCTCGACGACGCTGACGTCCCGTGGCAGCAGGTGAAGCGTCAGCGCAACCGCGACGGGTCCGAGTCCTCGGTCTGGGAGAAGTGGCTCGCGTTCTCACCCGACCCGCAGTACCTGTCGCTCTACGCGCGCTACGACCCCGGGATGATGGTGCGCCGGCACGGGCACTTCAGCCCGCACGTGCTGTTCGTGATCGACGGGGAGATCGCGTGTGACGGGCGCGCCTGTCCCGCGGGCACGCACATCGAGCTGCCGCTGGGCGCGGCGTTCGGCCCGTTCCGGGCCGGCCCCGACGGCGCGACGTTGTTCGAGGTGATGATGGGCGACCCGCGCTCGTGGGGGGACGAGCCGGAGCGCTTCGAGGCACTGCTGGCCGAGCACGGTGCGAGCCCGCTGCCCGACGTCGAGCTCGACTACCCGCCGTGGCTCGCCGACCTGCGCGACCACTGGGTCACGGGCGCGGCCGGGACCGAGGACCCCACCGCCGACTGACGGGCGGGCGCCGAGCTAGGCGCTCTCGCCGGGCTTGGGCTCCTCGACCTGCTTGGGCTCCTCGGGCGAGGACGGCTCCTCGTGGTGGCCGTCCATGCCCTTGCGGAACTCGTGCTGGGCCTGGCCGAGCGAGCGGGCCAGCTGCGGGATCTTCGAGCTGCCGAAGAGGAGCGCGATCAGCGCCAGGGGGACGAGCACTTCCCAGCCGAGGATCTCACCGAGCACTGGCATCCGACACTCCTTTGGCCGAGCGAACCGGCCCCGGGGATCAGGGTACCCACGCCGGAACCGCCGGTCCGCACGGGCTCCGGCCCGAGACAGAATATTTAGTTAGCACTGCTAAATAGTGTGCTATCCTGACGTCATGGCGTTGACCCCCTCGAGCACCCGGATACCCGCGGCGACGGGCGCCGAGACGTCCGAGGAGATCGCGGGCCGGCTCCGGCTCAGCGCGACCCGCCTGGCCCGCAAGCTGCGCCAGGAGGCCCAGACCGGCCTGTCGCCGAGCCAGCTCTCCGCACTCGCCGCGATCGAGCGCCACGGCCCCGTCACCCTCGGCGCGCTGGCCGACCACGAGCAGGTCGCACCGCCCAGCGTGTCGCGCGTCGTCGCCAAGATCGAAGCCGACGGCCTCGTCACCCGCCAGCCGGACCCGGCCGACCGCCGGGTCACCAAGGTCGCGCTCACCCCCAAGGGTCGGGCGCTCCTCGGCGCGTCTCGGCGCCGCAAGACCGAGTGGCTCACCACGCGCCTCGAGGACCTGGGTCCCGAGCCGCGCGCGCGCCTGGCCGACGCGCTCGACATCCTCGAGGCGCTGACGACGGAGTCGCGATGAAGCTCAAGCTCCGACACGCCGCGCGCGACACCTTCCAGTCGCTGCACGTCCGCAACTTCCGTCTGTTCTTCAGCGGCCAGCTGATCTCCCAGATCGGCAACTGGCTCACGATGGTCGCGCTGACCCTGCTCGTCCTGAAGCTCACGGACAACGGCGTCGCGATCGGGTTCCTCGCCGCCGCGCAGTTCGGCCCGGTGCTGCTCATCGGCCCCTGGGCCGGGCTCGTCGCCGACCGCTCGGACAAGCGCAAGCTCCTGATCATCGTGCAGTCGATCGCGATGGCGCAGTCCTTCGCGCTCGCTGCGCTCGCGTTCAGCGGGAGCCCGCCGCTGTGGGCCATCTACTCGGTCGCCCTCGTCGGCGGCTTCACGGTGGCGTTCGACAACCCGGCCCGCCGCGCGTTCGTGGTCGAGATGGTCCCCAAGGAGGACATGAACAACGCGGTGAGCCTGAACAGCGCCGCGATGACCTCCTCCCGCATCTTCGGCCCGGCGCTGGCCGGCCTGCTCGTCGTCACCGTGGGCTTCGGCTGGGCGTTCCTCGCCGACGGGCTCTCCTACATCGCGGTGCTCATCGGCCTGTCGATGATGCGCACCTCCGAGCTGTACCCGTCGCCGGTGACCGCCCGGGCGAAGGGCCAGGTCCGCGCCGGTCTCCGGTATGCCCGCAGTGTCCCCGACCTCTGGGTGCCGCTGGTGATGATGGCCGTCGTCGGGACGTTCGCGTACAACTTCCAGACCGTCTTCCCCCTGTTCGTCACGCGGAGCCTCGGCGGGACCGACACCACGTTCACCCTGCTGCTCTCCGTCGTGAGCATCGGCGCGCTGGTCGGCGCGCTGGCCACCGCTCGGCGCAAGACCATCGACGTGCGGATCGTGGCGTTGACGTCACTCGGGTTCGGCGCCTCGCTCGCGGCGATGACGTTCGTGCCTTCGGCCGCCGTCGCGTTCCCGATCGGCATCTTCGTCGGGCTCGGCAGCATCGCGTTCCTCACCGCGTCCACCGCGATCGTGCAGATCCGCTCGGACCCGATGATGCGCGGCCGGGTGCTCGCACTCCAGGCGATGGTGTTCCTCGGCAGCACCCCGATCGGCGGGCCGATCGTCGGTTGGATCTGCGAGAACATCGGACCCCGCTACGGGGTGGCGGTCGGCGCGGTGGCGGCGCTCGGCGCCGGCGCCTGGGGCATGGTGCGGGCCCGCCGGTGCGAGCCGGCCGAACCGCTGTCGGACGAAGACCGGACGCTGGCCGTCGAGCTCGCGATCGCGGACTTCGACGACGACGTCACGGAGGCCGACGGCGAGCGCGAGGCGAAGCCCGCCGGTCAGGGCACCAGGACGGTCTTGCCGACGAGCTGACGGTCGAGCGCGGCTTGGAGCGTGGCGCCCGCGTCCGCGAGCGGCACGCGGTGCGGCGCGGGCGGGTGGAGCCGGCCGTCGCCGACCGCGTCGAGCACCTCCTGCAGCACCGCGCGCTGGCCCGCCGGGTCCCGGCCCATCCACGCGCCCCAGTCGACCCCGATGAGCGTCCGGTTGTTCAGCAGCACGAGGTTCGCGGGGAGCTTCGGGATGCCTCCCCCCGCGAAGCCGATCACGAGGAACCGGCCGTACCACCCGGTCGCGCGCAGCGCGGGCTCGGCCATCGGTCCCCCGACGGGGTCGACCACGAGGTCCACGCCACCCCCGGACAGCTCCTTGGCCCGCACCTTGAGATCCTCGACGGTGTAGTCGATGAGATCCGCCGCGCCCGCGGCGCGCGCCGCTTCGAGCTTGTCGGTGCTCGACGCCGCCGCGATGACACGGGCGCCGAGCGCCACCGCAACGTCGATCGCGGCCAGCCCGACGCCGCCGCCGGCCCCGAGCACGAGGACGCTCGCACCCGCGGTGACCGTCGTCCGGCGCGTCAGCGAGAACCACATCGTGCAGTAGCTCTGCAGCAGACCCGCCGCCCGGTCGAGGTCCAGCGCATCGGGGACGCGCGTGAGCGATGCGGCGGGCACGACGACGTGCGAGGCGTAGGCGCCGAAGATCATCGCGAGCACCCGGTCGCCGACCGCGACCTCCGTGACGCCGTCGCCCACTGCGACGACCGAGCCGGCCATCTCCATGCCGGGGGTGAACGGCGTCGGGATCTTGATCTGGTACGTCCCGGCGACCGTCAGCGCGTCGGCGTAGTTGACCCCGGCGGCCGCGACCGCGACGACGGCCTCGTGCGGGCCGGGGGTGGGATCGGGCTCCTCGACCAACGACAGCGACGATGGCGGCCCGTACTCGGAGCAGACGATGCGATGCACGGGGCGCACAGTAGGGCGGTCCCCCGAACCGGCTGCAACCATGGCGCCGTGACGACGACGTCGATCCCCAACGAGGATGCCGGGCCGCGGCGGGCGTGGATGAGCTGGAGCAGCGGGAAGGACAGCACGTTCGCACTCGCGGCCGCCCGCGCGGATCCCGCGCTCGAGGTCGTCGGTCTCCTCGTGACGATGAACGCGGACGCGGACCGGGTCGCCATGCACGCGGTGCGGCGCACCCTGCTCGAGGCGCAGGCCGAGCAGCTCGGTCTGCCGCTCCACGTCGTGGAGCTCCCGGCGCCGTGCCCCAACGCGGTCTACGCGGACCGCATGGCCACCGCGATGCGCAGCGCGGCCGACGCGGGCGTGACCCGAGTCGTCTTCGGTGACCTCTACCTCGAGGACGTGCGCGCGTACCGGGAGGACGCGCTGGCGGCGACACCCATCCGACCGGTGTTCCCCCTCTGGCGACGGCCGACGCCCGCGCTCGCTCGCGAGATGGTCGACGCGGGCGTCCGGGCGGTGATCACGTGCGTCGACCCGAACCAGCTCCCGGCTCCCTTCGCGGGCCGGGCATTCGACGCCGCGTTGCTCGCGGACCTCCCCGCCGGCGTCGATCCCTGCGGCGAGAACGGCGAGTTCCACACCTTCGTCTGGGACGGACCGGGGTTCGCGGCACCGATCGGGATCGAGCTCGGCGAGGTCGTCGAGCGGGACGGCTTCGTCTTCTGCGACGTCCGACCCACCGCTACCGGCAGGTGATGCGGTCCGGCACCTCGCCGGTGAGGATCCGGGCCAGGACGCGCGCCTCCGGCTCCCAGTCGGCGTAGGCCCCGGGCGCGGCGCTGCGCTGGACGTGCTGCGCAGCTTCGGTCACGGTCATCGCATCCCAGCCGTCCACCTTGGCGAGCTCCCGGTAGAACGCCGCGGCCGCGAAGGCGGGCGTCGTGAGCTGGCTCGGGGTCCCCCACCCCTGGGACGGGCGTTGCTGGAACAGCCCGACCGAATCGCGGTCGCCGTGCGAGATGTTGTGCAGCTCGGACTCCTGCAGCGCGGCCGCGAGCGCGATCGTGACCGCGTGGTGCGGCATCCCCATCTGGGCCGCGACGTTCGCGACGGTGCGCGCGTTGTCCACCTGCTCGCGGTCGATCCGGTAGGACTCGCTGCCGATCGCCGCGGTGCACGAGGGAGTCACGCTCTGGATCACCCGCGAGACCGCGTACGCCGCACTCGCGAGGAGGACCACGACGACCCCGATCACCAGCACGAAGGTCACCGTGCGCCGCCGGCGGCGTCGCATCCTCGGGCTGGGCGGCCGGCGTCGCCCACCGTCGCCGGCACCGCGGGACGCGGGACGTGCCGGTCCCGGCCGCGTCGCGGCGCGCTCCTGACTCCCGATCGCCACGCACGAACGCTATCGGGCGGCGAGCG
>DASXYP010000134.1:0-15475 GCA_036502405.1 Acidimicrobiia bacterium
GTCAGGCCGTAGCCCTCGCCGACGTCGAGGTGCGGCGGCAGCCTGACCTCGCGCATGAGGGTGTGGACGTCCGTGCCCGCGTTCATGCCCTCGATGGTCCGGTCGTGCACCCACTGCGTGGCGTCGCGCATGGCGACGATCTCCTCGGCGATGCGGTCGGCGCCCTCGATCGGGTCGAAGTGGCCGGTGAGGAGCCGCTCCGCCCCGAGGTCGAGCACCCGGTCGAGCGAGGCGACGTACTGGAGCGCGTCGCGGTACCGGTCCCCCCGGATGGTCACGAGGTTGGGGACGTGCCCGAAGAGCGGCCCGAAGAGGTTCCCGCTGAGCAGGGTCCGGCTCCCGGGCAGCCAGATCACGAGGGCGTCGGTCGTCTCGCCGCCCGGCGTCGAGAGGAGCTCGAGCCGGCGGCCCCCGACGCTGACCTCGAGCCGGTCCTCGAACGTGGTCGTCGGCTCGGGTCGCGCCTGCGCCACCGCGCCCACCCCGAGTGACGTGGCGTAGTCCATCGCGGCGAGGATCGCGTCGATCCACGCGAACGCGGCGTTGCGGGCCCGGAACTGCTCGAGCCGTTCGTTGTCGTCGCGCCAGGTGGCGAAGCTCGCCTGGGCGATCACCTCGGTGTCCTCGTCGCGCAGGCAGTCCGCCCCGCCCACGTGGTCGAAGTGACCCTGGGTGAACACGAGCGCGCGCGTGGGCGACGGATCCGCGGCGTCGAAGGCCCGGCGGTGCAGCGGCCCCTCGAAGCCCATGCCCGCGTTCACCAGCACCCGTCCGTCGTCGGTGCCGAGCAGGTAAGCGTTCGAGAGCCCGGGCGAGAGCCAGATCCGGTCGCCGACGTCGACGGCCGGGTCGCCACGCGCGGGGGCGATCGCGTCCGCCCCGGGCCGCTCGCGATGGATGGCGGTCATGTCAGCTCACCTCCGTGCGGATCTGCGGAAAGGCTTCGAAGTAGAACGCGAAGCGTTCGTGCAATGCAGCCGGGTCGAGGCCGAAGTCCGCCCGCAGGTCGTAGACCACGCGACCGTCCTTCCCGCGGGGGTTGCCGGCGAGGTACCGGTTGAGCTCGACGCGCGCCTCGTCGGTGACGTCGATGCCCGCGACTCCGAGGATCCGCTCGGCCATCGCGAGGTCGTCGGCCATGAACTCGCCGAACTCGACGTCGACGCGCTGCGCGTCGGGGATCAGATGGGCGTCGCGTACGGCCGCACGCAACAGCCGCTCGATCCGGTCCACCCAGTAGGCCGCGAGCTCGTCCGGCTCGACGTGGACCCGGCGGAGCCGGTCGCCGTAGGCGAGCATCGTGATCGCCGACTGCAGCACCGCGACGGGGTCGCGCAGCGTGAAGGCGATGGTTGCGTCGGGGAAGGTCGCGAGCAGCGGCCCGAGCTGCTCGAGGTGCTGGGGCGTCTTCAGCACCCACCGTCGCGGCCCGCGCAGGTAGCTCAGGACCTGGAGCTCCCGGCGCAGGAACGCGTAGTGCGGTCGCTGTTCGAGCGCGAGGTAGTGGTCGCGCCACGCCGGAACCCGGGCGTGCCACTCCAGCGTGTAGGTGCACAGATCCAGGTCCAGGAGCTCGCAGTCCTCCTCGATGGAGGAGGGCGGCCGGTCGTGCATGAGCGCGGTGAGCGGCGCCGCGGCCCGGCCCGCCTCGTACCCCGCGAGGCACCGGAGGTACCGGGGGTCGACGCCGTCGCGCCCCGGGCCGTCACCGAGCACCGGCGTGGGCTCGATGCACTCCCACCAGGGCATCGAGCGCAAGCGCGGGTCCGCCGCGAGCAGGTTGACCAGGTGGGTGGTCCCCGATCGGGGCAGGCCCACGACGATGACCGGCGGTTCGAGCTCGACCTCGAGCGCCTCGGGGTGCCGGGCGACGAAGTCCTCGAACCGCAGCCGGGCGGCCAGCAGCCCGAGCAGCCGCTCGCGCACGATGTAGCGGCCGAGTCCGGAGAGCCCCTCGTCGGCATCCACTGCGTCCAGCTGCGCGCGCAGCCGCGCCGGGAGCGCATCGTCGCCGAAGTCGGTCAGCCCCGTCGCCACGCGCGCTCGGGCGATCAGCCGGTCCGGCGCGAGATCCACCTCCATGGCGAGGGCGACGTCGTACAGCGCCTGCTCGTCGGGCCCGCGCTGCGGCTCGCGCAGGTCCGCGATGCGCACCTCTTTCACGCGTCCTCCATGGTGAGCAGGACCTTGCCGCAGCTCTTCGATCCGGTGAGCAGCGCGAGCGCGTCGTCGAACTGCCTCATCGGCAGGCGGTGGGTCACGATCGACGAGAGGTCCCGCCGCGAGAGGAGCTCGATCGCGTCCTCGAAGCGCGGTGGATACTCCATGGACCCGCGGATCGTGAACTGCTTCATGAGGAGCAGGAGGTAGCTCGTGGGAACCGGCTCGTAGTGGAGCGCGACGACGGACATGCGCCCACCGGCGCGGCCGCGCTCGAGCACCTCGGTGAGCACCCGCGCCGAGCCCGAGGCCTCGATGAACGCGTTCGTCGCGGGCGTGGGCCCGAACATGAACGGCGCGGTGCCGTGCAGCCGCGCGAGCTCGGCCCACACGTCGGCATCTCCCGCGTCGACCGTCTGCGCGCCGACGTCGCGGGCCAGCGCCAGCCGGGTGGGGCTGAGGTCGATCGCGACGACGCGCTCGATGCCGCGGTCGAGGAGCGTGGCGACGGCGGCGAGCCCGATGGGACCGCAGCCGAAGACCGCGACCGCGTCGTCGGGTCCGACGTCGGCCTGGTCGACCGCGCGCATGCCGACGGCGACCGGCTCGGCGAGCGCCGCGACGTCCAGCGGGAGGTCGTCGGGAATCGGGAAGACCCGCCGGCCCCGGGCCGCCTCGCGCACCAGCAGCATCGGGGTGAGACCACCCTCGTCACCGCCGTTGCCGATGCGGCCGAGGTCGTCGTCACCCGGGTGCACGACGACCCGGTCGCCCACGGTCACGCCCTCGACCTGCCCGCCGACCCAGTCGACGATCCCGCTGATCTCGTGGCCCAGGGGCATCGGGCGCCCGGTCGGGCCCGCAACCCCACCGAGCCGGACGTAGGAGACGTCGCTGCCGCAGACCCCACAGGCCGCGACGCGCACGACGACGTCGCGGGCCGTCGGTCGGGGCGGCTCGATCTCGTCGAGGCGCGCGTCGCCCGGAGCGTGCACCCGCACCTGCAGCATCCGCGACCGCACCTCCGGAGCCCTCGAACGGGCTGACGCTACCGGAGCCGCGCCGTCGATGGTCCTGGCGGCTCGTTGTGCGGTCCACCGCCCATCCGCGACAAGATCCCCCGGACGTCGAGAGGGGGAACCGTTGACGCGCTTCGTCGAGAGCTCGATCACCTTCCCGTACAAGCGATCGCTGGGACCGGTGATCGGTGCGTTCATGACCGGGCTCACGGAGCAGCGCATCCTCGGGATCCGGTCGGGCGACCAGGTGCTGGTTCCTCCCCTGGAGTGGGACCCGCAGACCGGCGCCGAGCTCGCGGTCGACGACCTCGTCGAGGTCGGGCCCACCGGCACGATCGAGTCGTGGACCTGGGTGCCCGACCCGTCCGAGCAGCATCCGCTCGACCACCCGTTCGCGTTCGCGCTCGTGCGCCTCGACGGGGCGTCGACCCCGCTGCTGCACGCGGTCGACTCCGGCTCGCCGACTGCGCTCTCGGTCGGCGACCGCGTCGCGCCCCGGTGGCGTGGCACGCGCGAGGGCCGCATCAACGACTTCGTCTTCATCCCGGGCGAGACACCGGAGGTCGAAGGCACCGACGCGGGCCCGGCCGCGGACCCGGTCACGATGATGGACTACAACGCGTCGATCACCTACCGGAACCCGGTGCCGCCGGTGTCGGACCGGCTCCGTGAAGCGAGCCGGGACCAGCGGATCCTCGGGCAGCGGTGCCCGGTGTGCGGGCGGGTCTACGCCGGCGGCCGCGGCTACTGCCCGATCGACGCGGTGGAGCTCGGCGAGGAGCACGACGTCGATCTCCCCCACTCCGGCACGATCACGAACTACACGATCATCACGCCCGTGCAGTACCCGGGACAGACCGAGACCGAGCCGTTCGCCCGCGTGTTCGTGCTCCTCGACGGCACGGACGTCGTGCTCCCCTATCAACCGGTGATCGAGCTGCCGGTGGAGGACGTGAAGGTCGGGAAGCGGGTCGCCGCGGCGTGGGCCGCCTCGAACGACGACGTCGACGAAGGGGGGACGATGGGCGGCGCGTACGGTCACCTGATCGGCTGGATACCAAGTGGTGAGCCCGACGTCGATGACCCCGAGCTCGTGAACCGGATCTTCTGATGGCCGCGGGGGACGGACCGGGAAGCGAGCGCAGGTCGGAGCGGGCACGAAGTGCGGAGACCGGAGCGACCCGGAATGGCGACATCGCGGTCGTCGGGTGGGCGCAGTCCCCGATGATCCGCCGTACCGAGCTGTCGGAGACGCAGCTGCTGCTGCGGGTGATCACGGACGCGCTCGAGCCGCTCGGCCTGACGCGCGCCGACATCGACTTCACGTGCCTCGGGTCGTGTGACTACATCACCGGCCAGGCGTTCTCCTTCGTCTCGAACCTCGACGCGATCGGCGCGTGGCCGCCCAAGCGCGACTCGCACGTGGAGATGGACGGTGCGTGGGCGCTCTACGAAGCGTGGCTGCGGCTCCAGGAAGGTGACATCGAGATCGCGGTCGTCACCGGCTCCGGCCGGTCCTCCACGGGGGACCCGGCGCTCATCTACCCGATGGAGATGGATCCGTTCTACCTCGCACCGTTGGGCGTCGATCCACTCACGTTCGCCGCGCTGCAGGCCCGCGCGGTGATCGACGCGGGGATCGCCGACGAACGGGCGATGGCCGAGGTCGCGGTCCGGTCGCGGCGCGACGCGATCGACAATCCCAACGCGCAGGTGAAGGGCGATGCGGACGTCGACACGCTGCTCACCGGCGACTACGTGCGCGAGCCCTTGCGCCGCCACGACCTCCCGCCGATCACCGATGGCGCCGCGGCGATGGTGCTGGCGACCGGTGACCGCGCCCGTCAGCTCCGAGAGCGACCGGCGTTCATCACCGGCTTCGACCACCGCACCGAGTGCCACAACCCGGGCTACCGGGACCTGGCCGACTCGCCGTCGACCCGCATCGCGGCTGCGGCCGCGGGCCTGGCGGGCGCGCCGGTCGAGGTCGCGGAGCTGCAAGCCGCGTTCACCCACGAGGAGATCCTGCTCCGCCGGGCGCTCGGTCTCGGCGACGACATCGCGGTGAACCGCTCGGGTGGCGCGCTCGCGTCGAACCCGATCATGGCGACCGGGCTCGCCCGCATCGGCTACGCGGCCGACCACGTGTTCGGCGGCGGGAAGCGGGCGCTGGCGCATTCGACGTCGGGACCGTGCCTGCAGCAGAACCTCGTCTGCATCCTGGAGGGAGACGCGTGAGCCGAGGACCGAACGAACCGATCTGTGCTGCCGGTACCGTCCGAGGCGGTTTGCCGAGGACGGGGTCGCTCGCCCGGCGCCGCAGGCGCCAGGAGCGGGTGCGATGAGCGCCGAACCGTGTGCGATCGTCGGCGTCGGCCAGACCCACCACAAGTCCCGCCGGCACGACGTGTCCTACGCCGGGCTCGTGCGCGAGGCCGTGTTCCGCGCCCTCGACGACGCGCACATGACGCTCGCGGACATCGACGCCGTGGTGATCGGGAAGGCGCCGGACCTGTTCGAAGGCGTGATGAAGCCCGAGCTCTACCTCTCGGACGCGCTCGGTGCGGTCGGCAAGCCGATGTTCCGGGTGCACACCGCGGGGTCGGTCGGTGGCACCACCGCGATCGTCGCGGCGTCCCACGTGCAGGCGCGCAAGCACGAACGGGTGCTCGCAGTCGCGTTCGAGAAGCAGTCCGAGGGCAATGCGCAGTTCGCGCTCGGCAGCGGCCGGGGTGCGTCACTCGGCGCCGGCGGTGCGTTCGCGCCGTTCATCCGTGCCTACATCGCGCGCAGCGGCGCCCCCGAGCACATCGGCTGGAAGGTCGCGGTGAAGGACCGGCTGAACGCGCTCAAGAACCCGTACGCCCACCTCAAGATCGCGGACATCTCCATCGAGAAGGTGAAGGAGTCCCCGATGTTGTGGGAGCCACTCCGCTACCTCGAGTCCTGTCCCTCGTCGGACGGCGCGTGCGCCGTTGTGCTCACGAACGAAGCCGGTGGCAAGGCGGCGACGAGCGCGGGGCGACCTCCCGCGTGGATCCTCGGCTCGTCGTCGCGCAGCGAGCCGCCGAGCTTCCCCGGCCGCGACCCGGTGCGGCCCGCCGCGTGCGTGCAGGCCGCGTGGGACGTCTACGGGCACGCCGGCATCACCAACCCGCGCGAGCAGATCGACGTGGCCGAGCTCTACGTCCCCTTCTCCTGGCACGAGGCGATATGGCTGGAGGGCCACGACATCGCGGCGCCCGGCGAGGGCTGGCGCATGATCGACGACGACGAGACCGCGCTCACCGGCTCGTTCCCGGTGAATCCGAGTGGCGGCGTGCTCTCGAGCAACCCGATCGGCGCCTCCGGGCTGCTCCGCTTCGCGGAGGCCGCGAACCAGGTGCGCGGGGCGGCCGGTGAGCACCAGGTGGACGGCGCGTCGGTCGCGCTCGCCATGGCCTATGGCGCGAACAGCCAGTACTTCAGCACCTGGGTGGTCGCGAGCTCGCTGCAGCCGTTCGGCTAGCGGGTACCGGGCGCCCGGCCGACGGCCTAGGGTCACGGTCTCGAACTCCGGAGGGTGCAATGACCGACATCGACCCGTTGACGCTGCTCTTCATCGCCGAGGGCGCGAGCGACGATCCGGGGCCGGCGTACGCCCAGCTGCGCAGCGAGTGCCCGGTGGCGCGGACTCCCGGGATGATGGGCGACATGGCGGTCTGGGTGAGCAGCTACGACGAGGCGCTGTGGGCGCTCAAGCACCCGGAGGTCTTCTCGTCCGCCGCCGAGGCGATCGACATCGGGCAGAGCCACGACCTCATCCCGCTCCAGATCGACCCGCCGCTGCACATGAAGTACCGGCGCTTCCTCGCCGAGTGGTTCAACTCGCGGGCCATCTCGCCGCTCGAGCCCGAGGTGCGCAAGCTCGTCAACGAGATCCTCGACGGCATCGTCCCGGCCGGCCGGTGCGACTTCCACGAGGACTTCGCCACCCCGCTGCCGTCAACGGTGTTCCTGGCGATGATGGGCCTGCCCCAGGACGACCTCGACACCCTCCTGCGCTGGCGCGACGACATCATCCGGCCCGCGGCCGACCCGGCCGAGGCCGAGGCGGTGCGGGCCCGGACCGGCGCCGAGATCACCGCGTACTTCGATGCCCAGATCGACGACCTGCGCGAGTCGCCGCGGTCCGGCTTCTGGTCGGATCTCGTGAACGCGGAGTTCGAAGGGCGGCCGCTCGAGCGCGGCGAGCTGCTCGGGATGGCGTTCCTCCTGATCATCGCCGGCCTCGACACCGTGACCGCGACGCTCGACTGCATGGTGAAGTACCTCGCGCAGAATCCCGAGCGACGGCGCGAGCTCGTCGAGCACCCGGAGCGCACGACCGATGCGGTCGAGGAGATGCTCCGCACCGAGACGCCGGTGCAGCTGGTGCCGCGGATGATCGCGCAGGACACGACGCTCGGCGGCGTCGAGCTCAAGGCGGGCGACCACGCGACGATCGTGCTGGGCGCCGCGAACCTCGACCCGAGCGTCTACACGAACCCCGACGACGTCGAGTTCGACCGGAAGCAGTCGATCAACCTCGCCTTCGGCGGCGGACCGCACCTGTGCCTCGGGATCAACCTCGCGCGCCTCGAGCTGCGCGTCGCGCTCGAGGAGTGGCACCGCCACATCCCCGAGTACTCGATCCCGCCGGGGACGAAGATCGCCCACTCCCCCGGCATCCGCCAGACCGACCACCTCCCCCTGGTCTGGGACGTCACACCGAACCGGTAGCCGGGCGGTCGGGTGTCGTCACCAGGGGGCCGCCACACCGGCGCCTCGTGGTCGACCGCGACGACCGACTACCCGGTCGGCGCGGAGTCCGGGTTGGTCTCTTCGACGCCGAGCAGCTGCGAGAGTCCGGTGATCCGCAGGAGCTGGAGGGCGCGCTCGGACAGTCCCGTCAGCTCGAAGCCGATCGACCGCTCCGCGGCCCGCCGCTTCACCCGCACGAGAAGGTTGAGCGCGGAGCTGTCGAGGAACGTGACCCCGCTGAGGTCGACGGTGATCCGGCTGATCGGGAGTGCCAACGTCGCGAATGCGTCCCGCTGCACCGCGGGCGCCGTCGCGAGGTCGACCTCGCCGGCGACCGACACCACTGCGTGGTCGTCGACGTAGAGCACCTCGCAGCGGAATGGCGGCAGGCCGTCGTGCACCGGCGGGACACTCCAGGGGGCGTCGGAGGGCGTCTCGATCATCCGCACCGACCGTACCGAAGGGCCCATCCGGCGGACAATCACCCGATCGGGTGTTTCGGAGCCGCCGAGTTCCGGACATCCTGCCGGGGTGCCCACGATCCGCGTCGCCATCGTGAACGACTTCCAGATCATCGTCGAGGGAGTCCGCGCGCTGCTGCGCCCGTACGCCCCCGACATCGAGACGGTCGAGACGGAGGTCCTCGAGGCCCCGAGGCGCCGCGTCGACATCACGCTGTTCGACACCTTCGGCGCCCAGGACACGAACATCCTCGATCGGGTCCGCGAGCTCAGCGACGACCCCACGAACGGCGCGATCGTGATCTTCAGCTTCTCGGACCAACCCGAGCTCATCGAGGCGCTCACTCGCGCGGGCGCACGGGGCTACGTCTCGAAGGCCGCGCCGGGCGACGCGATCGCCGCCGCGATCCGGGACGCCGCGTCGGGGAAGCAGGTGCGGATCCGGCGCCGGGCGTCCGGGCTCGACCCCGAGTCCGTGCTGCGCTGGCCGGGTCGCCGGAACGGGCTCACCGGCCGCGAGAGCGAGCTGCTCGCGCTGCTGCCGTCGGGGCTGTCCAACCGCGAGCTCGCAGAGCAGCTCTACGTCAGCGAGAACACGATCAAGACACAGCTCCGCCACCTGTACGCGAAGCTCGGAGTGCGGAACCGGGTGCAGGCCGCCACGACCGCACGGGAGCTGCTGGACGTCGGCGACATCTGAGGTTCGTCCCTACCGAGCCGGCCCGGAGTTGAATGGAGCCCGTCCAGGAGGTGACGGTGACTGCCGTAGCGCCCGCGCCCGCCCCGCCCGAACCGATCGACGACACCATCTACCGGCGCCGTTGGCTGACGCTCGCGGTGCTGTGCCTCAGCCTCCTGGTCGTCGGGATCGACGGCACGATCGTGAACGTCGCGCTCCCGACGCTCGTGCGCGACCTGCAGGCGAGCGCGAGCGACCTCCAGTGGATCGTCGACGCCTACACCATCGTGTTCGCCAGCCTGCTGCTCATGGCGGGCAACACCGGTGACCGGCTCGGGCGCCGGTCCGCGCTGATCGGCGGCCTCATCGTCTTCGGCGTCGGCTCGGCCGTCGCCTCGCAGGTGAACACCGCGGGCCAGCTCATCGCGATGCGCTCGGTCCAGGGCGTCGGCGCCGCGTTCCTGATGCCGGCCACGCTGTCGATCCTCACGAACGTCTTCCGCGAGCCGGGCGAGCGGGCGCGGGCGATCGCGCTCTGGGCCGGCGTGTCGGGCCTCGGTGTCGCGATCGGGCCGCTGACCGGCGGTTGGCTCCTCGAGCACTTCTGGTGGGGCTCGATCTTCCTCGTCAACGTCCCGGTGATCGCGGTGGCGCTCGTCGGCGCGTTCCTCGTCGTCCCGAACTCGCGGGATCCGCACGCGCCGCCCCTCGACGTCGGCGGCGTGGCGTTCTCGATCATCGGGCTCCTCGGCCTGCTCTACGGGATCATCGAAGGCCCGGCGCGGGGCTGGACCGACCCGGTGGTCCTCGGCGCGTTCGCCGTAGCCCTCGTGTTCCTCACGACGTTCGTGATCTGGGAGTCGCGCGTCGCGCACCCGCTGCTGGACATCGGCTTCTTCAAGAACGCGCGCTTCACCGCCGCGTCGCTGGCCATCACGCTGGTGTTCTTCTCCATGTTCGGCTCGCTGTTCTTCCTCTCGCAGTACCTGCAGTTCGTCCTGGACTACGACCCACTCGAGGCCGGGCTCGCGCTCATCCCGGTGGCGGTCGCGCTGATGATCGCCGCGCCGCTGAGCGCCAAGATCGTCGCCTGGATCGGCACGAAGATCGTGGTCACCGCGGGGCTGCTGATCGTCGCGCTCGGAATGGTGCTGATGTCCGGGGTCGGCGTGCACAGCGGATACGGCCTCATCGCGCTCGTGCTCGTCACGATCGGACTCGGGATGGGGCTCGCGATGGCCCCGGCCACCGACTCGATCATGGGCTCGCTGCCCCCCGAGCGGGCCGGCGTGGGCTCGGCGATGAACGACACGACGCGCGAGATCGGCGGCGCGCTCGGCGTCGCCGTCCTGGGCAGCATCACCGCGTCGGCGTACGCGTCGACGATCAAGGGGAACCCGCTCTACCCCTCGTTGGTCCAGCAGTCGCCGCAGGCCGCGTCGACCGTGGCCAACTCGATCGGCGGCGCGGCCTCGGTCGCGGCCAAGCTGCCGGCGTCCGCGGCCCAGCAGGTCCTCACGGCGTCGAAGCTCGCGTTCGTCGACGCACTCGACCAGACGGTGATCGTCGGGGCCGCGGTCGCGGTCGTCGGTGCGATCATCGCCGCGATCTTCCTGCCATCGCGTCCCGAGGCGCGCACGGCGGCGCTCACGGACCTCGACGAGCTGATCGTTGGGGCGGCGCAACGGCTCCCGGCCGCCGAGCGCCGCAGCGTGGCCCGTGCCACGCTCGGCATGCTCGCCGACGCCGGGTTCTCGAGCCTGACCTACAACGGCATCGCCGCCCGGTCCGGTCTCGCGACGGCGACGATCGAGCGCAACTGGACGTCCAAGGTCGATCTCGTCGTCGGCGCGCTCGAAGCGATGCTCATCGAGCAACCCGTTCCCGACACCGGCTCGTTCGCCCGCGACTGCGACCTCTTCCTCACGGATCTCGCCACGAGCCTCTCCACACCGGAAGCCGGCCCGGTGATCGGCCGGCTCATCGGCGAGGCGGCCGAGGATCCGGACCTCACGTCCGCGCTGCGAGAGCGGTTGATCGGCCCCCGGCGCGAGGCGGTGCGGACGATGGTGCGACGCGCGATCGACCGCGGCGAGCTCCCCACCGCGACGCGCGTCGACCTGCTCGTGGACGTCCTCATCGGGCCCCTCTTCCACCGGCTGCTCATCACCGGCGAGCCGGTCACGCCCGAGCTCGGCCACGAGCTCGCGCGCACCGTCGCCGAGCACCTGCTCGCCGACGGGACCGGACCGCCTTCCTGAGCCGGCGTCCGGTCAGCGCACCGGGCACGGCCCGGACGCGCCCGTGCGGCGCCTGCAAGAATGCGGCCATGTCCGAGAACCTGGCCCTCCTGGGCGCGTACAGCGATGCCATGTCCCGCGGCGACGAGCAGGCGGTGTTCGAGCTCTGGTCGCCCGACTTCGTGAGCCACGTGACCGACCGGGTGAACCCGGAGCTCGCCGGCCGCGACATCCGCGGCGAGGAGGTCAAGTGGTGGGCGTCGGCCCGTGCGGCGTTCCCCGACATGGTGTTCACCGTCGACCTGCTGATCGAGCACGGTGACCTCGTCGTGTCGAACTGGACCGTGCGCGGCACACACACCGGCGCGGCGTTCTACGGCATCGAGCCGACGGGCGAGGCGGTCGAGATCAACGGCACCGCGATCCTGCGCCTCGCCGACGGCAAGGTCGTCGAGCATTGGGGCGGTCCGCACTGCCAGGACGGCGTCGGCCTCACCCACTGAGGCACCGGCTGCTCCGTTCGTGCGCGGATCAGCCCGGGGTGAGGTAGTTGTGCACCTTGTAGAACGTGAACGTCGGCTGCGTCGTGATGCCCGCGGCGCTGATGAGCGGCAGGATCTGGTCCCGCCCGAACGCGTCGAACTTCTCCTGGGACTCCCAGACGTCGGTCACCCGGAAGCCCGCGTCGGTCTTCGTCACCCAGTGGCCGTACGCACCCGGCGCGCCCGGCCCTCCCCGGGTGAAGCCCATCTTCTCGATGACTTCGTCGTACTGATCGAGGGTCGCGCCCTCGAACTCCATCACCACGGCGACGGTCATGCTGCACCCTCCCTGCTCGATTCGGTCTTCGGGCATTCGCACCGAGTCGGCGCGCGGATCACCGCGCCGGATCAGGTGCGCGACGGTGCCCGTCCATCGGGTCGGACCGGTTTGGCCCGGGCCGCGACGGCGAAGAATCAGCGGGGAAGGTCGGGTCCTCCGTCGAGGACTCCTGACGATCGCTTCACCTCCGGATCAACCGGGAGAGCAAGGTTGCGGGGCGCCGACACGAGGGGGACGCGGTGAGGTCGAAGGGCGGGGCGCTGGGCGCCATCGGGGTGATCGTCGCGCTCGTCGCGCTCTCCGGCTGCACGAAGTACGGGGCGACGCTCGCCCGGCCCGAGGAGCCCGTCGTGCTCGACGGGTCCGCGCTGCCGAAGCTCGTCGGGACCACGCCCACGCGGGTCGTGGGCTTCGCGTGGGACGGCGAGGTCTGGCACCAGGTGCCGGTCCAGGTCGACGAGCGCGACCTCGTGAACCCGGGCAAGATCCTCAACCGCCCGACCACGGCCTGGGCGAGGAACGCCGACGGCACCGAGTTCAAGATCCTGGCGTACACCACACCGACGACCGCGGCGCCCGGCTGGTCCTGGACCCCGACCTTCACCGGGACCGACTCGGACCCGAACCTCGACGCGAACGACCAGGTGAGCTTCCTGTCCGACGACACCGGCCAGCAGCCCCCGGACGGCACGGCCGCGCCCGCGAACGTCGTGGCGAGCACCCGCGAGGTGGTGACGATCACGGATCCGCTGACCCCGGACCAGACGGGGTACCTCTACCTCTACCGGAGCAGCACCGCGTCGTTGACCGGCGGCAGCGCCGGCACCACGGGTGTCAGCTACGTGTTCTCCCTCGACTCCGGCTCCTACACCGGGACCTACAAGATGGGCGTGGGCGCGCTCGCACCGAACAACGTCGCCGGGTTCAATTCCGAGCACTCGACGGTGACGACGCCCGGCTACAAGCTCTCGTTCGGCGACCGCTGGCTCAACGACGGTCTCTCGATCACCGCCAACGGCGCGAGCGGGGCCGACGTGCTCGAGCGGGGGCGGGTCCAGTTCCTGCCCGGCGTCTGTGGGCGCAGCGAGGACACGTTCGACGGCGGCGCGACGAACCCGTACGAAGCGGCGTTCATCGCGAACATCAGCGGGCCGGTGCGGGCGATCCGCTCGTACATCGGCGCGAACAGCGGCCAGTACACGACCGCATCCGACATCTTCTCGCCGATGCGCGAGGACAGCGCGACCTCGCTGCGGGTCCACTCGATCCCCGGCGTGATGCAGTTCGACGACTTCACGACCGGCCTCACGGGCATGACCTACACCGACGACCAGAACTCCGGGATCCCGATCGACGGCCATGCGGACGCGATCACCGCCGCGCACGCCGCGCCGTGGCAGCTGGTCTCAGGGCCCGCCGGCTCGATCGTGACGACCCGTGTCCTGGACAGCGACATCAGCGGCCTGCAGCTCTCGACCTACTACCTCGACCAGAACCCGGCGTCGCCCGCGCCGTGCACCGGCGACGGCGCGGCGTGGGGCCAGAACGGCGTCCAGATCCTCGGGCCCGGAGGCGGCGCGATCCCGTGCACCGACCCGACGCGCACCGATTGCCCGACCGCGGCGAAGCTCGACGGCACCCGCGTCCGGTACTTCCGCGGTCCGGGCACCTCGGCTGCGACCGCGGCCACGCTGGCGAGCCGGGCCGCCCGGCCGCTGACGTCGTCCGTCACCGGGTAGCCCGGCGGGATCAGCCGGACATCGCGTCGAGGCGCTGCAGCAGCTCGTGGGCGGCGAGCTCCACCGCCTTGTGACGCCACTCCGACGCCCGGTACACACACGCGATCAGGCCCGTTCGATGGACACGACGCAGGTCGCCGTAGACGAACGCGTAGCGCGCCTTCGTCTCGTCGGCGGCGCCCTCGGTGAGCCCGAGGTGCCACCGCGCGTACTCGTCCCACGAGTGCGAGTCGAGGTAGTGGTTCTCCGCCTCGGCCCGAGGCTGCACGGCACCCCAGTCGCTGTCGAGCACGTACTGGCGAGCGTCGATGAGCTGCGTCGCGTACGCCACCGCGGCGTCGTTGACCGTGTAGGAGCTCACGGGCCGATGATGCCCGTCCGGTCCCGATTCGATGCGCGGCGCAGGCTCCGCGCCGCGGAGCGCAGCTCAGCCCACGTAGGTGTCGAAGAAGGCCCGGACCGGGGTCTTGAACTCGGCGGTGAACTGATGCACGGCGAGGAGCACGGCCGTCTCGTTCTCGACGTCGGAGCCCGCGCCGGCCGCGGCGACAGCGGCCGGGAGGTGCACCGTCGACGCCTGAGCCACCGCCTGCTGCACGTCCGGGACCACGCGCTTGCCCGAGTGGTCCCAGACGCCGGTCGCCTCGAGCGCGGCGACGATCCCGTTCGCCGTCGTGGGGCTGATCCCGGGGATGCGCTCGTACTGCAGCGGCGTGAGGTTGCGCTCACCCGAGACATGGATCTCCGTCGGCGTGTGCTTCGACTGCGTGGCGAGGTAGCTGCCGACCACGCCGCCGGGCGGGACCGTGTAGTCGTTGTTCGCGGTCGTGAAGACCGTCGGGACCGTCAACCCGCCCGCGGCCGTCACGGGGTCCGCGGTGCGACCCATGCTCGCCCAGATCGCGCGCACGTCGTAGCCGGCGGCCTTCCACGTCTGGCCCCACAACGTGACGAACCGTGCCCCGTTGGACATGCCGATGCCCGCCAACGGTGTGTCCTTCGTCATCCCGGTGGTCGCGACGAGGCTCGCCTGCAACCGGGTCAGGCGGGCGAGGTCCGGGTTGGTGGTCAGCGACGGGTTGCTCTGGTCCCAGCGCTTCTCGCCCGTACGCTCGGTGCTCTCCGTCGCGACGACGCCGTACCCCTCGGCGGTGAACGAGTTCAGGACGTCCGTCGTCTCGACCTTCGTCGCGAAGTTGGCGCTGCCCAGGCTCCCGTGGAAGAGGTAGATCACCGCCTTCGGGTGCTCGGGGACGTAGGAGATCACGGTGAAGCCCTCGAACGTCGAGTGCGAATAGGTGACGCTCGGCGTCACCGGCGGCACGCACGCGGCGAGCGTCGCGGCAGCGACGGCGGCGGTCAGTGCTCCGGCCAGAACGCGCTTCGTGCTCTTCATGCGCGGCCTCCCTGTCTCGGCAGAACTGACCATACGCGTCCAGTGTTCGAGGACTGTGAGGCCCCCGGCAGCAATCTTCGAAGCCCGGCAGTAGATTCGCCGCGCGTGCAGGGCTCAGGCAGTGCATCGGACCAGGCGTACGACGCGATCGATCGCCGGGCCTGGTCGGAGGCCTAC
>DASXYP010000135.1:0-34886 GCA_036502405.1 Acidimicrobiia bacterium
CGGGGTGTAGGGAATCTGCGATGTAGACGGCGGTCAGCAGCGTGAAGATGTACGCCTGCAGGAAGCCCACCAGGATCTCGAACGCGGTGACCCCGACGTTGAGCGCGAACGGCCCGAGCGCGATGATCGGTGCGTTGGTCAGCGTGTACGAGGTGAGCAGCGCGAGCGCAGTGAGCAGGATGTGGCCGGCCATCATGTTGGCGAGGAGTCGGACGGCCAGGGAGAAGGGTCGGACGAGCAGGATCTGCACGAGCTCGATGGGCGTCACCAGGATGTACAGCGCCAGCGGCACGCCGGCGGGGAAGAGGTGCCCGGTGAGGTACTTGATCCCCTGGTGCTTGAAGCCCAGGAACCAGTAGATGACGTACACCATCAACGCGAGGAAGAGCGGGACCGCGAACCTCGACGTCGGCGGGAACTGGATGAACGGGATGACTTCCCAGAAGTTCAGGAACAGGATGAACAGGAAGAGCGATCCGAGGAACGGCGTGAACCGGGTTGCGTCGTTGCCGATGACGTCGCGCGTGATCCCCCGGTCGACGAACTCGTAGGTCATCTCGAGCACGTTCTGGAACCCCTGCGGGATCAGCTTCATCTTGCGGCTGCCGCCGACGAAGATCGCGATGATCAGCACGGCCGAGACCATGATCAGCAGGCCCGTCTTGTTCAGCGCGAACGGCGTGCCCTTGAACGCGATGTCCTTCCAGCGGAAGAGCTCATCGATCGGCGGGAAGACGAAGACCCCGAGCGTCACTCCGGCTGCTCCTTTGCGTTGGATTCACGCTCGTACACGCCGGGCTTGAGACCGGGAGCGGCGAGGGTGAGGCTCACGTACCGGGTCTCCCAGATCAGCAACGCGATGTGGGTGACCGCGATCGTGAGCACGAGTACGGGAAGGTCGACGAACGAGAGCTGCTCGAGTCCGAGCACGATCAGCGTCAGCGCGAGGAGGCGGACGACGAAGCCGCCGAGGACCGCGCCCTGGAGCAGGGCGAGCGACCGGCTCGCCGCCCAGCCGATGAGGCGGGCCGCGACGAAGAAGTTGAGTGCGACGAGCACGAGGCCGATCGCGGCGCTGATGGCGCCGTCCACCCCGCGCACGAGGCCGCAGGCGAGGATCACGACCGGCGCGACCACGGCGGCGTTGCGCACCATGTGATCGGCGATCCGGCTCTCGTGAGCCACGGGGACCTCGGATGCGGCTACCACTGTCGACGGTTCCATGGTTTGTCGGCCTCTTGCTTGGCCATGGCGGCTTGGTACCGGAAGTACAGGGCGAGGACGGCGGCCAGGAACCCGAGGATCCCGAACCCGACCAGGAACAGCGGACCGGTGCCGAGGGCCTGGTCGAGGAGGAAGCCGAGGAACGCGAAGATCACCGGACCGACCACCAGGCTGAGCGCCTGGCTGAGCCCGTCGTCGGCGCCACCGCTGCCGCCGGGCCTCGCCCATCTGCTCCGGAGTTCCAACCCCGATCGTCCCCCACCGGCCCGTCGACGCTGCGTTGCGGCGGCCGGGCCCCTGCTTGTGAATGTATTCGCAAACTACCCGGCGGCCCCGGCGGGGTCAAACCGAGCGCCGCATCATTGCCGATCCCGGCGCCCACTGTCGGGGCCGCGTCCTCCGGCGTCCGGCCTCGCCCGAGGAGGCGCCGAGGGACGCCTACCGGACGTTGCGGCGGCGACTCTCGAGGTCGACCACCGCGCCGAGCTCCGACGGTGGCTCCTCGTCCTCGTCGACGATGTCCACGTCCGGGTCGGCCCGTCCCGAGCGCCGGCCCGGGGCGAAGAGCGCGAAGAGGATCAGTGCCAGCGCGAGCACCCCGATCGGGACCAGCCCGTTGAGGTTCCCGGACTGGGTGTAGGTGGGCAGGAGCGCGAGCCCCGAGAGCAGCGCGGTCCAGAGCCAGAGGATGACGACCGTGCGGCGCGGGCCGTGGCCGAGGCGCATGAGGCGGTGGTGGAGGTGGTCCTTGTCCGCGACCGCGATCGACCGCCCGCGCAACGCGCGCCGGACGAACGAGAACGCGGTGTCGATGATCGGCACGCCGAGGATCACGATCGGGATGAACAGCGGCGCGTAGAAGAAGTAGGTGGTTCCCGGGTACGAGTAATCGGCGTGCCCGCCGATCGTGATCGTGGTGGTCGCGAGCAGGAGCCCGAGGAAGAGCGCGCCCGCGTCACCCATGAAGATGCGGGCGGGGTTGAAGTTGTAGGGCAAGAACCCCACACAGATGCCGACGGCGATCACCGCGACGAGCGGTGCGATGTTGTCGCCCTCGAGGAAGCCACCTTTGAAGAGCCGGTCCGAGTAGAGGAACAGGGCCGTCCCCGCGATGATCACGATGCCGGCCGCGAGACCGTCGAGCCCGTCGATCAGGTTGATCGCGTTCGCGAACAAGACCACCACGATGACGGTGACCAGGGGCGCGAGGTCCGGGGAGAGCACGAGCGTGTCCTGGCCCGCGAACGGCACCCGGAAGAAGAGCATCGAGACGCCCAGCAACGACAGGAGGCTCCCGGCCAGGACCATGCCGGCGATCTTGGCCGGCGGTGACACGTCCCGGAGGTCGTCGAGCGCACCCACCGCGAACATCACGCCCGCACCGAGCATGAGACCGGCGGGGGCGGACGAGCCGGAGAACATCTCCTGGAACTGCGGGACCTGCGACGCGACGCCCATGGCGACGAGGAACCCGACGAACATCGCGGCCCCGCCCAGCGTCGGCATCGCCTTCGTGTGCACGCCGCGCGCGTGGGGCGGGACGATCGCACCGATCCGGATCGAGAGCCGGCGGACGAGCGGCGTGACGAGGAGCGTGGTCAGCACCGCGACCGCGAAGACGACCGCGTAGCCACCCATCGCCCGGGTCCGTTACCGGCCGGCGGCGAGCTCGGGGTACGGCGTGTACTTCGCGCAGAGACGGTGGGCGGCGTCGAGCGTCTCCTGGGTGACCGCCGCGTCGTCCGGCGCGCGCAGCACCGTCGCGATGAGCGCGGCGATCTCCGCCATCTCCGGCTCGGCCATCCCCGCGGTCGTGACCGCCGCGGTGCCGAGGCGGAGTCCGCTCGTGACGAACGGCTTCTCGGGGTCGTTCGGGATCGCGTTCTTGTTGCACGTGATGCCGGCGCGGTCGAGCGCCTCCTGCGCGACCTTCCCCGTGACGCCGAACGGCTGCAGGTCCACGAGCATGAGGTGGTTGTCCGTACCGCCCGAGACGATGCGGAAGCCCTCGTCGCCGAGCCCGCTCGCGAGCGCCCGCGCGTTGCGGACGATCTGCGCCGCGTACTCCCGGAACCCCGGCTGCGCCGCGAGGTGGAACGCCACGGCCTTCGCGGCGACCACGTGCATCAGCGGCCCACCCTGCAGACCCGGGAACACGGCCTTGTCGATCGCGGCCGCGTGCTCCTCGCGGCACAGGATGGCGCCGGCACGCGGGCCGCGGAGGGTCTTGTGCGTGGTGAAGGTGACGACGTCGGCGTACGGCACCGGCGACGGGTGGGCCCCGCCCGCGATGAGCCCCGCGATGTGCGCGGCGTCCACGATCAGCCGCGCGCCGACGTCGTCGGCGATGGAACGGAAGGCCGCGAAGTCGATGATCCGGGGGTACGCGGTGGCGCCGGCGATGATCGCCTTCGGCCGCTCGGCCTTGGCGAGGTCCCGGATCTTGTCGTAGTCCAGCGTCTCGGTCTCGTCGTCCACGCCGTAGGCGACGAAGTCGTAGAGGCGGCCGCTGAAGTTGACCGGCGAGCCGTGGGTCAGGTGGCCGCCCTGGTCCAGGCGCATGCCCATGAGCTTGTCGCCGGGCGAGAAGAGCGCCAGGTACGTGGCCATGTTGGCGTTGGCCCCCGAGTGGGGCTGGACGTTCGCGTGGTCGGCGCCGAAGAGCGCGCAGGCCCGTTGCCGGGCGAGCTCCTCGGCTTCGTCAACGACGAGGTTCCCGCCGTAGTACCGCTTGCCGGGGTATCCCTCCGAGTACTTGTTGGTGAGCACGGAGCCCTGCGCCTCGAGCACGGCCGGCGTGGTGAAGTTCTCGGACGCGATCAGCTGGATCGTCGTGTTCTGGCGCTCGACCTCACGGCGCAGGACGTCCGCGATCTCGGGGTCGGCGGCCTCCACGGCGTCGAAGCCGTCGGCCATGGTCGTTCTCCTCGGCTCGGCGGTCCGGCGGGGCCCACCGCCCGACGCCGGCGACCCGGATGGGCGCGTGCGCGTCCACTGTAGTGAGGACACCCCGGCGGGGTCCGTACCTGCGGGGTCAGCCGTCGCGGGGAGAGGGCTCCTCGACGCAGGGGTCGGCGTCGAGGTCGGCGGCGCCGAGCTCGTCGGGCCGGACCCGGCGGTAGATCGAGGTCCCCAGGTGGAACAGCTCCTCGAAGTACCGCTTCCCCTGGGCGGCGATGACGCCGAGGCTGATCAGCTGGATCGCGAGGACCAGCGTGACCCCGGTGAAGAGGAAGGCGTGGGGGGCGCGCGCGTACGCGTTCTGGATCGCTCCCGTGAACCCGGAGTTCCCGAAGGACGACCGCTGGCCCCACGTCTGGAACACGTGCCAGGTGCACCAGCCGAACGAATACGCCGCGACCCCCAGCAGGATCAGGCCCGGGAGCATGAAGAACAGGAACGGGCGGAACAGGAACGACGAGAACAGCGACGAGACCGTGCCCCGGGAGAACCGGAACCTCGTGGCCCGGCGCACGCCTCCGGTCTCTTGGAAGGACCAGTCGAGGTGGGCGGGGATCTCGATGATCCGGGCGTGCAGGATCCGGGCCTTGTAGATGATCTCGGTGTTGATCTCGGTGTCCATGGCCCGCAGGTCGAGGCTCCGCAGGAAGCGCCCGTCGTAGACCCGGACCATGCCGGTGACCGTGCTCAGGTCCCCCCCTGCAGCCCGGGAGAGGAGCCAGTTCGCGCTGCGGCTCATCACCCGGCGCCCGAACGGGATGTTCGTGGTCCGTCCGCCCTTCGCGTAGGGCGACGCGATCACGATGCGCGCCTTCGAGTCCTGGATCGCGTACAGCATGCGCCCGAGGTGGTCCGCGTCGTAGCTGAGATCGCAATCCATGACCGCGACGTAGTCGGCCTGGGTCGAGTTGAACGCGTAGCGCAGGGCCTGGCCGAGCAGGAAGTTGACCCGGTGGTGGAGGATGCGCACGTTGGTGTGTGACCGCGCGAACTCGTCGGCGAGCTTCCCCGTGTCGTCCGTGCTGCCGTCGTTGACGACGACGATCTCCCACCGGTAGAGGTCATCGAGCGAGCCCAGGTACTCGGAGAGCTTCGTCAGCGTGTCGACGACCACCGCGGCTTCGTTGTACGCGGGGACGATCACGGAGACCAACGGGCGGGGCTCGCCCCCGAGCGCGGCGCGCACCGGGTTGGTGGGATCGGCCACCGTGGGCGACGGGTCTACGGGGATGGACGGCACCGTGCGCGCCTCACTCCCGCTCACGACGCGGCCGCGAAGCGAGGTGCCCGAACCGGCAGGTCGCGCGTCGCGAGCGCCCGGGCGTGCTCCCCCACCGGGACCACCTCGAAGTGGCGTCGGAGCTGCGCGAGATACGAGTCGACCCGGTCGAGCTTCTCGTCCAGCGGGATCTGCATCCCCGGGAAGAACGCGAGCTCCTTGACGTCGTCACCGGAGATCAGATCGAGCGGATGGAGCAGGATCGACGGCCCGACGCCGGCCGCGCGGCAGACGCGCAGGGCGGCGTCGAAGTACGCGCGCGCCGCGGCGGGCGAGTAGGCGCTGAGCATCAGCAGGTAGCTCACGTGGATCGGCACCTTGATGCCGGGCAGCGTCGTCACGGGCAGCTCGAGCAGGGTGCGCCCGTCGACCGCCCAGCGGTACGGGCCGACCGCGCGGCGGCCGTCCGCCCACGTGCCGTAGAGCAGCTCGCGCTCGGCCCGCTGCTCGGCGGTGAGCTTCGCGGTCTTGAAGTAGTAGGCGCGCGCGAGTGGGCCGATGTAGGTCGGCAGCGTCGACGCGTCGTACGCGTAGCCCCGCCGCAGCAGCACCTGGAGCGTGGTCTCCGAGAGGCTGTAGCCGGGACCTCGAAACCCGTCCGTGCGGACGCCGGTCGCGGTCTCGATCGCGTCCTCGGCTCGCTGGAGCTCCTCGTCGAGCTCCGACTCCGAGTACCGGTGGAGCCAGGGCTCGTGCCGGAACGAGTGGTTCCCGATCTCGTGACCGGCGGCGGCCAGCGCACCGAGCGCATCGTGGTTCTCGGCGAGCGCGGCGTCCTGGCCGACGACGAAGAACGTGATCCGGAGGGCGTTGCGGTCGAGCACCTCGAGGGCTCGCGGCGCGAGGATGTCGAGGTAGGACGGGAACAGCTCCCAGCCGTCGTCGCCATGGATCTTCATGTACGACCACTGGTTGTCCGCGTCGAGCGAGAGGCTCGCCAACGCTCTGGGTCGCGGTCGCTTCTGCCTCATGCTCGACTCTCCTGCCCTCGCATGGTACCCAGCCCCGTCGAGATGAGTCCTGCCGCCGCACGCTCCGCGAGCTCGACGGTCTCGTTGACGTTGAGGGTCCCGTTCACGATCTGGGCCGAGCTCACGAGGTGCAGACCGGGGACGCTCGTCGTCATGGCCGGCACGCGGCGCGAGTAGCCGAGCGTCGGGATCGGGAACACGCGCCGCACCCTGGAGACCTTCACCCCCAGGACATCGGCTCGTCCGAGGGTCGGGTACACCCGCTGGAGACCGGCGAGGAACCGGCGTTCGATCTCGGCGTCTGGGACCTGGAACAGCGGGTCCTCGGGGCCGACGTACTTGGGCAGGAACACCAGCGCGTGCCCGCCGAGCTGCGCGCGGTCGACCATCGCGGTCATCTCGACGACCGCGGTGAACGGCAGGTCGTCCATGAGATACGTCAGGTAGTACTCGCTGAGCGACGAGCGCAGGACCAGCGAGGCGCAGACGATCCCCTGGTAGGTGATCCCCCGCAGCCGGGCCCGCTCGACGTCGGTCAGGTCGGGGCACAGGCGTTCTGCGGTGGGGGTGTCGCTCGTGACGACGACGTGGTCGAAGACCTCGGGCGCGCTGCCCTCGACGGACACCTCGAGCCCGGCCTCCGTGCGGCGCACGTGCTCCACGGTCGACGAGCAGCGGATCTCCACGCCTGCTGCACCCAGCACGGACGCGAAGCGCTCGAGCACGCGCGCGTAGCCGCCGGGCACGTAGCCGAACATCTCCTTCTTCAATCCGCTGCGACGAGCGGCGTACAGGCGCTGGATCGTCGCCCAGATGAACGCGGCGTTCGCGTCGGGCCAGCTCTCGCCGAGCTTGGCTCGCAGGAGCGGCAGCCAGAATCGACGGAACGTCGCGCGTCCCGACCAGCGCGTGAGCCACGCCTCGACCGACTCCTGCTCGAGCTGTTGCCAGTCCTTCACCCGTGAGCCGTGCAGGATCGTGAGTGCGAGGCGCAGCTTCGACGTGATCGGCAGCCCGGGCAGGCGGAGGAACTCGACGGTGTTCGAGACGGACGAGAGCCGGCCGTCGGAGAAGTACCCGGTCTTGGTCTCCACCCAGTGCATCTCCGCGTCGAGGCCGAGCTGCTCGAGCACGCGACGCAGCGCGGCGTCCGACAGGAGGGTCACGTGATAGTGCCGGTCCCAGGTGACCGGCCCGTCCGGCGTCTCGATCGACCAGGCGCCGGCCAGACCCCCGACGCGATCGGCGCGCTCGAACACCGTGACCTCCTTGCCCGCCTCGCGCAGGCGCAGCGCGAGCGTCAGCCCGAGCATCCCGCCCCCGACGACTGCCCACCTCTCCCGCTCTCGGTCCGGTGGACCGGGCCGACGACCACTCCTCCGGCGGGACGCTTCGCCGGTCTGTCCGCTGCCCGCGTCGTCGGTCCCCGATGCGGGCTCGGAGTCGGGCGCGCGCTCGGACGGGCCCGCCGCGCCCCGGTGATCGTCCCCGCTCATGACGGGGGGTCGAGCTCGATGACCTCGCCGTCGCGGATCGCGTAGCGCAGCCCGCTCACCGGGCAGACGACCTCGTCGCGGTCGGGTGGGCGGGCACCCGAGAACCGCACGATCGGCTCGCCCACCCGCGAGACCACCGCGACCGAGCGCGCCGGCTGGCCCACGACGAGGTGGAAGGCGGGCGCCGAGCGGGTCACGACCGCGCCCATGCCGACGAGCGCGAAGCGGCCGATCGAGAGGTCGCAGCCGATCACGCTTCCGGCGCCGATGGACGCGCCGGCACCGACGACCGTGGGCCGCGTCCGCTCGTCCGGCTCGGACGGACGCAGCGTCGCGAGGTCGGGCGTCGTCGCACGCGGGTAGCGGTCGTTGGTGAAGATCGTCCCCGCCCCGACCATCACGCCGTCCTCGATCGTCACGCCCGTGCAGACGTAGACGAACGCGTTGAGCTTCACGCGATCGCCGATCGACACGCCGTACGCGATGTGCGTGCGCTCGCCGACGATGCAGTCGACGCCGATGCGGGTACCGGGACCGCGCACGTGGACCCCGGACCAGACCGCGGTGCCGTCGCCGATCTCGACGCCCGGTTCGACCTCCGCGGTGGGATGGATCCGCACTCCGGTGTGCGGAGGCGTCATGCCACCTGCTCACCCGCGGCTGCTGCACCGCCCGGGAGGTCGCGGACGGTGATCCAGTCGTTGCGCTCGAGCGCCGCGTACGCCGCCTCGACCACCGCGACCGACGCGATCGCGTCGTCGGCGGTGATCGCGAGCTTCTCGTCGCCACGCACGGCCGCGCAGAAGTTCGCGACCTGCGCGCCCATGCACGTGAGCTTGTCGTAGCCCGAGCCGAACGTCACCCACTCCGGGCTCGACGCCTGGCGGTAGCGCGCACCGTTCCACCCGACGCTCACCGTGCCCTCGGACCCGTACAGCGTCAGGTACGTGTCGGTCACACGGTCGACGCTCCACGAGAGGTCGACGGTCGCCAGCACCCCCTCCGGCGTCCGGAGCAGCATGCTCGCGGTGTCCTCGACGGGGAGGTGCTGGACCCGCTTGCCCTCCACCGCCATGACCTCGGCGATCGGGCCGAGGAAGTAGCGCACGATGTCGACCGAGTGCGTGCCGTTGTCGATGAGCACACCGCCACCGGCGATCGCCGGGTCCGCGTTCCAGCGCCGCGACATGTCGACCCTCGAGGCGAACGCGTTCTCGAGCACCATGAGCTCACCGAGGATCCCGGAACCGACGATCTGGCGAGCCCGGATCACGTCGTCGACGAAGCGGAACTTCGCGGCCATGGTGAACGTGACGCCGGCCCGCTCGGCCGCACCGACCATCTTGGACGCGCTCGCGGCGTCGATCGCCAGCGGCTTCTCGCACAGGACGTGGAGCCCGTGCTCGATCGCCTGCAGCACGATCTCGGGGTGGGTCGACGGCGGCGAGCACACGAGCACCGCGTCGATGTCCGCCTCCTCGAGGAGCGCACGGTGCGACGGGTAGGCCGTGCCGCGCACCGCGTCCGCGACCGTGCTCGCGGCGCGGCCGCGTGGGTCGGCCACTGCGGTGAGCCGTGCGCCGTCCAGGGCCTCGACGACCTTGACGTAGGACTGCGCGATCCCGCCGGCGCCGATCAGCCCGATCTTGAGCTCACGTCCCTGAAGCTCGCTCATCGTTCCCTCTCGATCAGGTGCTCGACGGCCGCGCGGATCGCGGCACCGAGGAGCTCGACGTGATGGGTCTCGTACCGCTCGTTCCAGGGAAGTACGAGGACGTTATCGAGAAAGGCATACGTACCGGCGAACCATTCGGATGGGTACTCGACGGCTTCCGGCCGAGCGAGGGTGAACGGCCACCGGCTGTCGCCGAAGGTGCGCTGGTCGCGGATCACCGCGCACGCGAACGCAGGCTTCTGGATGTAGCGCGGGGCCGAGGCAATCCCTCCCAGGCGGAGCTCGGCGGCGAGGGCGCGAGGGCCGCCCGGGACGACTGCGCCGTCGACCAGCAGCGGGTACTTCCAGTACGTCATCGCGTCGTCGTCGCGCACGACCGGCGGGGTCACGCCCGGCGTGCCGGCCAGGTCGCGCCTGAGGAGGTCGGCCATGGCGACGCGCTGCGCGACGCCGGCTTCGAGCTTGTCGAGCTGGGCGTTCGCCACCGCGCCCTGGAGCTCGGTCATCCGCGAGTTGAGCGCGAGGAATTCGTGGTCCGGGTTCTCCTCGCCGTACGGCCACGCCTTGTTCACGAAGAGGCGGGCCCGGCGGGCGAGGCCCGGGTCGTCCGAGACCACGATGCCGCCCTCGCCGGTGGTGATGTGCTTGCCCTGCTGCGAGCTGAAGCAGCCGATCGACCCGATCCGGCCGACCAGCCGGCCGGCCCGGCGGGCCAGGAAGGCCTGGGCGCAGTCCTCGATCACGGGGATCCCCTGCTCGTCGGCGACCTCTCGGATCGCGTCGACGTCGCACGGGTTGCCGAACAGGTGGGTCGCCACGACCGAGACCGTCCGCTCCGAGAGCCGGTCCGCCACGGTGGCCGCGGTGACGTTGCCCGTCCGGGGGTCGACGTCCGCGAACACCGGGATCGCACCCTGGTAGAGGATCGGCGCCAACGCGCCCATGTCGGTGATCGCGGTGGTGATGATCTCGTCGCCGGGTTCCGGATCGATCGCGGCAATTGCTGCGTGCACCGCGGCAGTGCCGGACGAGCATGCGACGGCGCTCCCCGCGCCGAGCAGCGCCGCGAACCGCTGCTCGAGCTCGGGCACCTGCACGCCCTTCGTGCTCGTCAACGTGCCGCCGGTGATGACGTCGGCGAGGCGCGCGAGCTCCTCCGCGCCGAGGCTCCGGCCGGTGGCGTCCTGGTCGTTGGGGAGTGCGAGCCCGGGTTCCGTCGACCCCACTTGGATCATCGAGTCCTCTCCCAGCCGGCCTCTCGCCGCCGACCGGAGATCGCGCCGTGCACGTCCTGCCCGGGTCGCGCACGTACTGTACCGGTAGGCACCTTCCGTTCCACGAGTCGGATCGGCGCGTTCTCGACTTCGCTTGACCCCGAGGTCGCGCGCCGTCCTGGAGGGCAATGCAACGGGGCAGCGTCGCGGTGGTGTTCGGCACCCGACCCGAGGTCGTGAAGCTCGCGCCGGTGCTCTGGGCGCTGGGGGGCACAGCTCGGACAATTCACACCGGGCAGCACTACGACCCGGCGCTCGCAGCGGTGCTGCTCGCCGAGCTCGGGCTCGAACCCCCGGCGGTGCAGCTCCACGTGGGCGGTGCGCCGCGCGGCGCGCAGCTCGGTGAGGCGACCATGCTGCTCGACCGTGAGTTCGAGACGTCCGCACCCGAGGTGGTCGTCGTCCAGGGCGACACGAACACGACCGTGGCCGCGGCGTTGGCGGCGAACGCGCGCAACATCCCTTTGGTGCACGTCGAGGCGGGGCTGCGCAGCTACGACCGGGCGATGCCCGAGGAGCACAACCGCGTCGTCACCGACCACCTCGCCGACCTCTGCTGCGCGCCGACCGAGACCAGCCGGGCGCAGCTCGCGGCCGAGGGGATCGAGGGCACCCGGGTGGTGGTGACCGGCAACACCGTCGTCGACGCGGCGCACCACATGCTCCCGGCATCGCCGGAACGGGCTGCGCTGCTCGGACGCTTCGGGCTGGCGCCGGACGACTACGTCCTCTCGACGTTCCACCGGCCCGAGAACGTCGACGACCACGGGGTGCTCACCACCATCCTCGGCGAGCTGGGCCGGCTGCCCCACCCGGTCGTGCTGCCCCTCCACCCGCGCACCGCGGCTCGCCTCGAGCAGTCCGGCGCTGACACCGGGTCCGTGCGCGTGATCGAGCCCCTCGGCTATCGCGAGTTCCTCGGGCTGGCACGCGAGTGCGCGTTCCTCGTCTCGGACTCGGGCGGGGTCCAGGAGGAGGCGAGCATCGTGAAGCGGCCCGTGCTCGTGGTGCGCGCGTCCACCGAGCGCCCCGAGGTGATCGGGACCTTCGCCGAGCTCGTCGCACCCGGCGCCGCGATCGGAGCTCGCGGCCGCGCCTGGTCCGACGACCTCGCCGCCGTCCACGCCCGACTCGCGGCGATCCCGTCGCCGTACGGCGACGGCGACGCGGGGGCTCGTACCGCGGCGGCGATCGCCGGCCTGCTCGCCTGACCCCACCGGCCCGCCCGGAGATCGTCGCTTCAGGCGTGCATTCGTGGCCTCCGCCGGTACGATCCCCGGCATCACCACGTTGGGCCCCGACGCCACGACCCACGCACCGACTCGGCAACGAGCACGGTCCGACCGTCCCGACATGGGGACCCGCCCGCTCGCGCTCGAAGCCGCGCGCTGCTGCATCTGCGGAACCCGCGAGGCAGAGCCCGTCGGCGTGGGCGAGGACTTCGAGTACCGCACCTCACCCGACAGCTTCCTCACCGTGCGCTGCGACCGGTGCGGGGTCGTCTACCTCGACCCGCGCCCGGCCCGCGCCGAGATGACCACGATCTACCCGGACGGGTACCACGCCTTCAGCTTCGACGAGGACAAATTCGGGCTCGTGTACAAGGTGCGTCGCCGGCTCGAGGCGCGTCGCCTCCTGAGCGCGGCGGGGCCGCTCCCGGCCAACGCACGGATCCTCGACGTCGGATGCGGCGACGGCTTCCACCTCGACCTCCTCCGTGAGTTCGGTCCCGGCGGGTGGCAGCTCGAAGGCGTGGACCTGGATCCGCGCGCCGCGGACGCCGCCGAGGCCCGGGGCCTCGTCGTGCACCGCGGGTCGATCGATGCGATCGACCTGCCGGCCGAGCACTACGACTTCGCCATCCTCGTGCAGACCATCGAGCACTTCGCCGACCCCGCGTCGCTGCTCCGCGCGATCCGCAGGGTGCTGCGCCCCGGCGGGCGGCTGCTGCTCGTGACCGACAACACCGGTTCCCTGGACTTCAGCGTGGCCAAGCGGCGCCATTGGGGCGGCTACCACTTCCCGCGGCACTGGTACCTGTTCGACGCGCCCTCGTTGCGGAAGCTCGCGGCGCACACCGGGCTCGCGGTCGACGAGCTCGGCACGATGGTGAGCCCGGTCAACTGGGTCTACTCGCTGCGCAACGCGCTCGACGACTGGGGCGCCCCCCGCCCGTGGGTCGAGTGGTTCTCGCTCGACTCCCCCGTCCCCCTTGCCGCGTTCACCGCGTTCGACTGGCTGCACCAGCGCGCGGGCCGTGCCGCGTTGCTCCGCGCGGTGCTCCGACGCGAGCCCGACGGCCGATGACCACACTTCTCGCGTGAGCGGCCCCGAGATCAACACCGCACCGGTCGTCGTGCTGGGCGGCGGCATCGCGGGGCTCACAGCGACGCGCGAGCTGTTGCGCAACGGCATCGACGCGGTGCTGTACGAAGCCGGGCCGAAGGTCGGCGGGATGGCCGACAGCCACTTCGACACCGACGGCTTCACCTTCGACACCGGCGCGCACTTCATCACCAACCGGCTCGCGACCGCGACGGGCGTGAACGAGCTCTGCCGGACCATCGAGCACTACGGCGAGACCGTCTGGGTGCGCGGGCAGAGCTACGACTACCCGTCCGGACTGCTGACCGTGCCGCGTTACGTCTTGTCGGCGCTTGCCGCTCGCGCCAAGCGCTCCGCAGGTCCCGCCGAGTCCGCGGCCGAGCAGTTCCGCCGCGACTACGGCACCGCTCTGGCCGACGGGATCGCGCTCCCGCTGGTCGAGGCCTGGTCGGGGGTGCCGGCCTCGGAGCTGTCTCCGGCGGTCGCCGACAAGATCCCGAGTGGGATCGCACAGACGGTCGGGCTCACGGTCGCCGCCCGGCTCACCCACCGTGCGGTGGCGATCGGGTACGGCCGCGAGGCCCCGTTGAGCGCCAACGTCTGGCACGTCTATCCCGAGCACGGGATCTCGACCGTGTGCGAGAGCCTCGCCGCCGAGGTCGCCGACTCGATCCGGCTCAACAGCCCCGTCGAGCGCATCACCGTGAGCGGAGACCGCGCGGTGGGGGTCCGGGTCGCCGGCCAGCAGGTCCCGGCGGCCGCGGTCGTGAGCACCGCGCCGATCAACGTGCTTCCCCGACTGGTCGAGGGCACGGACGCGCTCGAGCCGTTCCGCGCCTTCCGGTACCGGCCCATGGTCTTCGTCAACCTTCGGCTGCGGGGCCGGCACCTGATCCCGGACACGATGACGTGGACCCCCGAGGCCGAGTTCCCGTTCTTCCGGCTCACCGAGACGCCGCAGTCGATGCCGTGGCTCGCCCCCGAGGGCAAGACGCTCATCACCGCCGACATCGGCGCCGAGCTCGGCGACGAGTGGTGGGAGATGGACGACGGGGAGCTCGGCGAGCGGTGCACCGACGCGCTCGTCGACATCGTGCCGACGGCCCGGCGCGACTCCCTCGGCAGCCGGGTCGTGCGCCAGCCGCTCGCGTACCCGGTCTTCCACCGTGCCTACGAGCAGGACCGGCGGCGGCTCACCGTCGGCACCGGGGTGGACCGCCTCGAGAGCATCGGCCGCAACGGCGAGTTCGCGCACATCCTGATGGAGGACGTCTACTGGCGGACGGTCCGGCGCACCCGCCGGCTCGTCGCCGACCTCAAGGCCGCGATCGCGCTCGCGGCCTGAGCCGGCTAGCGCGGGCGGGCCGGGAACTCGTAGAGCCCCTGGTTCTCGAAGAAGTACAGGTCGGGTTCGATCGAGCGCACGCGCGGCCGCGACAGCGAGAGGGTGTCGGCGATGAGCCCGCACTTCGTCTGCAGCGGCTGTGTCCCTGACGTGTACACGAACAGGACCGAATGGTCACCGGCGCGCCGCAGGATCTCCGCCGCAGTGTCGCTCGCACGCATCGCGTCGACCCGCTTGGTGTAGTCGACCCAGTCGATGCGTCCGGGCGACGTGAACCCCGGGAGTGCGACCTGGTGGACGTCCGACGGCAGGAGGCGGTTGACGTCGGTGCCGATCGAGTCCGGGCAGTAGACGACCAGGTCGCCGGGATGGCCTTCGTGCTCGATCGCATTGGCGATCTCGAACGCCTGGGTCCGGCTGCGCAACGCGTTGCTGGCGCCACCCCAGAACCCGCCGACGAGCAGGAGGGCGATCACCGTGTACCGGACCGCCCGGCTCGCGAACACGGTGACGCCGAACCCGGCCGCGAGCAGGAAGAGCGGGAACATCACCGACGCGTAACGGCCCTCGAACGTGGTCGACGTCGCCCGGGCGAGCAGCAGCCCGAGACCGAGGGTCACGAGTCCGAGGCCGGCTTCGATGCGGACGCCGGGCCGGGTCCACAGGTCGACGTCGATGTGGCGCTTGTCGATGCCCCGCGCGAAGACCGCGAGGAGGAAGAGGAACAGCAGCGCCCACCCGACGATGTGCGTGTTGCCACCGAAGGACTTCACGGCCTCGGCCGTGCTGCTCACCGGGCTGACCACCGCACCCCAGGGCGTACCCGTATGGACCTCCTGGTAGCGGAAGGTCGACAACCAGGGGACGAACGAGAGTGCGCCGACGACCAGCGCGCCGAGAGCGCAGCGCGCCGACCGGCGTCGCCCCAACGGACCCCAGACCGCGAGGTAGAGGACCCACAGCCCGACCACGGCGAGCAGCGCGAACGACCAGTAGTGCGTGTAGAGCAACAGCGCGGTCACGATCGCGAGGCACGCGAGCCGACCCAACGACGGCCGGTCGAACACGCGCGCCAACGCGAGGTAGCCGAGGAAGACCAGCAGCATCACCAGCGAGTACATGCGGGTCTCGGTCGAGTAGCGGATCGCGAAGGGCGAGGCCGCGAGCAGCAGCACGGTGGCCCAGGCGACGGTGCGCGACGAGGGGTCCGCCAGACCTTCGCGAGCCCGACGCCGATCGAGCCGGCGGCCGGCGAACCATGCGGGCACGAGCGCGGCGACCCCGAAGACGCCGGAGAGCGCACGCACGGTCTCGTTGCCGGTCCCGAACGCCCGCATCCAGAAGTGCAGCAGCAGGTAGTACAGGGGCGGCGCGCCGTCCTGCTTCAGCGCGCCGCGCAGCTGCGACAACGGCAGCCCGGAGATGTTGACCGTGAGCACCTCGTCCGCCCAGAGATCCGAGCGGGCGAAGAACCGCAGCCCGACCCCGACCAGGACGACCGCGGCGACCGCGAGGATGATCCAGACCGAGTCGCTCCCGGACCGCATCGGAGCGGCCGGTCCCCGGGCGTCATCGATCGCCTCGTCGGACGAGAACGAGTCGCGCGCCCGCAGGAGACCGCGACGCAGCGCGTCGGAACCCACTCCCATTCGGTGATCTTAGGGCCCGGAGCGGGCAAAGTGGCCACGCACCGTGGTTACGGTCGCGAGGCGCGCGGCGCGACGGCCCGGGCGGCGTCGGCGTAGGCCGCGAGCACGCCGGCGAGGTGACCGGGCCAGCCGATCGGAGCGGCCGCAGGCTCGGGCCGGTAGGCCTCGGGTCCCGCCGCGTACGTCTCCATCCGCGCCGCGAGCCCGCCGACGTCGCCGGGGGTGAAGAGCAGCGGCGAGCACTCGGGGGCGATCAGCTCCGGGATGCCGCCGATCGCGGCCCCGATCACCGGGATCCCCCGCCCGCGGGCCTCGTTGAGCACGACCGGCGCCGGGTCCCTCCACTGCGACGGCACGACGAGGCAGTCCAGGTCGTCGAGCAGCGCCTCTTTGCGCGCCTGGTCGACCCAGCCCGCGGCGACGACGTTCGGCCCGGCGGCGCGGACGTCGGCCTCGAGCGGGCCCCGGCCCGCGACGACCAGCCGGGCGTCACCCAGGTCCGCGCGGCCAAAGGCGGCGAGCATCGTCCCGACGCCCTTGTCGATGCCGAGGCGGCCGAGGTATCCGAACGTCAGCGGCCGGCTCGAGCCACGAGGCGCGCCCCTTCGACCCGCGACGATCTCGACCGGGTTGTAGAGGACCCGCGTCCGTGAGCGCGTCCACGCCAGCCGCTCGTGCTCACTCGCGATCGCGTGCGACACCGCGAGCACGACACCCGGCGGCGCGCGGCGTACGGCCTCGTTGCGGATCCACGAGATGCCGACGCACGACCGGCACCGAGGGTCGCACTCGCGGCCGTCACGGTGCACCATGGAGTTGCGCTGGCAGAGCAGCCAGTAGTCGTGCAGCGTGTGGACGTGCGCGACGCCGTGCTGCGTCGGGCGGGTGAGCGCGACGCTCGACAACCCCTGGACCGCGTTCGTGTGCACGACGTCCGGGCGGAAGTCGTCGAGGACGCGGTCGATGGTCCGGCCGGCTCGCGGGTTGTGCACGTCGACCGCGTGGAACAGCATCCGCTTGGCCGCGGGTTGCGCCGGCGTCTCCTGGATCGGGTACGGCCAGGGCGCGACGCTCCCGGCGACGTCGGGACCTTCGACGCCGAGCGTCAGCGCCCGCACGTCGTGGCCGTCACCCCGCAACCGGGTCGCGAGCGCCGAGGCGTACTGCTCCGCGCCACCGACGACCTCCGGAGGCCACAGGTTGGAGACCATCAGGATGCGCATCGGAGCGCCTTAGGCTAGCGGCGACATGCAGCAGCCCGGCGCCGACACGTCCATCTTGCGCGTCGGCGTGCTGGCCGACACGATCGACCGCCCGGGCGGGATCGCGCGCTACACGGAGGAGCTCGTCGCTGCGCTCGCGCGCCGCGACGACGTGCGCCTCGTCGTCGCGGCACCCGCCGCGGCGTCAGGCCGGGTCGAGGCCCTCGCCGGTGCGCGCCTCGACGCGATGGTCACGATCCCGACGGTCGGACAGCTCCGCATGGCCCTGTGGGAGCGGTACACGAGCGGCGCCAAGTTCGAGAAGGCCGGCGTGCAGCTCGTCCACGGCACGAAGCACCTCGTCCCGCGCACCTCCCTGCCCACGGTGCTCACGGTCCACGACCTCATGACGATCACCCGGGCCCGGGAGTCCGCGCTCGCCAAGCGCATGTTCCTCCCCCGCCAGTACCGCACATCCATGCGCTCGGCGACCCGGCTGCTCTCCGTCAGCCGGGCCACGCGCGACCGCATCGTCGCCATCGACGGCCGGTGGGGCGCCAAGACCGTCGTCGTGCCCAACGGGCTCAGCCACGCGCTCCTCGACGTGACGCCCCGGCCCGTCCCCGGACTCGCGGCGGCGCGGTTCGCGCTCGTCGTCGGGGACCTCGCGCCGCGCAAGAACGTCGAGATGCTGCTCGACCTCTGGCCCGACGTCGCGAGCGAGGCCACCGACTTCCCCCTCGTGGTCCTCGGCCATCCCGGTCCGCACAGCGCGGACACGACGCGCCGGCTCGCCGAGCTCGAGCACCGGAACCTCGCGATCTGGCTGCGCGGCGCGTCCGACGGCGAGCTCCGCTGGTGCTACGAGCACGCGACCGTGGTGCTGCTCCCGACGCTCGAAGAAGGGTTCGGGTTCCCGCTCCTGGAGGCGCTCACCTTCGGTGCGCCCTCGATCGCCAGCACCGACGCGGCACTCGTCGAGGTGTCCGCGGCGTCGCCGGAGGTCGAGCACCTCGACATCCGGGACCGTGAGGCCTGGCGCCGCGCCGTCGTCCGGGCCGCGGGGCGCCCGCCCCGCGAGCCGCCCGCACACCCGGTCACGCCCCCAGGTGCCGTCAGCTGGGACGAGAACGCCGGCGAAGTCATGGACCTCTACCGGTCGCTCGTCCGCCCGTAACGACCCGTCGCTCCGCTCCGCCGGGATCCCACCCCGATTCGGCCCGACCCGCCGGTACAGTCGCGTCCGATGCAGGCGCTTCGCGGGTCACGCCAGCAAAGGATCGCGCTGCCCAGCCTGTTCGTCGTCGCGATCGCGGTGCTCGGCGTCTCGCTCATGTTCGGATTCGCGCTCTGGGTCCTGTTCCTGGCGATCCTGGTCCCCACCGCGTTCGCGGTGTACCAGCGGCCGCAGCGCGGCGTGCTGATCTTCGTCGCGCTCCTGCCGTTCGACGGCATGTTGAAGGCGCTCGGCCCCGGATGGACGAACCCCTGGAAGCAGGTGTTCATCATCGCGATCCTCCTCCTGACGTTCCTCTGCCCGCCGGAGGCGCGGGCCCAGGAGCACCGGAAGTTCCCGAAGTGGGCCCCGGCACTCGGCGTGCTGCTCGCGATGGGGCTCGTCTCGGCGTTCACCGTGGACGTCAACACCGCGCTCACCGGGCTGCGCCTGTCGTACTTCAGCGTCCTGCTCGCCGCCGCGATCTGGCGCTGTCCGCTCAACCGCCGCGAGCGCGACCACCTGGTGACGATCTTCATGATCATGGGCGCGGTGACCGCGGCGGTCGGCATCTGGCAGCAGGTGGTCGGCCACGCGTACCTCCACGATCTCGGGTACGCCTACGACGACAACATCCGGTTCACGTCCGGGTTCACGCTGCGCTCGTTCTCGACCTTCAACCTGCCGTTCTCGTTCGGCTTCTACGAGATGCTGGTCATCCTCATCGGGCTCCCGATGTCGCTCGCCCAACCGAAGCGCCTGCGGAGCAAGCTCTTCTTCCTCTCGCTGCCGCTGCTCTCGGTCGGCCTGCTGTTCAGCTTCGTGCGCGGCGCCATGCTCGGGCTGGCCATCGGGCTGCTGTACCTCGCCTTCCACCGCTACAAGATCCTCGTCTACGGCATCCCGATCGTGCTCGTCGCCGCGCTCTTCATCCCTTCGGGCGCGAACGTGAGCAACGCGGTGTTCAGCTCCACGAGCTTCGGCGCGCGCACGATCTCCTGGCAGGACCGCATCGATCTGTTCGCGCGGAGTCCGGTGTTCGGCAGCGGCATCGGAACGACCGGCGCGGCCGCCGAGAAGGCGGCCAAGCTGAACAACAAGGATCCGAACTCGACCTACTACCCCGACAACTCGTGGCTCAAGGTCGCGTTCGAGCTCGGGGTGTTCGCCCTCTGGTTCCTCGTCATCATGCTCGTGATGATGTTCCTCTCGACCCGCGAGACCGAACGGAGAGTCAGCGGCATCGACAAGGACTTCGTCTGCGCGGTGTCGGCCACGCTGCTGGCGATCATGGCCAGCTCGATCGTGGCGACCTACCTGGAGCTCGTCCCGATGGACCAGCTCTTCTGGACGATGATCGCGATCGTCGCCACGATGGCGCCGGACCTCGCGGCCGGGCCCGCGGTCAGTGCCCCCGGTACGGTTTCCCAGCTGACGCCGCCGGGTACCTGACGAGCGAGGGCCAGAGGGGAGGCAGGCGTGGCGACACCACTCGACCCCAGCCCGACCGAGCATTGGAACCGGGTCTACCGGCACCGCGAGCCCGCGGTGCTCTCGGAGGACGACCACACAGCGCTCTGCGCACTGCGCCACTTCGGCGGGGTGGACGGCGCGCGCGTGCTCGACCTCGGGTGCGGCACGGGCGAGTACTCGCGCTTCTTCGCCACCCGGGGTGCCGTCGTCGTCGCGGTCGACCGCAGCCCCATCGCCGTCGCCGGCCTCCGGGACCGGTGCGTCACCGATGGCATCCGCACCGTGCACCCCGTCGTGGCCGACGCGTTCGGGATCAGCGCACTCGGCCGGTTCGACCTGGTGTTCGGCTCGATGATCCTCCACCACATCGAGCCCTTCGGCCGGTTCGTCGACGTGCTCGCGGACTCGATGACCGCAGGCGGGCGGGCGTTCTTCGCCGAGAACAGCTCGATGAGCCGGTTCCTGGTGTGGTGCCGCGAGCACCTCGTCGGCCGCTTCGGCATCCCGAAGAACAGCGACGAGGACGAGTTCCCGCTCCGCCCGGACGAGGTCGACATGCTGCGGCGGCGCTTCGACGTCTCCGTCGAGCACCCGCGGATGCTGCTGACCGGGCTCGCCTCCGGCTACCTGCTCCACGGGCACGCCGACCGGGAGCTGGCCTGGATCGACGACCAGCTCTCGCGCTTCGAGCGGTTCCGCCGCCTCTCGTACCTGCAGCACGTGCTGCTCATCGCACCGTTGTAGCGGTGCGTCATCCGGCGGACTCCGGATCGCGCGGGGTCGGTCCGTCGGCAGGCCCGGACGCGACGGGGCGGTCGTCACGTCCCTCGCCCGCGAGCACCCGCAACCCGCCGGGTCCGTCGACGCGGATCACGTGGACGACCCCGAGGTAGACGAGCCCGGTCACGAGACCCGCGACCGGCCACGGGATGCGGCCGAGCAGAGCCCAGCCGACCAGGCCTGCAGTGGTCGCCGCGACCGCGCACTTCGCGATGGGCACCCACGGCAAGGGGCGGACGCCGGGAATGCGCAACACCCCGATCGTGAGCACGATGAGCACGAGGACCTCGGTCACGACCGTCGCCCAGCCGGAGCCGATGTACGAGTACCGCGGGATCAGGATCAGGTTCAGCGCGACGTTGACGACGACGCCCACGAGCATCGCGATCGGGTACAGCTTGTTGCGACCCACCGCGACGAGCGTCGTGAACGCGAGCAGCGTGAAGAAGTGCAGGCCCTGTCCGACCACGAGCAGGCGCGCTGAGTTCGCGGCGTGCGCGTAGCGCTCGGTGTAGAGCGCCGAGACGAGCGGGCCCGCGAACACGAGGAACCCGGCGCACGCGCCGAGCGATCCGACCGTGAGGATGATGAGCGAGTGCCGGAACGTCCGCCGGAAGGCGGGGACGTCGTGCGGCCACGCCGCGACCATCAACGTCAGCGCGGGCGTGATCACCGCCAGCGGCACCGCTCCGAGCAGGTCCGAGAACTTGTAGCCGACGCTGTAGGTGCCGACGGCGGTGTAGGTGCTGAGCGCGGCCAGCATCACGACGTCGATCCGGAAGTAGATCGTGTCGAGCGCCGAGCCGAGCGCGAGCGGCGCGGCCTCGCGCATCCAGAGCCACCACTGGGACCACTGGAGGCGGAACCGCAGCCGGGTGGTCCGGTGCGCGACGAAGGCGAGCCAGGCGACCACGACGATCGAGTTGATGACCGTCGCCCAGGAGAACCAGAGGATCGAGGCGACGCCGGCGAACGCGATCGCAACGGTGGTTGCGAACTGGACCAGCTGCCCGAGCGCGTTGCCGAACGCGACGTCGCGCAGCCAGAGGCGAGCCTCGAACAGGAGCGTGACGCCGAAGGCGGCGGAGAGGATCACCAGGTTGAGCCCCATGACCGCGGTGCCGAGCACGACATCGCGCGAGTAGGAGCCGAGCAGCACCCACGCGAGCGCGATGAGGTACGAGACGAGCCCGATGACCAGGCGGAGCCCGACGTACGAGCCGACGACCTCGCCCGCGATCTCGTGGCCGGCGCCCATGACGTCGCGCAGGACGATCCGGCTCAGCCGGAGGTCGGCGATGAACCCGATGATCCCGAGCAGCGACACGATGAGGGAGTACTGGCCCCACTCCTGCTGCGAGAGCTGGCGGACGATGATGACCGTCCCCAACCAGCCCAGGGCGGCGACGACGTTGCGGCCGACGACGAGGACGCCCGCCCCACCGAGGATCGTCCCCGATTGGCGCGGCGTGCGATCCGGCTTCATCGGTTCGTCGATCGGACGCCTCCGGAGGAGCGAGCCGGTCGTCCGTCACGGTCGACCGGGAAAGCTCGATTCTAGGGAGCGGGCCTGCCGTCCCTTCCGACCCGGACCGACCCGATGGCTCGGTTTCGAGGCTCCCGCGACCTATCATCAACCCTCCATGGATCTGGCGGCCCACTTCCGCGTCATCGCGCAAAACTGGCTGCGGATCCTCCTCATCTCGCTCGGCATCGCCGTGCTGGTCTTCGCCGCGAGCACCGTGCAGTCGAAGAAGTACGAGGCCAAGACCCGGCTCGAGGTCATTCCGGGGAACGCCGCATCGAACGGGCAGACCCTCGCCGACGCCTCCACGTACCTCGCCCAGAACTACGCCGAGTACGCGAACACGCCCACGGTCGTCCGCGACGCGATCAAGACCTCGGGCATGAGCCTCGACCTCAAGGACGCGACGAGCCGGATCTCCGCCAGCCAGGTGGGCGACCTCGGCTTCGTCGAGGTGAACGCGACCGGGCCGAGCAAGGGCGACGCCGAGAGGCTCAGCCGCTTCGCCGCGTCGTCGCTGATCTCGACCGTGCAGGCGCAGCAGAGCGAGGCCAAGTTCGCCGATCTCCAGCCGATCCAGGCGCAGCGCAAGCAGCTCCAGACCCAGCTCGAGAACCTGCCGCCCGGATCGGCGGACGCGCCCGCGCTCGAGGGTCAGATCAGTGCGCTGAACGACTCCGAGATCCAGATCCGCTCGCGCAAGGACGACAACCTCGTCACGATCTCCGGGGCGATCGCGTCCGACAGCCCGATCTCGCCGATGCCGGTGCGGGACTCGATCCTGGCGTTCGTCGTCTCGCTCGTCGTCGTGGCCGAGCTCACCGTCCTGGTCCACTACACCGGCGACCGCTTCTCCCGCACCGAGGACACCGCCGACGTCACCCGGATCACCGGTCTGCCCGTGCTGGCCAAGATCCCGAAGGGCTCGGGCATCGAGCTCGTCGAGGCGTTCCGCGTGCTCCGCACCAACCTGATGGTGCTGGAGGGCGCGGGCAAGCCGCGCACGCTCGCGGTCGTGAGCTCGAACCAGAGCGCAGGCAAGACCTTCACCGCCGTGCACCTGGCCCAGTCCGCCGCCGGGCTCGACGAGAAGGTGGTCATCGTCGACGCGGACCTCCGCAAGCCGTCGGTGCACGAGCGCCTCGGCGTGCCCCGGGCGCCCGGGCTCTCGGCGGTGCTGCAGGGCAACGACCTCGCGACGATGCTGCGCAAGCTCCCCGACACCCCGTTCCTCCGGGTGCTCGCCAGCGGCGCGCCCGTCCAGGACGCCTCCGCGGTGCTCGGCGCCCGCCCCTTCCGCCACGTGCTCGACTCGCTGCGGGCCGTGCGCCTCGTCGTCGTGGACACGCCGCCCGCGGCGATGTTCGCGGACGCGATGGCGGTGGCCTCCCAGTGCGACGCCACGATCTTCGTCCTCGACGTCAAGACGAGCCGGCGCCGCCAGGTGCGCCAGACCCTCGAAGCGCTCGAGCGCGCCGGGGCCAACCTCGTCGGCGTCGTGGTGAACCGGACGGCCTCGCCCCGCCGGTCGTCGTACTACTACGAGGCCTGACCGGGCTCCTCGTCACCCCGGCATCCCCGCACCCGGCTCGGGCCGGTCGATCCCGGTCTCGACGATCGCCTCGAGGTCGTCGCGAGGATCCCCGCCGAGGGCGCGCAGGCCCCCCGGCCCGTTGACCGCGAGCAGGTGCACCGCCCCGAAGTAGACGGCCGCGGTGATCGCGCCCGCCACGGGCCAGGGGATCCGTCCGAGCAGCGCCCAACCCACCAGGCCGGTGAGCACCCCGGCGCCGGCGCACTTCGCCAGCGGCGCCCACGGCAGGGGCAACACCCCCTCGATCCGGACGACACCGAGGGTCAGGACCACGAGCACGACCAGCTCGGTGACGACGGTCGCCCACCCCGAGCCGAGGTACGAGGAGCGCGGGATCAGCACGAGGTTGAGCGCGACGTTCAGCACGACCCCGACGAGCATGGCGATCGGGTACAGGCGGTTCCGGCCCGCGGCGACGAGCGCCGTGAACGCGAGGAGCGTGAAGAAGTGCAGGCCCTGGCCGACGACGAGCAGGCGGGCAGCATCGGTCGCGTCCGCGTACCGCTGCTGGTAGAGCAGCGTGACGAGCGGCTCGGCGAACACCACGAAGCCGACGGATGCCCCGATCGCGGCGACCGAGAGGATCACCAGGGCGTGGCGGAAGGTGCGCCGGAACGCCGCCGGGTCCTGGGGCCAGGCCGCCACCATCATCGTCAGGGCCGGCGTGAGCACCGCGAGCGGAAGCGCGCCGAGCAGGTCCGAGAACTTGTAGCCGACGCTGTAGGTCCCGACCGCGGTGTAGGTGGCCATCAGCGAGAGCATCACGATGTCGATGCGGAAGTAGACGGTGTCGAGTGCCGCGCCGAGCGCGAGCGGCGCGGCCTCGCGGAGCCACACCCACCACCGGGCCGGCTCCACGCGGATCCGCACGTGCACGGTGCGGTGTGCGATGACCGCCAGCCACAGGGTGAGCGCGATCGCGTTCGCCACGGTCGACCACGAGAACCAGAGGATGGAGGCCAGGCCGAAGACGGCCACGACGATCGTGAACGCGAACTGGACCAGCTGCCCGAGGGCGTTCGAGAGCGCGACGTCGCGCAACCACAGGCGGGCCTCGAACAGCAGGATCACGCCGAACGCCGCGGAGAGGATGATCAGGTTCAGCCCCGCGACCGCGGTACCCACGACGACGTCGGTGCCGTAGCCGCCGAGCAGGACCCACGCCATCGCGATCGCGTACGAGACGAACCCGATCGCCAGGCGGAGCCCGACGTAGCTGCCGACCATGTCGCCGGCCGCGGCGCCGTCGACGGCCATGAGGTCGCGCAGGACGATCCGGCTCAGCTTGAGGTCGGCGATGAAGCCGACGATCCCGAGCAGCGACAGGATGAGCTGGTACCGGCCGAAGTCGCTGACCGAGAGCTGGCGGACGACGATGAGCGTCCCGGCCCAGGCCAGCGCGGCCACCGCGTAGCGGCCGACGACCAGCACCCCTGCGCCGCTCAGCATCGAGCCCGAGCGTCGCGGCGCGCGACCGCCCGGGCCCGGTGGGTCCACGCTCGAGCCCGTGCCGGCAGCGCTCACGGGTTCACCTCAACGGTTCTGGGTGCGGTGCCTCAGCTCACGCCGGCGCAGCCGAGCGACGGATTCGCGAAGCCGGAACCCGCGTTGATCCCGTACGCACAGACGATGTGCGAACCCGGGCCGAGCGGGACGACCGCGTCGAACGCGTGGCTCGCGCTGTAGGCCCGGAACATCGCACCGATGTCGGCACGGGCGTTGTTCGCCGTGATCGCCGCCACCGGGTGGCCGTCGACGTAGACGTGGACCGGGATCGACGAGGTGACGTCGGGGTCGAGCGCCCAGCCGCGGACGCGCATACCGTTCCCCCAGCGGCTCGCACCGTCGAGGTGGCCGATCGGGTTCGTATCGACGAACCGGCACCCGACGAGCGGGTTGTCCCCGTTGCCCGCGCCGTTGATCGCGTAGGCGCACAGCGTGCCGCTCTGGTCCGGGATCGTTGCGGTGAAGCCGTGGCCCCAGCCGAACGCCGGGTAGGCGCGGGCGACGTCGGGACGGGACCCGGCCGCACTGAGCGCCTTCACGATGTGTCCGTTGAAGTAGAGGTGGACGGCGAGGGCGTTGGTCACGTCCGGACCGATCGCCCAACCGCTCACCTGGACCCCGCTCGGGCCGGGGCTGGCCGTGTCGAGCGAGCCGAACGGCGTGTTCTGCACCATCCGGCAGCCCAGGGACGGGTTGCCCTGGCCGTTGTACACGTTGATGGCGTACGCGCAGACGCTGTGATCACCGGGCCCGACCCCGACGTTCGTCGAGAAGCCGTGCTGGCTGCCGTAGCCCGGGAAGCTCGCGCCGATGTCCGGGCGCGTGGCGTTCGCGGTGACGACCTTGTTGATGTGCCCGTCGACGTAGATGTGGACCTGGATCGGCTGGACCGTGTTCGGGTCCATGGCCCACCCGGTGACGCCGATCAGGCCGGGACCGCGCACCGTGTTGTCGAGGTGGCCGAGCGGGTTCCCGCTCGGCACGGGCGGACCCGCTCCGTCCATGAACACCTCGGCGACCCACATCTGGCCGCCGCCGTAGGCGACACCGATGCCGACCCACTGGAAGCGCTTGTCGATCATGTTGGCGAAGTGCTCCGGCGACGCGGTGAACGCGGCCTGGAGCGACGCGACGCTCGGCCCCCGCCCGACGTTCTCACCCAGCTTGCTCCAGCCGACCGTGATGCCGTCGGTGAGGTTGGAGTGGCAGAGGCATCCAGTCGCGGCCATGTGCGCGGCCCAGGCCTGGGCCTTCGCGGTCAGGACGGAGTGCACCTGCAGCTGGCCGGCGCCCTGGCCCGCGCGCAGCGAATTGATCCGACCGACGAAGTCCGCCTCGGCTGCCGGGTCCGATGCGTTGGCCCCCTGGCTGGTCGCGATGACGAAGGTCGCGCTGGCGGCGATCAGGATCGCGGCGATGAGTCGTCGCATGGTGGGATACATCCTCCGGTTGCCGACGTGGCGGGTGAGTGCTGGCGTCCTTGCCGTGGTGATGGCGTTCCGTGTCGTGCTCAGCGCCGGTATCGAGAATCGGCAACCGGGTCCACAACCTTGAACCCGTGCCTCCGGGTACCCACCGGGATCGTCAGGGTAACGACCGCCCTCGCGCGCTCGCGGTCGTGACGACTCACGCGACGCGCGCGTTGGTATCAGTCGTCCGAAATGTACACGTCGGAATCGCACGCTCCGCGGTCGCGTGGCGCGTTCATCGCGCGGAGCGCGTACTGGTTCGCAACACCAAACACAGGGCGCGCACCGGGTGACATTCGTCTCCCCCGCGACAATTCACGTGCTGTTCGCGCAGCTGTGGCGGCTTTGTCCCCTACGTGCGGAGACGAGCGTGTGGCCGGAGCGCGGGCTCGAGCGCGTCGCGGCCGGGGTTCTTGCGGTCTCGGTCCGACAGCACCGGTTCGGTCACGCCCCAGTCCGCGTCGATCGCGGGGTCGTCCCACGCGACCCCGAGCTCGTCGGCCGCGTTGTAGTAGCCGTCGACCAGGTACGTGATCGTCATGTCCGTCAGCGCCGCGAAGCCGTGGGCGACGCCGGGCGGGATGAACACGCCGCGGTGGTCGTGGGTGCCGTCGTCGCCCGCACCGAGGTCGATGACCTGGGTCGCTCCGTCCGTCGGCGAGCCGACCCGCAGATCGTGCAGGACGACGCGGCACCGGCCGTACGGCACGTACCAGTAGTCCGCCTGGTGGAGGTGGTAGTGCAGCCCGACCACCGACCCGGCCACCCGGTCACCCCGGTTGCCCTGGATCATCTCGCGCCCGAGCGGGAACCACTCGCGTCGGTAGGTCTCGATGAAGAAGCCGCGCTCATCGCCGTGGATCGCCGGTTCGACGACCTGCACGTCCTTGATGATCTCGGATTCCGTGACCGTTGCCATCACTCCCGCTCCTGGTCCTGCGGACCGGGCCGCTCGGGCCACGCTCCGCTCGTCGTGCGACTGCGAGCCCGATCCCGGCCCGCTCCGCTCACCACTCCCGCTCCTGATCCTGGTGGAAGCGCATCAGTCGAGCTCCACCTTCGAGTGGTCCCCGAGCATCAGGCGCAGCGCGTGGGGGCGCCGGTCCGAGCGCGCCACCTCCACCTGGCGCCCGACGAGCGAGTCGGTCAGCTTGTCGATGCCGAGGATCTTGCTCCCCGAGAGGACGACCGAGTGGTCGATCTCCGAGTCGACGACCTCGCAGTCCGCGGCGACCGAGGTGAACGGCCCGATGTAGCTGTTCACCACCTGCGTCCGCTCGCCGATGATCGCCGGTCCGCGGATCCGGGAGCCGACGACCTCTCCCCCCGGCTCGATGACGACGTTGCCCTCGATGGTCGACGCCTCGTCCACCTTCCCGTCGTTGCGCGACGAGATGGTCTCGAGCACCAGGCGGTTGCAGTCCAAGAGGGGATCCTTCTTGCCGGTGTCGATCCACCAGCCCCGGAGGACCTCGTGGCGCACCCGCTTGCCGTGCTCGAGCAGCCACTGGATCGCGTCGGTGATCTCGAGCTCGCCGCGCGCCGAGGGCTCGATCGACGTGACCGCACCGTGGATCTGCGCGTCGAAGAGGTACACGCCCACGAGGGCCAGGTCCGACGGGGGGTCCTCGGGCTTCTCGACCAGGTACAGCACCTCACCGAGGTCGTCGACGGCGGCGACGCCGAACTGCGTGGGATCCTGGACGTGGGCCAGCAGGATCTGGGCCGCGGGCGCGTCGACACCGTCGCGGGCCCGCGCCGTCTCGAACTGGTCGACGAACTCGGCCAGGCCCTGCTGGAGCATGTTGTCGCCGAGGTACATGACGAAGTCGTCCCCGCCGAGGAAGTCCGCCGCGATCAGCACGCAGTGCGCGAGCCCGAGCGGCGCGTCCTGCGGGATGTAGGTGACGCGCGCGCCGAAGCGCGAGCCGTCACCGACCGCGGCCTTGATCTCCTCGGCCGTGTCGCCGACGACGATGCCGATCTCCTCGATTCCCGCGGCGACCATGTCCTCGATCCCGTAGAACAGGATCGGCTTGTTCGCGATCGGGACGAGCTGCTTCGCGCTCGTGTGCGTGATCGGGCGCAGCCGGGTGCCGGCGCCGCCCGACAGGATCAGGCCCTTCATGGCGGGGCAGGCTAGTGCTCCGGCCCGTGACGATGGCACGGTCGTTGCCGGACGGGGCGCCAGGATCGGGTCGCGCGCCCGATCAACCGTTGGCGCACCCGAGCAGCACGTTCGCACCCGGCCCCGAGTTGATGCCGTACGCGCAGACCTGGCCCCCGGCGACCGGCACGACCAGGTCGAAGCCACGGAAGATCCCGTACGCCGGGTAGGCCTTGCCGACGTCGTTGCGGGCCCCGACGGCGGGGACGCGTGCGTAGCCGATGCCGTTCGCGTAGACGTCGACCATCGTGGACGCGGTCGTGTCGGCGTCGAGCGCCCAGCCCTGGACCCGGAGCCCGGACGGGACCCGGGACACCCGGTCGAGGCTCCCCACGGGGTTCGGACCGAGGAGGCTGCGGCACCCGAGCGCGGTGTTCGCACCCGCACCCAGGTTGATCGCGTACACGCAGACGTTCCCGCCCACGCCCGGGAGCACCACGTCGAAGCCGTGCCCCGCGCCGTAGCCGGGGAACGCCGCACCCACGTCCGGGCGGGATCCCGCGGCGGGGAGGTGGGCGACGCCCACACCGTTCGCGTACACGTCGACGCTGGTCGGCGCGGCGGAGTCCGGGTCGACCGACCAGCCCTGCAGGTGCAGGCCGTCGGGCTGGCGGCTGATCCCCTCGATGTGGGCCGACGGGTTCGGCCCGGCCACGGTCCGGCAGCCGAGCAGCGGGTTGCGCGTCCCGGCGCCGATGTTGATCGCGTAGAGGCAGACCTGGCCCCCCTCGATCGGCAAGGTCGTGTCGAAGCCGTGGTCGGCGCCGGCCGCGGCGAACGCGGCACTCACGTCCGGACGGCTGTGGTTCGCGATCGTGCGCGCGAACCCGACGCCGTTGACGTAGACGTCGACCGCGGTCGGGTTGCTCTTCGACGGGTCGACGGTCCAGCCGCGAATGTGGACGCCCGCCGGCGTGCGCTGCACGACTTCGATGTTGCCGACGGGGTCCGCGCCGGCGGCGGCTGCCGCGGGAAGCCCGTTGAACGTCAACATGTTCTGGAACACGGAGATCACCGTCGGCCCGTAGATCGGCGACGTCGCGTGGTTCCCGTTCCCCATCTGGTTCCAGGTGGGCGCGAGACCCTTCCGGAAGAAGTGATCGAAGTTGTACGCGGCGGTCACCGGGTTGAGGCTCGGCCACGCGTACCACTGGGGGACCGGCGGGTTCGGGAGGTTCGCGGCGCGCGAGCCGGCGTCGGCGTAGTTGCGGAGGTCCTGGATCTGCGCGCGCACGCCGATCTGCGGGCTCGGGAACTGGCGTCCCGAGCTGCACGAGTCGCACGCGCCCATCCCCGCGAAGTTCCAGTTGGCCGGGGTCACGATGCTGCCGACGTAGCCGAAGTACCCCGTCTCGACGACCGACTGCGCGAACGCGATGTCACCGCGCACGTTCTCGGCCGCGCCCTCCCAGAGGAACAGCTGGGCGAGGTCGTGCACGTTGATGCCCGGGACGTTGAACGCGCGGTGCTTCGAGTTGTACCAAGCCGTCAGCTGGTCCGCGGTCAGGATGTTCGGCCCCATCACGGGGACCCGCGGCAGCGAGTCGGCCTGCGCGACCGGGGGCCGTGAGATCGCGACGCTGCCCACCACGAACGCGACTGCGAGCAGCAGCGCGAGCACCATGGAGGACGGTCTGCGGATGCGTGGCACGGTTCTCCGATCCATTCTGCGGGGTGGGACGGCTGCAGGGCAACGACGTCTCGGCGTTCTGCATCGGAAGTTCGGGAGCGCATCTGGAGCCCGGCGGCCCGAGATCGGGCCGGAGCCGGCGATCGGCGCGGCGGCGGGACCCCCCGGAGGTACGTGGTGGCGACGACCACATGGCCTACCGTGGGGCGCCCCTGCGAGCGACCACGAGGCCCACCACCCATGCGACTCTTCGTGACCGGCGCCGCCGGCTTCATCGGCTCGAACTACGTCCGGCACGTGCTCGAGACCTCCGACGACCAGGTGACCGTCTTCGACGCGCTGACCTACGCAGGGAACCTCGAGAACCTGCACGGCCTCGACGACGACCCCCGGTTCGCCTTCGTGAAGGGAAACATCACCGACCGTGACGCCGTCGCCTCGGCGATGGACGGCCACGACGCGGTCGTGCACTTCGCGGCCGAGAGCCACGTGGACCGGTCGATCGCCAGCCCCGACGAGTTCGTCCACACCAACTGCGACGGCACGAACGTGATGTGCGACGTCGCCCGCCGCGTCGGCGTCGACCGGTTCCTCCACATCTCCACCGACGAGGTGTACGGGTCGATCGCCGAGGGCTCGTTCCGGGAGACCGACCCGCTCGAGCCCCGGTCCCCGTACTCGGCGTCGAAAGCCGGCTCGGACCTCATCGCGCTCTCGTACCACTCGACGTACGGCCTCCCGGTCATCGTCACCCGGTCGTCGAACAACTTCGGGCCGTACCAGTTCCCGGAGAAGGTGATCCCGCTGTTCGTCACCAACCTCCTCGACGGGGAGAAGGTGCCGCTCTACGGCGACGGCCTCAACGTGCGCGACTGGTGCTTCGTGGAGGACAATTGCGCGGGCGTGGACATCGTGCTGCGCGCCGGGTCCGTCGGCGAGATCTACAACATCGGCGCGGGCAACGAGGTGCCGAACCGGTTCCTGACCGAAAGCATCCTCGAGATCCTGGGCCACGACGAGTCGATGATCGACTACGTCGAGGACCGGCTGGGCCACGACCGGCGCTACTCCATCGACATCTCGAAGGTGCGGGCGCTCGGGTGGAGCCCCCGACGGGAGTTCCGCGAGGCGCTCGAGGCCACCGTCGCGTGGTACCGCGACAACCGCTCGTGGTGGGAGCCGCTCAAGCGGCGGACGGAGTAGTGCTCCGGCGGGTCAGCTGGCGCTGGTGGACGTCGTTCGCGATCTTCGCCGCGCTCGGGCTCGCGTGGGTCCTCGCCACCCCGCTCTTCGCGGCCCCGGACGAGCCCGCCCACGTCGTGCGGGCCGCCTCGGTGGGCCGGGGCCAGCTCCTGGGCACGACGCCCCCCGCCGACCAGCAGGTGCCGCCGATCGGCGACGCCGCGACCGTCGTCACGGCGCCCGGCATCTACCGCAGCGCCAACCGCGTTGCCTGCCTCGCCGGGCACCCGAACCGACCGGCAAGCTGCGTCGCGTTCCACGGCTCGAGTGCGGAGACCCACGTCCAGACCTACGTCGGCCACCACAGCCCGGCCTACTACGCCCCGGTCGGGTTCCTCAGCCGCGTCGTGAGCCCCGGCGCGGGGCAGGTCTACCTCATGCGCATCATCGGCATGCTGGCGATCGCGGCGTTGCTCGCGTCCGCACTCGAGACGCTCCGGCGCACGGTCCTGCCGATGTGGGCCGGCGCCGGCTTCGCGATCGCCCTCTCCCCGATGGTGCTGTTCCTCGGCGCGACCGTGAGCCCGAGCGGCGTCGAGATCGGCTCCGCGATCGCGGTCTGGGTCCACGGCTCGGTGCTCGCCAAGGAAGCCGACGACCGCGTGGACCCGAAGGTCGTCGACCGGCTCGGCATCGCCGCCTGCGTGCTCGTGCTCTCGCGCGCGCTCTCGCCGCTGTGGCTGGCGGTGCTGGGGCTCGTCCTGCTCATCCTCACGAGCCGGTCGGGGCTGCGTGCGCTCGTGCACTCGCGCCGGGTCTGGATCTGGGCCGGGGTGCTCGCGGCATGCACGGCAGCTCAGCTCTGGTGGTATGCGTACGGCCACCCACTGAGCTACTTCGTCGGCACGCCGGTGCACGGTTCGGGCGTCGCGCTCGTCCGCACCAGCTTCGGCAAGAGCAGTGAGATGCTGCGGGAGATGATCGGGGTGTTCGGCTGGCTCGAGACACGCGCGCCGGCTGTCACCTATCTGGTCTGGCTGCTCGCGCTGGGAGCGATCGTCGCGCTCGCGCTGGCGGTGGCGTCCGCACGCTTCGTCTGGGCGCTCCTCGCCGCGACCGCGGCGGCCGTCGTGATCCCGGTGCTCGTCGAGGCGGCCGGCGCGCACGAGGCCGGCTTCATCTGGCAGGGGCGCTACTCGCTGCCGCTCGCGGTCGGGGTCCCGATCATCGCCGGCGTCGGCGTGGGCTCCTCCGAGACCGCGAGCCGGCTCGGCCGCCGCCTGGCCCTCGTCCTCGTCGCGAGCCTCGCGGTCGCCCAGATCCTGGCATTCACGCAGGCGATCCGGAGGTACGCAGTCGGCGCGCACGGGCCGCTCTGGTTCTTCGGGCACGGGCAGTGGTCGCCTCCGGGGACTGCGCCCGTGCTGATCGTCGGGTTCGCGCTCGCCATCGCCGCGGGGCTGTGGTGGATCGTCCTCGCGCCGCCGCGCTGGCGCGGTCACGGTGGTGAGGGGTCGGCCGATCTCGCCGTCGGCGTCCCCACGGCTGCGCCCGTCGCGGCCGCGGATGCGGCGGTGACGGTGTGAGCGCGGCCCGGGTCACGCCGCGGATCCGGGTCGTGGTCGTCGACTACAACGGCGGTGACCTCACCATCGACTGCCTCGAGCACCTCGTGGCGTCCGACCATCCGGCCGACGCGCTCGACCTCGTCCTGGTCGACAACGGGTCACAGGACTCGGTGGCCAAGCGGGTCCGAGCCGAGCTGCCCTCCGTACGCGTCGTCCAGAGCGCCGAGAACCGCGGCTTCGCCGGTGGCTGCAACCTCGGCATCGGCGATCTGCGCGACGTCGACCACATCGCCCTGGTCAACAGCGATGCGACCGTATCGCCCGGCTGGCTCCGCCCGTTGCTCGAAGCCCTCGACCAGGACCCGATGGTCGGTGCCGCGTCACCCAAGATCCTGCTCGCCCGCCGGTACCGGGCCGTCGACATCTCGGTGCCGACCGCCCGCCGCCGCGGCGATCGGCGCGACCTCGGTGTCCGCGTCACCGGAGCCCGCATCGGCGACGAGGACGTGTGGCGCGAGGTCCGGTTCCCCGCCGGCACGTTCGGCCCCGAGCTCGACCGGGACGGGACCGAGCTGTGCTGGACCACGGCGACGGCCCGGGTGCTGGTGCCCGCGAGCGCATCGTCGGCCGCGCCGCTCGAGCTGCGTCTCGACGCGCCCGGCGCGGTCGAGGTCACGTTCACGGTGGAAGGGCGCCGGACGTCGGCACGCGTCAGCTCGGAGCCGGGGTGGTGCGCGGTGCCCGGCGACGGCGCGCCGTTCGACGTCGTGAACAACGTCGGCACACGTCTCGTCGAGGACGGGTACGCGGCCGACCGGGGCTGGCTCGAGCAGGACCACGGCCAGTACGAGCGTCCCGAGGACGTCTTCGCGTGGTGCGGTGCCGCGGTGCTGCTGCGCGCCGACTACCTCCGCGACGTCGGGACGTTCGACGAGCGGCTGTTCCTGTACTCGGAGGACGTCGAGCTCGCGTGGCGGGGCCTGGGGCGGGGATGGCGTCACCGGTACGTTCCCGGCTCCGTGGTGCGCCACGTCCACGCGGCGACCGCACAGCGGTCCACCCGGACCGGGACGCTGAAGGAGCGCAACCGGCTCCTGGTGCTCGTGCGCCACGCCCGGCCGGGACTCGTCGCCCGTGCGCTGCTCCGGTACGTCCTGGTCACCGGCTCGTACGCCCGCCGCGACCTGCTCGAGCCCGCCCGGGCCGGCGCGCCGGTGCGGCCCGCCGTCGTCAGCCGGCGGGTTCGCGCGTTCGGGGGCTTCCTGCGGTGGGCTCCGGCGATGGTGCGGTCCCGGCGCGCGGACCGCCGTCGGGCGCGGCCCCGGCCACCGCGGGCGGGCTGAAGTCCGGCTCAAGCCACCCCGCCCGGCCGTCG
>DASXYP010000136.1:0-10616 GCA_036502405.1 Acidimicrobiia bacterium
CCGGCTGGTATCTCTTCTTCGGCACCGGGGCGTCCCCCGGGGTCTCAGCCGGTCGCGTCTAGCGGCTGCACGAGGACTCCCGCGGAACCCCGGCCGGAATGGCCGGGGTTTTTTCGTTGTCCGGGTCCTCTCCCGCACCACCTCGGGCACCTTGCCCGCACCACGACGAAGGAGCACCCCGATGACCACCCCACCCTCACCGCACCCGCTGGTCGGCGGCGGCGACCGGCCCCGGTCGCTCGTTCGCGTCGGCGAGCACTTCGTGGGCGCAGGGATGTTCACGTTCGTCGCAGGGCCCTGCGCGGTCGAGAGCCCCGAGCAGCTCGCCGCGGCCTGCGAGGCCGCAGTCGCGGCCGGCGCGACGATGCTGCGGGGCGACCTCTACAAGCACCGGACCTCGCCCTACTCCTTCCAGGGCCTCGGCACCGAGGGGCTGGAGATGGTCGCGGAGCAGCGGGACCGCTTCGGGCTGCCCTGGGTCGCCGAAGTGCTCGACGCGCGCCAGCTCGACGCGGTGGCCGACGTCGTCGACGTCGTGCGGGTCGGGGCCCGCAACATGCAGAACTTCGAGCTGCTCCGCGCCTGCGCGCAGACCGGGAAGCCGGTGATGATCAAGCGCGGGCTGTCCGCCACGGTCGAGGAGTGGCTGCTCGCGGCCGAGTACGTCGCCCACTCGGGCAACGTCGACATCATCCTGTGCGAGCGTGGCATCCGGACGTTCGAGCCGTCGACGCGCAACACGCTCGACCTGTCTGCGGTGGTCGTCGCGCAGGAGCGGTCGCACCTCCCGGTGATCGTCGACCCGTCGCACGGCACCGGGGGCCGGACGCTGGTCGCGCCGATGGCCCTCGCCGCGGTCGCGGCCGGTGCGGACGGGATCATGGTCGACGTGCACGCGGCGCCGGCCGAGGCGCGTTGCGACGGCCCGCAGGCGCTGCTGCCCGACGAGGTCGCCGGGCTCGGTGCCAGACTCCGGGAGCTGGCCGCGTGGAGCGGCCGGCAGGTGGACCCGCCGATCGGCACGAGAGAGGTCGAGACCACATGAGCCCAACGGTGAAGACGATCGGGGTGCTGGGAGCCGGAGTCATGGGCGGGGGCATCGCGCAGGTGTGCGCGACCGGCGGCTTCGACGTCGTCTGCTACGACATCGATCCTGCCGCGCTCGACGCAGGACGCGAGCACGCGACCACCGGCCGCTACGGCATCGAGTCGGGAGTCGAGCGAGGGAAGCTCACGCGCGAAGACGCGGACGCCGCGACCGCGCGGCTCACGTTCAGCGGCACGTTCGAGGACGCGGCCACGACCGACCTCGTCGTCGAGGCGGTGCCCGAGCGCCTCGACCTGAAGATCCGGGTCTTCCGCGACCTGGACCGGGTCGCGCCGCCGGCGACGATCCTCTGCTCGAACACCTCGGGCTTCCCGATCCAGGCGATCGGTGCCGCGACGGACCGGGCCGACCGCGTCGTCGGCTGGCACTGGGCGTCGCCCGCGCCGGTCATGAGGCTGGCCGAGATCGTGCGGACGCACGCGACGAGCGACGAGACGGTCGAGACGGTGACCGCGGTCGCGCGGCAGTGCGGGAAGAACCCGGTCGTGATCAAGGACACCGCGATGGCCTGGGGCTTCGTCGCCAACCGGGTCTACTTCGCGATGATCGCCGAGGCCCAGAAGGTCGTGAACGAGGGCATCGCGACCGCCGACGAGGTCGACCAGCTCATGATGGACTGCTACCGCTGGCCGTCGGGGCCGTTCGGGATGGTCAAGGGCGCGGGCAGCGGCTGGAGCTAGCGCTCGCGCGCGGCGCGGGCCAGGGCGTCGCCGAAGCGGCGCGCGCCGGCCGAGTAGCCCGAGCACCCCATCGTCGCGTCGGGCGTGCCGTGGCAGTCGAAGTGGAGACCGTCGGTGGCGCGCACGACGACGCGCCCGTCACGGCAGAACGGCTCGTCGGCGCGGCACGGCAGCGTACGGGCGTACCGCCGGCCGGGCGCAGCCACGGACGCGCCGGTATCCACGACGCGCAGCCGGCCGTCGGTCGCCGCGAGGTCCGCGACCGCGGCAGCGAGGCGACGCGGGTAGTCGAGTGGAGCCGTCGGGTGGTCGACCGGGGGCGCGGTCGCCCAGACGACGGTGGTGTCCATGACGCGTGCGAGGCGCAGTACGGCCCGGAGGTCCTCCACGTAGCGGTCGCGCCATGCGCCGGAGCCGATGTCGAGGAGCCGACCCGCCGCGTCCCGCATGCACGGGGTGAACGAGTTGCCGGAGAACTCGAGCACGAGGACCTGGGGGCGCCGGGTCACGAGATCGGTGGCGATGTCGGACCGGAAGTCGCACAGTGCCGTCGTCGGATAGGTCACGGCGTGGAGATCGACGGGACCGCTCTCGGCCAGCGCAGCCGAGAACGTGGCCTGGGCCTGGTACGCCAGCGAGTCGCCGAACAGGGAGACCCGGGTCGGCGGCCTCGCGTCGACGACGGGTCGGGACTGGCTTGCACGGGCGCGATCCGCCGGGGCGGCCGCGGCCGCAGCCCGGATCCCGACGAGGGCGAGCGCGACCACGACGAGACCCAGACCGAACGCACGCACACTCCAGTGTCGGCACGCCCCGCCCAAGGGTTGACCAGGCCCGGATCAGAACCAGGTGAAGTTGTAGGGCGCGCGCTCGGCTGCGAAGAAGCGGTCGGCGATCCCGAGCGCGCCCGGCCGCGCCTCCTCGATCCGGCCGGCCCGGGCCACGGTCGTAGCCGGGAGCGTGCCGAGGACGAGCGATCCCAGCACGGCGGCATCGAGCTCGAGGTCCGCCGCGCGGTCGGTCCGCTCGCACCGGGCGCCGTCCGGTCCCCCCTCGACCAGGAACCGCCCGGCCGCACCCCCGTCCGCACGCATCGAGTCGTGCACCTGGAGCACGAGCGTGTCGGACGACCCGTAGCGGCGCGCGCCGAGCAGCGCCGGAACGTCGATCGGGCGGAGCCAGAGCCAGTCGTGCAGCTCCACGGTGCGCATCTGCCGGCTGTCACGCATCCGCCACGGGAGCTCGATGTCCTCGGGCACCCAGCCGTGGACGGTCTTGCGGGTCAGGTCGATGTCGCAGAGGTACTGCCAGAGCGCGGCCTCGGCGTCCGGCGTGGTCGCGACGAGGTCCTGGACGGAGACCGTCCGCGCGTCGAACTCGGGACCTGACTCGTCAGAGATGCCGTACACCGCGTAGCCCTCGACGCGCCCGTCGACCTCGTACACGACGTCGAAGCGGTGCTTGATCGAGTCCTTCGGCACCCAGGGGCCCGCCCACCAGACCGGCGGCCGGGAGACCGCACCGTTGCGCGTGGCGTGCACCCGAGCGAAGAGCTCGGGCGCGACCTTGACGCCCTCCTCCGGCTCGACCAGCCGCAGCCGTCCCCGAGTGACCGGTGCCGCAAACTCGACCGCGTGGCGTTCGAGCTCGATCGCGAGCACGCGCGACGCGACCCCGTACCCGAACCGCCCGTAGATCGCGCCCTCGGACGCGGTGAGGATCGAGGCGGGGTCGCCGCGGCGCGCGCCGTCCTCGAGCAGGTGGGTCATCATCGAGCGGAGGATCCCGCGCCGGCGGTGCGTCGGTCGGACCGCGATCCAGCTCACCGCGGCGGTGGGCACGACGGCGCCGCCCGGCAGCGTGAGGTCGAGCGAGTAGTTGCGGCCGGTGCCGACGATCTCGTCGCCGTCGAAGACCGCGATCGTCCGGTCGAGCTCCGTCTCGGCCCACCCCGGGTCCAGGTCGCGCTGGTCCTGGCGGACACCGAACCCGTAGTCGTCGTTGCGCTTGAACGCGGCGAGCTCGTCGATCGAGATCGGCCGCTGCATGAGATCCACGGACGTCCGTTGTAGCCGAGTCCGCCGCGGCGCGGCGCGGCTTTAGCCGGAGGGTGGCGGGCGCGGGTCGCGCGCCGACCGGGGCCGGGGCCGATCGGGAGGTGCCGAGGGCGGGAGCTCGCGCGTCTGGTCGCGCGGCGGCTCGATCTCCGGCGGCGGGTGAGGACCCCACTGGTGGCGGGCCCGCAGGCCGCCGACGTACGAGAGCCCGGCGAAGCCGAGGACGAGGGCGAGGAGGAAGAAGCCGCTGCGCCGGGTGAGCACGTCGAGCAGCGCCACCGGGATCAGGGCGCCACCGCACCACGCGAGCTGGAAGCGCGTCTCGAACCGGGCGAACGCGCGGCCCCGCAGGTGCTCGGGGCCGTCGCGCTGGAGCAGGCTGTCGAAGGCGATGCGCCCCGAGGACGCACCGACCGCGATCGCGAACGCGATCGCGACCGACCCGATGCGTCCGCCGTCGCGTGCCGCGAAGAGCGCGACCACCGCGGGGACGACCAGCGCGGTCGCGAGGATGGTCTCCTCCTTCAGCCGGCGGCGCAGGACCGGCGTGATGATCACGCCGAGAAAACCTCCGACCGCGCTCATGACGAGCACGACCCCGAAGAACCACGCCGGCTGCCCGCTCCCCTTGAGCAGGAACGCGAGCTGGAACGTGAGGAACCCGACGCAGCCCCGCATGACCGCCATCGCGGTGCCGGAGAACACGATGCTCGGTGCCGCGAGCTCCTGACGCTCCTCGGGGGTCTCGACCGCCGCGGGCCGGCCCGCGGCCGGGATGCGGGTGCAGAGGAAGCCCGCGGCCGCGAACACGCCCGTCGCCACGACCAGCGAGATCCGGGCGTCGAACAGCGCGACGCAGGCAGCCGCCGGGAGACCGCCCACGACGCTCGCCACCACGCTCACGAGCGACAGCCGCGAGTTCGCCTCGACCAGGGCGTGCTCGTCGTGCACGACCGAGGGGAGCAGCGCCGACTTCGCGACGGCGTGACCCTTCGAGAGCACCAGGGCGACGAAGGCGAGCGGGAACAGGAACAGCGAGTGGAGGTTGCCCACCATCAGGAAGCAGACCGCGGCCCGGCCGAAGCACCCCACGGCCATGAGCGTCCGGCGGCCGGCCCGGCTGCGGTCGAGCGCGGGCCCGATGATCGGCCCGACGACCGCGAACGGCGCGATCGTCAGGAGCAGGTAGAGCAGCACCTGGGTGCGTGACTGCCCGAGCGGCTGGGTGAAGAAGATCGACCCGGCGAGCGACACCGTGAGGCAGGCGTCGCCGACCATGCTCGCCGCCTGGGCCACGACCAGGCGGCCGAACGGGTTCAGCGCGTACGTGCGCGGATCACGGGTGGCCATCTCGAAAGCGAGGGTACGCGCCGGGCCACGCAGACGCGCGCGCCCGTGCGGCACAGGGAGGCCGGGTCGAGGCCGGGGTCGAGCCCGGGTCGGTTCGACGATCGTTCACCCGGATGTCACCCGGTGTTCGGCCGCCGGGCACGCGGGCCGCCGCCGGTGCTGCGTAGGGTCGGGGGGTCGGGTCGACGCAGCAGTTCGACCCCGACCCGGCCGGGGGATCCGAGTGCCCCCCTTCGGACCCGGCCACCCGCGATCCGCTCTCCCCGGGCGGATCGCGCGCGCGGTGCCCCGGGCCCGCGGTCCGGGGCACCGGTACGATTGCGCCGTGGACTCCCCCGACGCCCCGGAACGGCCGCGGCTGCTGAACCGTGAGCTGTCGTGGCTCGAGTTCAACGCCCGGGTGCTGGCGCTCGCGGAGGACGCCGACCGGCCACTGCTCGAGCGGGCCAAGTTCCTCGCGATCTTCGCCACCAACCTCGACGAGTTCGTCCAGGTCCGCGTCTCGGGGCTCCAGGAGCAGGTCGCGGCGGGCATCCGGACCCGCACGCCCGACGGCATGGACCCCGTGCAGCAGCTGCGCGCCATCAGCCTCCGGATGGACGAGCTCGTCACGCGGCACGCCGAGCTGTTCACCAAGGAGATCGCGCCCGCGCTGGAAGACGTCGGCATCGCGTTCTCCAAGTGGGACGAGCTCGACGACGACGACCGCGAGTACCTCGTCGAGGTGTTCGACGCCAGCGTCTTCCCCGTCCTCACGCCGCTGGCCGTCGACCCCGCCCACCCCTTCCCGTACATCTCGAACCTGTCGCTGAACCTCGCGGTCGTGGTGCGCGACCCCGAGACCGGCGAGCAGCGCTTCGCGCGGGTCAAGGTCCCGCCGCTGCTCCCCCGCTTCGTCGTGATGCCCGACGGCGAGCGCTTCGTGCCGCTCGAGCAGGTGATCGCCGCCCACCTCGACGGCTTGTTCCCCGGGATGGAGATCCTCACGCACCACCCGTTCCGGGTCACGCGCGACGCGGACTTCGAGCTCGACGACGAGGACGCCGACCTCCTCGAGGCGATCGAGAGCGTCCTGACGCTGCGCAAGCGCTCCGGGCACGTCGTCCGGCTCGAGGTCGACACGCACATGAGCGAGGAGGTCCTCGAGCTGCTCTGCCGGGAGCTCGAGCTCTCCGAGCAGCACGTGAACATCGTCGACGCGCCGCTCGACCTCTCGGGCCTGTGGGCCGTCTACGGCCTGGACCGCCCCGAGCTGAAGGACCCGCCGTGGCAGCCGCAGACCCAACCGGTGCTCACCCGCACCGACCCGCCACCCGACCTGTTCCGCGTGCTGCAGGCCGGTGACGTGCTCGTCCACCACCCGTACGACTCGTTCGCGACGAGCGTCGAGGCGTTCGTCGACCAGGCGAGCCGCGACCACAGCGTGCTCGCGATCAAGCAGACGCTCTACCGGACCGCCGGCCCGGAGGGGGCCATCGTCCGGTCCCTGGTGCGCGCCGCGGACGCGGGGAAGCAGGTCGTGGTCCTCGTCGAGCTGAAGGCGCGCTTCGACGAGCAGGCGAACGTCGAGCGGGCCCGCGAGCTCGAAGAGGCCGGCGTGCACGTGGTGTACGGGCTCGTCGGGCTCAAGACCCACACGAAGATCCTGCTCGTCGTGCGCCAGGAGCACGACGGCATCCGGCGCTACTGCCACATCGGCACCGGCAACTACAACCCGGTGACGGCGAACCTGTACGAGGACCTCGGTCTGCTCACTGCCGACCCCGACCTCGGCGCGGACCTCACGGAGCTCTTCAACTACCTCACGGGATACAGCCGGCAGGGGCGCTACCGGAAGCTGCTCGTCGCCCCGGTCAGCCTGCGGCCCGGCATCGTCGACCGCATCATGCGCGAGACCGAGAAGGGCCCCGAGGGACGCATCGTCCTCAAGATGAACAGCCTCGTGGACCCCGGCATCATCGAGGCGCTGTACGCCGCGTCGAACGCGGGCGTGAGCATCGATCTCATCGTGCGGGGCATCTGCTGCCTGCGGCCGGGCGTTCCCGAGATGTCGGAGAACATCCGGGTGCGGTCGATCGTCGGACGGTTCCTCGAGCACTCGCGCATCTACCGCTTCGGCGAGCGCGGCAGCGCCGAGTACCTCATCGGGTCGGCCGACCTCATGCCCCGCAACCTGGACCGCCGGGTCGAGGCCATCACCCCGGTCGTGTCGAGCTCCCTCCAGGCGCGCCTCGACGAGATCCTGGCCACCAACCTCGCTGACGACGAGCTCGCGTGGTCGCTCGGCGCCGACGGGACCTGGGAGAAGGTGCCGACCGTGGCGGGGGTCGACACGCACCGGCGGCTGGCCGAGCTGGCGGAGGCGCGGGCTCGAGACGGGCGCCCCGCCGATGCCCGAGCGTGAGGTCAAGCTCACCCCGGTCGCCGGCTTCCGACTGCCCGCGCTCTCCGACGTCGTCGCCGGGGTGATCGCGCACCCGGACGAGATCCTCGACCTCCAAGCGCGCTACTACGACACCGCGGACCTGCGCCTCGCCCGCTCCGGCGCCAGCCTGCGGTTCCGTGAGCCGGAAGGGTGGACCGTCAAGCTCCCCGCGCCCGGCGACGGCACGCTGCTCGTGCGCGGTGAGCACACGTTCGCGGGCGGGCCTGACAACCCACCCGCCGCGGCGGTCGACCTGGTGCGCGCGTGGGTGCGGACCGCGACGGTGCACCCGGTCGCCCGGTTGAAGACCCGGCGGCGGCGCATCGAGCTGACCGACGCGGGCGGCAAGAAGGTGGCCGAGGTCGTGGACGACGAGGTGTCGGTGCTCGACGAGGGGCGCATCACCGGCCGCTTCCGCGAGCTCGAGGTGGAGCTGGGCGAAGGCGCGCCCATCGAGCTCGCCGACGCGCTCGTGGCCCGTCTGCAGCGGGCCGGCGCCGGCGCGCCGGAGCCGACGCCGAAGATCGTGCGCGCGCTCGGGCCGCGCGGCGCAGGACCGCCGGACGTGGTGGCGATCACGGACCTGACGCCCGAGTCCGCGGCGCGCGACGTCGTGCACGCGGCGATCAGCGCGTCGGTCCTGCGGCTCCTGCGACACGACCCCGGGGTCCGGCTCGGCGACGACCCGGAGCAGGTCCACCAGGCGCGCGTCGCGACCCGGCGGCTCCGCTCCGACCTGCGGACGTTCCGTTCCCTGCTCGTGCCGGAGTGGGACGAAGCGCTGCGGGGGGAGCTCGGTTGGTTGGGCGCCGAGCTCGGCGCGGTGCGGGACACCGAGGTCCTCCTCGAGCTCCTGCGGGGCAAGGTCGCCCGCCTCGCCGACCCGGACCGCCCGATCGGCGAGGCGATGCTCGCCCGGCTCGTGCACCGGTGGGAGGACACCCGGGTCGAGCTGCTCACCGCGCTGCGCTCCGACCGCTACGCGCGATTGCTGGACCAGCTCGTCGACGCCGCACGCGCGCCCGCGTTGGTCGACGGTGCGGACGGGCCGGCGCGCGAGATCCTGCCGCCGCTCGCGCGCGGTCCCTGGCGACGGCTGCGCAAGGCGGTCGAGGCGCTGCCCGAGGTGCCACGCGACGCGCAGCTCCACGCGGTGCGGATCCGCGCCAAGCGCTGCCGCTACGCGGCCGAAGCGGTCGCGCCGGCGCTGGGCCGCCCGGCGCGACGCTTCGCGAAGGCGGTCGCCATGCTCCAGGACGTCCTCGGCGATCATCAGGACGCCGTCATCGCGGCCGGCTGGCTGCGCGGCGTCGCGCACCAGGCCGAGCGGGGCGACCAGGTCTTCGTCGCCGGGGTGCTCACCGGGATGATCCGCGAGGTCGAGCACCGGACCCGCGACGCGTGGCCGTCGGCGTGGAAGGCCGCCCGCCGCGCCCGCCTGCGCCCGGACGGCGCGACCACCGCGCCCCCGCCGCGCACGGACGATCTCGGCGCACCGTGACCCGTCACCGGACCGACGGCCCGACATCGAACGGCACGACTCCGGTCGACGAGGTGCGGGCCGCAGGCGGCGTCGTGTGGCGGCCGGACGCGGACGGCCGGCCCGAGGTGCTGCTCGTCCACCGGCCCCGGTACGACGACTGGAGCCTGCCGAAGGGCAAGCGCGACCCGGGTGAGACCGACGAGGAGTGCGCCCGGCGGGAGGTGCTCGAGGAGACCGGCCTCCGGGTCGAGCTCGGTGCCGAGCTCCCCGAGGTCCGGTACCGGGACCGCAAGGGCCGGCACAAGGTCGTGCGCTACTGGGTCATGCGACCGGCCGATCCGCCGGCGCCCTTCGTCCCCAACGACGAGGTCGACCAGATCCGGTGGTGCCCGCTCGACGAGGCGGCGGCCCGGCTGAGCTACGAGCACGATCGTGATCTGGTGGCCGGGCTCAGGGTCTAATCTCTCCCGGGAATGGAAGCGTTCGTGGTGCGACACGCGAAGGCCGGGAGTCGTCGCCGCTTCGAAGGTGACGACACGCTGCGCCCGCTCTCGCGCAACGGGCTGCGGCAGGCCGAGGGGATCGCCGAGCTTCTCGCGCACCGCGGCATCGCGCGGATCCTCACCAGCCCGTTCACCCGCTGCGTCCAGACTGTCGAGCCACTGGCGAGCCGGCTGGGCCTCACGCTCGAGATCGACGACGAGCTCGGTGAGGGCCACCGCTGGGACCACGCGCTGGAGATCATCGAGGGAGCACCGGAGCCCGTCGCGCTGTGCAGCCACGGGGACGTGATCGGCGACCTCATGCACCACCTCGCCGCGCGCGGTGTCCCCCTGGACGACGACCGCATCGAGAAGGGCTCGACCTGGGTGCTCCAGGTCGAGGAGGGCGAGATCGTGAAGGCCCGGTACCTCCCGCCGCCGTCGTGACCCCCGCCGAGCTGGCGCGCCTGCTCGGTCGCGGCACCGAGCACGCCGACGAGGAGGCCGTCGACGTCCTCGACCACTCGCTCCAGTGCGCGGCGCTGCTCGCCGAGCGGCACCCCGACGACGTCGAGCTGCAGCTCGCAGGACTCGTCCACGACGTCGGGACGATCCTGGAGCCCGACGACCCGGAACGGCACGCCGCGACCGGCGCGGCGGCCGTCGCGCCGTTGCTCGGGCGGCGGGTCGCGTGGCTCGTCTCGTGGCACGCGGAGGCCAAGCGCTACCTCGTGACGACGGACCCGGCCTACCGGTCCCGGCTCAGCGACCGCAGCGTCGTCACCCTCGCGGCCCAGGGCGGGACCATGGACGACGCGGAGGTGGCGGCCCTCGCCGGCGCGCCCGACCTGGACGCGCTCCTGGCGCTCCGGAGGGCCGACGACGACGCCAAGGTCGTCGGCCGCGCGGTCCCCGGTCTCGAGGCCTGGCGCCCCCTGCTCACCCGCTGACCGGGAAGGCGACCGCGGGGAGATCGGCGATCGAGTCGAGCAGATGGGTGTGGGGCACCGACGCGAGCTGCTCGCGGTCGT
>DASXYP010000137.1:0-14090 GCA_036502405.1 Acidimicrobiia bacterium
CCGATGACGACCAGGTCGAAGCAGCGCTCGGGAATCGACTCGATCGTCATCCCGAGCTCCTGCGCGACCTCGCCGGGCGTCGCGCGCCGCATGACCACGCGCCGCGTGATGACGACGGGCAGGTCGTTGACGGTGAGCCCGAGCTCGCCGGCCAGACGCTCGACGTCCGGGTCGGTGTCGACGTCGCTCCACTGGTGGGGGATCCGGTTGCGCACGAGGAACTCGCGCAACGTCAACGACTCGGCGGAGTAGCGCGATCCGATGGCCCGCAACGTGCGCGCCGCGCCCTCGAGCAGCAACGTGCGCCGGAGCACGAGCGTGGCCAGGATCGTGTCGCTGACACCGGGAACCGTGGCGATGAGCCGGCGGAACGCGTCGGGCTCGATCTCGATCACCTCGCCGTCCTTCGCGACGCGCGCGGTGAGGTAGACGCGCTGGCCGGTCAGCAGGTTCAGCTCGCCGATGAAGCGTCCCGGACCGTGCTGGACGATCACCTCTTCGACTCCGTCGAAGGTCCCGATCACATCGACCGCGCCCGCCATGACGACGAAGAAGCTGTAGCTCTCGTCGCCGTCGGCGAACAGCACGTCGCCCACCGCGACCCGGCGCCGGGTGCCGAACGTCTCGAGCAGCGCGAGCTGGTCGGGCCGGAGGTCGCCCACGCTGGTGTCGCTGCTGTCGACCATGACCCCCAACGCTACGCGGCGGGACCTCGGTGGTTCACCCGGTCGATCGGCGGCGTCGCCGCACGAGGAGGAACGTCGCGACCAGGAGCAAGACCGCCAGCACCGCGACGCCGACCCCGATCGCGACCGAGTGGCTCGACGAGCCGCTCGGCGCGACGAGCTCGGGCAGGTCGGTCGCGCCGACGGTGTAGCCCGGTTTCGACCAGGGCGCGGTGAGGCTGAGGTCGCGGGGCGGCACCGCGGTGGCGGGGACCTCGGTCCAGCTTCGGCCGAGGCGCGAGGTGAAGAGGTGGTCGCCGAGCTCGGGGATCTCGAGCACGACGGTCCCCGGGTGCGCCAGCGCCCCGACCGCCGGGCCGCCGGGCTGGTACCGCATGACGACCCGGTACGCGTTCCCGTTCGCCCGGAGGCCCGACGGCACCCGCGTCAGGTCACCCGGTGCGACGGGCGTGATCGTCACGTCCACGCGCCTCGCGCCGGCCCGCGTCGGTATCGCACCGCGGCCGAGGTTGAGGACGAATTGCCCGTCGGGGGTCGCGATGCCGGCCGCCTCGGAGCCGTCGCGACCGAGCGGCACCGCCTGGGTGACGGGTGCCGGCGCGTCGTTGCCCGAAGCGAAGAAGGCCGGCGGGTCCACCCAGCGGTAGGCCGGCGGGGTCGTGAAACCGTCATAGAGCGGGCGGACATGGTCCGACCGCAGGCCGACGGTGACCGCCAGCACGACGAGGTACCCGCCCAGCACGAGCGCGCCGAGGACCACGCGGCGACGGGTCACGGTCAGAGCACCACCAGGAGGTTGGCGGCGACGTGCGTGATCGCCGGCGCCAGCCACGACCCGGACGCCGACCGCTGCCAGCCGAGGAGCAGGCCGGCGGCGAGGTCGAGCGGGAGCACCCAGACGCCGTAGATCGAGACGTGGACCGCCGCGAACAGGAGCGTCGATCCCGCGATCGCGATGCCGTCGCCCGCGGGCGCGAGCAGGCCGAACCACAGGCGGCGGAACCAGGCCTCCTCGGCGACAGCCGCGAGCGTGCTCGTCATGACGAGGAACGCGGTGCCGGTGGTCGGCGGATGACCGCCGACGAGCCAACGCCCGACCGCGAACGCCGCGACGCCGGCCAGCGTGACGAGCATGGTGGTACGGCGGCCGGTGCCCGCCTGAGCAGGCCGCGGCGCGGCGGCGGGCAGCGGCATCCCCATCCCGGCGACGAGGACGACGACGAACAGCACGGCGAGGACCGTCACGGGCACGGGCGTCGCGCCGACCAGCGCGGGCCGCGCCGCGAGCAGTGTCGTGCCCGCCACCGCGACTGCTCCGACGACGAGCATGCGCGTCGTCGCGCGGCTCGCCCCCCGTCGGGTCGCGGTGGCGGTCACCGGACGGTGAAGGTGACGGCCGCGACCACGCGGTTCGCGAACGGCGCGTGGTCCGACGCCACGAACTCGGCCTGGATCGTGTGCGGCCCGGCGGCGAGGCCCGGCACCTGCTGCACCACGCCGTAGAACATCTGCGTCACCTGACCGTCGACCGAGACGTGGATGTGGCCCCGGTCAGGCCGGATCGCGCCGCCGACCTGGCTCGCGGGCACGACCCGGGCGTTGCGCAGCCGGAGCCGGAGATCGACGTCCGCGCCGGTGGTCGCGTTGGGCGCGGGCGTGAGGATCTGGAGCCGTGCCGCGGTGTGCGGCCGGCCCGGCGACGAGCTCGAGCAGGCCGTCGCCGCGACCCCGAACCCGACGCCGACGGTGACGACGAGCAGGGACGAGGCGACCCGGCGGGGGCACGCACGCAGGGCTCGCGGGGCTCGCATCGGACGGCATCCTATGGTGGACAATCAAACGAACGTTCGTTACGCTCCCCGGCCGTGGGACGACGCCCCGGGGGCACCACCGTAGATACCAAGGAGCAGCTCCTGGCCGCGGCGGCGCGAGTGATCGCGACCCGCGGCTACGAGGGCGCCCGGGTGTCGGAGATCGCGGCCGAGGCCGGTCTGAGCACCGGCGCGATCTACGCCCACTACGACGGCAAGGCCGATCTGCTCTGCGCCGCGATCGACCGCCGGGGCCCGGATGCCGTAGCCGGGCTGCTGGACGCGGGCGCCACCGGTTCGGTGGCCGGTACGCTCAAATTCCTCGGCGCACGACTGGTCTCGGGAGTCCGGACCGGACGGGCGCGCATCAGGGGGGACGTCTTGATCGAGTCGGTCGCCGCGAGCCGTCGGGAGCCGAAGGTCGCGGCGGTGCTGCGCGACAGCATCGCGGCGCGCGAGGAGCGGCTCTCCGCGGTCATCCGCCGCGGTCAGGCCGCCGGCGAGATTGCGACCGGCGTCTCGCCCGAGGCCGTCAGCCGGCTGTGCATGCTGCTCGCGCTCGGCGCGGCGGTGACGCGCGCGATCGACCTGCCCGCCCCGCCCGCTGACGAATGGGAAGCCGTCATCAGCAGCTTGGTCGACCAGATGCAGGCAGGAGTCGAGGCATGAGCGGCGCCCGGGAGCAACGCGTGCCGGTCGGGACGCGCCGCGTGGTCCGAGCGGCCCGGCCCGCAGAGCCGAGAGCGGGGGATGCATGAACTGGCCGGGTTCGCGTGCGGACGAGATGGTCACGAACGAGCCCGGGCGGCGCCGCCGCCGGTGGCCGTTCTGGGTGGCAGGCGTCGTCGTCCTCGTCGCCGTCGGTGCGGGGCTCTACGTGTGGGCCCAGGTCCGCGAGCTCACGTCGTCGAAGTACAGCGTCGTCAACTACTCGGTGCCGAGCTCGCCGCACCTCGTCGCGGGCCAGGGCGAGACCGTCTACCGCATCGACCCGACCCGGTCGGAGCTGACCTACGGGGTCGAGGAGAAGCTGTTCGGCCAGGACTCGCACCACGCCGAGGGATCGACGAACGGGATCTCCGGTGACCTCGCGGTCAACGCCGCGAACCCGGCGGCGAGCCGGGTCGGCCAGATCGCGGTCAACGTCGAGCAGCTGCACTCGGACAACAACCTCCGCGACGCGAAGATGCGCCAGGGCAACCTCGACTCGCACGACTACCCGCTCGCCTACCTCACGGTGTCGAAGCTCGCCGGCATGCCGGCCACGCTCACACCTGGCCGGCCGGTGCACTTCCAGCTCGACAGCCAGCTCACCGTGAAGAAGACGCCGGCTCCGGTCACCTGGGACGTCCACGCGACGGTCGACAACGGCACGCTCACCGCCACCGCGACCACGAAGGTCAAGATGTCGAGCTTCGGCATCGGTCCGATCAGCATCGCCGGGCTCGTCAGCACGAGCGACGACGTGACGCTCACCATGAAGCTCACCGCGATGGACCCGTCGAAGTTCACGGTCCCCAACCAGATCGCCGCCCCGCCGGGCGCGCCGCGCAGCGGCGACAGCCCGTCGTTCAAGACCGTCGTCATGCCCGCGCTGCAGGCCAACTGCGCGTCGTGCCACACGACCGGCGCGGTCGGGGCCGCGCACTGGACGCTCGACACGGCCGCCGACGCCCAGAAGGTCTCGGACGGGATCGGGACGGTCGTCGCCGCGAAGTACATGCCGCCCTGGCCCGCCTCGACGGTGGGCGTCCCGCTCGACCACTCGAAGCAGCTCGACGCGAAGACGCGCAACGCGATCGTGCAGTGGTCCAAGGCCGGCGGGCCGCTCGACGTCGCCGGCTCCACGCGGGTGAAGCCGACCCGGGGCCCGGCCGGCACGCCGCCCCGCCAGGACGTCGTGATGCGGATGCCCCAGGCCTACTCGGGGTCCCTCGCCAACACGAACGACTATCGCTGCTTCGTGCTCGACCCGCACATCACCGAGCCCACCTTCATGACCGGCTACACGGTGACCCCGGGGAACCCGAAGGAGATCCACCACGCGCAGATCTTCCACATCGACCGCTCCCAGGTCGAGGCGAGCGCGAACATCGCCGGGAAGGACGGCAAGCCCGGATGGAGCTGCTACACGGGCCCGTCGCTGCCGTCGCGCGGCCCGGACCGCACCGCGGTGCGGCCGAACACGCCGCAGCCGCAGCGCCGGCGCAGCTCGTTCGGCGGCCAGCCCGGGCTCGTGGCGGGGTGGGTTCCCGGCCAGGACCCGGTGATCTACCCCGAGCACTCCGGGATCCTCCTGCAGCCGGGTGACGCGCTGGTGCTGCAGATCCACTACCACTACGACACGACACCGACGCCCGACCGCTCCACCGTCGCGGTGCAGCTGGACCCGGGGACCGCGAACATCAAGAAGATGGTCGTGGTGAACCCGATCGGCCCGGTGGAGATCCCGTGCATGCCCGGCGTGGACGCGCCGCTCTGCGACCGCAGCAACGCGCTCAAGGACGACGCCCGCCTCTACGGACCGGCCGGATCGTTCATCGAGCCCGGCCTGCTCGGGCTCTGCGGCAAGACCGCCGACGAGCTCGCGGCGACCTTCAAGAACGGCGTCGCGACCTCGAGCTGCGACACGAAGGTCCCGATGTCGGGGACCATCACCGGCGTGCTCGGCCACATGCACACGCTGGGCAAGACGTTCCGCTTCACGCTCGACCCCGACACGCCCAAGCCGACGGTCATGCTCGACATCCCGGTGTGGAACTTCGACTGGCAGATGAACTACCAGCTCGAGACCCCGATCCACGTCGAGGCCGGCCAGACCGTCCGCATGGAGTGCAGCTGGGACCGTTCGCTCGACCCGAACCGGGCGCCCAAGTACATCGTGTTCGCCGAGGGCACCGAGGACGAGATGTGCTTCGGGACCTACGCGCTCATCCCGGACGACCAGTCCGCCGTCGGATAGGCGTGGCGCCCACCGGGGCCGCGCCGCGTCGTCATCCCCTGACGTAGGGTCGGCGTGGATGGGTGAAGGCCGCGTCGTGATGGGACTGCTGTTCTACCCGCGCGGCGGGTCGGCCTACGTCGTGCGCTACCTCAGCCCCGCGCTGGAGCGCGCGGGCTGGACGGTCGGACTCGCGACGGGCTCCCTCGGCGTCGCCGGCGACGAGACCCACGCGGCGACGTTCTTCTCCGGGTTGGACGTGCACGTCGTCGACGCGACCGACGCGGTGCGCGCGTTCGAAGCCGGCGGGGACGCGATCGCCGCACCGCAACCGATGCACCCGTCGTACGAGGACCGCGTCGGCGTGGCCGACGCGGTCTTCGCGTCAGTCGCGCCCGAGCTCGCCGCACACCTCGCGGCCGCCTGGCGGGAGCCACTCCGGGCCGCAGGCGCGGACGATGCCGACGTCCTGCACCTCCATCACCTCACGCCCCAGCTCGACGCGGCCGAGCGCGGCTGGCCGGACGTCCCGAAGGTGGTGCACCTGCACGGCACGGAGCTGCTGATGGTGCAGGCGGCCCAGGAGCGCGCCGCCGTGGCGGCGTTGCTCGGCGAGACGCTCGCGACGATGCCGTCCGCGGCGGGTCCGATCATCTCCACCGACGGCGACGCCGGGCTCGATCCCGGGTCGCGGGAGGTGCTGCGCACGACCCGGTGGGAGTCCTGGCGACACGGCGCCTTCTGGGTCGAGCGCATGAAGGAGCAGGCCCAGCTCGCGGATCACATCGTGACCGTCTCGCCGCAGAACCGCGCGACCGCGGTGCGCGTCCTCGGTGTCGCCCCGACCGACGTCACACCGATCGCGAACGGCGTGGATCTCGAACGGTTCCACCCCCGTCCCGACCGCCGGCGGCACCGGCGGGACCTGCTCCGGTGGTGGCTGGTGGACGATCCCCAGGGGTGGAGCGAGACGACCCCCGCGGGTTCCCTCGCTTACTCCGAGGAGGACCTCGACCGGATGCATGGTCCCGACGAGCGCGCGACGATCCTGCTCTGCGTCGGCCGGTTCACCACCGCGAAGCGGGTCCCGACGCTGATCCGCGCCTTCGCGCGCGCTCGCAGCCGGTTCGAACACCCGGCATCGCTGCTCATCTGGGGTGGGCACCCGGGGGAGTGGGAAGGCGAGCACCCGGTCACCGTGGCCGAGACGGTGGGGGCCGAGGGCATCTTCTTCACCGGCTGGCGCGGGCACGACGACCTCCCCGACGGGCTGGCTGCCGCGGACGTGCTCGTCATGGCCTCGGTGGACGACGCATACCCGCAGACGCCGCTCGAGGCGATGGCCAGTGGGCTCCCCGTGCTGGCGTGCCGGAGCGGCGGGCTCCCGGAGATCGTCGACGCCGATTCGCCGCGTCCCACCGGCTGGCTGGTGGCACCGGACGACGTCGACGCCCTCGCGGCCGGGATCGCGCACGTCGTGAACCAGCCCGCCGAGACCGCGGTGCGCGGGGCGAACGCCGCCGCGCACGCGCGCGCCGAGCTGTCGTGGGACGGGTTGGTCCCCCGCTTCGAAGCGGCGTACCACCTCGCCATCGAACGACACCACCGGCGCGAGCCGGCCCGACAAGGAGAGGCATGACGACCGACCAGGCCACCGACACGGAGACCCGTCACCTGCGGTTCGCGATCATCGGCGCGGGGATGGCCGGGATCCTCAGTGGGATCAAGCTGACCGAAGCGGACCTCACGGACTTCACCATCTACGAGAAGAGCGACCGGTTCGGCGGGACCTGGCGCGAGAACACCTATCCCGGTCTCGCCTGCGACGTGCCGTCACACCTGTACTCGTACTCGTTCGCGCCGAATCCGGAGTGGAGCCACCAGTTCTCGCCGGGTCCCGAGATCCACGCGTACTTCGAGCGGGTCGCGCACGACCACGGCCTCGAGGCGAAGACCCGCTTCGGCGAGGAGATCGTCAGCTGCGAGCTCCACGACGGGCGCTGGCGGCTCCTGACCGCGAACGGCCGGCGCGACGAGGTCGACGTCGTGATCGCGGCGACCGGGGTCCTGCACCACCCGAAGTATCCCGACATCGAAGGCCTCGACTCGTTCGCCGGCGCGATGTTCCACAGCTCACGTTGGGACCACGACGTCTCGCTCGACGGCAAGCGGGTCGGAGTCATCGGAACCGGGTCGACCGCGGTGCAGATCGTGGGCGCGATCGTCGATCGGGTCGCGCACCTGGATCTGTTCCAGCGCACCCCGCAGTGGGTCCTGCCCCAGGAGAACCCGGCGTTCACCGACGAGGAGCAGGCGTCGTTCCGGCACGACCCGTCGAAGTTGACCGAGCTGCACGAGAGCCTGTCGCAGGCGTTCGGGATCTTCGCCAACGCGGTCGTCGACGCGGAGTCACAGGAGGCGCACTGGATCCAGTCGGCCTGCCTGGCCAACCTCGAAGACCGCGTCGTGGACCCCGACCTGCGTGAGCGGCTCCGCCCCGAGTACCGGGCCGCGTGCAAGCGCCTGATCATCTCCCCGAACTTCTACGAGGCGATGCAGGCGCCGCAGACGGAGCTCGTCACCGAGGCGATCGAAGCGGTCGTCCCCGAGGGGGTGCGCACGAAGGACGGGGTGCTGCACGAGCTCGATGTCCTCGTGCTCGCGACGGGCTACCACGCCGACGCGTTCATGCGTCCCATGAACATCGTCGGGCGCGACGGCGTGGCCCTGAACGACGCGTGGTCCGAACGGCCGAACGCGTACCTCTCGATCTCGATTCCCGGCTTCCCCAACTTCTTCATGCTGAACGGCCCGAACGGCCCGGTCGGCAACTTCTCGCTCATCGAGGTCGCCGAGCTGCAGTTCGGCTACATCATGGGGCTCGTCGACCAGCTGCGATCGGGAGAGCACTGCGAGATCAGCGCGACCGAGCGCGCGATGGTCGAGTTCGAGGCGGCACGGGTCGAGGCGTCGAAGAAGACCGTGTGGGTCACCGGGTGCCAGAGCTGGTACCTCGACGATCGCGGCGTCCCGGCGGTGTGGCCGTGGTCGTTCGACCGCTTCCGTGCTCGGATGGCGGCACCCGACCCCTCCGCCTTCGAGTACCGGTAGGTCGCGATGACGACGAGCACGAAGCCCCGGCACGACATCGAGGTCCCCGATCAGACCGGGCGGCTCGCGGTCGTCACGGGCGCCAACAGTGGGATCGGCCTCGAGGCCGCGCGCCGGCTCGCCGCCGCGGGAGCCGCGGTCGTGCTCGCGGTCCGCAATGCGGGCAAGGGTGCGGCGGCGGTCGAGGACATCCGCGGGAGTCATCCCGACGCGGACGTGACCGTCGAGGCCCTCGACCTCTCGAGCCTCGCGTCGGTGCGCGCGTTCGCCGCGGTGATGGCCGAGCGCGGGCGGTCCGTGGACCTGCTGGTGAACAACGCGGGGATCATGGCCGTGCCCAAGCGCGAGGTCACCGAGGACGGGTTCGAGCTCCAGCTGGGGACGAACTACCTCGGGCACTTCGCGTTGACCGGTCTCCTGCTGCCGTTGCTGCGCCGCGCGGACGCGCCCCGGGTGGTCACGCTCAGCAGCAGCGCGGCGCGCTTCGGCCGCATCAACCTGGACGACCTGCAGAGCGAGAAGCACTACGGGGCCTGGCGCGCGTACGGCCAGTCGAAGCTCGCCGACCTGATCTTCGCGTTCGAGCTCCAGCGGCGCTCGGTCGCCAACGGCTGGAACGTGGTGAGCAACGCGGCGCACCCGGGTTCGACCCACACCAACCTGCAGAGCACCGGTCCGAACCTCGGGACCGGCAAGCAGGGCAACGGGATCATCGGTGTCTTCATGCGCTTCCCCGGCGTGTCCCAGGACGCCGCGGCCGGCGCGCTCCCGACCCTGTACGCGGCGACGAGCCCCGATGCGGTCGGCTCGGGCTACTACGGACCGAACGGCTTCCAGGAGCTCAACGGGCTGCCCGCGCCGGCCCACGTCCCGAAGCGCGCGCTCGACGCCGAGACGGCCGTGGAGCTCTGGCTGCGGGGCGAGCGGCTGACCGGGGTGCCGTTCCCGGCCGACTGACCCGAGCGCCCGGATCGGCGCGAAGGACCTGGTCAGAGGGAATTCGAGATCGCGCTCAAGTCCGGGGGCGCCGATGTCGAAAGACGGTCACCAACGCCTGCGCGCTCCGTGCCGCCGGCCCGGGCACCCGACGCGCGCGAGAGGGCAGGCAGATGAGGATCAGGAGTGCGGCCGCGGCGATCGCGGCCCTCGCTCTGCTCGCGGTCGGCGTCGCGCTCCCGGCGACCTCGGGAGCCGGCGGCGCCACGCTGCCGCCGCCCTACTCCGGGCCGCGGGTGAGCGGGCCGGAGAACACGACGTTCCTGTACGAGACCTTGGCCGACACCGCCGCAGCCGGTCAGCTCGGGACCGTCGGCCATCCGCGGGATCTCGTGTTCGGCGCGAAGAACACCGACCTCGTGCCGGGGAGTGCCGACGAGCCGGCGTACGCGCACTCGATCGGCGCCCGCGCGATCAAGTACGTGCAGTTCACCTGGTACCCCACGCTGAGCAACCGGTGGCTGGGGACCACTGCGGCCCAGCGCGCCGGGTGGGCGGTCTGTGACCGGGGGACCACGCCGTTGACCGACGCGACCGACGGCGACGCCGCGAACACGCACGGCCCGGTTGACTGGAGCTACGCGGACTTCAACGAGCGGGCCTACGTCGACGCCGTCCTCGGCTGGACCGCGCAGCTGAAGGCGCTCGGGTACGACGGTGTCTTCGTCGATGCCGCCGGGCGTGCGCTGCGCGGGCCGGGATGGAACGTGGCGTCGACGTGCACGACGAACCCGATCCGGCGGGGCGCGCGTTCGAGCGACGCCTTCGCCGCCCTGCTGATGGCGATCAAGGGCCAGGGCCTGCAGGTCTCGGCGATGAACATCGGCGCGCCGACCTCGGTCGACCCGTTCTCGCGCTCCGATCCGGCCCAGCCGGGCCGCACCAGGACCGACCTCGGGGCGCTCGACTGGATCGTGCACGAGAACGCGGCTCGTCCGACGGAGAACTACGTGGGCGCCGTCAAGGCCGCACGTTCGTACGGCACCCCGTTCGACACCCTCGTCGCGCGCATCCGGGACGACGCGCGCTACGGCCGCTCGAAGGTGGTCGAGATGGCCAAGGCGCGCCTGCCGCTCGACGACCCGAACCGTGGTCGCCAGGAGCAGTACGTGTGGGCGTTGGCCAAGCTCGCCGGCGGCCCGGTCGCGTTGAACGCCGGCTTCGACTTCTGTGGGGTGCCCGCCGGGACCGACGACTGCAACCGGACCGGGTTGTCGCGCCCGCTGACCGACGTCCGCCTCGGGACGCCGGTCGATTCGGCGCCCTACGCGGTCGACTGCCAGGGCGCGAGCTGCATGTGGATCCGCCGCTTCGAGAAGGGCGTGGTGGTGGTCTCCGCCTACGGCACGCCGCGCCGTGTCACCACGGTCCCGCTCGGGACCGTCGGGTGCCGGCGCGTCACCGCCTTCCAGGGCGGCCCGCAGGCGAAGGGCGCGTGCGTCACCGCGGTCGACGTCGCCACCGGCACCCCGGGCTGGGGCCACATCTACCTCTACACGCGCTGACGGTCGCCCGATCGGCGGCGCGCGACCACACGGCGGCCGGCGGCGTCTACATCAGCGGTCGAGCCCGCCGCCGAGCAGCTGGGTGATGACCTCGCCCTCGTGGAAGACGGTGATGTCGCCGTCCTCGGAGACCTTGAGGACGATGTCGGCGGTGTGCGACAGGCTCTTGGCCGCCGCAGTCCGCGCGCCCTCGTGCTCGCTGTCCGAGCTCGTGACGATCGCGCCGTACGCGAGCAGGTTCGCGTCGCGGTCGACGATCGTCGCACCGTCGAGGCCCGCGAGCCGCGAGAGCGTCTGATCGTCGAGGTCCTCGCCGTCGATGAGGTGGTGGAGCCGGGTCTCGGTCCGGATCGCCGCGGGGTCGAAGTCGTTCCGCAGGTCGAAACGGTCCTTCGGCGAGACGATCGGGTCGAGGACCGACGCGTCGCCGACGATCGCGAGGATCGCGCCCCGGCCTTCGGCCGAGACGTTGAGCGCCGCCTGCACCACGATGCCGGTCGCCTCGCCGCCGCCGATCAGGTCGGCGATGAACGAGGTGAGCTCGAGCGGGAACGCGGTCCAGTGCTCGCTCCGCCGCAGGACGAGCGGCTGGCCGTCGACGAACACCCAGATCGTCCGGTCCGACCGCAGGTAGAAGCCGACCCCACCGAGCCGGCGGGTCGCCTCGGCCACGAACGACCCGCGGTCGAGCAACGCCGAGCGCCCGGGCCGGCCGCCACCGCCCGGGAACCGCTCGTTGAGCCGGTGGCGTTGCAGCTCGGACCGGGCGTGGCCGTCGCGGTCGACCACCAGGAGCGCCCGCTGGCCGTCGAAGAGCAGCGGCGCGCGCTTCGCCGCCCGGAGGTGCGCGGGGTAGTCGAAGCGCAGGCGCGGGGTGTCGCGGATGGCGTCGGTGATGATCACGCCGTGGGTCAGCTCGTGTGACTCGACCCGCGTCCCGCTCAGCTCGATGAGGTACTCGAGCGTCTCGGCGATGAGGTGCGTGGTCGAGGGACGGTCCGGGGAGCCCGCGTAGTCGCCGAGCAGCTCGATCACGATCGTGTCGCGCAGGGCGCGGCGCAGCGACGGGCTGATCCCACCGGACTCCGCGCCGGGCCGGCCGCGCAGCTGCGACGCGGCGCGCAACGCGGCGCCCGGCAGCGCGTGGAACAGCCGCAGCACCTGCCGGCTGTCGGGCGAGACGAGCTTGGCGATGCGCTCGGTCAGCCTCAGGGTGCAGGTGACCCGCCAGCCCGGCGGACCGTCGCCGACCACGCTCGTGGTCGCGACGCCGTCCCCGCGGAGCGGCAACGGGGCGTCGTCAGGGGAGTAGACGAGCTCGACGCGCGCGCCCCGGAAGATCCCGGCGAGCGCGGACGCGGCGCAGATGCCGACGGGGTCGTCGGGCAGGTGCTCGACGGTGGATGTCCGGACGGGCTCGATCTCGCAAGTCTGCCGCGCCCGAGCCACCGTTCTCGGCACGTTGGACCGGTCCCAGTGCGGTTGAGCGTGCCGAGAAGCGAAGGGGGGAGCCGGGGAGGGTGGTCAGGAGGTGCGGGCGGTGCGGGCGGGCTCGAGCGCGGTGATGTAGTCGGCAAGCCGCGCCGCGAGCTCGATCGCGAGCTCGGGGTCGCCGAGGTCCGGGTCGGCCCAGGTCTCGGACACTCTGCGCCACGTCTTCGCGCGGCCCAGGAACGGGCCCGCGACCGCGGCGGTGCCCACCCGCGGTCGCCACTCGGCCTCGCGCCCGGTGAGCCGCGCGAGAACCTCCGTGTTCTCCGTCACCTGCGGGTGCTCGGCGTGGAACCCGATCTCGAGCGCGACCATCTTCGCCTCCTTCACCACGTCCGCCCCGATGACCTGGGCCTCGTAGTGCTCGCGCGGCGGGTCGAGCGGCCCGAACCACACCTTGATCCCGTACCGGCGGACCCGGAGGCGGAGCTCGCCCAGCTCGGGCGGGAGCATCCCGCGCAGCGCGTCGCCGACCTCCTCGAAGAGCTGTGATTCCACCGGGTCAGCATGGCGCGTCCCGGCTCGGCCGTGTGGAGTAGACAGGGCGGCCCGGTGACGGAGGGGATGTCGATGGAGATCGAAGCGGTCGACGGCCGGCGTGTGCTGCGCCTCGGCGACGGGCCCAACATGTTCGACGCCGAATTCGTGGAGGCGCTCCACGGCGCGCTCGATGCGGTCGTCGACGACCCGGACGCGACGAGCTTCGTCACCGTCGCGTCGGGGAAGCACTACTCGAACGGCTTCGACCTGACGTTCCTCGGCAGCCTGGAGATGGACGCGCTCCAGGCGTTCATGCACCGGACCAGTGCGGCGCTCGGGCGAATCCTGGTCCTGCCGGTGCCGACGGTCGCGGCGATCAACGGCCACGCGTTCGGGATCGGCGCCCTGCTCGCGCTCGCGCACGACCAACGGGTGCAGAACGAGCAGCGGGGGTGGTTCTGCCTGCCCGAGATCGATCTCGGCATGCGCTTCAACCCGTTCCAGCTCGGGCTCGTCACCGGCAAGCTCTCGCGCCCGACTGCGGCCGAGGCGGTGCTCAGCGGCCGTCGCTACGACGGCCCGTCGTCACTCGCGGCCGGCATCGTGGACGCGGTCGCGGCTCCGGACGACCTGGTCGGCACCGCGTCGGGGCTCGCCGAGGCACGGGTCGGCAAGGAGCGGTCGATCGTGTCGACGTTGAAGGGCGACCTGTACGCCGCGATGCTCGGCCACCTCGAGCGCTGATCAGCCCCGGTCGCGGACCTGCCGGGCCCGGCTGCCGGCGCGCACGAGCAACGCGCCGACGAAGACCATCGGCGCACCGATCACCAACCACAGGATGTCGCCGGTCATGAACGATCCACCGATCACGCCGACGCCCTGCCCGAACCACACCGCGCCGACCAGGACGAGCAGCACTCCCACCACGACCCGCACCATCACCGGACTCTACGGCCGGCCGCTGCCGGTCGTCGTCCGGTCTGGGTCGGGTGGTCGGCCGGCAGAGATCGTGGGAGGACCGCTGCCGGTCGTCGTCCGGTCTGGGTCGGGTGGTCGGCCGGCAGAGATC
>DASXYP010000138.1:0-56618 GCA_036502405.1 Acidimicrobiia bacterium
CACCGTCGGGGCGCTCGGTGTCGACCGCGATGCCGAGGTTCAGGTGGTCGTGGTGGACGACGACGGGCTTGCCGTCGGCGAGGCCGAACCCGGAGTTCATGACCGGCATCCGGGCCACGGCCTTGGTGATCGCGTACGCGATGAGGTGGGTGAAGCTGACCTTGCCCCGCCCGACGCGGTTGAGGTGGTTGTTCAGGATCTGGCGGTTGACCTCGAGCAGCTTGGCCGCGACGGTCCGCACCGACGTCGCGGTCGGGACCTGCAGGCTGGCCTCCATGTTCTGCACGGTCCGGGCCGCCGCGCCGCGCAACGGGGCCGGGACCTCGCCGTCGATCACCGGCGCGGTGGTGCCGTCGGCCCGTGCCGGCGCGGGTTTCGGCGCTGCCGGTGCAGGCGCAGGCGCGGCCGGAGTCGCCGGGGTCACGGGCGCGGGTGCCACGGGCGCGATCGCGATGCCGCGCGGGGCGTAGTCCGCGAAGAAGTCGCGCCACGAGGCGGAGACGGAGCCGGGGTTCTCGAGGAACTGCCGGTACATCTCTTCGACCAGACCCGAGTTGGGGCCGAGGTCTTCGAACTTGTCGGTCAGGGCCATCGGGGCTGGCCCCCTTTCCGTAGGGCGAACGCTCGGGCGGCTACCGGCGGAGGAGCTCGGCGGTCTGGAACGCGAGATCGAGCGACTGCCGGGCGTTGAGCCGCGGATCGCACATCGTCTCGTACCGCTGCTCGAGGTGCGTGCCCAGGACCTCCTCGGTCCCGCCCAGGCACTCGGTGACGTTCTCGCCGGTGAGCTCCACGTGCACGCCGCCGGGCCACACACCCGCGCTGCGGCAGGCGGTGAAGAACCGCTGCAGCTCGGCCATCACGTCGTCGAAGTGCCTCGTCTTGTAACCGCTCGCATGGCTGAAGGTGTTCCCGTGCATCGGGTCACAGGCCCAGACGACCGGGTGCCCGTGGTCCGTCGTCGCCCGCAGCAGCGGCGGCAGGTGCTTGGCCACGTGGTCCTTGCCCATGCGGCTGATGAACGTGAGCCGCCCCGGGATGCGGTCGGGGTTCAGCCGCTCGCACAGGCCGACGACGTCGGCGGGCTCGGTCGACGGGCCGACCTTCACCCCGATCGGGTTCCGCACGCCCGACAGGAACTCCACGTGAGCGCCGTCGAGCTGGCGGGTGCGGTCACCGATCCAGAGCAGGTGGGCGGAGCAGTCGTACCACCCGCCGGCCAGGCTGTCCTCCCGGGTCAGCGCCTCCTCGTAGCCGAGCAGGAGGGCCTCGTGGGACGTGTAGCAGTCCACCTGGTGGAGCGCGAGCTCCTTGTCGAGGTCGATGCCGCACGCTTCCATGAAGCGCAGCGCGCGCTCGATCTCGGCCGCGACGGCCTCGTAGCGGCGTCCCTCGGGGCTCGCGGTCACGAACTCCTGGTTCCACGCGTGGACCCGCGTGAGGTCGGCGAAGCCGCCCTTCGTGAACGCCCGCAGCAGGTTCAGCGTCGACGCCGACTGGTGGTAGCCCCGCAGCAGCCGTCGGGGGTCGGGACGTCGCGCGGCCGATTCGAACGACAGGTCGTTGACCATGTCGCCCCGGAAGCTCGGGAGCTCCCGGTCGTCGCGCCGCTCGAGCGTCGACGAGCGTGGCTTCGCGAACTGCCCTGCGATCCGGCCGACCTTCACGGTCGGCACGCCCGCGCCGTAGGTGAGGACGACCGACATCTGCAGGATGATCTTGAGCTTGTCCCGGATGCCGTCGGCCGAGAACGCGCTGAACGACTCGGCGCAGTCACCGGCCTGCAGCAGGAACGCCTTGCCCTCGGCGACGAGCGCGAGCGAGGACGTCAGCGAGCGCGCCTCGCCCGCGAACACCAGCGGTGGGAGCGCGCCCAGCTCGTCGAGGACGGACTCGAGCGAACCGTCGGAGGGCCACTCGGGCTGTTGCGCGACCGGTCGGGTCCGCCACGAGTCCGGGGACCAGGGTGCGTCGAGGGGCGCGGCCGCGGCGGTCATCGGCTCGGGCTCAGAGGTACGCGCCGGGGAGCCGGTCGCCGGCGCCCCCGGTCTCGAGCGCGCGTCGTTGGCCGATCTCGCTCAGCTGCTGCTGGGCCATCGCCTGCTGGGTGAAGAGGGTGGCCTGGATGCCGTGGAAGAGACCCTCGAGCCAACCCACCAGCTGGGCCTGGGCGATGCGCAGCTCCGACTCGCTCGGCGTCTCCGAGGTGAACGGGAGCACGACCTCCTCGAGCTCCTGCTGCAGCTCCGGAGAGAGCACGCCCTCCAGCTCGCTGAGCGACTTCTCGTGGATCTCGCGCAGCGCGCGCCGGCCCGCGTCGTCGAGTGGTGCACGGCGCACCTCGTCGAGCATCCCGCGCACCATCGACGCGATCCGGATGAGCTTCGTCGGTCGGGTGACCTGCTCGCCGGCGGCGGGGTCGGCCGCCGCGGCGTCACCTTCGGCGCCGGTGGCGTCGGGCGCGACGACTTCGGGCACCACTTCCGGCACGACGGGGTTCGGGTCGGGGTTGGTCACGGCGTCCAGCGTACCGGGTGCCCCCGCCAGTGCTCCGGGTTCAGGTGGTCCAGTCGTCGACCTGCGGCGGGCGTCGCCCCTTCGCGCTGCCGGTGCGGGGCCCGGGCACGTCGTGGAAGCGGTACGGCTCCGGATCGCGGCCGGGCTGGCAGACCCAGCACTCACCGGTGCGCCCGGTGGTCACGATCGTGAAGACGGCCTCGGCGATGTCCTCGGCGGCCATCAGGGGGAAGTCGGCCTCCTTGAAGAACTGCTTCGCGTCCGGGCTGAGGATGTTCGTGTCCGTCATCCCCGGGTTCACGGTGTTCGCGGTGATGCCGAGCGCGGCGAGCGCCGGTGCGGCACTGCGGATGAACCCGACGACCGCGTGCTTGGTCAGGTCGTAGACCGGGTCGGGCGGGAACGGGATGAGGCCGGCCAGCGAGCTCGTCGCCACGATCGCGCCGCCCCCGGTGCGCTGCATCGCTCGCGTCGCGGCACGGGTCCCGAAGACCACGCCGTCGACGTTCACCCGCATGATCCGCGTGTAGAGGTCGTCGGAGAGGGTGGTCAGGTCCGAGACGCCGATCGCGATGCCGGCGTTGAGGTACGCGATGTCGACCCGGCCGAGCTCGAGCTCGCAGGCCTGGAACGCCTGGTCGACGTCGGTCGAGTCCCCGGCGTCGGCGCGCACGAACACGCCGTCGACCGCGTCCGCGACGGCCTGGCCCCGAGGGTCGATGTCGACGCAGCAGAGCCGGGCGCCCTCGTCGGTCAGCCGCCTCGCGGTCGCCCTTCCGATGCCCGACGCCGCGCCGGTGACCAACGCGACCTTCCCGTCCAGCTGGCCCATGCGCTCCCCCGAGGTCGGCGTCGTCCGCAGGCTAGTGGTGGGTCTGGTGATCGACCGGGTGCGCCGCGCCCGCCCGGCATCCGTCAGAGCTGGATGACGACCAGACGCTCCTCGGTCATCTCGCGCACCGAGTAGTGCGGGCCCTCCTTGGTGTTGCCGCTGTCCTTGACCCCGCCGTACGGCATCTGATCGGTCCGGAAGGTCGGCATCTCGTTGACGGTCACACCGCCGAAGTCGAGCGACTGCGCAGCGCGAAGCGCGGTCTTGAGATCCTGGGTGAAGACCGCGGCCTGGAGCCCGTAGCGGCTGTCGTTCGCCAGCGCGAGCGCCTCGTCCATCGTGTCGTAGCCCTGGACCCCGACCAGCGGTCCGAAGACCTCCTGCGAGCACACCTTCATGTCCGGGGTGACGTTCACCAGGACCGTCGGGGTGAGGACGTCGTCGCGCACCTCGCCGCCGGTCGCGACCTTGGCCCCGCTGCCGACGGCCTCCTCGATCCAGGCCGAGATCCGGTCGCGCTCCGACGGCGTGATCAGCGCGGAGACGTCGGTGGCGTCCCCGAGCGGGTCGCCGACGACGAGTGCCTCCACCTTCGGCACCACCCGCTCGACCAGCGCGTCACGAATCGCGTGATGGGCGTAGACGCGCTGCACCGCGATGCAGGTCTGGCCCGAGTACGAGTAGCCGCCGGCGACGATCTTCGTCGCCGCGAGCTCGAGGTCCGCGTCGGGCTCCACGATCACCGGCGCGTTGTTGCCGAGCTCGAGCCCGACCTTCTTGCGCGGGGCCCGGCCCTTGATGCCCCACCCGACCTCCGGCGACCCGGTGAAGGTGATCATCGCGACGTCGGGGTGCTCCACGAGCGCGTTCCCGACGCTCCCGCCACCGCCCGTCACGACGTTGAGCCATCCGGCGGGGAGCCCGCTCTCGTCGAGCAGGATCTCGGCCAGCAGCAGCGCGGTGAGTGGGGTCTGCGACGCGGGCTTGAGCACCACCGGGCAGCCGGCGGCAATCGCGGGCGCGAGCTTGTGGCTCACGAGGTTCAGCGGGAAGTTGAACGGGCTGATCGCGCCGACGACGCCGATCGGGACCCGCAGGGTGAAGCCGAGCTTGTCGATGCCGGCGACGTTCGCGTCCATCGCGATCATCTCGCCGGTGAGCGTGCGCGCTTCGACGGCCGCGAACGCGAACGTGCCGGCCGCGCGCGCGGCCTCGATGCGCGCGGTCTTGATCGGCTTCGCGGCCTCGCTGGCGATGCTCCGCGCGAGCTCTTCCTGGCGGTCGGCGATGCGGCGGGACGCGGTGTCGAGGATCTCCGCCCGCTGCCAGGCCGGCATCGGGTCTGCGAGCGCCTCGCGAGCGGCGCGCACCGCGGTGTCGACCTCGTTCGGTCCGGCCTTCGGGACCCGGCCGAGCTCGGCGCCGTCGAACGGCGAAGAGATGACGATCTCCTCCGCGGTTGTGACCCGTTCGGCGCCGATGGGGAGGGGGTGCAGCTCGCTCATGGTGCGCTCCTCGAAGTGGTGTCCGCGCTTCCCCATCGAATCACACCGGCAAACCCTCCGGTCCCGCCCGAGCTCGTCCTGCTCGGCCCGCCGCAGTGGGCGGGAGCAGCCTCAGTGCTCCGGCGACGGCGCGGTGGGGAGGCCCGCGGCGCGCCAGGCCTGGTAGCCGCCGTCGAGGTCGGTGGCGTGCGGGAGGCCGACGGCCTGGAGGCTCGCCGCCGCGAGGCTGGACGCGTAGCCCTCGTCGCAGAACACGATCACCATCTGCTCGGGACCTGTGACCTCCGCGACGCGGTCCGGGCTCTCGGGGTCGAGCCGCCACTCGAGCACGTTGCGGTCGATGACCAGTGCACCGGGGATCTCGCCGTCGGCGGCGCGCTGGTGCACGGGCCGGATGTCGACGAGCAGCGCGCCGGTCTCGAGCGCGGCGACGGCGTCCTGGGGCGTCGACCGGACCAGGCCGGACCGGGCGCGCGCGAGCTCGTCGTCGACGGTCACGCGCTCAGCGTTCCTCGACCAGCCCCAGGAGGTCAACCGCCTCGGTGCGGACCGGGACACGGACGTCGTCGAACATGCCATCGGCCAGCGACCGGTTTCGGGGCGCGTACCCGTCGCCATGACGACGGTGAGGCGCCCCGAAACGAGTCGGTGGCAGTGGCGCCCTCGGCAGGACTCGAACCTGCGCACACGGCTCCGGAGGCCGATGCTCTATCCGCTGAGCTACGAGGGCGGGACCGACGAGACCGCTCGACGGCGAGGGTTCAGCGTAGTGGAGGCCGCGGCCGGCGGCCCGAGCGGTTGCGCTCAGGCGTCGTCGCTCTCGCGCTCCTCGACGAGGTGCTTGGAGATCGACCGGTTGAGCGCGTGCAGGGTCGCCCGGGCGGCGGCCTCGATGGCACTCGCACCGGCCGCGATGCCGAGGCGTCGCGAGTCGTCGGGCGCGACCAGCTCGCAGGCGACGACGTGCGCGTCCTTGCCGTCGTCGTTCAGCACCCGCGCCCACGACGGCGCGAACTCGAGCCGCGGGACGAACACCCGCAGCCCGTCGACCATCGCCTCGACCACGCCGAGGATCCCGTTGCTCGCGACCGCCCGGCCGATGATCCGACGGCCCTCGAACGTGAGATGGACCTCGAGCTCGTCGGTGTCCGGGAAGGTCAGGACCGCGAGCAGGCGCACGCGCTGCTCGCGCGGGGCGCGGGTCTCCGGCACCGGTGCGACCGCCACCGCGGTCTCGGTGGTGCCGTCGATGACGACGGGCTCGCCCTCGATCGGCGCGCCGTCGGCGAGCTCCTCGGGCAGAGGATCGATCCCCGCCAGCGTCCCGAGCCCGGTCTGGAGCGGCGAGCCGCCCGCGGCGACGTGGCGCGGGAGCGCCGACACGCGCCAGCGCACGACCTCGAGCGCCACCGGCTTCTCGGAGTGCCGGTACGCGATCCGCGTCGCCTGCAGCGGCAGGTTGGGCGGCGGTGTGTCGCCACTGACCTGGAGCTGGATCAGCAGCACGTCGTCGCGCTCGGTGAAGCCGGCGGACCGCACCCCGGGGAGCTTGCGGAGCTCGAGCTCCAGATCGTCGACGTTCACGGGCGCGCCTTCTTCGCTTCGTAGAGCCGGGAGTCGGCCAGCTTGAACAGGCTCGTGGTGTCGTCGGCCTCGGCAGGGCACTGCGCGACGCCGTACGAGAACGCGGGGCACGGGCGGTCGCCGAGCTGTGACGAGCCGATGCGCTCGAGCAGCATCGGGACGTCATCGGGATCGGTGTTCGGCAGGATCACCGCGAACTCGTCGCCGCCGATCCGGGCCGCGTTGTCACCGAAGCGCAGGACCCGGCGGAAGCGCTCGCTCAGCGCCTGCAGGGCGGCGTCACCCGCGGCGTGACCCTCGTTGTCGTTGATCTCCTTGAGCCCGTCGAGGTCGATGACCACCAGCGTGAACGGCCAGTGGTAGCGGAGGCTGCGGGCCACGGACATGTCGAGCAGGCGATCGAAGCTCCGGCGGTCGAACAGCCCGGTCAGCGGGTCGTGCCACGAGTCGTACCGCAGCACCTCCATGCGCAGGGCGACGACGCAGAGACTGCTGAGCAGCGAGGCGTCCACGACCGCGGCCTCGAGCGGGGGGTCGGTGTAGAGGCCCGGCTCCGCGTCGAGCAGCGCCTCGCCGCCCGGGTCGTCGAGAGGCTTGCGCGCGGCGCGGAAGACCTGCCGGCCGAGGCCCGACTCGTCGATCACGATCGCGGCGTCGTGCAGCTCGTACTGCGCGACCAGCCCGTCGAGGGCGCGGTAGATGATGGCCAGACCGGACTGGTCGGAGGCCAGCTCGGCCACCAGCTCAGCCCCCAGGTCCGCCACGTCGGTCTCCTCGTTGCGCACGGTTCCCACTCCGGTCGTTCCGTCGTCCGTTGCTTCGACCCCGTCCGTGGTCTCGGCCTGCCCCGCGGACCCCGGCGCTCCCTCGTCGGTACCGATCCCGGGTATCGGCGGGAAGTGGTGCTCGACTGGATGGGGTTCCGGATCTTTCGCGTCGGGAAGGAGATCCGACAGGCCGCGCCCGAGACCTCCAGATCGCCTCACGTACTTCCTCTCTCGACCGACATGCGTCGACCATGTCGCACTGCCCCATATGTCCAGAATCCCGGCGGAACCGCCCGGATCCGCACATTAGTGGCCACAGAGCGTGCTCGCGTCGACCCGCCGCCGAATGAGCCGGGAGGCCCCGGGGCGGTGTGCGATGCTGACGCGCGGCTGCGTGCTTGAAGACCACGCAACGTGACGCTCCTCTCCACCCCCGTCCGCCTCCAGGGATCTGCACGTTGTCCCGAATCGTCCACTCACAAACCCCGCGGGCGGACCGGTGTTGCGCGTGTTGCCACTAGCGCCTTCCGGTGGCCGATGATCGCCGACGACCTGCTCGCCTCGTTGCGCGCCGCCCTTGCCGCGGCCGGCCTGCCCGAGCCCAAGAAGCTCGAGGTCGTGCCGGCGGCCAACCGCGAGCACGGGGACTTCCAGTCGAGTGCCGCCCTCGGGCTCCAGAAGCAGGTCGGCGAGAAGGGCACCGAGATCGCGGCGCGCATCGCCCGGGAGATCGAGCTCGCGCCGCCCCGGGACCTGCAGCGGATCGAGGTCGCGGGACCGGGCTTCCTCAACTTCTTCCTCTCACCGACGTGGTTGCACCAGGTTCTCACCGCGGTGGCCACCGAGGACCGCGGCTACGGGCGGGGCGACACCTACGCCGGGCAGCGGGTCAACCTCGAGTTCGTCTCGGTCAACCCGACGGGCCCGCTCCACGCGGGCGGTGGGCGCTGGGTGGCGGTCGGCGACGCGATCGCCAACCTCCTCGCGGCCCAGGGTGCGGTGGTCCATCGTGAGTACTACCTGAACGACGCGGGCAACCAGCTCGCGACGTTCGGTGCGTCGCTCCTCGCCCGATACGCCGGCACCAAGCTCCCCGAGGACGGGTACCAGGGCGCCTACCTCGTGGAGATGGGAGCCCGGCTGCGGGCCGAGCGAGGCGACGCCGTCACGGAGGAGGAGGCCCGGGAGTGGGGGCTCCACGTGGTCGTCGAGCAGCTCAAGGAGGACCTCGGGCGGATCGGCGTGCACTTCGACACCTGGTTCTCGGAGCGGACGCTCCACGAGTCGGGCAAGGTCGGGCGCGTGCTCGAACGGCTGGAGACCGCCGGGCTGACCTACGACCGCGACGGCGCGACGTGGCTGCGGGCCGAGGACCTCGGCGACCAGCGCGACCGCGTGCTCGTCAAGTCGGACGGCGCCACGACCTACCTCTGCAACGACCTCGCGTACCACCAGGACAAGATCGACCGCGGCTGGGAGCACCTGATCGACATCTGGGGCGCCGACCACCACGGGCAGGTGAAGTCCGTGCAGGCGGGGATGCGCGCGCTCGGGGTCGGCACCGCGGAGGAGCCCGAGCCCGAGATCATCCTCGGTCAGTTCGTCACGCTCGTGCGCGACGGCGAGACGGTCCGCCTCTCGAAGCGGACCGGCACCATCATCACGCTCTCGGACATCCTCGACGAGGTCGACCCGGACGTCGCGCGGCTGACGTTCCTGCTGCAGAGCATCGACACGACGCAGACGTTCGACCTGGACATCGTCACCGCGCAGTCGATGGAGAACCCCGTCTACTACGTGCAGTACGCGCACGCGCGCGTCTCGTCGATCGCGCGCCGCGCGGCGGAGCGCGGCATCGGGCGCGGCCCGCTCGAGGCGACGGATCTCTCACTGCTCGTGCACGAGCGCGAGCTCGACCTACTGCGCTCCCTGGCCGAGTACCCCGAGGTCCTGGAGCGTGCCGCCGTCATGCGCGCTCCGCACCGCGTGGCCACCTGGGTGCGCGAGTTCGCGTCCCGGTTCCACGGCTTCTACCGGGACTGCCGGGTGATCACCGACGACGCCGCGCTGACCCAGGCCCGGCTCTGGCTCAACGAGGCGTGCCGGATCGGGCTCTCGGACGCGCTCGGCATCCTCGGGGTCAGCGCGCCCGACGTGATGGAGCGGATCGATCCCGACGGCGAGGCCGGAGACGAGGCGAACGACGACCCGGGCGAGCCCGCATGACCGACCCGGCCGCGCCGTTCGACCGGTCGCTCGTCCCGCCGGCGCTGCTGGACGTGGACCTCGACGCGCTGACCGGCGAGTTCGGGACCCCGTTGTTCGTCTACGACGAGGACCATCTCCGGGCCCGGTGCCGCGAGTTCGCTGCGAGCTTCGGTGCCGGCAACGTCGCGTACGCGGGCAAAGCCTTCCTCTGCGTTGCGATGGCGCGGCTGGTCGCGGAGGAGGGCCTGAAGCTGGACGTGGCGACCGGGGGCGAGCTGCACGTCGCGCTTCGAGCGGGCTTCCCCGCCGATCGGCTGGTCTTCCACGGCAACAACAAGAGCGATGTCGAGCTCACGGCGGCGCGCGATGCGGGCGTGGGCGTCGTGGTCGCGGACTCGTTCGCGGAGCTCGACCGGCTCGAGTGGACCAACTTCCGCGGTGACGTGTTCGTGCGGGTGACGCCCGGCGTCGAGGCGCACACCCACGAGTACATCGAGACCGGGACCGACCGCTCGAAGTTCGGGTTCTCGGTGACCAAGGGCGATGCACTCGCGGCGGTCCGCCGTGTGGTCGAGGCACCGGGGTTGCGCTTCGGCGGGATCCACTGTCACATCGGGTCGCAGGTCTTCCGCCTCGACTCGTGCGCGCGCGCCGCGGCTGTCGTGGTCGCGTTCGCCGACGCATGCGAGCGCGAGACCGGCGCGGAGGTGCCGGTGCTCAACCTCGGCGGTGGGCTCGGCGTGCGGTACCTGACGGAGGACCCGGTGCTCGAGGTCGCCGACTACGCCAAGGTGCTCCACGAGGCGGTCGGGGATCGCACCGTCATGGTCGAGCCGGGCCGGGCGATCGCGGGTGCGGCGGGCATCACCGTCTACCGGGTGGGCACCATCAAGGAGATCCGCGACGTCGCGACCTACGTCGCCGTCGACGGCGGGATGAGCGACAACCCCCGCCCGGTGCTGTACGGCGCGGGGTACGAGGCGTACCTCCCGGCGCTCATCGACGCACCCCGCCCGCTCGTCGCCTCGATCGCGGGGAAGCACTGCGAGCAGGGTGACGTGATCGTGACCGACGCCCACCTGCCCGAGTCGGTCGCGGTCGGCGACCTGCTGGTGACCCCCGTGACCGGGGCCTACGGGTACTCGATGGCCAGCAACTACAACAAGGTGGCGCGGCCGGCGGTGGTCTTCGTACGGGCCGGGAAGCCCAGACTCGTGATCCGCCGCGAAACCGCCGATGACCTCGTGCGGCTCGACCAGCCGTGATCGGGGCACCGCGCCCCGGTCGGGCGCGTCAGACTGAGCCGGGAGAGGATTGGGGTGAGGATGCCTGAAGACGTCGTACGGGTCGGGCTGCTCGGATGCGGGCACGTCGGATCGGCGCTCGTCCGCCTGATCACGGAGAACAGCGACGCGATCGAGGCACGCACCGGGATCCGGCTGCAGGTGACGCGGGTCGCGGTCCGGAACCTGTCGCGCGAGCGTGACGTCGCCCTTCCGGCGTCGGTCTTCACCAACGATGCGAACGCGGTCGTCGGCGACGCGGACGTCGACGTCGTCGTCGAGGTGATCGGCGGCATCGAGCCGGCGCGCGAGCTGATCGTCCACGCGCTCACGAGCGGCAAGTCCGTCGTGACCGCGAACAAGGAGCTGCTCGCGAACTTCGGCAAGGAGCTCTTCGAGACCGCCGAGACCTCCGGGGTCGACCTGTTGTTCGAGGCCTCGGTCGCGGGTGGGGTGCCCCTCATGCGCCCGCTGCGCGAGTCGCTCGCGGGCGATCGGATCACCCGGGTCATGGGGATCGTCAACGGGACCACCAACTACATCCTCACCCGGATGGCCGAGGAGGGTGCGTCGTTCACCGACGCGCTCGCCGAGGCACAGACCCTCGGGTTCGCCGAGCGCGACCCGACCGCGGACGTCGAGGGCTTCGACGCAGCGGCCAAGGCGGCGATCATCGCGACGATCGCGTTCGGCGCTCGGGTCGTCGCGGGCGACGTCTACCGCGAGGGCATCAGCGAGCTCACCGACGCGGACATGGCCTCGGCGCGCGAGCTCGGCTACGTGGTCAAGCTCCTCGCGGTCGCGGAGGAGGATGTCCACGGCGTCGCCGTGCGCGTCCACCCCACGATGATCCCCGCGTCCCATCCGCTCGCGTCGGTGCGGGAGTCGTTCAACGCGGTCTTCATCGAGGCCGACGCGGTCGGTGAGCTGATGTTCTACGGACGCGGCGCGGGTGGAGCGCCGACGGCGAGCGCGGTCCTCGGCGATCTCATCGACGCCTCGAAGAACCTCGTGTCCGGGCGCCGTGGCGCCACGATCGGCGCGCTGGCGCGCAAGCCGGTGCGGCCCATCGACGAGGTCGAGAGCCAGTTCTACCTGCAGCTCGAGGTCGCCGATCAGCCCGGCGTCCTCGCGGAGATCGCGACGCAGTTCGGCGAGCACGACGTGTCGATCAAGTCGATGCAGCAGATGGGGATCGGCGACGACGCCCGCATCATCTTCATCACCCACCGCGCCCGGGAGGCCGACCTGCGCCGCACCGTCCACGCGCTGCGGGACGTGAAGTCCGTGCACCGGGTCGGCTCGGTGCTGCGGGTCATGGGGGACGAACCCGGATGAGCGCAGCGTCGGTGTACCGCGGCTTCGGCCGGGTGGGGAGTGGAGCGGGGGCCGAGCGCCCCGGCCCGCAGGGCCGAGAGCGGAAGAGATGAGCTTGGCCAAGGGAGCGTGGCCGGGGCTGATCGAGGCCTACCGGGAGCACCTGCCGGTGACCGAGTCGACTCCGGTGATCACCCTGCTGGAGGGTGGCACCCCGCTCGTGCACGCGGACCGGCTCTCGGACGAGCTCGGCATCGACGCCTGGCTCAAGGTCGAGGGCGCGAACCCGACCGGATCGTTCAAGGACCGCGGCATGACGATGGCCATCACCAAGGCCGTGGAGGCGGGCGCCAAGGTGGTCGTGTGCGCGTCGACGGGGAACACGTCGGCGTCCGCCGCCGCGTACGCGGCCCGTGCGGGGCTCACCTGCGGCGTGGTCATCCCGCAGGGCCAGATCGCGCTCGGCAAGCTCGCGCAGGCGCTGATCCACGGGGCGCGCGTGGTGCCGGTGCAGGGGAACTTCGACGAGGCGCTCGACGTCGTGCGCGAGCTCGGCCGGCTCGGCGAGGTCACGGTCGTGAACTCGATCAACCCGTTCCGCATCGAGGGGCAGAAGACCGCGGCGTTCGAGATCGTGGACGCGCTCGGCGACGCCCCCGACGTGCACTGCATCCCGGTCGGCAACGCGGGGAACATCACCGCGTACTGGCGGGGCTACCTGGAGTACGAGCGGCTCGGCCGCTGCGGGCGCGCCCCGCGCATGCTCGGCTGGCAGGCGCAGGGCGCAGCCCCGCTGGTGCGGGGCGAGCCGGTGCTGCACCCCGAGACGATCGCGACCGCGATCCGCATCGGCAACCCGGCGAGCTGGGACAGCGCGATCGCGGCGCGCGACGAGTCCGGCGGCGCGATCGGCGCGGTCAGCGACATCGAGATCCTCGCGGCCTACCGGGAGCTCGCCGCGAACGAGGGGGTGTTCGTCGAGCCGGCGTCCGCGGCATCCGTCGCCGGTCTCCGCAAGGCGGTCGACGAGGGCCTGGTCGAGGCGGGGGAGCGCGTCGTGTGCACGGTCACGGGCCACGGCCTGAAGGACCCGCAGCGCGCGATCGACGAGGTGCAGCTGGGTGACCCGGTGGCGCCACGGCTCGACGCAGTTGCCGTCGAGCTCGGTCTCCACTAGCACTGCGCGGGTGATGACGAGCACCCGTCCGGTCGCGGTCGTGACCGGCGCCTCCACGGGGATCGGGCGCGCGTTCGCGCTGGCGCTCGCCGACCGCGGGTACGACCTCGTGGTCGTCGCGCGGGACGCCGCGCGGCTCGAGACGCTCGCGGACGAGCTGCGCGATGCCTACGGCGCGCAGGCCGAGGTGCTGCCCGCGGACCTCTCGGATCCGGGCTCGCTCCTCGAGGTCGAGACGCGCGTCGGTGATGCGGCACGTCCGATCGAGCTGCTCGTGAACAACGCGGGATTCGGCACCTCGGGCCGGTTCGCGAGCCTGCCGATCGCCCGCGAGGAGCAGGAGATCCAGCTCAACGTGCTCGCGCTCGTACGGCTCACCCACGCGGCGCTCGACGGCCTGGTCGCCCGCGGTCGTGGTGGGGTCATCAACGTCGCGTCTCTCGCGGGCTACCAGCCGACGCCCGGCAACGCGGTGTACGGGGCGACGAAGGCGTTCGTCATGAGCTTCACCCAGGCGGTGCACGAGGAGCTGAAGGGCACGGGCGTGAAGTGCATGGTGCTCGCGCCCGGGTTCACCCGTACCGAGTTCCAGGTCCGGGCCGGGTTCGATTCGAGCGAGGTCCCCGATTTCCTGTGGCAGGACTCGTCGACGGTCGTGGAGCACACGATGCGCGCCTACGACAGAGGTCGCGCGGTGTGCGTACCGGGACCGCTCAACGCCGCGACCGCGGCGTTCACGGCGGCGATCCCCCAGTCGGTCACGCGGCGCATCGCGGGCGTCATCGTGAGCCGCAGCGAGCGCTGAGCGTGCGCGCCGGACGCGGCTCGAGCCGCGTCAGGCCGGGTCGACCCGGTAGACGTCACCGCCGTCCGTCACCGCGTACAGCTCGCCCGACGCGTCCCGGCCGAAGCTGTTGATGCCGGCGGCGCGCACGGGCAGCACCCGGTCCTGCACGACCTTGCCGTCCTGCGCGGCCAGGGTGCGCAGCGTCCCACCGCAGTAGTCGGCGAACAGGTAGCCGCCCCGCAGCGCCGGGATCTTCGTCCCGCGGTACACGAACCCACCGGTCACCGAGCAGTTGCCGCCGTCGTGCGAGTAGTCGAACACCGGCATGACCGCACCCGGGGCGTCGCCGTCTCGATAGCGGTGCGTCCCCTCCCACACGTTCCACCCGTAGTTGACCCCGCGACCGGCGCCCGATGCCTTCGTCGCGAGGTCGACCTCCTCCCACGCGTCCTGTCCGACGTCGCCGATCCAGAGGTCGCCGGTCGCGGTGTCCCAGGAGAAGCGCCACGGGTTGCGCAGCCCGTAGGCCCAGATCTCGGGGCGCGCGCCCGCGGTGCCCACGAACGGGTTGTCGGCCGGCACCGTGTACGCCTTGCCCGAGCTCGGCGTCGGGTCGATGCGGAGGATCTTCCCCAGCCACGTGCCGAGCGACTGGGCATTGCCCCCCGGAACATGTCCCGGGCCCTGGTCGCCCGCCGCGCCGCCGTCACCCAGGCCGATGTAGAGCATCCCGTCCGGACCGAACGCGACCTCCCCGCCGTTGTGGTTCACCTCGGGCTGGTCCTGGGCGAGGACCTGCCGGCGGCTCGCGGTGTCCACGGCCCCGTCCGCACCGACGGCGTACTCGTCGACGCGCGTGTCGCCGTCGCGGTTGGTGTAGTCGACGTAGAGCTTCGAGCCGTCGGGCGAGAACGCCAGGCCGAGCAGTCCCTGCTCGTTCGACGAGCTGCCCACCATCGACGTGAGGTCGAGCACCGGCTTCGGATCGAGCACGCCGTTGCGGAGCGCGCGGATCCGCCCGACCTTCTCGACGACGTACATCGCCGGGTCGCCGGACCGGATGGCCATCGCGGTCGGCCGTTGCAGCTCGGCCAGCTTCGTGAGCTTGATGTTCACCGCGGCGAGGTCGGTCGCGCCCGTTGTCGTGGTCGTCGCGCCCGTTGACGATGACGTCGCCCGTGTCGTCGTCGTCGAAGAGCTCGCGTCGTCGTGCGAGGAGCAGCCGGCCGCCACCAGCCCGAGCACCGCGACGGCGACGATCGGGGCGGCGAACCGGGGTCGCATCCCGCGACCGTATCGAGGTCGGCGCGCAAAGCCCGGTCGCGTACGCTGCACCGGATGAAGTACGTGGTCCTGGTCCCGGACGGCTGCGCCGACGAGCCGGTCGACGAGCTCGACGGGCGGACCCCGCTCGAGGCGGCCCGGCTGCCCGCGCTCGCCGCGCTCGCCCGGCGCAGCGAGGTGGGCCGCGCCGACGTGATCCCCGGCGGGCTGCCGCCGGGCAGCGACGTCGGGAACCTCTCGATCCTGGGCTACGACCCGCTCGAGTTCCACACCGGCCGCGCCCCGATCGAGGCCGCGGCGATGGGGGTCGAGCTGGCTCCCGACGAGGTCGCCTACCGGTGCAACCTCGTCACCCTCGGGGCCGACGGCACGATGGTCGACTTCGCCGCCGGCCACCTGACGAGCGAGCAGAGCCACCCGATCCTCGCCGCCCTCGACGCCGAGCTCGGTGCCGGCCGCGACGGCGTGCGCTTCCATCCCGGGGTCGAGTACCGCCACCTGGTCGTGACCCCGAGGGACTGGGCCGACGCCGAGTGCGTCCCGCCGCACGACCTGACCGGGAAGCTCGCGCAGCTGCCGACCGGGCCGGCCGCCGCGAAGCTCGTCGCGCTCATGGAGGCCTCGCGCCCGATCGTGGCCGACGCGGCGAGCCGGGTGGGCTCGGTCGCGACCCAGATCTGGCTCTGGGGGCAGGGCGTCAAGCCGACGCTTCCTCCGTTCGCCGAGCGGTTCGGCGTCGACGGCCGGCTCACGTCCGCCGTCGACCTGGTGCGGGGGCTCGGCGTGCTGGCCGCGATCGAGGTCCTGGACGTCCCCGGCGCGAGCGCCGGCTTCGACAACGACTATGCCGCGCAGCGCGACGCGTGCCTCGAGTCGCTCGCCGATCGGGACTTCTTCCTGCTCCACGTCGAGGCGACGGACGAGGCGGGCCACCAGCAGGACGCGGCCGAGAAGGTCGGCGCGCTGGAGGCATGGGACCGCGACATCATCGGGCCGCTGATGGAAGCGCTCCCGGCGCTCGGGGAGCACCGGGTGCTCCTCATGCCCGATCACGCGACACCGGTGCGGCTCGGGACCCACACGTCGGACCCGGTTCCGTACCTCCTCTTCGACTCGGGCCGCGAGGTGCAGGGCCGCGCCTACACGGAGTCGGCCACCGCCGGCCTCACGCCGGTCCCGGCCCACGAGCTCATGGGGCGGCTCACGAGCTAGGCCGGCCCCCACTCAAGCGCCGGCGCCGGGCCGCCGATGCTTGACCGGGAGGAACGGTCCACATGGCACACGTCCTGGCGCAGCCCGTCGCGTCTCGTCCGCCGGCAGACGACGACGGCGCGCGCCACGAGGGCTCCACCGCCGACGAGCATCCCGAGACCGCGCCGCATGCGTCGCTGCCGCTGGTGGCGCTCGTGCTCGGCATCGCCGGCGTGGTGCTCGGCGTCACCGTCATCTGGTTCTTCGCCGCGATCCCGGTCGGCATCGTGAGCATCGCGACCGGTCTCCTCGCGCGCCGGCGGATCGCGACCTACGCGGACGGACGGGCCGCGTCGCGGGCCACGATCGGGACCGCCCTCGGGTGCGTCGCGATCCTGCTCGGCGTGACCGGCGCATACTTCCTGCCCCGGATCATCGAGCGCGGCGACCGGTTCCTGGGCAGCGTGCAGCACAACGTGAACCGCAACGTCGACCTCGTCAACGGTGGGCTCAGCCGGGACGTGAACCGGCTCGACCGGACGCTGTCGCGCGACCTCGACCGCTTCGAGCTGCAGAACCGCCAGGACCTCACCGCGCTCGAGACCCGGACCAGCGCCGCCCTCAGCGCGCTCGAGGACCGGCTCAACACCGCCGTGGCCGCGACCCGCGACGGCGCCAAGACCGACCTCAAGGCGCTCGAGACGAGCCTGCGGGCCGCGATCGCCGCAGTGGACCGCTCGACCCGCGACGACGACGCCGCGCTCCACGACACCGTCGGGGGCCTCGACCGTCGGATCACCCGGATCGAGCAGAAGCTCGGCCTCTGACCGGCGGCCGCCGGTCGATCGCGGGCCGCCGCCCCGGGCGGCTCCGCGGGCGGTTGGCCCGGGGAAGCGCCGCGATGGCCTAGGATGCTCGTCGGTGCCCACCGCCCACTCGGCGGGTGCGTGCCCCGACCCCCTGCAGGGGGGTCCCCCGGATCCGGATGGCTCCGCGACCCCGGGTGCTGTGTTCGAAATTCGCGTCCGGCGCTCGCCGCACGCATCGTCCGACCGGACGCCCGGCCCGCAGGGTTCAGGCCGACCGAACCGGTCGATTCCAAGGAGCAGATGATGGCCTCCGAGCAGCAACTCGAACGGTCGATGCTCGACGGCAAGGATCGCGAGGAGCTCCACGCGATCGCCGGCGCGATGGGCGTCAAGGGGATCACTCGCCTGCGCAAGGCCGATCTCGTCGACGCGATCCTCGCCGCCGCCGCCGGGCAGGGACGGGTCGGCAACGGGGCGAAGGCCGCCCCGAAGGACTCGGCCAACGGCTCGGCCGAGGCGAAGCCGAAGCGTGCCGTGCGCTCCAAGAAGGCCTCAGAGCTCGAGGCACCCGACCCGGGGCTCGCCGCCCTCGCGGCCGAGGAGGAGACGCTCTCGTCGTCGGTCACCGAGCCCGAGGTCGTGCCCAACCCGGCGCGTCGCGCGGTGACGCCGTCGACGGACGCCCCGGCCGCGACCGGCGTGGCGGAGGACGGCGCGGCATCGACGACCACCGAGCCCCGGATCGACTCGGACGACGAGCGCGCGTCCTACGGCGATGGCAACCGCACCGGGTCGCGCCGGCGCCGGCGCCGCGGCCGGGACCGGGGCGACCGCCAGGGCAACGAGCGCGTCCCCGAGGGCGGCGGTGAGCCGCGCGAGCGCGAGTACAGCGGCGAGCCGATCGAGGTCGAGGGCCTGCTCGACCTCCGTGACGAGGGCTACGGCTTCCTGCGCACGAGCGCGTACCTCCCGGGCCGCGAGGACGTCTACGTGTCGGCGTCGCAGGTCCGGCGGTTCGCGCTGCGCAAGGGTGACTACGTCAAGGGCGCGACGCGCCCGCCGGCCAGCAACGAGAAGTACCCCGCGTTGCTGCGCGTGGACCAGATCAACGACGTGAGCCCCGACGAGGCGCGGGAGCGAGCCCGCTTCGAGGATCTCACGCCGCTGTTCCCGGACGAGCGGCTCCGGCTCGAGCTGCGCGAGGAGCCGGGCCAGCTCACCGGGCGGATCGTCGAGCTGCTGGCGCCCATCGGCAAGGGCCAGCGAGGGCTCATCGTGTCGCCGCCGAAGGCCGGGAAGACCACCATCCTCAAGCAGATCGTCTACGCGATCGAGCGCAACAACCCCGAGGTGCACCTCATGGTGCTGCTCGTGGACGAGCGGCCCGAAGAGGTCACGGACATGCGCCGGCACGTGCTCCGCGGCGACGTCGTCGCGAGCACCTTCGACCGGCCCTCGGACGAGCACACCCAGGTCGCGGAGCTCACGATCGAGCGGGCCAAGCGGCTCGTCGAGCTCGGGCGCGACGTCGTGATCGTCCTCGACGGCATCACGCGCCTGGCCCGGGCCTACAACCTGTCCGCGCCGGCGTCGGGCCGGATCCTCTCGGGTGGCGTCGACTCCACCGCGCTGTACCCGCCGAAGAAGTTCTTCGGCGCGGCGCGCAACATCGAGGAGGGCGGGTCGTTGACGATCGTCGCGACCGCGCTGATCGAGACCGGCAGCCGGATGGACGAGGTCATCTTCGAGGAGTTCAAGGGCACCGGGAACATGGAGCTGCGCCTCGACCGGCGACTCGCCGAGCGCCGCCTCTACCCGGCGATCGACGTCAACGCGAGCTCGACCCGCCACGAGGAGCTGCTGTTCGAGCGCAACCAGCTGAACCAGGTCTGGAAGCTGCGCCGGGTCCTCAACGCGCTCGCCGCGGACGGCGGGAGCGCCCCCGGCCTCGAGCTGCTGATCGACAAGCTCAAGACCACGACGAGCAACGACGAGTTCCTCGCCGAGATCGCCAAGGCCGGCGGGGTGTAGATCCGCTCCGGCGGCGTCGAGGCCCGAACCCTGCCTCGGCAGGCCGAGCGGCGCCACCGTGAGCTGCGGCAGCGGCGCTCGGTGCCGTTGCCTCCCGGCCGACCCGCCGATCCCCGGGGCCGCTCGGAGCGCGGCAGGGAATCTTCCGACCCGCTGGCCCGTTGCAGCCGGCACTCCGTAGACTGGACTGATCATGAAGACCGACATTCACCCCGGATACGTCGAAAGCCGCGTGCACTGCTCGTGCGGCAACGAGTTCGTCACCCGGTCCACCGCCAAGGAGCTCCGCGTCGAGCTGTGCTCCGAGTGCCACCCCTTCTACACGGGCAAGCAGAAGCTCGTGGACACCGGGGGTCGGGTCGAGCGCTTCCAGCGCCGGTACTCCAAGGCGTCCGGGAAGAAGAAGTAGCCCGGAGCGTCGCATGGCCGACCAGCCGCGGTACATGGGGGGACAGGCGGTCGTCGAAGGCGTGATGATGCGCGGCGAGTCCACCTGGGCCGTCGCGGTGCGCACGCCCGAGGGCGCCATCGACGTCGAGGTCCACGAGGCCCCCGACTGGGCCCAGAAGTACGCCAAGGTGCCGCTGGTGCGCGGCGTCATGAACCTGGCCGAGTCCATGGCGCTCGGGATGAAGGCCCTCTCCTGGTCCGCGAACCAGCAGGTCCCGGAGGAGGAGCGGGTCGGCAGCCGGGCCATGGGCGTCACCATGGCGATCGCGCTGGTGTTCTTCGCCGGCTTCTTCGTGGTCCTGCCGGCGCTCGGTGCCCGCGGCCTGGCGTCCGTGTTCGGCATCGACGGGTTCCTGTTCCACGTCCTCGAGGGCGTGCTCGTGCTCGGGATCTTCCTCGGCTACCTCGCCGCGGTCGGTCTCATGCCCGACATCAAGCGGGTGTTCCAGTACCACGGCGCCGAGCACAAGGCGATCGCGGCCTACGAGAACGACGCGCCGCTCACGCCCGAGGCCGCGCAGCGCTTCACCACCCAGCACGTCCGCTGCGGGACGAACTTCCTGCTCACGGTCCTGGTCATCGCGATCATCGTGTACTCGCTGATCGGGCGCCCGGCGTTGCCGGTGCTGGTGCTCTCGCGCGTCGTGCTGATCCCGGTCATCGCCGGGATCGCCTACGAGGTGATCCGCTTCGCGGCCCGCCACATGGACAAGGTCTGGGTCCGCGTCGCGATGAAGCCGGGCCTGACGCTCCAGAAGATGACGACCCGCGAGCCGAGCCTCGACCAGCTCGAGGTCGCGATCGCGTCGCTCCGGGCCGTGATGACCACCGGGCAGCTGGCCGAGGTCGAGTCGCGCGTCGCGGCCTGACGAACAGGACGCGGCTCAGGTCGACCAGGTGCCGATGGCGACGCGCACCGCGGCGGTCGCCAGGTCGATGAACTCCTCGTCGCGCGCCGGATCACCGAACGCGAGCCAGTTGAGCGTCGCCTCGACGAGGTAGCCCACGACGGTCTGGGCCGCCCACTCGCGCAGCGTCGGGTCGACCCGCTGCTCGAGGAGCGCCCGCGACGCGTCGACCGCGTGGTCGCGCAGCTCGCTCGCGTACTCGGCGAACTCCGGCTCGCGGGCCGCATGCCGCCAGAGGAGCTCGAACCCGGCCGGGTTCTCACGGGCGACCCGGAGCATCGAGCGCGCCCCGACGCCGCCGCCCTCGGGGCGCCGGCTGTACCCGGTGAGGAACTCCTCGGCCAGCCGATCGAAGACCCGCTGGAGCACCGCCCGGTAGAGCTCCTCCTTGGAGGCGAAGTGGCGGTAGACGATCAGCTTGGTGATCCCCGAGGCCGCGGCGATCTGCTCCATGGAGGTGGCGGCGTAGCCCCGCCGGGCGAACGCGACCGCCGCCCCGCGGATGATGGCCGCGTGGCGCTCGGCCCGGGGTAGCGGACCGGTCGGCGCGACGGGCTCGGTCGGGGCCAGTTCCAGGCGGCTCGGCATAGGTATACTCTGGAGTATACCGTTCGGGGAACGGATGACCGCAGGCATCGCGGCCCGGTGCCACCACCTCCTGGGAGCGACCCGTGGCGAGCAACCTCCAGACCACGTGGACCGAGACCGAGCTGCTCGAGGGCGACCCGGTCGCCGAGCCCCTCGTCCTTGCGGGCTACCGGTGCCACGGCGGCTTCGACGCCGACGGCACCTACCGTTCGCCCCGCACCCGCTTCCGGGCCCCCGCGATCGACGACTGGCAACGCAGCCACGCCGAGCAGTTCGGCACCGAGCTCCTCGACGTGCCGCTCGAGCGCTGGCCGGCGTCGTACCCGACGGTCTCCCAGTCGCGGTACCTCCTCGAGCAGGGGGTGCGCGAGCCGGTCGTCATGGCCCTCACCCGCATCGGCACCGTCGAGGGCTTCGGGGCGATGATCCGGCACGCCGCGGTGCCCGATCGCCAGCAGTTCTTCGCCGACAGCATCGCGGGAACCGCGATCGAGCACCTCGACCGCGGGTTGTTCGAGGCGCACGCGCGCGACGAGGCGGGCTGGGACGAGGAGGCGGGCCACCGGCACATGTGGTTCGCGGTCCGCGACCTCGCGTTCGAGCACCCCGTGACCGAGGACCAGACCGAGGAGATGCTCCAGCGGATGGGCATCGGGTCCGGCGGCCCGGCGCCGACCCCGGCGGAAGCCCGCGCGCGCATGCTCGCGGCGCGCCAGCTCGACGACGTCGATCCGGCGCTCGAGGCGATGATCCGGCGCATGATCGGCATCCTCCTCATCGAGATCTCCGCGCACCACGTGTTCGCCTGGGCCGAGGAGCTGCTCGCGGACGCGGACCTGGTCGCCGGTGACGGTGATGCGGCCCGCCTCGTCTCGTACATCCGCCAGGACGAGGCCCCGCACGTCGCCTACCTGGCGACCGCGTTGACCGAGATGCGCGATCGCACGTTCGTCGGCGAGTCGGGTCGCCGGATCCCCGGCACCGAGGTGATCGGCCCGCTCTGGGCGAGCGGCCTCGAGGAGTCGCTCGGCGCCGGGCGCGAGCAGAACCGTCGGTTGCGGATCCGCGAGGTCGAGCAGGCGCTCGACGGCCATGGCCGCCGCGACGAGATCCTCGAGGGCTTCCACGCGCTCGGTGATCACGCCCAGTCCGAAGACCCGAGACCGACGAGGGAGCGCACGTGAAGTTCGGCATCTTCTACGAGCACCAGCTGCCCCGCCCCTGGCAGGAGGACAGCGAGTACCAGCTGCTCCAGGACGCCCTCGAGCAGATCGAGCTCGCGGACTCCCTGGGCATCGAGTACGTGTGGGAGGTCGAGCACCACTTCCTCGAGGAGTACTCGCACAGCAGTGCCCCCGAGGTGTTCCTCGCCGCCGCCTCGCAGCGCACGAAGAACATCCGGCTCGGTCACGGGATCGTGCAGACGCCGGCGCCGTTCAACCACCCGGCGCGGGTGGCGGAGCGGGTCTCGATGCTCGACCTGGTCTCCAACGGGCGGGCGGACTTCGGCACCGGCGAGTCGTCCTCCGAGGCCGAGCTCGGCGGGTTCCTCGTCGACCCGATCGAGAAGCGGGAGCTGTGGGAGGAGGGGCTCCGGGTCGCGCTGCGATGCATGACCGAGACCCCGTTCACGGGCCATCACGGCAAGTCGGTGACGATGCCGCCCCGCAACGTCGTGCCCAAGCCGCGCCAGAAGCCGCACCCGCCCGTCTGGGTGGCCTGCAGCCGCCGCGACACGATCCACCTCGCGGCGCAGAAGGCGATCGGCGCGCTCGCGTTCGCGTTCGTGGACCCCGAAGAGGCGCGCCAGTGGGTGGACGACTACTACGAGACGCTCGCGACCGAAGGCGTCCCGATCGGCGATGCGGTCAACGCGCAGGTCGCGTGCGTCACGACGTTCATGTGCGACCGTGACGAGGACACCGCGCTGGCGCGCGGTCTCGAGGGCGCGAACTTCTTCGGCTACTCGCTCGCGCACTACTACGTGTTCGGCCGGCACGCCCCCGGGGTCACCGACGTCTGGGCCGAGTACCAGCAGCGGCGCTCCGAGCACGGCTTCGATCCCGAAGCGGTGGCGGCAGCCGGCGCGAACGACGAGCGCCTCGGTGCGAAGGTCGTGCAGGGCGGCCTCGGTGGGTTGCGGGGCGCGGTCGGGACGCCCGACCAGGTGCGCGAGTACCTGCGTCGCTACGAGGAGTGCGGTGTCGACCAGGTCATCTTCTGCTCCCAGGCCGGCAACAACCGCCACGAGCACATCATGGAGAGCCTCGAGCTCTTCGGCCGCGAGGTGATGCCCGAGTTCAAGGACCGCGACGAGCGGGCGGCCCGGGACAAGGCGCAGCGCCTGGAGCCGGTGATCGAGCAGGTGATGGCGCGCAAGCCCGCGAGCGACCATCCGCCGCTGCCGACCCCGGACTACGACTTCCCGGCGATCCCGCGCGCCATCGCCGATCGGTCCGGGTCCGACGACTTCCACGCCTGGCTCGACCAGTTCGCGGACCAGTCGGCGCAGGGCGACAGCGAGCTCCAGAACCTGCTCGGCTGACCGCCTCGTCCCGATCTCACGGAACGCGTCCGATAGACCGCGTCGTGCGGTTGGCGCCGCCCTGAGCAGCGCATTTCGTCCCCGATCTCCTAGGTGTTTGCCCGGAGCGGGCGTAGGCTCCGCACCGTTCACGGGCTGGCTTGGGGGGAGCGGGGATGCGCAGGAAGCTGTGGGCAGTGCTGTCGGCGGTCGCACTGATCCCGATCGGTGTGATCAGCGCGGCGGTGATCGACGCTCCGACCCCGGCGGGCGCGGACACGGTGAACGTGCCGCTGAGCTGCCAGGTGTCCAACGTGCCCGTCGTCGGCACGCAGACCCAGACGAGCGTCCAGACGACGACCGCGATCGCGGTCGACCACGTGTACCAGAACGGCACGTTCAACTTGTCGGTCAGCGCGGCGCCGACGAGCCAGGCCTCGGACCTCGGCAGCGGCGCGACCCTCCGCTACCTGCACGATTTCAGCGTCTTCATCCCGATCCCGGCGAACTCGGCGCTGGTCTCGTTCTCGATCTCGGGCGGGTCGAACATCGGCCCGGGCCCGAACACCATCAGCCAGTCGGGCGGCAGCCTCGTCATGCGTGTTCCCGGCCCGGTGCAGCCGAACACCACGTTCCAGCTGCCGACGGTCAACATGACGTTGCGCGCCACCGGTCCTGCGCTCTCCACCATCCAGAGCCGCTTCGGCGGCACCAGCTACGCGAACCCCGGCCTGCAGTTCACGGTCGCGGCGACGCTCCCGTCCCCGCTCGGTGACGCCGACCTCCTCACCAGCTGCTACCCGACGTCCACGCAACCGCTGTCCACCACGACGATCTGGCCGCTCGACAACGTCGGACCCGCGATCACGCTCACCACTCCGGCTGACGGCGCGACGTACGCGCAGGGTGTGCCGGTCACCGCGTCGTACTCCTGCAACGACGGTCCGTTCGGCGTCGGGGTGGCGACGTGCGGCGGCACGGTCCCCACGGGGACGCTCATCGACACCACGACACTCGGAACGCGCTCGTTCACCGTGAACGCAACCGACACGCTCGGGAACGCGAGCAGCCAGACCGCGGGCTACACGGTCGTGTCCGATCCCGGCATCGTCGTCCGGAACGGCTGGGCCAACGAGAGCACCGGGAACCAGGTCGCGTTCAAGGTCGCACTGACCCGCGCGCCCAGCCAGACGGTGACCGTCCACTACGCGACCCAGGACGGTGTGGCCACGTCGACGAGCGACTACGTCGCGACGAGCGGTGACCTGACGTTCAACCCTGGTGGCGCGACGACACAGACGGTGAACGTCACGGTGCGCGACGACACCGTCTTCGAGCCGACGGAGTCGTTCTCGCTGGTGCTGAGCGCGCCGACGCACGCGCTGATCAGCGTGGGTACCGGTGCGGGGCGGATCCGCGACAACGACATCCCGACCGTGCGCGTCCTCGGTGCGGTCACCACCGAGGGCACCGGCGCGGTCGTGCCGATGAAGATCTCGCTCCAGGGGCACGCGAACGTGCCGGTGACCGTCAGCTACGCGACCGCCGATCTCGCCGAGACGAACCACGCGGTCGCCGGGGCCGACTACACCGCGGTGTCCGGCGCGCTGACGTTCAGCCCCGGTGCTGCGCTGACCCAGACCGTCAACGTCCCCGTGCTCAACGACACCGCGTGGGAGGCCGACGCCGAGCGGTTCGCGTTCAACATCACGAATCCCGCCGACGGCCAGACCGCGTCGGCGCCGGGCACGATCCTCGACGACGAGCCCCATCCGCCGGTGATCTCGGTGAGCAACGTGACCATCCGTGAGGGCGACGTCGGCGCCACCCGTCAGATCTTCATCCCGGTGACGCTCGACCGGCCCGCGGCGACCGCCACGAACGTCCGCTGGTCCACGGTCAACGGCACCGCGGTCAGCCCGTCGGACTTCACCGCGCAGACCAACCAGCAGCTCGTGCTGGAGGCCGGCCGGGTCAGTGGCGTGATCAAGGTGTCCGTGAACGGCGACGCGCTGAACGAGGGCAACGAGACCTTCGGTGTGACGCTCTCGAGCCCGTTCGGTGTCGTGCTCGGCACGCCGACCGCGACGATCACGCTCCTGAACGACGACGCCCCGACGTCGACGGCGACCACGCCGGTTCTCTCGGTGAGCGACGTGCGGATCGTCGAAGGTGACTCCGGGACGTCCGACATCGACATCGCCGTGACCTCGAACATCAAGGCGCCGGCGAAGGTCACGGCCCAGGTCACGACGGTCGGTGGCACCGCGACGTCGGGCGTCGACTACACCGCCGCGACGAAGAACGTGGTGCTCGCCAAGGGCGCCACCATCGACCACGTCACGATCAAGCTGAAGAACGATCTCACCGTCGAGTCCGACGAGACGTTCACGGTGTGGCTCGTGAACGTCGTCGGTGCGACCGCCGGCAAACCGGTCGGCACCGTCACGATCGTCGACAACGACAACCCGCTGCCGAGCACGCCGACCGGCATCGCCTCGGTGCCGAGCGGGATGCAGCTCGGCGGGACAGAGGTCTCGTGGAACGCCGCGACCACCCCGCTCGCGGACTGGCCGCTCACCGGCTACCAGTACCGCGTCTCGGTCGACGGCGGCGCGACGTGGAGCGCATGGACGTCGACCGGTGCGGGCACGAGCACCTGGTTCATCCAGAACTGCGGCCAGGGCCGGAGCTGCACGTACCAGGTGCGCGGCGTCAACAAGAAGGGGGCCGGTGGCTCCGTCGGTCAGGCGACGGCGGCCGGCCTCGCCGACCTCACGTCGCCCGCGATGACCATCGCCACGCCGACGCAGCGGGGAAACCTCGACACGCTGAGCGCCACGACGATCAGCGGTGACGCGGGCATCGAGGGTGGCGACACGCCGTCCGTCGGGGTGAACGTCTACCCGTGCAACGGATGCACGAACGTCACGCCGACGTACTCGGCCTTCGCCACGCCGTCCGGCGGCTCGTGGTCGGTGTCGCCGAGCCTCGCCCCGGGCGTCTACACCGTCCAGACTGCGCAGGCCGACTGGGGCTCGCACGTCACGGTGAGCGCGCCGACGACGTTCGAGGTGCGCAACGCGGTGTTCGTCTCGCCGTTCGGCAACGACGCGAACTCCGGATCGGTCACGGCACCCAAGCTGACGATCGGGGCCGCAGCCGCAGCCGCGGGAGCCGCGGGCCGGCCCCAGGTCGCAGTCGCGGCCGGCACGTTCGCGCCCGCGTCGGGCGTCGCCATCAGCGCGAGCGTGTCCGTGCTCGGCGGCTTCGACGAGACCGCGGGATGGACCCGCCCCGGCACCGCGGGGGCGTCCGGTACGGCCGACCGCAACCTCAGCCAGATCTCCGGCGTCCCGCAGGCGGTCACGGTCACGGGCGCGGTCACCGTCACACTCGACGCACTGACGATCCAGGGACTCAACACCGGGCTCGGCGCCGGCGCGAGCGTCTACGGCGTGCGCGCGGTGGGGGCGAGCGCAGGGAGCCCGGCCAACGTCACGATCACCAACAGCAAGGTCAGCGCGGCGGCCGGCCTCGGCGGTTCGAGCTCGTCCACGAACGGCTCGAACGCGACCGCCAACGGCTGCAACGGCGTCGACGGCGTGACGTACACGACCGGGAACAGCGCGTCCTGCGGTGGGAGCGGGGTCTCGGCGGCCGGTGGTGGCGGCGGCGGGGGCGCCGGCGCGGCGTTCAGCCCTGACGGTGGCAACAACGGTGGCAACGGCGGCGGGGGCGCGGCGGGCGGCGGCGGCGGCTCGGGCTCCTTCACCTCCGGTGGGGCCGGCGGCGGCGGCGTGGGTGGCGCGGGCGGTGCGTCCGGCACCGCGGGCCCGAAGGGGGTCAACGACGCAGGCGCCGCGGGCGGCACGTGGGCCGGCCGGTCCGGCGGCTCGGGTGGCAACGGCGGCAGCGGCGGCGGGGCCGGCGGGGGTGGCGGCGGTGGTGGCACGGGCGCGTTCCAGAACGGCGGTCGCGGTGGCGGCGCCGGGGCGGGCGGGACGGGCGGTGGCGGCGCCGGCGGCGGCAGCTTCGGCGGTGGCTCGTTCGCCGCGTACGGCTTCAACGCCTCGGTCACGGTCACGGGATCGACGCTGGCATCGGCGACCGGCGGCACGGGTGGCGACGGCGCCGACGGCGGCAGCGGCAGCTCCGCGGGCAAGGGCGGCAATGCCTTCGAGCAGTTCTTCGCCGGCAACGGCGGCGGTGGCGGCGGTGGTGGCGGCGGCGCCGGTGGCGGTGGTGGTGGCGGCGGCGCGGGTGGTCCGTCGGTCGCCGTCTTCCACGGCGGCTCGGGCACGGTGACCGTGTCCTCCTCGACGCTCACCCGCTCGGCGGCACCCGCGCTCGGCGGGAGCGGCGGAGACTCGGGCAACGGCGGTGGCGGCGGGGCCGGTGGTCTCGACGGCAGCAACCCGGCCGACTGCCTGACCCTCTGCGGGACCGTCAACAGCGGTGGCGGCGGAGGCGCCGGTGGGGCGGGCACCCCGGGGATCCCCGGCGATGCCGGCCAGCTCTGCACCAAGTTCGACGGCACGACCTGCACGCCCTGAGACCAGCGCGAGCGACCAGCACCGACCGCACGCCGGCCCGGCTGAAGGGAGAGCCCGGATGACGAGGTTGCGGTGGGGGCTGTCGCTCTCGTTGGCGGGGGAGCTCGCCGAGCCGCGCGTGGTCGCCGACGTTGCGACGCTCGCCGAGCGCGCGGGGTGGGACGGGGTGTTCGTCTGGGACCACCTGTGGAACCGGACCGACGCGCCGTTCGCCGACCCCTGGGTGACGCTCGCTGCGGTCGCGCTCGCCACCGAGCGGGTGCGCATCGGACCGATGGTGACGCCGTTGCCGCGACGCCGGGCGCAGGTGGTCGCGCAGCAGGCGACGACGCTCGACCGGCTGTCCCGTGGACGTCTCGTGCTCGGGCTCGGCCTCGGCACCGACGGGTACGGAGAGTTCACGACGTTCGGAGAGCCGGCGGCCGACGATCGGCTCCGTGCGGCCGCGCTGGACGACGGCATCGAGCTGTTGCTGCCTGCACTCGCAGGCGAGCCCGTTCCGCAGGCGGGCGGCCGCCGCACGACCGTCGCCGGGGTCCAACGACCGCGCGGCCCGATCTGGGTCGCGGGGCGACCGGGCGTCCTCGCCGGACCGCGGCGCGCGCTGCGTCACGGGCTCGAGGGCGTCGCGCTCGTCGGCGTCGAGACCTGGGACCCGGGCGAGGTGGCGGCGTCGCTGGCGGCGGCGGGCATCGCCCCCGGGGCGCTCGACGTGGTCCTGGTCGGTGGCGCGCACCCCGACCCCGACGCGCTGGCCGCGGCCGGCGCGACGTGGGCCGTGCCGGAGCTCGTCCCGGGCGTCACCGCGGACGAGGCCCGCGCCGTCGCCCGAACCTCACCACCCTGATCCCACTGCTTGTGCCTCGAGCCGTGATCGTTGCGCCGCAACGATCCAACCGGGCGGTCAATCTGTGCGTGTCCCGTCGCGGACGACGGATTCGGCACGGACAGCCGAAGCAAGGACGCGCAAGACCCGGCGGGGCCCGTCCCGGGGGCGAAGTGATCGCGCTCCGGGGCGGGCCTTTGCCCGGCGAGAGGTCTAGGCGACGACCTTCTGCTTCACCGCGGTGCCGGTCGCACCGGTGTTGCCACCGGATCCGCCGGATCCGCCGGATCCGATCGTGATCTGGGTCGCGGCCACCGCGGTGATCGTTCCACCGCCCTTGGCCACCGTTCCGATGGTCGAGCCGCCGGCCGCACCGCCGCCGGTGCCGCCACGACCGCCGCCGCCGCCGCCACCGCCGCCACCGCCGCCACCGCCGGTGCCGTTGCAGCATCCGGCGCCGTCACCGCCGGCGGAACCCGTGGTGCCGCCCGAGCCGGACGCACCGCCGTTCTGCCCGGCACCACCGCCGCCGCCACCGTTGGCGCAGCCGCCGGTGCAGTTGCCGTTGCCACCGCTGCTGCCCTTGCCGCCGGTGCCGCCGAGCTGGCCGAGCGCACCCGCGCCGCCATCGCCGCCGGCCGCGGTCGTGATCGTGGTGAAGGTGTCGATGGCGATCGTCGCCTTGAAGCTGTAGACGCCGATGGAGGCGCCACCGCCGGTCGCGCCGGGTCCGCCGGCACCGCCGCCGCCACCGCCGCCGCCACCGCCGCCGGCACCACCGCTCAGCCAGTCGCCGACGCAGAACGTGCCGTCGCAGCCACCGCCGCCGGCACCACCGCCGCCACCACCGGCACCGGCCACACCGCTGCCGCCGCCGCCGGAGTTGCCGTTTGCGCTCGAGAAGCCGCCCGTGCCGTAGGCCGTGTCGTTCGCCGGGCCGGCGCCTCCGTTCGATCCGATGGCCCCGGCTCCGCCTCCGCCTCCGCCGGTGCCCTTGCTGCCGCCGTAGTAACCGAGCGCGCCGCCGCTCCCGGCTCCGCCGCCCGTGGCCGCACCGCTCGCGGTGCCGGCGTTGCCGTTGTTGCCGGCAGACCGGCCGGGGTTGCTCCCACCGCTGCCGCCGGCGACCACGGTCGTTCCCGCCGCGCCGCCGGTGCTCCCGCAGTGGTCACACCCGCCGCCGCCGTTCGACGTGGCATTGGCGCCGGTCGTGCCCGTGCCGCCGGGGATGGTCCCCGACGTCCCGGCGATGCCTGCGGCCGCCGTGATCGAGTCCCGGTTCAGTGCGATGGTCGCGGCGGTCGTGGCGCTGCCCAGGGTCCGGAGGCCGTAGGCGCTCGCGCCGGCGCCGCTCGGCGTCCCGCTCGCGATGGCGACCTGATCGATCGTCACCGACCGGTTCAACGTGCTCGCGTCGACGACGACCCCCGTGCTGTCGGGAGCACCATTGCCGCTGAGGGTCACCAGGTTCGTGGTTCCGGGACCGGTGGCTCCGGCCGCGGCCCGCAGGAACGTGCTGGTGCTGTACCCACCGACGATCGTCACCGGGTTGGCGTTCGCGATCGTGACCGTCCCGCCGTAGCTGCCGGCCGCGACCGCGACCCGGCTCAGCGTGGCCGTCGCTGCACTCAGGCCGCCGGCGATCGTCGCCTTCGGGCCCGCGGTGCCCGCGCCGGTGCCGCGGCCGGCGCAGCCCGTCGTGGTGGTGACGGGGCAGAGGCCGTTGTTCGCGTCGCTCGCACCGGTGCCACCGACGAAGACGGTCGTCGCCGGGTTGTAGTCGACGTTGAACGTGGTGCTCGTGGTCGTGCTCAGACCGCCGGCATCCGCGACGACCGCCCGCACGACGTACGTGCCGCCCTGCGGGAAGCTCGCGGCCGCAAACGGGAGGCTCCAGGTCGCGACTCCCGTCGCGTTGATCAGGCTCTCCGACGCGCTCGCGAAGCTCGAGCCGTTCCAGTAGCTCCCGCTCGAGACCTGGCGGACGCTGACCTGGACCGCGCCCGGGATGCCGCTGCCGCCGTCGGACGCCGTCCCGCAGAAGCCGGGCGTCCCACAGCCGCTCCACGTGCTCTCACCGAACAGCGTCCCGGAGCTCGAGTAGGTCGCGCCACCGGGTCCGGCGATGGCCAGCGCCGGTGCCGTCGTGTCGACCCGGAACGTGATCGTGCTGCTCGTCCCCGTGTTGCTCGCCCAGTCCGTCTGGGTCGCGGTGACGGTGTACAGGCCGTCCGCGAGCGCGGTCGGCGAGGTGGTCCACGCGGTGCCGGTCCGGGTCGGGGTCAGCGTCTGGATGATCGTCGTGCCCTGCTTGATGGTGACGTTGACGGTCGTGCTGTCCCCGAGCGCGTCCCCGGCGGTCCCCTGGATCGTGGGCAGCGCCGTCGTGAGGATCTGGTTGTTCGTCGGCGAGGTGATCGTCACCGTCGGCGCGGTGTGGTCGGTGAGCCCCGGTGCCGCCGCGTCGTTGCTCGGACCGCTGGTGCCGACCGCGTTGTACGCGCGCACCTCGTACGTGCACGTGTTGTCCTGGCCGCAGGTGTGCGTGAACGTGCGCGGCCCGGTCAGCGTGCCGGTGTCGGCCCAGGTGCCGAATGCGCCTGCGCCGACCTTGAAGCGGAACTCGTAGCCCTGGATCGGGAAGCCGCTGTCGCTCGCGGGCGGGTCCCAGGCCAGGACGACACCGCCCAGCGTCGTCGCGCTCGTCGTGGCCGTGAGGTTGAGGGGCGGCGAGAGGTTCGTGCCGATCGCGGTCGCCTGGTTCGAAGCCGGACCGGTCCCGCGCGCGTTGATCGCCGACACGCGGTAGGTGCAGGTCGTCCCCGCGCCGCAGGTGGTGTCGGCGTACGACGGTGACGTGCCCAGGGTGAAGGTCTGCGGCCAGGTGCCGCCGCCGTCGACGGAGCGCTCGACGAAGTAGCCGGTGACCGGCCAGCCGCCGTTGTCGACCGGCGGCTGCCACGTGAGGTCCACGGCGCCGAAGGTCCCGCCCGGCGTGGCCGAGAGCGCGACCGGGGCCGACGGGACGTTCGCTCCTTCCGCGGTCGCGGGGTTTGAGAACGCGCCCGTGCCTGCGAGGGTGACCGCAGCGACCTGGTAGGTGCAGAAGCTCGCCGCGCCGCACGCGCCGTCGACGTAGCTCGTCGCCGTGCTGCCGGTCGAGATCGGCGCGGAGAACGGGCCGCTGTTGACCGAGCGCTGGAACACGTAGTCCGTGACCGGGAACGTCCCGGCGTTGGCCGGCGCGGCCCAGGCGAGGTTGACGGCGCCGATCGAGGTCCCGCTCGCCGCGGTCAGGTTCTGGGGTGCGTCAGCCGGGGTCGAGCCCGTTGCGGCCGCCGAACCGGACGATGCACCCGACGCACCCGAGCTCCGCTCGACCGCGGCCAGCTTGTACGTGCACTCCACGCCGTTCCCGCAGCTGTGGATCGCGCTCTGCGCGCCGGCCGGGATCACGAGGCCGGTGTCCGCCCAATGCGCGGTGCTCATGCAGCCGGTCGTCGTGACGCAGGAGTAGAGGGTGTAGTGGTCGATGCCCTGGCCGCCCTCCGCCGGTCCGGTCCAGGTGATGGCGACGTTGCCCGCCGGTGCGGCCGTGGTCGCGCTCACGTTCGTCGGTGCGAAGGGCGCGACGCGCGCCGAGCTGCCCCACGGGCCGGCGCCGATGGCATTGACCGCGCGCACCTCGTACGAGCAGGTCACGAGCCCGGCGGGACACGTGGTGGACCACGAGCCCGTGGTGCCGAGCGCCTCGACGGGCGCGCCGGCCCACGCCGCGTTCGACTCGTCGCAGTTTCCGCTGCAGCTGCGGCCCTCGTAGCGGACGATCGGCGTGCCACCCAGGTTGCTCGGCGCGAGCCACGAGATTCCCACGGTCGGCACGCCGGAACCGAGGTTGAGGCTCGAGACCCGCGCGGTCACACCGCGGGTTCCCGACGGTGCGTTGAAGCCGGTGCTCATCGTGTTCGACACCGGGCTCGCCGCGAACGCGCTCGTCGCCTTGAGGCGGTAGCTGCAGATCGACGTGGCGTTGCAGTCGACGATCGTCACCGTCGGGGAAGCCGGGAGCGGTCCGCTCCCGGCGACGAAGGGACCGCCGTCCGCACTGACCTCGTAGGTGTAGGTGTTCGGCAGCCCACCCGTCGACGGGCCGGCGCGCCAGTTGATCGTGGCCGCGTTCGCGGGACGCCCGGGCACGACCGAGGTGATGACCGGCGCGGTCGGCGCCGCCCAGGTGACGGGGATGGGCGTGGAGACTGCGCTCGTGCCGATCGCGTTCCGCGCGTAGAGGTGGTAGCTGCATCCGCCGGTCGGGGACGTCGACGGGCAGGGCAGCGCGGCCGTCAGCGGCGTGCCGGCGATCGGGAACGGCCCGAACCAGCCACCAGTGCCGTTGACCTGGACGTCGTACAGGTAACCGCTGATGGCCTTGCCGCCGGTGTTGATGGGCGCCGCCCAGCGAAGGGTCATGCGGCCGACGTCCGGGCCGCCGACACTGCTCTGCGAGACCGGTGCCGACGGCGCGGTGAAGAGCGCGGTCACCGTCGCGCTCGGCGCGCCCGTCCCGCCGAGATTCGTCGTGGCGTACACCCGGAACGAGCACTTGAGCACGCCACCGCACGCGACGACGGCCTTCTTGAGGGTGCCGGTCGTGACGGGCGCAGCGAACGCGCCGCTGTCCTTCGCGGTCGCGACGGAGTACGTGATCTTGGCGTTGGCGGCGAGGTTCGTCGGCTGGGCCCACGTCAGGCTCATGGCGCCGACCCCGGGGCCGGCCTGCGCGGTGACGCTCACCGGCGGTCCCGGCACCTTGGCCGCGTACGCCGGGCTCTCCACTGCGATCGCCCCGAGCAGACCCCCCAGCAACGCGACGACCCCGATGAGCGCGCTCGCGCGCCTGCCCCCCAGACCGGTCATGCTCCGCCCCCCTCGAACAAACCTGGCTAGAAGGTACTGGCGTCGGACCGACCCGTCCACGATTCCGGCCCGCGGCGACGGGTGGGCACGCAGAGTGATGCCTCAACCACACGGGGGGCGTGGGAGGCCATCGCGTAGCCTGGAGCGCGTGTTCGAGCGCCTGGTCGACCTCGAGACCGAGCTGGAGAAGCTCGAGTCACAGCTCTCGGAGCTCTACGCGTCCGGTGACCAGTCCGCCGCGGCCGAGGCCGGGCGGCGGATCGCGCAGCTCCGGCCGGTCGTGGACGCGTACGGGGAGTACCAGCGCACCGAAGCGGATCTCGCGGAGGCGGGCGAGATGCTCGCCGCCGAGGACGACGCCGAGATGCGGGACTACCTCAAGGCCGAGCTCGACGACAAGGAGCGCCACCGGGCCGAGCTCGAGGCCGAGCTCAAGGAGCTGCTGATCCCGAAGGACCTCAACGACGGCAAGAACGTCATCGTCGAGATCCGGGGGGCCGAGGGGGGAGAGGAGGCGAACCTCTGGGCCGGCGAGCTGTACCGGATGTACCAGCACTACGCCGAGCGCCACCACTGGAAGACCGAGCAGCTCTCCGGCCAGCCGTCCGACATGGGTGGGTTCCGCGAGGTCACGTTCGTGGTGAAGGGCAAGGACGCGTGGTCGCGCCTCAAGCACGAGGCAGGGCCGCACCGCGTCCAACGGGTGCCGGTCACCGAGAGTCAGGGTCGCATCCACACCAGCGCGGCGACCGTCGCAGTGCTGCCCGAGGCCGAGGAGGTCGACATCACGATCGACCCCAACGATCTGGAGATCGACGTCTACCGGTCGACCGGTCCGGGTGGGCAGTCGGTGAACACGACGGACTCCGCGGTGCGGATGACGCACAAGCCGACCGGGATCGTCGTCACGTGCCAGGACGAGAAGAGCCAGCTGCAGAACAAGGACAAGGCGCTGCGCATCCTGCGCTCCCGGCTGCTCCAGATGGAGCAGGAGCGCCTGGCCCAGGAGCAGTCCGACGCCCGGCGCAGCCAGGTCCGATCCGGTGGCCGGTCGGAGAAGATCCGGACCTACAACTTCAAGGAGAACCGGGTCACCGACCACCGGATCGGCCTGACCTCGCACAACCTCGAGCAGGTGCTCGAGGGCGACCTCGACGAGATCATCGACGCGTTGATGTCCGACGAGCGGCGTCGGCAGCTCGAGGAGGGCTCCTGAGCGCGGTCGTCACCTGGGCGCAGCTGCGGGCCCATGCGATCGACCGGCTCCGCGCCGGCGGGATCGAGCAGCCGGGTGTCGAGGTTGGGTGGATGCTCGAGGAGGCCTCGGGGCTCGACGCGGCGGAGCAGGTCGCGGAAGCGGGCGCCCCGGCGACGGCGCGCGCCGCGAACGCGCTCGCGGAGCTCGTCGACCGCCGGCTGCTCGGCGAACCGCTCCAGTACGTGCTCGGGTCGTGGAGCTTCTCCGGGATCGAGCTGCTCGTCGACCGGCGAGTCCTGATCCCGCGGCCGGAGACCGAGGTCGTCGCACAGATCGCGATCGACGAGGTCGCCCGGGTCGGCGAGCGGGTGGGCCGGCACGACCCGTGGGGCGCGGGCCTCACCGCGTACGCCGTCGCGGATCTCGGCACCGGGTCCGGCGCGCTCGCGCTCGCCCTTGCGTTCGCGCTTCCCGAGGCCGAGGTGTGGGCCACCGACATCGATCCGGAGGCGCTCGCGGTCGCGCGGGCGAACATCGCGGGATCGGGCTCGCCGAGCGTGCGGGTGCGGATCGCGGCGGGCTCGTGGTTCGACGCACTGCCCGCGGAGCTGCGCGGCCGTCTGCTGCTCGTCGTCGCCAACCCTCCCTACCTGTCCGAGGCCGAGCTCTCGGGGCTCGACCGGGCGGTGGCCGACTGGGAGCCGACCGGCGCGCTCGTCAGCGGCCCGACCGGGCTCGAGGCGTTCGCGGCGATCGTGCGCGACGCCCCCGAGTGGCTCGACCCCCGGGGCGCGCTCGTGCTGGAGCTGGCGCCGGGTCAGGTCGAGCCCGTCGCCGGGCTCGCCCGAGCCGCCGGGCTTCCCGTGGTCGAGGTGCACCAGGACCTGGCCGGGCGCGATCGGGTGCTCGTCGCGCGCCGGGCCGATCCCGCTGGGTAGGGTGCGGGCGTGGCCGACGAGCTCGACGTCGACGCGATGCTGGCCCGGTTCCGGGACCGTGCCGCGCGGGTGAAGGAGCGGGGCATGCCCCCGGTAGCCGGTCCCGAGCGCGAGCGGTTCCTGCAGCAGGCGGCGCTGGACTTCCAGGACTTCGCGATCGTCGGCGACGCGACCTGGACGTTCGTCGACGGAACCCTCACGCTGCGCGTCGACCTGGGCTGATGGACTTCCTCACCCACGCGGACCTCACCGGCCGGATCCGGGGGCTCGTCATCATGCTGGACGAGAAGATCACGATCGAGGAGTCGCGCCGGGCCGAGGAGCTGGTCGACGACGACGAGTTCGGGACCGCACTCGAGACGCTCGCGGGATACCTGGCGGCGGCCGGGACCGCGTTGCCCTCCGACCTGCGCGTCGACTTCGATCGGCTCTCGACCCAGGTCGGCAACCACGACACGGTGATGGGGATGCTCGAAGGCTGTCCGTCCGAGCCCTGAGCGCGGCGTTCGGGTCAGTCGATGCGCTCGTTGGGGTCGAGGCGCTGGAGGAACGCGCGGTCGATCGCGATCCAGATCGTCTTCGAGAACGGGTAGAACAAGATCGGCCCGAAGAGCATGATCGGGACGAGCACGATCAGGAGCGGGATCACCGGCACGTCCGGGATCGTCGCGATGAGCAGCGCGACGAAGACGACGGCGAACAGCGCCCCGATGGCCATGATGTTGATCGCCAGCGCGCCCGCGAAGTATCCCGGCTCTCGCTCGAAGTGCAGGCCGCAGCTGGGGCAGTCCGGCACCATCGTGAGGTAGCGGCGGAACAGGTGGCCGGATCCGCAGCGGGCGCAGCGCCGGGTGATGCCCCGCCGGAGGATCGTGGTTCGGCTCGGCGCGCTGGTCGGCACGATGGGTCAACATAGCGGCGGTTCCGATCAGGAGGCACTCCGTGGCCACGCTCGACCGCTCCACCGTCGACCATCTCCTCACGACGACGCGCGCGGTGCGCAAGCGGCTCGACCTCGCGCGCCCGGTCGAACCCGAGATCGTCGAGGAGTGCCTGCGCCTGGCGATCCAGGCGCCGACCGGCGGCAACTCGCAGGGCTGGCGGTGGATCGTCGTGACGGATCCGGCCAAGCGGCTTGCGCTCGCGGACGCGTACCGGCGCAGCTGGGAGCCGTACATCGCCGCCAGCCGGGACGCGGCGCCGAACCCCGACGCCCAGCAGCAACGCGTGCAGGACTCCGCGTCGTACCTCGCCGACCACCTTCACGAGGTGCCGGTGCACGTGATCCCGTGCATCTACGGGCGCGGCATCCCGAGTGGCGAGCTGGTGAGCGACGCCGGCCTGTTCGGATCGATCTACCCCGCGGTCTGGAGCTTCCAGCTCGCGTTGCGCAGCCGCGGGCTGGGGTCGGCGTTCACGACGCTGCACCTGCCGTTCGCGGCCGAGGTCGCGGAGCTGCTCGCGATCCCGGACGGCGTGATCCAGACCGCGCTCATCCCGGTCGGGTACTTCACCGGCGACGACTTCCAGCCGGCCCGGCGGCGACCGGTCGAGGAGATCACCTACTGGAACGGCTGGAAGCAGTCGCGCTGACGGTCGTACCTACTCGAGCACGTTCGCACCGTCGGCGCTGCGCAGTGTGACGGTGCGGCCTTCCCAGGGCTCGGCGCACATCGACTGCAGCGCGTCGACGTCGCGACTGTTCGCGAGCGCCCGTCGCCCATCCGCGGTGAGCGTGGTGAGGATCCCCAGGTCCGGGGTGCCGTCGCGGTCGAACGTGACCGACGTGGCCTCGACCACGACTTCGCCGTCGACGTCACCGGCGGGCTCGCGGCGGGGGGTGGCGTCGACCCGGGCCTGGGTCGACGCCGGGTCGACCGCGGTGAAGCCGGACGGGTGCGGGGTGGTCGAGTACAAGCCGACCGCGTGCTTCGTGACGTACCAACCCAACGCGGTGACCAGCGCCACCGACCCGGGGTCGCTCCGGCAGGCGTCGACCGCCGCCGCGATCCCGTGGGTCGAGTAGTCGTTGCCCGGCCCGCCCGCGAACCCGAGGCCGCCGGTCAGCGTGAGCGGCCGGCCGTCGCCGGCATCGGGACCGGTCAGCCCGAGCGCGCGCATGGCGATCTCGACCGCGGCCGGGAAGCACGAGTAGAGGTCGAACCGCGCCACGTCCTCGACGGCGAGGCCCACCGCATCGAGCGCGGCGCCGGCCGCGACCTCGATGGCGGGCGACGACGCGAGCGACGCGCGCTCGGTGAAGAAGGAGTGGTCGTGCGCGTCGGCACCCGAGAGGGGGAACACCATCCGGTCGGGAGCGACGCCGGCGCTCGTGGCCGCCTCGTACGAGCACAGGAGGAGCGCGGCGGCCTGGTCGACGTCGATGTTGGCGCACATGCGCTTCGGGTACGGGAACGTGACCATCCGGTTCTCGGCTGACACCGTCCGGATCGCCTCGGCGGTGAACGGCGTGCGGGACCACGCGTGCGGGTTCCGCGCCGCGACCGCGGCGAAGCCCCGCCAGAGCTCCGAGACCACCCGCTGGTGCTCCTCGATCGCCCGCCCGGTCTCGGCGCGCAGCGCGGTCTCGAACAGCGGGTACACCTGCGTCGGCGCGACCGCGAAGTGCGCCATCTCGTAGGCGCTCGATCCCGGGCGCGCGTCACCCCAGACCTCCGCGCACGGCGGATCGTCGGGCTCGGACCACGTGAGCCATGCCTTCGGCTCCGCGCGGCGCGCCCGCCACCGCGTGTGCACACACTCGGCGCCACCCAGCAGGACGACGTCGTGCTCGCCGCGCGTGATGCCGGTGGCAAGCCGGTTGACGAGCATCTGGGGCGAGTTCCCGCCGACCGTCGTCGTCACCGTGCGGCGCGGCGTCGCCCCGACGCGCCGGGCGAGCAGCGCACCGGGGTCCGGGTACTTCCACGAGAGCATGTCGATCACGGCCACCGTGTCGGCGTCGCCGAGCAGCGACCGCCGGGTGCCGGCGTCGCCGTCGGCCGCACGCGCCGCGATCGCCAGGAGGTCGATCGGCTCCTTGGCCTCGTTCGGGTCGTCGACGCGCTGCTCGGCCTGCCCGACGCCGACGAGGACGGGCGTGCGCGGGTCCGGGGCCATCGGACGTGACCCTACTGACGGGGGCCGGGCTCCCCGTCCTCGTCGGCGTCCGGGGGCACCGGCCACGTGGGAACCCCCGGGGCTGCGCTCTCCGGGCAGATCGACCGGTACCGGCAGAACGCGCAGACCTCTGCCTCGGCGACGCCGGGGAACGAGTGCTCCGCGGCCGCGGCGTGGATCGCCGCCGCGGTCTCGCGCAGCTCCTCCTCGATCGCTTCGAGGTCCTCGGGCTCGGGCTCGAACGGCTCGGGATCGTCGTCGATCTCGGCGGCGAGGTGCTCGTAGCGGACCCGCACCTGCAGCTGCAGCCGGCGCGCGATCGGCGCCGCGAGCCAGGCCTGCAGCCGGGCGCGCGGGTCGTCGACGATCCGGTCGGTCACGACGGAGCCGGTCTTGTAGTCACGGACCTCGAGCAGCCCGTCGTGCTGCCACACCGCGTCGAGCCGGCCGGTGGCCATGAACATCGGCGGCGGGCGCCGATGGAACCGCGCGACCTCCAGCTCGTGCTTGGCGTGCTCGGCCGGCGACGGGCAGCGGCTCGCGTGGCGCGCGACGACCCCCGCGAGCGCGCCATCGGGCTCCAACCCGTGCAGCGCGAGCACCTCGTCGACGTGCGCGACGTCGCGGCAGTCACCCCGGCGGTGGATCTGCTCGAGCATCGAGTGGACGAGGTTCCCGAAGTCGGGCGAGGACCCGGTGTCGCTCTCCGGCAGGCCGAGCACGTGCCGGTTCCAGTACTCGCGCGGGCAGCGGCGCCACATGTCGAGGGAGCTCGCGCTGATCGGCACGATGTCCGGGAGCACCCGGCCCTCCCCGGCCCGGCCCTTCCGGCTCGACGGCTCGCTCATGCGTGCGCCTCGCAGCCGGCGATGTACGGGCACCAGGCGCACTCGACCCCGGCGGTCGGGCGCGGGGCGGCCATCCGCTCACGGATCACCGCGATCCGGTCGTCCAGCCAGGCCCACAGCTCGGGCATGAGCGCCCCGGTCTCGAGGACCTCCTCGGCGAGGGTCCCGTGGACCAGGTCGGCGACTGCGACCCGCACCTCCCGGTCGCGCAGCCAGTCGGTGCGGCGGAGGAGCGCGAAGCGGACGGCGGGCGAGTCGCTCGAGGCGGCGGCCGGGACCCGTGAGCCGAGGCGGAGGATCCGGATCTCGGGCCGCCCGTCGGAGCCGGTGAAGGCCAGGCCGGCCGGGCCGACGAGGCGGAGGTCGCCCGGCAGGTCGGTGCCCCAGGCGTCCTCGTCGACGACGCGGACCGCACGCTCGAACAGGGTGACGTACCAGCGCACCGCCAGCGCGAACACGTGCTGCTGTTCGGCGGTGAGATCGGCCGCGGTGCCGTCGAACCGGTCGATGCCCGGAGCGCAGAGGTCGGTATGGGCGAGTCGCACCTCTTCGGTGACCCGGTTCCCCACCTTCCACCGGGCGGTGCCGCCGAAGTTCGACCTCGCGTTGTCGTGCTCCTTGCGGAGCCGGCGGGCGCAGATCCGCTCGGCCCGCACGAGATGACCGAGGGTGACCTTGGCCGGCGGCTCCTCGGACATCCGCCGACGGTAGCGACTCGGCCGGTCAAGGCCCGCCGGGACGTGGCGATACTTCGGGAGTGTCCGAGATTTCCGGCCCCCCGCACGTAGAATTGCCCGTCATGTCCGAGCCCGAGGCGCCGCCGACGCCGTCCGAGACGCCGGCGGCCCCGCAGCGGCCCGCCGCGCGCCGGGCGCGCCCGCACCGGCGCCGGAACCGGCTCATCGTGCTCGGCGTGATCGTCGTCGTGGTGCTGTGGTGCGCGTTCGCCGCGTTCCAGATGGTCCAGGCGCGTCGGCACGCCCAGCTCGGCCTCGACCAGCTCGACGCGGCCCAGCAGGACCTGGGTCCGGCACAGCTCATCCGGGGCGAGGGGCTGGGCCGGATGAAGGCCGCGCAAGCGGAGTTCGACCAGGCCGCGAGCGCCGGTGACTCGTTCGTGCTCAAGCCGTTCGAGGTGGTGCCGTTCGTCGGTCGTCAGGTGAAGTCGGTCGACGCCCTCACCGGCGCGGCGGCGAAGGTCGTGCGGGTCGGGGTCGGAGCCATGGAGCAGTCGACCCAGCAGCTGAACAAGCCCACCACCGCCGGACCGGACCGGGTCGCCCTGGTGCGACAGCTCGGCGTGATCGCGGCGGACGCCCGCCGGCAGCTGCGCGGCCTGGACCTCGGGCCCCGCCAGGCGCTGCTCGGCCCGCTCTCCGACGCGCGGGCCAAGTTCGGCCGCAAGCTCGGGAAGGTCCGCACGTCGATGGTCGACGTCGACGACGCATCCGTGGGCGTCGCCGAGATGGCGCAGGGCCCGACGAAGTACCTGGTCCTGGCCGCGAACAACTCCGAGATGCGCGCCGGATCCGGGATGCTCCTCAGCGCCGGGGTCATGAACATGGGCAACGGCCAGTTCGACCTCGGTCCCATGACCGACACCGGGGATCTCATGGTGCCGGCGGGCGCGGTGCCGGTCTCGGGGGACCTCGCGGCCCGGTGGGGCTGGACCGATCCGAGCCAGGAGTGGCGGAACCTGGCGATGACGCCGCGCTTCGCCGACAACGCCGCGCTCGCCGCCCAGATGTGGAAGGCGAAGACCGGCGAGGCCGTGGACGGCGTGATCGCCATCGACCCGATCGGGCTCAAGGCGCTGATCGAGGTCTCGGGCCCGGTGACGGTCGGCGGGAAGATCATCACGAGGGACAACATCGTCCAGGAGACGTTGCTGCAGTCCTACCTCGACTACGGGCCCGCCACGGGGAACCTCCAGCGACGGGAGCGCTCGAGCGACATCGCCCGGGCGATCGTCGACCAGCTCGATGCCAAGGGCTGGGACGTCGCCACGCTGGTCGACGACCTCCAGCACGCCGCCCAGGGGCGCCACGTGCTGGCCTGGTCCTCGAAGCCGGAGCAGCAGCGGGGCTGGGAGGCCGCCGGGGTCTCCGGCCGGCTCCGGCCCGACTCGATGCTGCTCGCCGTGCAGAACCGGGCCGGCAACAAGCTGGACCAGTTCCTGCACATCTCCGCCGCGTTCGAGCACTCCCCGGTCAGCACGGGCAGCCAGGTCACCGTCCACATCCACATCGAGAACCAGGCGCCGACGACCGGCCTGAACACCATCGTGGACGGCCCGTACTCACCGGAGTTCGTCGCCGGCGAGTACTCGGGGATCCTCTCGGTCAACATCCCGGGTGTGTCCCGGGCGATCCACCTCGACGGGGGCGGTGAGATCGTGGCGGCCGGCCCGGACGGACCGACCCGGGTCGTCGGCACCGAGATCCAGGTCTTCCGGGGCGAGAAGAAGGACTACACGCTCACGTTCCAGGTGCCGTCCGGCTACGAGCACGTCACGATCGAGCCGTCGGCCCGCTACCCGGCGGTGACGTGGACGGCGAACGGTCAGACCTGGGAGGACGACAGCGCCCGCACCATCCGCTGGTAGGACCTCCTCCGGACCCGGTCGTGGGTCCGGCGGGGTCGGGGTACGATGGCGGCCACGGTGCGTGGGCACGGGCACGAGCAGCGCCCGTCGCACTGGTCCACGGTCACGGGCCGGCTGCCACCACCTGGCAATATGGGCCGAAAGGCCCCTTGCTCGTACCGAAGCGTCTGACTACACTGCGTGAACATTCACCAATCACCGTGCTGTGCGGGTCCTGGGAGGGAACGTCGTGAAGAAGCTTTCGATGAGCGGGCGGGCGTTGCGGGTCGCCGCCGCGAGCGGGATCGTGCTCGGCGTGCTCGTGCCGACCACCGCGGCGTTCGCCGCGGGTGACAGCTACCCCAGTGGGAACACCACGCCGCCGGCGACGGACCCGGGGTCGCAGGTCGCCGCGAACACCGCGACCAACAACACCAGCACCCTGCCCTTCACGGGTGGCGACGTCGCCGGCCTCGCGGTCATCGGCGCCGGTGCGGCACTGGCGGGCGTGGTCATGGTGCGCCAGTCGAAGAAGCACCGCGCCACCGCCTGAGCGGTAGATCTCACAAACTGTTACGAGGACGTTGCGGTCGGCTGAAGCTGACCGCAACGTCGCGTCTGGGGGGATTGAGCCTGCCGATCACGGGGCACGCTGCTGGCGTGGCAGCGGTCCCGGCCACACAAGGGGGAGGTGGCGCGATCGTGGACCCGGGTCAGGTGTTGTTCGTCAACGAGAACCTCGGCGGTCACGCGTCGATGCACCTCTCGCTGCGGGAGGCGCTGCCCGAGGTGCACCCGAGCCTCGGCGCCGAGTTCGTCGACGTGCCCAGCTCCGGGACCTTGCGCCGCGTCGTGCACGCGCAGGTGCCGGGCCTCGCCCGCCTCGACCTCGACCTGCACCCGCTGCGCTTCCAGCTCGCCGAGAGCGAGGTCGCACGTCGCCTGCTGCGCCGGGCGTTCCGGCGGGCGGTCCCCGACGTCCTGCACGTGTACACGCAGAGCATCGCGTTGCGCAGCATCGACGTCCTGCGCATGATGCCGTCGGTGGTCTCGACCGACGCCACGTTCCTCCAGGGCGCCTTCCACCTGCCGCACCGGCGCCCGACGCGCTTCACCGGCTCCGCGGTGCGGGTCGCGCAGCAGTTCGAGCGCCGCGTGTACGCCGCCGCGACGCTGCTCGTCGCGCAATCGGAGTGGGTGGCGTGCTCGTTGCACCGGGCGTACGACATCGACCCGACCCGAATCCGTGTGGTCCCGTTCGGCCTCAACCGCGGTCCGCAGGTCCGGCGGGCCCCGTCCGCGGGCCTTCCCGAGGTGACGTTCGTCGGCGCGACGCTGGCGCGGAAGGGTGGCGACCGGCTGCTGCGAGTGTTCCGCCAGCACCTGCAAGGGCGCTGCCTGCTGAACCTCGTCACCCGGGACGCCGTCTCGCCCGAGCCGGGCGTGCGGGTCTTCTCGGACTTCGAGCCCGGAGACCCGCGCCTTCCCGAGCTGCTCGCGCGGACCGCGGTCTTCGCGTTCCCGACCGAGATGGACAACTCGCCGTACTGCGTGCTCGAGGCGATGCGCGCGGCGACGCCGGTCGTGACCACCCGAGTCGGTGCACTCCCGGAGATGGTCCAGGACGGCCGCACCGGGCTGCTCACCACTCACGACGACGCCGCGCTCGCCGCGGCCATCGGCGTGCTGCTCGACGACCCCGTGCGGGCCGAGGCCATGGGGGCGGCGGGACGGGACCGCTTCGAGGCGGTCTACGACGCCCGGATCACGACCCGCCAGCTCCTCGACGTCCTGACCGAGGCCCGGCATCGCCACTCCGCCAAGGTTGCGGCATGAAGCATGCCCTCCCCGATCGTGCGACCACGCTCGGTGCTAAGTTCCCCCGCGCGGGCGGACCCCACGCAACAGGCAAAGGGTGAAAGCGAGAATGCCTCAGGTGCGGACGTCGCCCCGTCGAAGAAACGACGTGGCCAACATGACGAGCAGCGGTCACGCGCTTCCAGGGCGGTCGAAGCGCGACGCGAACGAACGCAGGTTGTCCGTGGCCCCCTCCGAAGCGGCTGACATGATCGTGCATCCGCCGCATGGGATCTACGTGCGCTTCGTGAAGCCGAGCTTCGACCGGCTCGTCGGTTTCTGCATCTTCGTGGTGTTCCTGCCGGTCACCGCCGTCGTCGCGCTCGCAGTGCGGCTCTCGCTCGGCTCGCCCGTCTTCTTCCGTCAGCGCCGGGTCGGTCGCCGCGACCAGGAGTTCGACGTCTACAAGTTCCGCACCATGGGCCACGACCGCCGCCGGGAGCACGCACCGGTGGAGCAGGACCGTCGCCAGACCCACAAGAGCGACGCCGACCCGCGCCACACCCGCGTCGGCCGGTTCCTCCGGAAGTGGAGCTTCGACGAGCTGCCCCAGTTCTGGAACGTCGTGTGCGGCGACATGAGCCTGGTCGGCCCGCGCCCCGAGCTCGTCGAGATCGTCGCCCGCTACGAGCCGTGGCAGCACCAGCGCCACCTGGTGAAGCCGGGGCTCACCGGCCTGTGGCAGGTATCGAGCCGCGGGACCGGCATGATGCACCTTCACACCGAGATCGACCTCGAGTACATCGAGAAGATGGGGCCGATCACCGACCTGAAGATCCTGCTGCTCACGATCCCGGCCACCCTCCGCCGTCGCGGCCACTAGGCCGGTCAGCGCGCTCGACGCGCCCGGCCCGGCCGTGATCGCACACCGGCGGGCCGCCGATCCGCCCGGGCGACCTCCGATGGGTCCGGTCGCGCCGCGGGCGCCCAGGTATCGTGGCTCTCGGCGCGCGCCGTCCTCGGCGCCGCCGCCCGGACCACCCACCCGGCGGCCTTCCCCGGAGACCCACGTTGAGGACCAAGCTCGCGGAGTACGTCGACTCTGGCGACCTGACGCTCAATCTGACCCTCCGGGAGCTGCGGAGCCGCTACAAGAAGTCGTTCCTGGGCTGGGCCTGGTCGCTGCTCAACCCCCTCTCGACGGTGATCGTCTACTCGATCGTCTTCGCCTTCTTCCTCAAGATCGAGCCGCCTCGCGGTGACCCGAGCGGCTTGAAGAACTTTGCCGCGTTCCTGCTGTGCGGCCTGCTCCCTTGGAACTACCTCCAGGGCGGGATGACCGGCTCGATGGGCTCGCTGATCGGCAACGCGAACCTCATCAAGAAGGTGTACTTCCCCCGCGAGGTCTTCGTCGTCTCCGCGATCGGCTCGCTGCTCGTCTCCTTCCTCATCGAGCTGGGGGTGCTGGCGGGGATCCTCCTGCTCCTGGGCAACATGGTCCTGCCCTGGATCCCGGTCGTGCTCGTGATCGTCGTGATCCAGTCGTTCTTCGTGCTCGGGATCGGGTTCCTCCTCAGCGTCATGAATGTCTACTTCCGCGACGTCCAGCACCTCATCAACGTCGCGCTGATGGCGCTCTTCTACTCCGCGCCGATCGTGTACCCGATCTCCGTCGTGCCCGACCAGGCGCACCTCGGTGGGGTCACGATCCCACTCGGGACGCTCTACCGGTTGAACCCGCTCGTGACGCTGGTGCAGTCCTACCGTGACGCGATGTACAACCTGCGGTTCCCGCCGGCGCTCTCGATCCTGTACCTGATCGCGTGGTCCGCGGTGCTGATGGCGGTCGGGCTGTGGGTCTTCCAGAAGCTCGACCGCCGCCTGGCCGAAGAGGTGTGACGGTGGCCGCCGCCATCTCCGTCGACGGGGTCTCGAAGACGTATCGGCTGTACCACGAGCGCAACCAGTCGCTGAAGGGCGCGGTCATGAGCCGGGCCCGGGTCCGCTACGAGTCGTTCCCCGCGCTCGACGACGTCTCGCTCGAGATCCCCGCCGGCGAGACCTTCGGCCTCATCGGCGAGAACGGCTGTGGCAAGAGCACCCTGCTCAAGTGCATCGCGCGCATCCTCAACCCGGACGCCGGGAGCATCCGCACCGAGGGGAAGATCTCCGCGCTCCTGGAGCTGGGCGCGGGCTTCCACCCCGAGCTGTCGGGCCGTGACAACGTCTACCTGAACGGCGCGATCCTCGGCCTCTCCCGGAAGCAGCTCAACGCCCGCTTCGACGACATCGTCGGCTTCGCCGGGCTCGAGCACTTCATCGACACACCGGTGAAGAACTACTCGTCGGGCATGTACGTCCGCCTCGGCTTCTCGGTCGCGATCAACGTGGACCCGGACATCCTCCTGGTCGACGAGGTGCTCGCGGTGGGCGACGAGGAGTTCCAGCGCCGGTGCTCGGAGAAGTTCGCGGAGCTCAAGCACAGCGGCAAGACCGTCGTCATCGTCTCCCACGCCCTCGGCTCGGTGCGCAACCTCTGCGACGAGGTCGCGCTGCTCGAGCACGGCAAGCTGCTCTCGGTCGGTCCGGCGGGCGAGGTCATCGACGGCTACCTGGCCGAGGTGCACGTCGACCGGGTGAAGGACGGCGAGTACGGCTCCCGGTGGGGCTCCGGCGAGGGGAAGGTCGAGCGGGTCGAGCTCCTCGGCGCTGACGGCGCGCCGGCGACGGAGATCCACACCGGCGGTCCCCTCACCTTGCGGCTCCACTACGCGATGAGCGAGCCGATCCCGCAACCGGTGTTCGGCGTCGCGATCCAGACGCTCGAAGGCTTCACCGTGACCGGTCCGAACACGCGCCAGGCGGGCGCGGTCCCGGACCAGCTGAGCGGCACCGGGCACGTCGACCTGCGGGTCGACCGGCTGATGCTCGCGCCGGGGACATACGACCTGAGCGTGTCGCTCTACGACTATTCGTGCTCGCACGCGTTCGACTTCCGCTACCGCACGCTGCGCTTCGACGTGCAGCGCGGCGACCCGGCCGAGGAGCACGGGGTCATGGCGCTCGGCGGCGAGTGGGAAGGCGCCGTGAACCCGGTCCGACGATGAGCGCCGAGATCATCGACGCCCGCGAGGTGGACCCGCGCCTCGAGCTGCCGTTCGACCAGTTCCAGCGGTACCAGGTGACCGCGGACGTGCTCGCGCAGCTCGACCTCACGCCCGGCGCGCTCGTGCTCGAGGTCGGGGGTGGACCCGGGCCGCTCGAGTCGTTCCTGCCGGAGCACGAGGTGATGGTGAGCGACATCACGGGTGCGCACCTCGGGCGCTTCCTCCTCGCGGACGGTGCCGCGCTGCCGTTCGCCGACGAGACGTTCGCCGCAGTCGTCACACTCGACACGCTCGAGCACGTCCCGGCGCGGTTCCGTGACGCGTTCCTCGCCGAGCTCCTGCGGGTGAGCTCGGACCTGGTGGTGCTCTCCGCGCCGTTCGCCAGCCCGGAGCTGGAGCTCGCGGAGGAGGCGCTGAACGAGTTCATCCGGGCGCGGTTCCAGGGCGACTTCCCGACCCTGGACGAGCACGCGGACAACGGGCTGCCGGAGCTCGTCCCCACCACCGCCGCGCTCGGTACGTGCGGGTTCTCCGCGGTGATCCTGCCGAGCGGCTACCTGCCCCGCTGGCTGATGGGCATGCTCCTGCACCACGAGCTGCTCGCGACCGGCCTCCCGCACCTCGGCAAGCTGCACGCGTACTACAACGCGGTCGTCTCGCCGCTCGACTGCCGCGAGCCGTCCTACCGGCACGTGATCGTCTCGTCCCGGCACCGTCCCGCCGGTGAGCTGCAGACCGTCGTCGACGCGCTCCGCGCCCCGGAAGACGCCTCCTCCGGTCAGGCCGCGCTCAACGCGATCGCCGGGGCGGTCCTCGCCCAGCGGCTCAACGGCATCGCGCGCGCCGAGGTGCTCGGGCGTGACCTCGACCAGTCGCGGTTGCTCGTCGCAGCCCGTGAACGTGAAGTGGCGGATCGCGACGCGCACATCTACGAGCTCGAGCGCCGCCTCGCAGACATGCAGCAGCAGGTCGCCGACATGAAGGCCGAGTCCCAGCGACGCTGGCTGCTCGGCATCCCCCACGCCGCCCGACGGGTGCGGGACAAGCTGACCACCCCCAAGGAGACGCCCGCACCGTGAGCAAGCACCTCGTTCCCGGGCGGGTCTCCGTCGTGGTCGTCAACTACCGCGGCGCGGAGGACACGATCGCGTGCCTCGAGAGCATGCGGGACCTGGACTACCCCGAGCTCGAGGTCATCGTGGTGGACAACGCCTCGGGGGACGGCAGCGCGGAGGTGCTGACCGCCCGCTTCCCCGACGCGCGCGTGCTCGCCCTCGACGTCAACACCGGCTTCGCGGGCGGGTGCAACCACGGCGCCGCGCAGGCGACGGGCCAGTACCTCGCGTTCCTGAACAACGACGCCCGCCCCGACCCGGCGTGGCTCACCGAGGCCGTCGGGGCGTTGCACCGGGACACCTCGGTCGCGTGCGTCGCCAGCAAGGTCCTCGACTGGGAGGGAGAGACGGTCGACTTCGTCGACGCCGCGCTCTCGTTCTACGGCCATGGGTTCAAGCTGCACGTGGGTGCGCCCGACAGCTCGATCCCCGACAAGGCGGCGGACGTGCTGTTCGCCTCCGGTGCGGCGATGGTCATGCCCACCGACGTCTTCGAGCGCGTCGGCGGGTTCGACCCGCGCTACTTCATGTTCTTCGAGGACGTGGACCTCGGCTGGCGGCTCTGGCTGCTCGGGTACCGGGTGCGCTACGTCCCGGAGTCACTCGTGTACCACCGGCACCACCGCTCGATGGACGGCTACGGCGCCTGGCGCGAGCACTACCTCCTCGAGCGCAACGCGCTCTTCACGATCTTCAAGAACTACGACGACGAGAACCTGGGACGGGTGCTGCCGGCCGCGCTCATGCTCGCGGTCCGCCGGGGCGTGGTGCTCGGCGAGGCGGACGCGCACGCCCTGGACCTGGAGCGGGGGAGCGGGGCCGAGGAGGACCCGGAGCTGGCCGTCGCCAAGCAGGTGCTCGCCCCGGCCTACGCGATCGACGGGCTCGTCGAGCACCTCGACGGCCTGGCCGAGACCCGCCGGACGCTGCAGCTGGCTCGCCGCCGGAGCGACCAGGAGATCGTGCGGCTCTTCCGCCTCCCGTTCCACCCCAACATCGGAGACCCGCGGTTCGTCTCCGGGTTCGATGCGGTGGTCGACGCGCTCGGCGTGCGCGCGGGGTTCACCGAGCGGCGCCGGATCCTGATCGCGACCGGCGACACGCTGGCCCCCCAGATGGCCGGTCCCGCCATCCGCGCCTGGCAGATCGCCTGTGCTCTCTGCCGCGAGCACGACGTCGAGCTCGTCACCACGATCGAGTGCCGTGAGATCTCGCACCCGGACTTCACCGTGCGCAAGGTCAGCGACCACGAGCTCAACGAGCTCGTCCGCTGGTCGGACATCACGATCTTCCAGGGCTACCTCATGAATCAGCACCCCGCCCTGCGGGACACGAGCAAGATCGTGATCGCGGACATCTACGACCCGTTCCACCTCGAGCAGCTCGAGCAGGCGCGTGATGCCGGCGAGGCCGGCCGCCGGCTGATCGTGCGGGCCGCGACCGAGGTGCTGAACGAGCAGCTCACGCGGGGCGACCTGTTCCTCTGCGCGAGCCGCAAGCAGCGCGACTTCTGGCTCGGCCAGCTGGCCGCCGTGGGCCGGGTGAACCCGGTGACCTACGACGCCGACGAGAGCATGGACGAGCTGGTCAAGGTGGTGCCGTTCGGCGTCAGCGACGAGCCGCCCCACCACACGCGCCCGGTGTTGAAGGGCGTGGTGCCCGGCATCGATCCCGACGACGCGGTGATCCTCTGGGGTGGCGGCATCTACAACTGGTTCGACCCGCTGACGCTGCTGCGCGCGGTCGACAAGCTGCGGGGCCGCGTGCCGAACGTGCGCCTGTTCTTCCTCGGGCTGAAGCACCCGAACCCCAACGTCCCCGAGATGCGCATGGCGGTCGAGACCCGCCGGCTGAGCGACGAGCTCGGGCTCACCGACACCCACGTGTTCTTCAACGAGGGGTGGGTCGCGTACGACGACCGCCAGAACTTCCTGCTCGAGGCGGACATCGGCGTCAGCACCCACCTGGACCACGTCGAGACCGAGTTCTCGTTCCGCACCCGCATCCTCGACTACCTGTGGGCGTCGCTGCCGGTGGTGGCGACGGGCGGCGACTCGTTCGGCGACATCATCGACGAGTTCGGCGTCGGGCTGACCGTGCCGCCCGGTGACGTCGACGCGCTCGAGACCGCCCTGTTCCGCCTGCTCGACGAAGGCGACCTGGCGCAGTCGTGCCGCGACGCGTCCGGCAGGCTCGCCGAGGAGTACCGGTGGTCGCGGGTGCTCGAGCCGCTCATGGAGTTCTGCCGGAGCCCGCGCCGGGCCCCGGACCTCGTCGACCCGGACATGGCCGCGGCGATCCCGTCGATCACCGGGCCGCGCTCACGGGTCCCGGCCGAGGTGCTCGCGGTCGCGCGCCTGGTGCGCGACGGTGACCTTCGCACGATCGTGCGCAAGACCGGTGGGCGCGTGAAGCGCGCGCTCGACGGTCGCTGACGCTCGGAAGCGCTAGGTGATCAGCACCGTCCGGCAGCCGAGAGTGCTGTTGGCGCCGCCGAGGACGCTGATCCCGTAGGTGCAGACCTGGTGGTTCCCGGGCCCGATCCCACCGACCGTGATGTCGTAGCCGTGGGCGTTGCCCCAGCCGAAGAAGGTCCGGCCGACGTCCGGGCGGTTCGTGTTCGCCGTCCCGATGCCCCGGCCGATCCCGTCGACGTAGACCGGGACCGAGATGGAAGCCGTGGTGTCGGGGTCGAGGGCCCACCCGCGGACCCGCACTGCGCCGCCCGAATCGGGGCGCGTCGCGAGATCGAGCGCACCGCGCGGTGAGCCGCTGGTGCGTGCGCACCCGAGCGTGATGTTCGGCTTGCCCCGGGTGCTGATCGCGTAGGCGCACACCGTGTGGTTCCCGGTCACCGGGACCGTGACGTCGAAGCCGTGAGCGCTCCCGTAGCCGGGCATCGCGCGGGCCACGTCGGTGCGCGATGCGTTCGCGCTCCCGATCGCCGCACCGATGCCGTCGACGTACACGTGGATCGGCACCGCGTTCACGGTGTCGGCATCGATGGCCCAGCCGTGCAGGAGCAGGGATCCCGGACCTCTCGTCGTGGAGTCGAGGGACCCGACGGTGCCGCCCGACAGGAACGCGCAGCCGATCTGATGGTTGCCGCCGTTGCCGACGCTGATCCCGTACGCGCACACCGTATGGGGTGCCTGCGTGACCGGGATGGTCGCGTTGAAGCCGTGCCGGCTGCCGAAGGTCGGGAACACCCGCCCGATGTCGGGCCGGTCGATGTTCGCGGTCGTCGTCGCCACGCCGCGCCCGTCGACGTAGAAGTCCACGCGGATGGACGCGGACGTGTCCGGGTCCAGGGTCCAGCCGGAGATCTGGATGGCGTTCGGTTGTCGTCGCGCGACATCGATGCTGCCCACCGGGTACCCGAAGGCGACCCGCGGTCTCACGTTCACGATGAGCTGGGAGATGATCGCCTCACCGGCGTTCCCCGGACACGCGGTGCCGTCGCCCGAGACCCTTCCGGCGTCGCGGTGCCCGATGATCGGGTTCAGGATCGCCCCCCGGAACGCGACCGGCACGAACGGGTTGATCTGGTGCAACGACATCTTCCACGCGATCAGGTTGCTGAGGGCGTTGAACGTCGCCGCGGTCGGCGGGACGTTGCTGTGGTCGCCGATCATCGCGATGCCGACCGTGCCGGTGTTGAAGTTGGTCGCGTGCGCGCCGATGACACCCTTGTCGGCGCCGCCGTACCGCCCCTCGTAGATGATCCCGTAGCGGTCGACGAGGAAGTTGTACCCGATGTCGCAGTAGCCACGACCCTGGATGTAATAGACGTAGATGCCGCGCACGATCGACGCGGTCTGGGCCGGCGAGTACGAGTTCGATGTCGCCGTGTGGTGGACGACGACGAGTCGTGGCTGTGCGTACTCGGGACCTTCGGGACATGCTGCCTGCCGCAGGCTCTCGTTCGCGCCCCACTGCGCGCGGCTGACGAAGCCGGGGTTGGGCGGGAACGGGACGTCGCCGGGGGCGGCGGCGTTGGCGTTCGGCACGCCGATCAGCGCGGCGGCGCCGGCCATGCCGACGATGAGCACCAGCACGAGTGCACCGCGGCGCGACCGCCGGGTCGACACTGCGCCGGCGGCCGCGAACGCCATGCCTCCTGCGGCCATCGGGTTGACGTTGAGTGGTCCGGAGCCCGAGCTCGGCTGCGCGAGGCCCGGTGGGGATCCGACCGCGACGATGTGGACGCCGTGCACGTTGCCCTGCGTGACCCGGAGCCGGACCTGGGCCGCGTCGTCGGTGACCTGCACCGGCTCGCTCGAGTACCCCGCGCCGATCCGGCGCGCCGCGTTGCGGGCCTCGGCGCTGCCGGGGTCGGCGCCGCCGTCGGGCGTCGCCACGGTGCCCTGCGGCAGCCACCTGCCGCCCGGCACCCGGGCCTCGACCCGGAACTTCGCGGACGCGTCACCGGACCACTGCACGCCCACGATGTTCGTGTCGTGGGGGACCGACGGTGCCGCGGACTCGTCGCCCGCGTGGGCCACGTCGACCGCGGTCTTCTGCATCGTGGTCGGGGGCGCCGACGGGCCGGCGCCGGCCGCGAGCGCGGGCAGCAGCGCGCCCAGGCCCGCGACGATGAGAACGAAGAGGATTCGTCGCATGGGCGGTCACCTTAGGAGGTGCCGCGCGCCAACGAGATGTCGGGTCGGCGGAATTCCTACCGTTTGCGCCGCGAGCGCTTCTCGCCCCTCACCAGAGGCTGCCGCTCCCCGAATCGGGTCGTCGCGTAGACTCGCTCGGGCATCACGACGGGCACCTCCGGGTCGGCGCGGAACTCGATCTCCACCCCGAACTCGAGCACGACGCTCTTGAGGTAGCGGACCGCGAAGTCGAGCGAGAACCCGGCGGCGTCCATCTCCGCGACGACCTCGGGCGGGATCACGTAGACGATCCGGTTGAGCTGCCAGCGGCCGCCGAGCATGCCGAGGAAGACGTCTCGATGCGACACGCAGAAGTGCATCCACATCTCTTCGGTCAGGAAGTGCAGGTGGCCGTACAGGAACGCCTCGTTCGTGAAGGCGTACGGAGTCCAGAACTCGATGCGCGCGCCGTCCTTGGCGACGCGGCCGATCTCACTGAACACGTGGTTCGGCTCCTCGATGTGCTCGAGGAAGTGGGCGGAGAAGACCGCGTCGACGGACCGGTCCTCGAACGGGTACCGGTCGTGGGTCAGGTCGACCACGTGGTCGACCTGCGCCATCTCGACGTAGTCAAGGCCGATGTAGCCGTCCTTCTTCGCGTTGCCACAACCGAGGTCGATCTGCACGGGCATGGCGGCCATCGTAGAGGTCACCCGGGGGAGGTTCGGCGATCGAGAGCGGGCGAGGAGGTCAACCGGTCTTGCAGCCGAGCAGGGTGTTCGCACCCGCGTCCTGGTTGATCCCGTACGCGCAAACGGTGTGCGCACCGCCGCGGGCCGGGATGTCCGCGATGAACCCGTGGTTCTTGCCGTAGCGCGGGTACGCCGCGGCGAGGTCCGGACGTGAGCTGTCCGCGACGACGGGCGTCGCGCCGCCGCCCTGGACGTAGAGGTGCACGGTGATCGGCCCCGCGCGGTCGGGGTCGATCGCCCAGCCGCGGGCGCGGATCGAGCCGTTCGCGCTCCGCACGACGTCGAGCGCGCCGAACGGGTTCGCGGGCAGGGTCACCGTCTTGCACCCCAGGAGGGCGTTGCCTCCCGGCCCCTCGTTGATCCCGTAAGTGCAGATGGAGTGGGTCCCGCTCGCGAGCGCCAGATCCGCGTGGTAGCCGTGGTCCTCCCCGTAGCCCGGAAGCGCCGCCGCGATGTCCGGACGGGCGTCGTCGGCGTCGAGGACCTTCATGAGGTGCCCGTCGACGTACACGTGGGTCGTGATCGGCGTGGTGCGGTTGGGGTCGATCGCCCAACCCCGGATGCGGGCGAAGCCGACGTTCGCCGCGACGGCGTCGAGGGACCCGAAGGGGTTGTTGTTGACCGTGACCGTGCGGCAGCCGATCGGCTGGTTGCTCCCGGGTCCGGTGTTGATCGCGTAGGCGCACACCGAGTGGGTGCCCTGCGGGACGGAGATGTCCGTCGCGAACCCGTGCCCCGGGCCGAAGCCGGGGACCGCACGTTGCACGTCGGGACGCGACCCGGACGCCATGACGGACCCGATCGACGTGCGCCCGTCGACCCAGAAGTCCACCCGAATGGGGTTCGCAGTGTCGGGGTCGATCGCCCAGCCCCGCGCGCGCACACCACCCGGGCTCACGGTCATGCCCTCGAGGGATCCGAACGGGTTCACGCCGAACAACGGGGAAGGCGATGCGGTCATGCGCAGGGGACCGGTGGCGAACGTGCGGGCCTGGTCCGTGCCGTGCTTCAGCAGGACGTACACCCACTGCGTCCCGGACGGCAGCGGGTTCGGCCTCCAATGGAACGTGTTGAAGCCGCGGGACACGTTCAGGTTCGACGCGATGCGCGTGCCGCCGAACGTGCCGCGCGTCGGGCTCGTGTAGATGTCCGCGGTGGTGCCGGGCTGCCACGCGTTGTCGTGGAACGTGATGTCGGTCGCGCCGCCGTAGCCGGTCGCGTCCTCGGCGACCTTGATGTTGTCGACGAGGAACTGACGCTGCCCGGAGTCCTCGTCGGGGTCGAAGCGCACCGCGGTGATCAGCTGGTTGGCCCAGCCGATCCGGTTGGGGATGGCGGGATCCGTGATCGCCGCGGGTGGAGAGGTCGCGAGGTCGACCGTCACGGCGTTCCACCCGGGATACACGACGATGTCGTCGCTGTCCTGCCAGACGCCGGGCGCGCCCGCGGTCTGCCAGATCAGGCGCGCGACCATGCCGCCGCCGGGTCCGGCGCCGAGACCGAAGGGGCCGGTGTAGTAGACGTTGAAGCTCAGACGGTGGAAGCGGTTCGCGTCGATCGGCGACGTGAGCGGCAGGTAGAAGTGCGCGTCGTCGGGGTGCGGGCCGGTGTTGACCCCGTTCAGGACGCCGCCGCTGAAGCCGTAGCTCATGTTCTCCGACGAGGCCACGTCCGATGGCTGGCTCATGTCCCACGCGTCGCGGCGCACGACGGTCGCGTAGTCGACGCCACCGGCCGCGCTCGGGCTGTCGATGACGGGCAGCGGGACCGGGGGCGTCGGTGGGGCGTTGGATCCCGAGGTGGGCGTGATGCGGAGGTAGTCGAGGAGGATCTGGATCTTCGTGCTGCCGGAGGGCACGAGCCGGATGCCCTTGATGATCCCGGACCACGCGGGACCGGCGCGGAAGTCGCCCTGGGCCGGGATGTCGAACGAGTAATTGTTCCAGCCCTGGTGCACCGTGAACGGGAAGCCGTTCTCGCAGTCGGGGATGACGTGGTCGCACGTGTACCAGAAGAAGCCGCCACTCGCCGAGGTCCCGGCCCACATGCGGAACGAGACCTTGCGGAGCGCGGTTGCGTCGACGGGGTGGAGCGTGGTGCTGCGGCCGAGCGGGATCGAGCCCGCGATGGTCTCGGCCATGATCAGCCCACCGCCGGGGTTCACCGTCGCGTCGAGGACCCCGTTCGCGATGTTGTAGCTCTGGAGGTTCTGCGCGCCGCTCGCGGGAAGGTCAGCTGCGTTCGAGAAGTCCCAGGGATCGGAGAGCTCGACCGTCGCGTAGTCCTGATCCGTGTTCGAGGCGAACTGCGACGCGCCCGCGGGGTGGGTCGGCACGACGGCGGGGGTCGCGGCGACGAGCGCGCTGGCGATCAGGACGAGCCCGGCGACGAGGGCCAGAGCTCTGCGGGCGTGAGCGTTCATCCGTGATCGACCATCCTCGGGGACTCGGAGTACGACACCCGGTCCGGCAGAGATCGGGCCTGGGCGCGTATCGAC
>DASXYP010000139.1:0-9795 GCA_036502405.1 Acidimicrobiia bacterium
GCCCGCGAAGAACGTGGTGAGCGCATCGGTGACGTCCGTGGCGCCGGTGCGGTCGATCGTGTCCGGAACCGAGACGGTCGTCGCGGCGACCGCGCGCGGAGGCGCGACCGCGATGACCGACGACGCGACGAGCACCGCGCCCGCGATCGCGACGCCGCGACGGGCCGGACCCGGGAGCGCGCTCAGCAGCGTGGAACGTCCCGGGCGGACCCGGGTCCGGACGCGAGTGGGGCGGGGCCCGAAGGCCCCGCCCCGTCGCCGTGCTCGTTGCGTGGTGCTACTTCGAAAGGTCCACGGAACCGCTGGCGATCCCGAGCTTCGTGATGCCCTTCGGTGCCTTCAGCGACCAGACACCCTTCTTGTTCTTGGCGCTGGCCTGGCAGGCGAACTTCGTACCAGCGTTCGCGCTGGTCCGAGGCGTGAGCGCAGAGGACGAGAGGAAGGCCGTCAAGGTCTTCGAGTCCACGTTGGCCAGCGTGCTGCTGTGGCCGGAACCGGCGAAGGAACCGGTGAGCGTTCCCCCGTTGATCCGGAAGCCTGCACCCTCGGAGCTCTGCACGAGCCCGGTGCCAGCGGTCGGCGCGATGGTGAAGCCCTTCGTCGCCGACTTGTAGGTGATGCTCGTGGTGAACTGCGCGGTGCTCGGGCCTGTCGGTGCAACGAGGCCGGCGCAGGTCGCCGGGTCGGGGCTACCGGGGTGGGCCGGGTCCGTGCTCAGGGCCAGGTCGACTTCCTTGACGGACGCCGTGTGGCCGGCGCCATCGGTGACCGTGCCGGTGCAGCTGGTGGCCTTCGCCTTCGGCGCGGACACCAGGACCGGGCCGTTCAGCACCCAGCTGTTGTTGTCCGGAATCGCGGCGAAGCTCGGGTCCGAGTCGCCCGAGTGGTCGCTCTGCACCCACGGGTCACGAAGCGCGACGCTGAGCACAGCCTTCGACTTGATCGCCGAGCACGTGATGTGGCTGCCCGTCGTCGCGGTGATCTGGATGCTCGCCGCCGAAGCGGACCCCACCCCGAAGGCAACGAGACCACTGAGGGCGATCGCCCCCGCGGCCGCAGCCGTTGCAAGCTTACGAATCATTCTTCCTCTCCCATTGTCCGACGTCCCTGTGCGGTATGGGGGCATAGACACCCGTTCACACCACACTGCAAGGCACTGCAATGAGATTGGTGATTCGGCTTCCCCCCGCCGGGGACGGTAACAGGACATCTCACGCCCGTCCACGACTTCATGCGAACTTCATCACGGTCCGTCACGCCTTGGGATTGATCGCGCGATCGGCGGTCTTTATCTCACTATGCGTGGAGGTACATTTCCCGTTCCCGCACCCCTCGGAAGCCGCCCTCAACCCCACCGCCCGGGCCGCCGATCGAGGTGAATGGCCCCCGACCGCGTCGCCCACGCACCGTGGGGAGGCTCGTGGTGGGATGTACCACTTGGGGGGCCCGTGGTACCTTCGCGGACCCTCAGGGCGCGGTGCGTGACCTGCGGAGGGGCTGGTCACAGCCGGGGAGCAGTTCATGCCTGCGGACAGTGAGCGAGACGAGGACGGCCTCACCCGGCGCCAGGTCCTCGCGCGCGGCGCCGTCGCCGCCGGGGTGGTCTGGGCCGCCCCCGTGATCCGCACCGCCACCGCGTACGCCACGAGCTCGGCCGGCACCGAGCGACCCTGCACGAGCTTCTACACGGTCTGCATCGACCCCCTGGGCATCCGGCCCGTGCGGTTCCCGCCCGGCGACGCGTACGACGACATCTCGGACGAGGCGGCGGCGAGCGTGTCGACCACCACGAGCACGAGCACCACGTCGACGAGCACGAGCACGACCACCAGCACCAGCACGACCACCAGCACCAGCACCACGACCACGACCACGCCGCCGGCGGCCGGCAGCCCGGCGGCGGCGAAGGCCGCGAACAACGCGGCCGAGAGCGCGGCGGCGTCGACCACGACGTCGACGACCAGGCCCGACGACTTCGGGCTGTTCCCGACGACGACCCCCACCACGCCCGGCGCGGCCCCGGCCGCGCCGGTCGACCCGCACCAGCTCGAGCTCGCGGCTGCCGAGGGCGCGGCCGCCGCGGGCGCGCCCGACAACGTCCCGCCGGGGATCAAGGACTGGCTCACCCGCAACCCCAACGTGCCGGTGCGCTACCCCGAGGTGCTCCCCGAGCTCACCCAGGTCAACGACGAGGCGTGGGCCGTGACCCTCGCGCCGGTGGACGGGCCCGACCCGCTCACGCACCAGTGCCGCGCGGTCCGGGGCTACGCGCAGTGCCGGGGCAGGTACGCCGAGTACTACGTCGACCCCGACCCGCCCGACCCGGACGACGCGGGCCGGCGACTCATCTTCCCCAACCCGCTCGCGGACAATCTGAACCGCGACCCGACGGCGTTGATCGAGAACCTGATCTTCGTCTACTGCTGCCCGCAGTAGCTGCCATGCCCGGTGAGGGGGGAGTCGGCGCGCTGCTCGACCGGATCGACGAGCGCACCGCGCACGTCGTCGTCGTCGGGCAGGGCTACGTGGGGCTGCCGGTCGCGATGCGGTCTGCGGAAGCCGGCTTCCGGGTCACCGGCTACGAGCTGGACGCGACGCGGCTCGCGTCGCTCCAGGCCGGGCGGTCCTACGTCGAGGACGTGCCGAGCGAGCGGATCGCCGCCGCGCTCCGTGGGGGGTACGTCGCCAGCGATCGGGGCGAAGACCTCGCGCGCTTCGACGTCGCGGTCATCTCGGTGCCGACGCCGCTGCGCGAGGGCGCGCCGGACCTCTCGTACGTCGAGTCTGCGGCCGGGACGCTCGCGCGGTCGCTGACCCCGGGCGCGCTGGTCATCCTCGAGTCCACCACCTATCCGGGGACGACCGAGGAGCTGCTGCGCCCGCTGCTCGAGCAGTCCGGGCTGCGGGCCGGCGTGGACTTCTTCCTCGGGTACTCGCCCGAGCGCATCGACCCCGGCAACCCGTCCTGGACCTTCGAGACCACCCCGAAGGTCGTGTCGGGTGTCGACGCGGACTCGCTGCGCGCGGTCGAGGCCTACTACGGCGCGCTCGTCGACAAGGTCGTCCCGGTCGGGTCGACCGCCGAGGCCGAGCTGGTCAAGCTGCTCGAGAACACGTTCCGCCACGTGAACATCGCGCTCGTCAACGAGCTGGCGATGTTCGCGGGCGACCTCGACGTGGACATCTGGCGGGCGATCGACGCCGCGTCCACCAAGCCCTTCGGGTACATGCGCTTCACCCCGGGCCCGGGCGTCGGCGGCCACTGCCTGCCGGTGGACCCGTCCTACCTGTCCTGGCGGGTGCGGCGGCGTTCGGGGCAGTCGTTCCGCTTCGTCGAGCTCGCGAACGACGTCAACGAGCACATGCCGGACTACGTCGTGCGTCGCATCACGGCGATGCTGAACCAGCGCGAGCGCGCGGTGAAGGGCACGAAGATCCTGCTGCTCGGGATCGCGTACAAGGCCGCGACCTCGGACTGGCGTGAGTCACCGTCGATCGCGGTCGCGGAGCGGCTCGCGGCGCTGGGGGCGGACCTGCGCGCCTGCGACCCGCACATCCCGGCCGTGCTCCAGCCCGGCCTCCAGATGGAGCTCGTCGACTTCGACGCCGCCAACCTGGGCGCGGCCGACCTCGTCGTCGTGCTCGTCGACCACCCGGAGTTCGACGCCGACGAGATCTGCCGTCATGCCTCGGTCGTGTTCGACACGAAGGGGCTGCTGCGCGAGCGCACCTTCGACGGCGAGACCCTCTAGTGGGTCGCTGACTCCGCGGTGCCCGGGTCCACGGCTGCCGACGTCGGGCATCTCGGCATCCTCGTCGTCTGCTACCTGAAGGACGACGACGATCTCCCGTTGCTCGAGCTCCACCTCGAGCGCGTGGCCAAGCACACCCAGGGGACACCGTCGACGGCGTTCATGGCGGCGAACCGCGCGTCCCCGGCGGCGCGGGCCCTCCTCGAGGCGGCTCCGGGCGTGGTGGTCTGCGCGACCCCGGACACGGAGCTGCGGGGCAGCCGCGAGCACGCGTTCCAGCTCGACCACCTCGTGGGCCGTGCGCTCGACGCGGACGTGACGCACCTCTGCACCCTCGACGTCGACTCCTTCCCGATCCGCGACGACTGGGTGCGCGTCGTCGCCCGGCACCTGCCGGCCGATGCCGGGCTCGCGGCGATCTCGAGGGTCGAGAACGGCGACTCGATGCTCCCGCACCCGTCCTGCACGTTCGCGCGGCGCGACTTCTTCGAACGGTTCTCGCCGAGCTTCTCGCCCGACTCGGACGGGACGTCCGAGTTCCGGGCGTTCCTGCGCGAGACGGGCCAGCGTGCGGATACCGGCATCCGGCTCGGGTACGCGCTGTGGGCCGCGGGGCTCCCGTGGGGCCGGCTCGTACGCACGAACGTCGACGATCCGCACTACCTGATGGCGGGGGTCTACGCGGACTCGGTGTTCCACCTCGGCGGGATCGGGCGCGGCAAGCTCTTCCGCAAGGACCTGCAGGAGTCCCGGGTGCACCGACTGACCCGTCCCCTCGAGCGGCTCCCGGTCGGGCACGGAGCGGCGGCGAAGGCCAAGCGCTCGGTGCTGACCCGGGCGCGGGCCAAGACGGAAGCCGAGATCGGCGCGCGCAACCGCGTGGTCTACGCGTCGCTGCGCGAGCAGCTCCTGGCGGATCCCGATGCGCTGTTGGCACGGCTGCGCGGCGAGGCGGCGATCACAGACCGGTGAGGCCGACGAACTTGCGGCCGCCACCGAAGACCCGGAATTCCGTCCCCGACTGCTGCACCCAGTCGCGGAAGAACGTGTTGTCGTCGATGTCGTCCATCACGAGCACCGCCTCAGGGCTCAGCCGGGTGCGGATCGCCTCCATCACGAAGGCACGGCCTTCGACGCTCTTGTCCGAGTCGTAGTGCACGAGGTCGATCGTGTCGATGTCCGGGAGGAACTCGGCCAGGTTCGCGCGGTCACCGTTCAGGCCGAGGTGCCAGTGCGGCTTGTACGCGTCGTCGACCAGGCACCCCACGTACCGCTCGGGCGCGTCGAGGCGGAAGTACGGGAAGTCGCTCGAGTACAGGGTGCCCTCCCCGTTCTTGTCCATCGCGGCGAGGATCGCCTGGCTCGTGTAGCCGGCTGCGACGCCCGTCTCGAGCACGACGCGCGGCCTCCGGTAGCGCACGAGGAAGTGCACGAGCTGGTAGTGCCCGCCGCCGCGCAGTGGCACCGCGTGCTCGTCGAGGCGGGCCTGGGCCACGACGCGGAAGTCCGCCGCCCACGCCTGCGCCTCGGCCCAGAGGTCGGGATCCAGCGCGGCGGCGAAGCCGGCCAGGCTCTCGACGTGCGCCCCGGCCCACTCGACCGCCTCGTCGCGGTGGCTGGGCTTCAGCCGGGCTGCGACCTTACGCGCCATCACCGGCAGGTAGTGCGGACGCAGCGCGTTGCGGGCGACGTTTCGCAGCGTCGACATCGGGCGCAGGGTAGCGGGCGCGCTCAACGGGCCCGGTCGGCGAATCCGGCCGCGAGCGCGTCGAGGTCGTCCCGGTCCGCGACCGGCACCGAGTCGACCAGAGCCAGCAGCGCGTCAACGGCCCGCTCGTGGTCGCGATGGTCGCCGACCACCGGCCCGAGGGCGAGCAGCGCGGCGGCCGCGCTCACCGGCGGCGCGAGCGCGAGGGCCGCGATCCGGTAGCGGCCCCACGGCAGGGGCTCCACCGGGTCACGCTCGGACGACTCCTCGTCCAGCGCGTCGATCGCGGTGGCGTCGACGTCGAGTCCCGGTGCGCCGACGAGGACCTCGCCGCGTCCCGCGTCGACGAGCGCCACGGGCATGTCGGCGACCGCGAACCCGGCGCGCGCCGCGACGTGGCCGAAGCGGAACCGGTCTCCCGGCGGCTCGACGATGATCGCCTGGCCGTCGCGCCCGGCCACGAGGCCGGACACCGCCCCGAGCCCGAGCGGTCCGAGGTCGCCGTAGGTCGCGAGGTGCGCGACGAGCGCGCGCACGACCCGGCTGGGCCGGCGGCTGCGGGCCACGAGGTCCGCGCCCCGGGTGAGGAGGTGCAGCGGCTGGCTCCCGACGGCCGCGGGGTGGTCGTGCACGTCGAGCGCGAAGAACGGCGGCATCATGAGGCCCTGGTCCGGCATCGGCACGAGATGGCGTGCGAGCGCGGCGCGCAGCACCTCGTCCGCGCGGCGGCTGTTGGTGCCCACGGTGACGGTCCGATTGCCGATGCGGAACGCCGCTCGGTGCACCCACGGTCGCTCCGCGCAGCTCGGACAGGATCCGGGCGGATCCGCCAGCAGTCGGCCCGACCGCTCGACCGCACCGGCGCGGTCGGGCGGCGGGCCCGCCATCAGCCCGAGCGCAGCGAGCTGCTCGACCGCGGCGACGACGTCTTCGCGCACCGTCGGGTCGGGGACGTCGAAGGCCGCGGCCAGGTCCCGCGTGATCTCGTCGACCGACGCCCGCCCGTCGCAGAGCCGCCACACCAGGCTCGCGACGGGATCCAGCAGGTGGACCCGGCCGTGGGTGTGGATCACGGTCTCGCCGTCGAGGGTGACGGCAGCGAGGTCCCGGCGCGCGAGCGGCGTGGTTTCGCCCGAGCGCGCGACGCCCGTGGCCTTCACGATCCCACCGGTGTGCGCACCGAGCCGACCAGCCGGAGGAGGGCTGCCGTCGCGCCCTCGACGTCGCCGCTCACCAACCGGAAGCAGGCCGACGCCTCGACGGTGCGGGCCAGCACCTCCAGCGTGCGCGGCCCGTCCTCCTCGATGTGGAACGCGTGCTGCGCCAGCATCGAGAGCGCCTCGGCCGGCCGCAGCGGCTCGACCTGTGCGGTCGCGCCGCGCTCGTACCGGGGGAAGGCGACGAGCCCCGGCCGCGCGGGACCGCTCGCCGCGCCGGGCCGGATCGCGTCGGGGGCGGCCAGCTGCTGGTCGCCGAGGAAGGGACCGATCCCGCTCGGCGGCGCGGGTGCGAGCCCCGCGAGCGCGCCCCCGAGCGAGAGGTACTTCGGGTACGGCAGGACCTCGCCGGACACGGGGTCCAGCGCGACGACCTCGTCGGTCAGGTAGCCGAGGCCCGACTGCACGAGCGCGGCGACCAAGGTCGACTTGCCGGCACCCATCGGCCCCGCGAGGACGACGGCCATGCCGTCGGCCGCGGCCGCGGCGGCATGGACCAGGACCGAGCCCCGGGTGCGGTCGATCGCCTGCCGGTTGGCCTCCCAGAGCAGGTAGTGGAACGCGACCGAGGGGGCCGGGGTCGTGACCACTCGGGTCGCGTCGAGGTGGACGGCGTAGCGCGTGTCGTCCCCCGACCCGCGCTGGGAGAGCGTCAACACGCTCGTAGCGACGCCGGGGACGCGCAACGGCGCGTAGAGCTCGGTCAGGTACGCGGCCAGTGTTGGATCCGGGACGCGCATGACCACGTCGAAGCCCAGGAGCGCGAGCCGCGGCGTCGCACCGCCGGACGGCACCTCGTCGAGCCGTGATCGCAGCTCGGTGCCGCGGTCACCCATGTTCGTCGGAGCGCGCGTCGTCCGTGCCGCTGCCGAACCTCGCGTACGGGTTCTCGGGGGGTGGAGCGAGCATGCTCACGTCGCCCGACGCACCGAACGGGCGCGCCGGCTCGTCCTTCTTCCGGAACTGCTCGAGGCAGATCAGGGCGAGGAAGAACGGCATCACCTGACATCGCTGCCGGGCGAGGATGCCGAAGTTCGAGAACGACGAGAACGCGTACACGAACGTCAGCAGGATGCCGAGGCAGTAGGCCGTGTAGGCCGAGCGTCTGAGCTCGCGGGGGATGGACCAGAGTCTTCGCCAGCCCCGGATGGTCAGCACGATCAGGAACAGGCTCTCCAGCGCGGTGGCGACGCTCTGACTGTTGTGGGCCTCCCACGGGAACGGCCGGAACAGCACGGTGAGCGTCGCGTACGGTAAGTCGAGTGGCGTGTTGACGTGCACGGGGGTGAACGTCGACCCCGCGTCCACGGTCCGGCCCTCCGCCCGGGCGAGCTGCGAGTTCACCGTCTCCTGGTCGAGGTTCTCGACCCCGAGGAACGTCTCGGTCTGCGAGATGAGGATCAGCATCATCGCCAGGAGCAGCCCGAACGTGATGACGCGCACGATGGGGTTCAGTGGCGACTTCTTCTGCGGTTTGTAGAGCATCGCCGCGAGCACGAGGCCTGCGCCGACGACGAGCGCGACGTGGGGTCGCACCATGGTCACCGCGGCGAGGCCGAGCGCCAGGATGATCAGCCCGCTCGGGATCTTGCGGGTCATCACCCGCGCGACGCCGTAGGAGCAGATGCCGAGCCCCATCACCGACCACGCGTCCTTGCCCAGCGCGGAGGACCAGTACAGCAACGACGGCAGGAACAGCACGAGCAGCGCGTACCGGCGTGCGTCACCGGTCGGGACGGCGCGCTTGAACGCCCGCCAGCAGCACAGCAGCCCGATGAACCCCAACCACGAGAACACCATGAACGCGCCGAGCTTCGAGGACCCGACGACCGAGTAGAGGACGCCGGTCGCGAACTTCAGGAACCCGGTGCCCGGGACCTGGCCGACGTCGTAGCTGAAGTTGAAGCTCCGGTACATCGGCGCCAGGAACCGGCCGGACGCGTCGTACTCCTCCGCGTCGCCGGCGCTGACGTACGCGACGTAGGTGAAGTAGTACCGGGCGAGCGCGCCGAGCATCTTGGCCGCGAACGCGGCCATCACGAACCACACCTGCTCGGGGTCGCGATCGCTGCGCGCGATGCGCTTCGCGATCGGGATCGTGATGAGCGTGAGCAGCGGGAGCTGGACGACGAACCCGAGCAGGTTGAACGAGCCCGAGAACAGCATCGCCAGGATTATGATCACCCAGACCGCGCCCAGGGTCGCCAGCAGCGCCTGCACCCACTTGGGGGCCTTGCGGAGGATGTCCGCGCCGGTCGGGGGAGGGGGCGGGACGGTGCTCGGATCGGTCCAGGTCACGATGGCCCTCGCGTCGCACCGAACGCGCGCGCCGCGCGCTGGACCCTCCGGCCGTAGCTCCGGTCCCTCGCCGCGAGGTGCTTGCCGTCCGAGACGAGCAACGCGTGCATGTACGCGGCCTTCTCGGGCATCGTGCGGATCGCCGCGAGGCCGGCGACGGTCTGCGTGGCGTAGCTGCGCGACTCCGACGTGTACGCGCGCAGGGCCCGGGCCTGGAACCGGTCGGCGCGGTGCGACGCGGCCCAGGTGGACCACGCGACGGGCTCGAGGCGCAGGCGCGCCCAGGTGAGCCGGACGCCGCGGGCCACGACGGCCTCGGCCCGCCACCGTCGGGCCCGGGCCATGACGAGATCACGGTCGAGGTCGTGCGCAAGGATCATCTGCGCAACGTCTCGCAGCGCGACGAGGCGCGCCACGCGGTCGCCGAGCGCGGCATGGAAGCAGGCGTGGATGAACCGGCTCTCCCGGTCGAGGGCGGGGAGGATGTCGTCGCCCACCGCGAGCCACTCCGGCATCGACAGGAGCTCGTCCAGGTCGATCGTGAGGCCGAACGGCCCGGCGACGAACGTCCGGTGGACGTCGATCTGCGTCCCGTCGGGCGCGACCACGCACGCGCCCTTGCCCCAGCGCCGGTCGAACCCGGGTCGCACCTCGCTGAAGCGGCGGCGCGCCCCGCTCGCGCGGAGCACGGCCATCGCGTCGTCGTAGGCCGACGACGCGACGAGGACGTCCACGTCGCCGAACGCGCGGTGTGCCGGGTCGGGATAGTCGAGGTGTGCCACCGCAGGACCCTTGAGCACCCGGTACATGATCCCCGCGG
>DASXYP010000140.1:0-1651 GCA_036502405.1 Acidimicrobiia bacterium
CAGCCGCCGGCGCGCGACGTCGGGCGCGACGGTGAGCCGGGCGCGCGCGCCGTCCCCGCGGTTGGGGTTCTGCCCCGGGCGCGGCGCTGCGCTCGGGACGGGGTGGTTCCGCGGGGACGGTTGGGCGCTCATTGCAATCTCAAGCGACATGGTTCTCAAGCCACATGGTTCTCAAGCGACGTTGTTCGGGAAGCCGGGGTCGGGGAAACCGGGCTCGGCTGCGAGACGCTCGACCGCGCGCAGACGCGCGCTCTCGGCCCGGGGGTTGGCGGCGACCTCCGCGGCCGACGGCCGCAGCGGCCGGCGGGTGAGTATCCGGGCCAAGCCGTGCGGTTTCGAGGGAAGCACCGGCAGCTTGGCGGGCACGTCGCGATCGGCATCGTCGCCGGCCCAGCGCGAGAACGTCTCTTTGACCATGCGGTCCTCGAGCGAGTGGTACGCCAGCACGACGACACGACCCTCCGGCTTCAGGAGGTGCACCGACTCGTCGAGCCCGGTCTCGAGGCTCGGGAGCTCGCGGTTGACCTCCATGCGGATGGCCTGGAAGGTGCGCCGCGCGGGGTGGCCACCGCGCCGACGGGCGGGAGCCGGGATGCCGCGCTTGACCGCCTCCACCAGTTCACCGGTCGTGCGCACGGGACGGGCGGCGACGATCTCGGCCGCGATGCGGCGCGCGTAGCGCTCTTCACCGTTGCGGGCGATCAACGCGGCGAGGTCGGACTCGGTGTACTCGTTCACCACCGTCTCCGCGGTGAGCGTCTGCACGCTGTCCATGCGCATGTCGAGCGGCGCCGCGTCGGCCCAGTACGAGAACCCCCGCACGGGACGATCGAGTTGGGGGCTGCTCACACCAAGGTCGAACAAGATCGCCACGAGCTCCTCGTTTCCCACGAATTCGGCGACTCGTTCGAAGCCGCCCTGCACGATGCGCACCCGGTCCCCGAAGGGTTCGAGTGCTGCTCCCGCCGCTGCCACGGCGGCGGGGTCCCGGTCGATGCCGAGGAGACGGAGGTCGGGGCGAGCCGTGAGCAGCAACCGGGAATGGCCCCCGCCACCCACCGTCGCGTCCACGACCAGACCCGTCGGCACCGGAGTCAAGAGGTCCGTGACCTCCGCTGCCATCACCGGAAGGTGTGCGAAGTCGCCGGCCAACGCTTCAGCCATGCCCGACTCCCCCTCCCGGTCCGTGTCTCCTCGAGACCGCCACCGGCCCCCCGGACGCATCGGCGAAAGCGAAGCGGGCGGAAGGGGCGCTTGCGCCGCGCCGCCCGGGGGGCTGGTGGCGGGCCCGCAGGCTCACCGTTGTCAATGTGTCGCCGTCTTCTTGTGTGTCGATCAGATGCCGGAGTCGGGACTAGATCCCGAAGTCCGGGAGGTCGTCGGATTCGGTCAGGGCCTCTGCCCCCAGCCGGTCGAGCTCGAGCCACCGGTCGCGGTCCCAGATCTCGATCCGGGAGTACAGGCCGACGACCATCACCTCTCGCTCCAGGTGGGCGAACTCCCGGAGGTTCCCGGGCAGCGCGACCCGACCCTGCTTGTCGGGCTGGATCTCGCTGGTGCCGCCGAAGAACACCCGAGCCGCGTTGAGCTCCTTGGGTCCCCGCTTCGACTGCTCGCGGATCTGGGTCGCCACCTGCTCGAACTCCTCCGG
>DASXYP010000141.1:0-48523 GCA_036502405.1 Acidimicrobiia bacterium
GCGCTCGACGACCTGCGCGAGCACGACACCCCACACCCGAAGCTGTTCTGACCCGAGAGGAGCAACCCCGTGAGCGGACACCCACGCGAAGAGGTCGAGGCGGTCGTCGAGCGGTACTGCGACGTGCGCCGGCGCATCGACGCGGGCGAGCTGCCCTGGAACGCGCTGGCCCAGTTCTTCACCGACGACTGCGTGTACATCGACCCGGCCTGGGGTCGCGTCGAAGGCATCGGGCCGGTCTCGGAGTTCTTCGAGGACAGCATGCGCGGGCTCGAGGACTGGGACTTCCCGATCGAGTTCGCCGCCATCGACGGCGACAACGTCGTCGTGAAGTGGATCCAGCTGCTCCCGGGCGCACGCGCCGACGGCTCCCGGTACCAGCAGTCCGGGTCCTCGACGATGGTCTACGCGGGCGACGGCAGGTTCCGCTACCAGGAGGACCTCCTGAACATGGTCCACGTCCTCGACGACCTGCAGGCCAGCGGGTGGAGGCCCGGCAAGGGGTTCGCGAACCCGCCCGCCGAGCCCAACCGCGACTTCTCCCGCCCCTGAGCGGCGGCGGCCATCCCAAGATCCCCGCCGCTCGATCACCGCGACCGCGAGCCCGCCCCTGAGCGGCGGCGGCGCTATCCCGCGCGGCGGAGGGCGGGCAGGCTGTCCGCCGCGTCGGCCGGGATCGACAGCTTCCATCCGGACGCCTCCAGCTGGGCCGCGGTCCGGCGGATCTCGCCGATGCGGTCCGGGCCCACCATCAGCCGGAAGACCCAGACGTCGCCCTGATCGATCACGTCCTGCGCGGTGATGCGGTCGTGGGCATCGACGCTGCCGACCCCGACCCACCCGTCGCGGGACCGGTCGGTGGCGTCGAGGGTGACCGTCGCGCCACTGCGGTTCACGACGGTCACGTCCTCGCGCGCCGGGATCGAGCGCGACAGGTTCACAACGAGGACCAGCGCGGCCAGGACCAGGATCGCGGGTGCGATCCAGGAGAGCGGGACACGACGCGACTGGCCCGGGCGCAGTTCAGTGGTGGTCGAGGTCATGCGATTCCTCCGGTTCGGATCACATCGGGATCGGGGCGAAGGCCCTGGGCATCAGGCGGCCGGCTCATCGGGATCACCGCCCCACTTGGCCAGGAACAGGAACACGAACGGCAGGATCATCAGGGCCACGCACATCGCCAGCACGATCGGCCACGCGATGTCCGCCGCCGAGACCCCCAACGACAACGCGTCGTCGTGACTGCTCACGAGGACCGCCTTTCCACGCCGGCCCGGCGCGCGGCCCGTCCGACGTTGGCTCGCATCTCTGCCGTCGCGCGGGTGCGGGACGGCTCGTGACCGGGTGCGCCGCGGCTGCGGCGCCGATCACGCGATGCGGGCGAGTGGCGGCGCGCGGTTCGACGCGCTCCCGCGCAGGGCGACCCTGCGGAGGGGGCGTGACGGGCTACGCCGCAGCCGGCGCAGCAGGCACATCGCCGCGAGTGCGGCGGCGAGACCCGGGAGCGCCCAGAGTGGTCCGAGCCGGAGCTCGATCGTGCGGAGCGCGCCGAGCACGGGCACCGCGGCCGCGTCGCCGGCGTCGAGCGCCGCGTTGATGCGGTCGCTGCCGTGCTCGGTGTGCACGACCTGCGCCCGCGCGACGTGCGTGACCCCGGCCTGGCCACCGATCGAGATCCACGCGGCCGCCACCACCAGGACGGCGAGCACCACGAGCAACGCTCGGTGGGTGCGCCGACCGGTCCGCATGCGGATCGAGCCTACCGGGCGACCACCCCGACGAACCCCTCGATCGGCGGGTTCCCGCTCCGTTCGCAGGTGGGAAACGCCCTATTCACGGGCCATGTTGGCGAACTTGACGAAGTGGTCCAGGAACGCGAGCCGGGCCATCCCGGTGGGCCCGTTGCGGTGCTTGGCCACGATCAGCTCGACCACGCCCCGCTGGTCCGACTCCGGGTTGTACGCCTCGTCGCGGTAGATGAACATCACCACGTCCGCGTCCTGCTCGATCGATCCCGACTCGCGGAGGTCGGCGAGCATCGGACGCTTGTCCTGGCGGTACTCGAGCTGGCGGTTCAGCTGCGAGAGCGCCATCACCGGGCAGTCGAGCTCGCGGGCGAGGATCTTGAGGCCGCGGGAGAGCTCGGAGACTTCGACCTGGCGGTTCTCGGACCGGCGGGGCGAGCTCATGAGCTGCAGATAGTCGACGACGACGAGCGCGAGGTCGCCGTGGCGGGCCTTGATGCGCCGGGCCTTCGCCCGCATCTCCATCACGGTGCAGTGCGGGTTGTCGTCGATGAACAGCGGCGCCTCACCGAGGTGGCTGATCGCCGCGTTCAGCCGGCTCCAGTCGGCATCCTGCAAATCTCCGGTCTGCAGCTTGCGTGCGTCCACTCGCGCCTCGGCCGCGAGCATGCGCTTCGTGAGCTCGACCGCACCCATCTCCATCGAGAAGAACACGACGGGCCGCCGGCTGACCATCGCCACGTTCGCCGCGGCCCCGAGCGCGAAGCTCGTCTTGCCCATGCCCGGGCGCGCCGCGGCCACGACGAGGTTCGACGGCTGGAGCCCCAGCAGGATGTTGTCGAGCTCCGTGTAGCCGGTCGGGACGCCGGTCATCGTGTCGCTCTCGCCGTAGAGCGCCTCGAGCTGATCGACCGTGGCGGTCACTGCTTCGAAGACGCGGACGAGCGACTCCGAGATCCGCTTCTCCGCGACCTCGAAGACCATGGCCTCGGCCCGGTCCACCGTGTCGGTGACGTCGTCGGGCTGGTTGTACGCCGACTCGGCGATCTCACCCGAGACGGTGATCAGCCGGCGCAGCAGCGCGAGCTCGCTGACGATCTTCGCGTAGTGGCCCGCGTTGGCGGATGCCGGCGTCGACGCCTGGATCTGCGTGAGCGTGGACTTGCCGCCGAGCGCTTCGAGCAGGCCGCCCCGGCGCAGCTCCTCGGCCACCGTCACCGGGTCGACCGGTTCGCCCTGCTCGTAGAGCGACCACACCGCTTCGAAGATGTGCCCGTACGCGGGCTTGTAGAAGTCGCTCGCGTCGACCCGCGCCTCGACCGCCGCGGTGATCGCGTCGCGGGAGAGGAGCATGGAGCCGAGCAACGACTCCTCGGCTTCGAGGTTGTGCGGCGGGATCCGCTCGGCGCTGCGCCGCCTCCCGCGCTCGTCGTCGATCGACTGGATCACGCGTCCCCTTCGTCCCGGCCGTTGCCCTCGGCTCGGGCACCGGGGCATGGTCGCAGTTCCACCCTGTGGGGAGGAAGGGGAGAAGCCCCGGTATTGCTGTGAATTGGTTGTGGATGACCGAGGCCGTCGTCCCCAGGGCTGGGGACGACGATCCCACGCCATTGTCGGCCACGGGTGTGACAGCTTCGGGGACCCCGGGCGCGCCCGCGGAACGATCGCCGCGAATCCCTACGAGCCGGTCGCGCTACTCGGCGACGACCTCCACCGCCATCGCGACGGTCACGTCCGCGTGCAGCTGCACCGGCACCTCGGCCGGCCCGAGCGCCTTCAGCGGCTCTGCGAGCGTGACCTTGCGCCGGTCGATCTCGACGCGGGTCTGCTCCTTCACCGCGGCGACGATGTCCGCCGCGGTGACCGAGCCGAAGAGCTTGCCGCCCTCACCGGCACGTGCCTTGACCTGGATCGGGCTCGTCGTGAGGCGGGTGGCGAGCTCCTGGGCCGCCTCCTTGTCCCGGTCGTCGCGGATCTGGCGGTTCCGGCGCATCGCGCCGGCCTGGTCCACCACACCCTTCGTCGCGACGATCGCGAGACCGCGCGGCACGAGGAAGTTCCGGGCGTACCCGTCCGCGACCTCGAGCAGGTCCCCCTTGCGGCCGAGCTTCTCGACGTCTTCGCGCAGGACGACCCTCATGCTTCGGCCTCGGCGCCCGACGTCGCCTCCGCGGCGTCCGACCCGGTGCTCTCGGCGACGACCACGGCGGTCTCCTCGACCACCTCGACCGTCACCCCTTCGGGCAGCTCCTCGGTCTCACCCACGGTGGGCGGCGGCGCGTCCGGCGTCGGCATCGGCGCGGACAGGTCCGCGCGGTCGCCGCGGTCGCGGCGGCCGCTCCGGCTCCGCTGGGTCACCTGCCGGACGCTGTAGGGCAGCAGCGCCATCTCGCGCGCGACCCGGATCGCCCGCGCGACCTCGCGTTGCTGCTGCGCGTTGTTGCCGGTGACCCGGCGGGCGCGGATCTTCGCCCGCTCCGACATGAACCGCCGCAGCAGGTTGACGTCCTTGTAGTCCACCCAGTCGATGCTGTCCTGGTTGAGGATCGACACCTTCTTCTTGGGTGTCCGCCTGCGGTCGGCGGCCTTCGAGTCCTTGCCGCGCCGTTCGCGATCTCGTGCCATGGTCGTTGCCGCTCCGTTGTCTCGTTGCTCAGAAGGGTTCTTCGTCGCCGAACTCGTCGGCCGTGCCGCCCGCGTCGGGGACCCGAGCCGGGGCGGGACGGCTGCCGCCGCTCCCACCGCCGGTGTCGCCGCCACCACCGGGACCGCCCGGACCGCCACCACCGCGCCGCTCGGAGCGCCGCACCTCGGCGGTCGCCCAGCGCAGGCTCGGGCCGACCTCGTCGGCGATGATCTCGACGACGGTGCGCTTCTCGCCCTGCTCGGTCTCCCAGCTGCGTTGCTCGAGCCGGCCCTGCACCATGATGCGGTTGCCCTTGGCGATCGAGTCGCTGACGTTCTCGGCCATGTCACCCCAGCAGACGACGTTGAAGAAGCTGGTCCGCTCCTCCCACTCGTTCGTCTGGCGGTTCTGCCAGCGCCGGCTCACGGCGATGCCGAGGCGTGCGTTGGCCTGGCCCGACGCCGTGTAGCGGATCTCGGGGTCTCGGGTGAGGTTGCCCACCACTGTGATCGTGTTGTCAGCCATTCCCTGGTCTCCTGTTCATCGTGTCCGACCCGGACCCGTCCCGCGGGGCGGCCCGGAGCCGTTCGCTCGAGCTAGTCCTCGTCGTCGGCGTCGCGCGTGAGCGGCGTCTCCGGTTCCGGAGTGCCGGCCAGCTTCCCGTAGACGTGCTCGGGGATGCGCAGGACCTTGTGACGGACCACCTCGTCGGCAAGGGAGAGCGTCCGGTGCAGCTCGTCCATCGCCGCGGGCTCGGCCTTGGCCTGGAGGACCACGTAGTAGCCCTCCCAGCGGTGCTTCACCTCGTAGGCGAACCGTCGCTTGCCCCAGAAGTCGATCTGGCCCTTCTGGGCGCCCCTCGACTCGATGAGCTGGACGGAACGGTCGACTGCGGATCGGATCGTCTCCTCTTCCAGATCCGCGTCGAAGATGATCATGACCTCGTACGGCCGCATCGGCTCGTACCTCCTTCGGACCGCAGCTCGGCTGCGGGCTCCCGGATCGCCCGGATCGGACGCCAGGAGCAGGTTGGGGTCGCGCCCACCCTGGGGTGTGCGCGGTGATCTACGAGCCGGTGAGGCTAGCAGAGGCTTCGGACGGACCTATCGGTGAGGACGCTACCGAGCCGGTGGGACAGCAACGGTCGGACCGTCCGCGTAGAGGTCGAAGGCCTCACCCATCTGGTCGGTCATGTGGTACGTCTCGTCGCTCGACGGGAACGTCCCGGACCGCACGTCCGCAACGAATTGCTCGACTGCCTCGGTCGCGCTGGCGCGCAGGTCGACGTAGCGCCGGACGAACTTCGGCAGCTTCCGGTCCTCGAGGCCGAGCAGGTCGTGGTACACGAGCACCTGGCCGTCGCAGTGCCGGCCCGCTCCGATCCCGATCGTCGGGATGTCGATCGCGTCGGTCACCATCCGGGCGACCCCGTCGGGGACGCACTCGAGCACGAGCGCGAAGCACCCGGCCTCCGCGAGCGCGATCGCGTCGTCGACGATGGCCCGGGCGGAGTCGAGCTGCTTGCCCTGGACCCGGAACCCGCCGAGCGAGTGCACCGACTGCGGCGTGAGCCCCAGGTGGCCCATCACCGGGATCTCGGCGTCGAGGATCGCCGCGACGGCGTCGAGCCGCTTGCGTCCACCCTCGAGCTTCACCGCGCCGGCGCCCGCGCGTACGAGCGCGGCCGCGTTGCGCACGGTCTCCTCGCGAGAGACGTGATAGCTGAGCCACGGCAGGTCACCCACGATCAGCGGCCGCGGGCGCGTGCGCGCGACGGCACCGATGTGGTGGACCATGTCGTCGGTCGTCACCTGCAACGTGTCGTCGTAGCCGAGCACGACCATCGCGAGGGAGTCCCCGACGAGGATCATGTCGGCTCCCGCGGCGTCGACCACGCGTGCCGAGGGCGCGTCGTAGGCGGTCACCATCACGAGGGGTGCCGCGTCGCCGTCGCGCAATTGCTGTTTGCGTGCGGTGACATCGGGCGCGCTCATCGGGCGAACGCGTGCGGTGGAAGAACCCGTGGTCATGTCGACCCTCCGCCGTCCAGGGCTCACACGGCTCCCGGCAGCGACGTCAGGATATCCGGCGCCCAGGGATTGGGCTACCCGCCGCTCCGGTCGTTGCCACTCCACCTCCGTGACCAGCTCCGACCCTGCGCTCCCGTGCCTACGCTTCAGGCGTGAGCGAGCGAGTGTGCGAGAACTGCGCGATGCCCGACGAGGAGCTCGTGCTGGTCCGCCGGGTCTACGTCACGCCCGAGCGCTGGGACAGCCCCCGGGCGGAGGCGCGCGTCGTGGACGAGGCCGAGCTCTGGTGCATCTCCTGCTGCTCGCAGTACCCCCACGTCGTCGAGGGTGACGACGAGGACACCACCGACACCTGAGGGATCCGCCCGTCAGGGTCGCTCAGCCTTGTGAAGGTCAGCCCGCGTGCCGCCGGCCATGGAGCTCACGGGCGCCGAGGTGATTCCAGCGGCAGGCCGTGCAGACCTCGACGACGTAGCGGTCGAACTCGTCGTGCTTGGCCCGGAGCTTCTCGAGCTCGCCCGGGTACGAGAGGCAGCGCCCGTTGGCGTGCTTGAGCCCGTCGCCGTAGACGTAGGAGACGTAGTAGACGTCGCGCCCCGCGCAGACCGGGCACTTGATGCCGGCCCGCTCGCCGACGTTGCGCGCGGCCCGGATCAGCTCGGGATGGGCGTCGCACACGTCGCTGCGGCTGCGCACCCCCCGCCGCAGATCGCGAAGCACCGCCCGGCGGGCGAGCTCGTAGTTGGTACCCCTGGGCACGCAGGAAGTGTAGGCAGCGCCGCCGCGTACCCCGCGCTCGGTCCGGAGCGGGCGCGTTGCCGCGGGCGCGCCGGTGTGCCATACTGCTCCTCGATATATCGGAGCGATATATCGACGTTCACAAAGTGGTCTTTCCGGACCACCCGACCCCGGGGAGCACGACGGTGCTGGAGCTGGCGATCCTCGGGCTGCTGCAGGAGCAGCCCCGCCACGGCTACGAGCTCAAGAAGCGGCTGAGCGAGACGCTCGGCTCCTTCTGGGGGATCTCGTTCGGGTCGCTGTACCCGGCGCTGCGCCGGCTCGAGCGCTCGGGCGCGATCGAGGTCGTCGACGGAAGGTCCACCTCCGGGGCACCCGCCGGGCCGCCGATGCCCGCGACCGGGTCGCTCAAGGGCGAGGCCGCGGCCGCCCGGTTGCGGCTGGTGCCCGCGCCCACCGGACGCCGGGCCCGCAAGGCGTACCGCATCACGCCGATCGGCCAGGAGCAGTTCCAGCGCCTCCTGACCGCGGACGACGGGGGCGACGACGAGCGCCACTTCTCGCTGAAGCTCGCCTTCTGCCGCTTTCTCGATCCCCCGGACCGGCTCGCGTTCCTGCAGCGTCGCCGCACCGAGGTCGCGGATCGCCTCGCTCGGGCGCAGCGCACGCGCGGGCCCATCGCCGATCGCTACACGCGCTCGCTCATGGAGCACCGGACCCGATCCACCGAGCGCGACCTCGAGTGGCTCGACGACCTGATCGCAAGCGAAGACCGAGCGCCGGACGGCGGGGGTTCCTCCCCCGACTCGACCGCGCCCGAACAGGAAGGAGCAACCGCATGAGCGGTGCCCGTCAGAAGATCCGTGTCGCCATCGCCGGAGTCGGCAACTGCGCGAGCAGCCTGCTCCAGGGCGTCGAGTACTACCGCACGGCCGACCCGTCCGACGACGTCCCCGGGCTGATGCACGTCGAGCTCGGCGGCTACCACGTCGGCGACGTCGAGTTCGTGGCCGCGTTCGACGTCGACGCGGCCAAGGTCGGTCTCGACCTCGGCAAGGCCGTGTTCGCAGGGCAGAACAACACCATCCGGTTCTCCGACGTCCCCGAGACCGGCGTGCTCGTCCAGCGCGCGCCGACGCTCGACGGGCTCGGCAAGTACTACCGCCAGACGGTCGAGGAGAGCCCCCTCGACCCGGTCGACGTGACCCGGGTCCTGCGCGACTCGAAGGCCGACGTCCTCGTCTCCTACCTGCCGGTCGGGTCGGAGGAGGCCCAGAAGCACTACGCGCAGTGCTGCCTCGACGCCGGGGTCGCGTTCGTGAACGCCATCCCCGTGTTCATCGCGAGCGACCCGGTCTGGGCCCAGAAGTTCGCCGACGCGGGTGTGCCCATCGTCGGCGACGACATCAAGAGCCAGGTCGGAGCCACGATCGTCCACCGCATCCTCGCCCGCCTCTTCGAGGACCGGGGCATGGTGCTCGACCGGACCTACCAGCTCAACGTCGGCGGCAACATGGACTTCAAGAACATGTTGGAGCGCGAGCGCCTCGAATCCAAGAAGATCTCGAAGACGCAAGCCGTCACGAGCCAGATCGACCACGGCATCGAGGCCGACGACGTGCACATCGGCCCGTCGGACCACGTGCCCTGGCTGCAGGACCGCAAGTGGGCCTACATCCGGCTCGAGGGCCGCAACTTCGGTGACGTGCCGCTCAACCTGGAGCTGAAGCTCGAGGTCTGGGACTCGCCGAACTCGGCCGGCGTCATCATCGACGCGCTGCGCTGCGCCAAGCTCGCCAAGGACCGCGGCATCGGTGGCCCGCTCGAGGGTCCGTCCGCGTACTTCATGAAGTCGCCGCTGGTGCAGCACCACGACGACGAGGCGTACCGCATGGTCGAGGAGTTCGCCGCCGGGAGCTGAGCTCGCGTCGCTCCGGTCTCCGCACTCCGTGCCCGCTGCGACCTACGCACGCCACCCCGGTCGCTCCGGTCTCCGCACTCCGTGCCCGCTGCGACCTACGCTCCGCCGCCATGGAGAACGACGCGGTCGTCCGTCTGCTCGGTCCGGTGAAGGGCAGGCGCGTGCTCGAGCTCGGGTGCGGGACGGGTGACACTGCGGTCCGCTTCGCCCGCGAGGGCGCGACGGTCATCGGCGTCGACAGCTCCCCGGAGCGCATCGCGACCGCGCGCGCCGCGGCCGACGCCGCGGAGGTCCGGCTCGAGCTGCGTGCGGGAGACCTGGCCGACCTGGCGTTCCTGCGGGCCGATTCGATCGACGTCGCGCTCAGCGGCGAAGCGCTCGGGTCGGTGACGGACCTCGGCCGCCTCTTCCGCCAGGTGCACCGCGTCCTGCGCCCCGCGGCCGGCTTCGTCTTCTCGCTCCCCCACCCGATGGCGCTCGGCACCGAGACCGAGGACAGCCCCGAGGGCGCGCTCCCGCTCGGGCGGACCTACGTCGCGCGCTCGTACTTCGACCCCGCACCGGTCGACGTCGGCACCGGCGAGGACCGCCACGCGGTGGTCCGCCACACCCTCGGCGAGGTGTTCACGGGCCTCACCCGCGCGGGGTTCCGGGTCGACACGCTGCTCGAGCCCGAGCCGGCCCGCGAGCACGGCGGGCGGGCCCTGCTCCCGACGACGGTCGTCTGGCGCGGGCGCAAGGAGTGAGCGGCGCGCGGCACCGCTACCGCGCTGACTGCGCGTGGTCGGGGTCGACCGCGATGGGCTACGACCATTACGAACGGGCCCACACGGTGCGGTGCCCGCCGGCGGACGCGGAGCTGCAGCTCAGCGGCGACGCGGCCTTTCTCGGCGACCCGTCCCGCCTGAACCCCGAGCAGCTGCTCGTCGCGGCCGCGGTCTCGTGCCAGCTGCTGTCGTTCCTCGCGGTCGCGGCGCGCGCCAGGATCGACGTCGTCGCCTACGAGGACACCGCCGAGGCGGACATGCCCGAGGACGTCACACCGACGCGCATCACCGAGATCCGGCTCCGCCCCCGCATCACGGTCGCCGCGGGCACCAACCCCGAGAAGGTGCTGCGCCTCGTCGCGCTCGCGCACCAGGAGTGCTACATCGCCAACTCGGTCACGACGACGATCGCCATCGACGCCACCGTCCATCAAGCCTGAGCGGCTCGGGTCCTCGTCCGTCACGCCGCGACAACGGCACCGAGCACGGGCTGCGCTCGCCGCGGGTGAAGCCGCTCAGCCCCTGACCTGCACGGCGTCCGACGTCAGGCCGGGTCGATGCCGCGGTCGCGGGCCCACGCGGCGAGCCGCTCGTAGGCGTCGTCCTCGGCGATCGGCCCCTCGTCGAGGCGCGCCTCGAGCAGGAAGTCGAGCGCGTCCCCCACCACGGGGCCGGCCGGGACACCGAGGAACTCCATGACCTGGCGCCCGTCGAGCGGGGGCCGGATCGCCTTCAGCTCCTCCTCCGCCGCGAGCGCGTCGATGCGCGCGACCAGGTCGTCCATGCGCCGCTCGAGCGCGCGGGCCTTGCGCTCGTTCCGGGTCGTGCAGTCGCAGCGCTGGAGCTCGTTCAGCTGGTCGAGCAGCGGGCCGGCGTCGCGCACGTACCGGCGCACCGCGCTGTCGGTCCATCCCATGGCGTAGGTGTGGATGCGGAGGTGGAGGTAGACGAGCTGGGTGACGTCCTCGACCACCTGCTTGGGGTAGCGCAGCGCGGTCAGCCGCTCGCGCGCCATCCGGGCGCCGACGACCTCGTGGTGGTGGAACGACGCGCGACCGTGCTCGAACGAACGGGTCTTCGGCTTCCCGACGTCGTGCAGGAGCGCGGCGAGGCGCAGGACCAGATCGGCGCTGACCTTCTGCACGACCGCGATCGTGTGCGCGAGCACGTCCTTGTGATGGTGGATCGGATCCTGCTCGAGGCGCATCGCGTTCAGCTCCGGAAGGAACTCGTCCGAGAGCTTCGTGCGCGCGAGGAACCAGAGCCCCGGCGCCGGGTCGTCGAGCAGCAGCAGCTTCGAGAGCTCGTCCCGGATCCGCTCCGCGCTGACGATCTCGAGCCGGTCGCGGTGCTGCCCGACGGCGTCGAGGAGCTCCGGCACCGGCTCGAGGTCGAACCCGGCGATGAAGCGCGCGGCACGCAGCATCCGAAGCGGGTCGTCGGTGAACGACACGTCCGGTGCCACCGGTGTGCGCAGCCGCCGCTGCGCGAGGTCGATCGCGCCGTCGAACGGGTCCACCAGCAGCGGGTCGGGGAGCCGGAGGGCCATCGCGTTCACCGAGAAGTCGCGGCGCGACAGGTCGGTGACGATGTCGTCGCCGAACACCACCTCGGGCTTGCGGCTCTCGGGGTGGTAGACGTCCGAGCGGTAGGTCGTGACCTCGCACGGCACCCCGTCGACGGTGGCGCTCACCGTCCCGAACCGCGCCCCCACGAGCACGACGTTGCGGCCGATGGGCCGCAGCAGGGCCTCGATCTCGTCCGGGCGGGCGTCGGTCGCGAAGTCGTTCTCGGGCGTCGCGCGCTCCCGGCCGACCAGCGCGTCGCGCACCGATCCGCCGACGAGGTAGCACTCGTGGCCCGCGGCCGTGAGTGCCGCCGCCACGCGCTGGGCCGGCGATCCGGGCGCGAGGAGCGGCTCGAGCCGCGGCGGGACGTCGCTCATTGCGCCATTGTGTCCCGGCGGTGAGCGCCTGGCCCGGAGCGTTCGCGCTCGCGGCCCGGAATCAGCCGGCCGCGGTCGTCCGGCCGTCGATGTCCGCCTGCGCCCGCGAGAGGTCGAGGTGGTCGAGCTTGAGGCGAAGGTCGTGGCTGTTCGACGCGCTCGCCAACGCGTCCCGCCGGGTCACGATCCCCTGCTCGTAGAGGTTGCGCAGGCCCTGGTCGAAGGTCTGCATCCCGTAGAACTCGCCGTCGGCGATGATCTCCTCGATCTCGTGGGTCTGCTCCGCATCCGAGATCTTGTCGAAGACGCGGCCGGTGTTGACGAGGACCTCCATCGCCGGGACCCGCCCCTGCTGGTCGGCCCGTTCGATGAGCCGCTGCGAGACGATGCCCTTGAGCGACGTCGCCACCGACATCCGCACCTGCTGCTGCTGGAACGGCGGGAAGAAGTCGATGATGCGCGTGATCGTCTCGACCGCACCCATGGTGTGGAGGGTCGAGAGGACGAGGTGTCCGGTCTCGGCCGCGGACAGCGCGGCCCACACCGTCTCGGGGTCGCGCATCTCGCCGATGAGGATCACGTCGGGGTCCTGGCGCAGCACCCGCTTGAGCGCGTTGTGGAAGTCGTCGGTGTCGGTGCCGATCTCGCGCTGGTTGACGATCGACCGCTTGTCGGGGTGCAACACCTCGATGGGGTCCTCGACGGTCACGATGTGACGCGCCTGGTGCTCGTTGATGTGGTCGATCATCGCCGCGAGCGTCGTCGTCTTCCCGGAGCCGGTCGGCCCGGTGACGAGCACGAGGCCGCGCTGCTCCTCGGCGAGACGGCGCACGATCGGCGGGAGGCCGAGCTCCTCCATCGAGGGGATCCCGGGCAGGACGCGGCGCAGCACCAGGCCCACGGACCCGCGCTGGCGGAACACGTTGACCCGGAAGCGGCCGAGGCCCGCGAGCGTGTACGCGAAGTCGGCCTCGTGGTGGTCGAGGAACTCGTCGGCGCGCGCCTTGGGGAGGAGCGCGAAGGCGATCCGCTCGGTGTCGGCCGGCGTGACCTCGTCGCTGTCCCACGGCGTGAGGTGCCCGTCGACCCGGAGGTACGGAGGCGAGCCGACCTTGATGTGGACGTCGGATGCCTCCAGGCGGACGGACTCCCGCAGCAGGTTGTCGAGATCGAGCACTTCGTCCCCTCCAGGAGGCCTTCGTGGCTTCGGTGACCGCCCATCGCGTATCGACCGGGGCGACGGGGTCCTGAAGACGACGTTCCGGCGGCCGGGGGCGGGTCAGCCCGACGCTCGGCGGCGCCACCGGTCGGCCACGGCCTCGACCACCGTGGTGCCCGGGCCACCCGACGTGTCCGCCTCGCCGTCGATCGTGCGGGCCCGGACGCCGATCAGCGTCGGGAGGCTCGCCGCCACCGAGTCGCGCAGCGCCTCGAGGTTGTAGCCGCCCTCGAGGAACGAGACGAGGCGACCGGGCGCGGCCCACCGCGCGACGCGCTCGCTGATCGCCGCGAAGTCGCCCGCGGAGAGCCCGAGCCCGGTCAGGGGGTCGGCGCGGTGGGCGTCGAAGCCGGCCGAGATGAGGACCCACGTCGGTCCGAACCCCTCGACCTGCGGCGCCACCACGTCGTCGAGGGCGCGCAGGTAGACGTCGCCGGTCGCGCCCGCGGGCAGCGGCAGGTTCACGGTCGTGCCCTCGCCGGGACCCTCGCCGATCTCGTCGTGGCGGCCGGTCCCGGGATAGAGCGGCCACTCGTGGAGCGAGACATAGAGGACGCGGGGGTCCGCGTAGAAGATCTCCTGGGTCCCGTTCCCGTGGTGCGCGTCGTAGTCGACGATGAGCACTCGCTCGCCGCGCGCGGCCAGCTCTGCGGCCGTGACCGCGACGTTGTTGATCAGGCAGAAGCCCATGCCCTGCGCCGGCCGCGCGTGGTGTCCCGGCGGGCGCAGCGCCAGGAACGCGGCATCCGCGCCGCCGTTCGCCAGGGCATCGACCGCCGCGATGCCGGTCCCGGCCGCGGTGATCGCGGCCTGCCACGAGTCCGCCGAGACGACGGTGTCCGCGTCCAGGTGTCCACCGCCTGCGCGGCTCTGGGCCTCGAGCGACGCGAGGTACGGCGCCGGGTGCACGCGCTCGAGCTCGACGCCCGTGGCGGCCCGCACCGGCAGCGGGAGCGTGGCGTCGCTCAGCTCGGCGCGCGCGATGCCTTCGCGCACTGCGTCGAGCCGGGCAGGTCGCTCCGGGTGGCCACGGCCGGTGTTGTGGCGCGCAAACAGCGGGTCCGTGGCCACGAACAGCACCCGCGCACGGTAACGCGCCTCTCCGAAGGTCTCCCGGCCCCCGCCGCTCGGCTCCAAGCGCCGGGGCAGCTCGGTCGCGGCGGCCTACGCTTTCCGATCAAATGACCGACGAGACCCTGCGCTGGCGGGGTGGTTGGGCCCGGCTCGGCTCGTGGCGCGGACGCGCCGACGTGGCCTATCTGTCCGTCGGTGCCGACCACCCCCCGACCCCCGAGATCGTGGACCGGTGCCTCCGGCTCCTGCGCGGGCGCGGCTACTCGGCGGTGGTCACCAGCGCGCTCGCGGCCGCGGACGCGCTCCCGTTCCTGGATGCGGGGTTCTCGGTGCGCGAGCGGCTGCACCTGCTCGCGCACGCGATGGGGGACCTCCCCCAGCCCGGTCGCGCCACCCGGAGGGCTCGCAAGGGTGACCGCGCCGAGGTGCTCGAGCTCGACCACCGGTCGTTCGACGGCTTCTGGCGCCTGGACGGCGACGGGCTGACGAACGCGATCGACGCGACGCCTTCAAGTCGGTTCCGCGTGGTCGACGGCGACGACGGCCTGGTCGCGTACGCGGTCACCGGACGCGCCGGCCAGCACGGGTACCTCCAGCGGCTCGCCGTCGACCCGGGCGCACGCCGCGAGGGCCTCGGGCGCACGATCGTCCTCGACGGCCTGCGCTGGCTCCGCCGCCACGGCGCGACGCAAGCGCTGGTCAACACCCAGTGTGACAACGCGCCCGCACTCGCGTTGTACGAGTCGTGCGGGTTCCGCGAGCTGCCGACCGGTCTCTGCGTGATGGGCCGGTCGCTGTGAGGCGGCTCGCGGCCCTGCTCGCCGGGATCGTCCTCGTCGCGCTCGTCGCAGCCCCCGCGGGCGCGGCATCCGGTGCGGCGAGCCCCGACGCGGCGCCGGTCGCCCGCGTGTCGCTGCTCGAGCAGCCGGCGTGGTCCACGCTCGGCGGTGACGTGCCCCTCCGCCTCGCGCTGGCGGGCTCGCTCGCAGGGCTCGAGGCCCGCGCGATCGTCCACGCGTCGATGACCAGCCGGACCGGCTTCGAGCGCACGCTCGACGGCGACCGGCTCGGATCGACGGTCGCGACGTTCGGCGCACCGGCCGCCACCCTCCCCTTCGCGCCGACCGGGGGCCGGATCCTGACCTTGAAGCTCCAGGACCCGAACCAGCCGCGGGATCCGAGCCGCCTGCGCCTCCCGTTGCCCCGCTCCTCGCGCACCGGCGTCTACCCCGTCGAGATCGAGCTGCGCGACCCCGAGAGCGGCGAGCGCGTCTCGAGCTTCGTGACCAGCCTCGTCGCGGTCGCACCGGCGGTCGACGGACCGCGCGTCGGCGAGCCGCTGAACGTCGCGTGGATCTGGAAGATCGCTGCCGACCCGGCCACGGAGCCCGGCGGCGCGCTGCGGCCCGGCTTCACGAGCTCGATCGGCCCGGACGGCCGGCTCACCCGGCTCGCGAGCGCAGCCGCGCGCGCGACGAGCGTTCCCCTCACGCTCGCGCCCGGTCCCGAGACGCTCGAGTCCTGGGCCCAGCGCGCGAAGACCGATCCGGTCGTCGCGCCCGGCATCACCGCGCTCCGCGCCGCATCCCGCACGAAGCAGGTGCTCACCGGGCCGTACGTCCCCATCGACATCCCGAGCCTCGAGCGCGCCGGTCTCGGTGACGACGCGGCGCTCGAGCTCGCGCAGGGCTCGATCACGCTCGGGAACGTGCTCAACACCCGGCTCGACGCGCGCACCACGGATGTCGCACCGCTCGACTCCGCCGCGCTCGCCCGGCTCGAGCTCAGCCAGGTCGACCGGGTCGTCGTCGCCCCGGATGCGCTGGTCCCGCCCCAGAAGCCACCACAGTTCACCCCCGCGCAGCCGTTCACGCTGGAGAGCGGCGGCCGGCAGTTCTCGACGGTCCAGACCGACGCCGGGCTCGAGCACCTGCTCGAGGGCGACGGCCCGCCGGCCTTGCGCGCCGCGAACTTCCTCGCCGGACTCGCGATCGTCGCGATCGAGCAGCCCAACGAGACGCGCGGCGTCGCGGTGGAGATGCCGGCGCGCTGGGACCCGGAGCCGGCGCTCTTGAGCGCCGTCCTGAAGGGGTTCACCGACAGCCCGCTCGTCGCGCCCGTCACCCTGGAGCAGCTCTTCGCCCACGTGCCGCTCGAGCAGACCAAGAGCGGTGCCGTGGTGCGCGAGCTCGCGCCCCTGCCCGCGTCGCCGCCCACGGTCGATCCGTCGAGCTACCGGTCGACCCGGGGCGACCTCGCCGCGTTCGCGACCACCGTCGGCGCCGACGATCCCGCGATCCTCCTCGGCCACCGCGGGCTGCTCATCTCGCTGACCTCGGTCTGGCCCGGCGCGATCGGGCGGCGGCAGTCGGCCGCCCGGCTCAGCGCGATCGACCACGGGATCACGCAATTCGCCAACCTGATCCAGACCCCGCCGTCGGGGCTGACGGTCACCCTCACGTCCCGGAAGGCGAACCTGCCACTCAGCTTCAACAACCTGACCGGCAAGCCGGTGACGGTGCGGATCACGTTCCAGAGCGACAAGCTGGTCTTCCCGGACGGGCGGGTCCAGGAGCTGCATCTCCTCCCGAAGAACACGACGAAGACCTTTCCGGTCGTGACGCGGGCGTCGGGCACCTTCCCGCTGAACGTCTCGGTCACCACCCGTGACGGGCACCTCCCCCTCCGGGCGGCGCGCTACACCGTCCGCTCGACCGTGTTCAGCGGGGTCGGCGTGGTCCTGACGATCGGGGCCGGGCTCTTCCTCGCCATCTGGTGGATCACCCACTGGCGGCGCAGCCGGCGCCGGCCCGTCCGGCCCGCGACGCTCGCGACGTGACCGAACGCTCGACGGACGACGGCGCCGAGCATCGCCTCGTCCGGTCCAGTGCGGTCGTCGGGCTCGGCACCGCGCTCTCTCGCATCACCGGCTTCCTGCGGGTCTCGGCGCTCGCGGCGCTCGGCTTCGCGCGCCTCACCGACGTCTACAACATCGCGAACTCGACACCGAACATCGTCTACGAGCTCCTCCTCGGCGGCATCCTCACCGCGACGCTGGTTCCGCTCTACGTCGAGCACTACGAACGCGACGACCAGCGCGCGACCGACGCGATCAACTCCGTCGCCATCGCGAGCCTCGCCGCGATCACGATCCTCGGCTTCATCGCGGCGCCCTGGATCATCGATCTCTACATGCTGCGCCTGCACGGCGCGGGGAAGGCTGCGCAGCAGGCGCTGGCCACCGACCTCCTGCGCTGGTTCATGCCCCAGGTGTTCTTCTACGGGCTGACCGCGCTGGCGACCGCCATGCTCAACGCGCGGCGCCGGTTCGCGGCCGCTGCATTCGCGCCGGTGCTCAACAACGTCGTGGTCATCGCCGTGCTGCTCGCCCTCCCCCGGATCGCGAGTGAGCCGCCCACGGTCACGAGCGTCCTCCAGGACCCCGCGCTGGTCCTGCTGCTGGGCCTCGGAACCACGGCCGGCATCATCGCCATGGCGCTCGTGCTCTGGCCCGCGCTCCGCCACGCCGGCGCCCGGCTCCACTGGGTCTGGGAGTGGCGCCACCCCGCGGTCCGCCAGCTGGCCCGGCTGTCGGGCTGGACGATCGGGTACGTCGCAACGAACCAGGTTGCGTTCTGGGTCGCGCTCTTCCTCTCGTACGGGCACAGCGGCGACGCGTCGATCTACCTCGCCGCGTTCACGTTCTTCCAGCTGCCGCACGGCCTGTTCGCGGTGTCGATCATGACCGCACTCGCGCCCGAGCTCGCCAGCCGCGCGAGCCGCGGCGACTTCGACGGCCTGCGTGCACAGTTCGCCATGGGGTTCCGCCTGATGGGGCTCGTCGTGATCCCCGCGGCCGCGATCCTGTTCGTGCTCGCGCGCCCGATCGTCAACGCGCTGCTGGACTACGGGAGCTTCAGCGCGCACGATGGCGCCGCGACCGCGGAGACCCTCGCTGCGTTCGCGGTGGGCCTCTTCTCGTTCTCGGCGTACCTCTTCACCCTGCGCGGCTTCTACGCGATGCAAGACACGCGCACGCCGTTCCTGCTCAACGCGTTCGAGAACGGTCTCAACATCGTGTTCGCGTTCGCGCTCTACCCGCTCTTCGGGGTCCAAGGTCTCGCGCTGTCCTGGTCGATCGCCTACATCATCGCCATGGTCGCGTCCCTCGCGGCGATGCGCCGACGGCTGGGCCGGCTCGAGGGACGTCGCACCGCCGATACGCTCGGGCGGGTGCTCGTCGCGACCGCGGTCCTGGCCGCGCTGGCCTGGGGCGTCGCGACCGCGATCGGCGACGCCACGCCCGGGCGGGCGATCCTCGCAACTGCCGCCGCGCTGGTCGTCGGCCTGGCGGGCTTCCTCGCGGTGCTCCAGGTCCTGCATGTGGGCGAGCTGGCCCTCCTGCGCGACGCGCTGCGCCGGCGGCCGCTGCGCGCGGCCGAGGACCCGGCCTGACCGGCCCGGTGGAACCGGCCGGGTCGATCGCCCTCCGGCCGTGATCCGGCTGGTGTGACGTGTAACCATTGGGACCGGTCCCGCAGTCGAAGGGCCCAGTCCGCCGTCGCACCTGGGAGGCCCCGTGGGGGTTCGCGTCGTCACCGACAGCTCGTGCGACCTCCCGGTCGCCCGGGCCGCGGAGCTGGGGATCGAGATCGTCCCGCTGACGATCCGGTTCGGCGACCAGGAGTTCGTCGACCGGGTCGAGCTGACCAACGAGGAGTTCTGGCGCAAGGTCGCCACCTCGGATGTGCTCCCCGAGACCGCAGCCCCGTCCGCCGGTGCGTTCGAGTCCACCTTCCAGCGCCTGGCTGCGGACGGCGCCGACGGGATCGTGTGCATCAACCTCTCGTCCCGCCTCTCGGCGACCATGCAGTCCGCCCAGGTCGCCGCGAAAGCCCTGAAGGGGACCTGCCCGGTCGAGGTCGTCGACTCGCTGAGCGTCTCGATGGGCCTCGGCCTGCAGTGCATCAACGCGGTGCGGATGGCCGGCGACGGGGCCGAGCTCGACGCCGTCGCCCGGGCGATCGACGACCAGGCCCGGCGCACCCGCCTCTTCGGCGCGCTCGACACGCTCGAGCACCTGCGCCGGGGCGGCCGGATCGGTGCCGCGCAGGCGCTGCTCGGTGGGATGCTCTCGATCAAGCCCGTCATCGAGGTGCGCGACGGCGCGGTGGCGGAGGCGGGCAAGGTCCGCACCCGGTCGAAGAGCCTGAAGCTCCTCGCGGACAAGGTGGCCGCGGCGACGAACCCCCAGCAGGTGTTCGTCTTCGACGCGCAGGCGCCGGACATGGACGAGATGGTCGACCTGCTGGCGCCCACCGTGAGCCGGGACGAGATCGAGTTCGGGACGATCGGACCGGTGATCGGCACGCACGCCGGTCCGCGCACCATCGGCGTGGGCTGGGTCGACGCTCCGTAGCGGCGCGCGCAGCCGAACCATGGTGCGCGAGCGCCCAGAGCTCGCACGGACGCCCGGGTAGCGTGAGGGCACATGCCGGAGCCCCTGGAACCCGGACGCGTCCTCGGCGGCCGCTACCGGCTCGAACGAGTCATCGCGCGAGGCGGGATGGGCACCGTCTGGGAGGCCGACGACCCGCTGCTCGCGCGCCACATCGCGGTGAAGACGCTCGACGCCGCGATCGGCACCGACGAGAGCATCCGGGCCCGGTTCCGGCGCGAGGCCGTCGCTGCGGCCGCGGTCACCCACCCCAACATCGTGGCGACCTACGACACGGGCGAGGACGACGGTGTCGCGTACATCGTCATGGAGCTCGTCCACGGGATCACCCTCCGCCAGCTGATCGACCGGGACGGTGCGGTCCCGGTCGACGACGCCGCGGCCATCGCCTACCAGGTCGCGGACGCGCTCTCGGTCGCGCACGCCCGCGGGCTCGTGCACCGCGATGTCAAGCCCGGCAACGTCCTCGTGCAGCCCGACGGTCGGGTGAAGGTGACGGACTTCGGCATCGCGAAGGCCGCCGACAGCGGAGGCGACGAGCTGACCCGCACCGGCATGGTGGTCGGCACCGCCCGCTACCTCGCGCCCGAGCAGGTCGACGGGGGCGCGGTCGACGAGCGCGTCGACATCTACTCGCTCGGGCTCGTGCTCTACGAGATGCTCTGCGGCAAGGCGCCGTTCGAAGCCGACACCGACATCGCGACGGCCGTCGCGCGCCTCACGTCTCCGCCCCGACCGATCACCCTCGAGTGCCCGGCGGTCCCGTCGGGACTCGAGCACGTCATCGACCGCGCGCTCACGAAGGATCCGTCCGACCGCTGGCCGAGCGCGCTCGCCTTCCGGGACGCGCTCGCACCGTTCCGCGCCGACGGCCCTCCGAGCCGGGCCGACCTCACCGTGCCGGTCCGCCTGCCGGCCCCGTCGGCGCCGGAGCCCGCGACCGTCACGGCCCCGGCCCCGGCGGGCCCGGGCGCCGGTGCGGGTGCGGGTGCACCGGTAGCCGCGAAGCCGCGTGGTGCTCTCTTCACCCCGACCCGGATCATCCTGTGGACCGCGGTGTTCGTCATCGGCCTGCTCGCCGGCTATCTGGGCTACCGGGCCATCGACGACGAGCCGGCGTCGAACGCCGCGCCGCCTGCGCCCGTGGTCGGCCCGCTCAAGATCGTCGCGGTGCGGGACTACGACCCCGAGGGCGACGGGCACGAGAGCCCGACCCAGGTGGGCGCGACCTTCGACAACAACCCGGCGACGACCTGGTCCACCGAGCTCTACAAGGACCGTGATGTCGGCGGGCTGAAGTCCGGCGTCGGGCTCGTCATCGACCTCGGAGCACCCAAGAAGGTGGTCAGCCTGGAGGTGCTGACCCTGCCGACCGACACCGACTGGAGCGCACAGGTCTACGCGAGTGACACCGTGCCCGCCGCGCTCTCGGGCTGGGGTCCGCCCCGCTTCACGGGGCAGGGGCTCGGATCGGACGCGAAGCTCACGCTCCAGGCGGGCCCGAACGCGCGCAACGTCCTGCTCTGGATCACGAACCTGCCACCGAGCCGGCCCTACCGGCTGCGCGTCGCAGAGCTGCGCGTCGTTGGCTCCGCCTGATCCCCTCCGCGAGCACGACGACGCGAGCCTCGTCCGGCTGGCCGCGGTCGGCGACCGCGACGCGCTCGACGTCCTGCTCACGCGTCACCTCGACCGCGTGCACGCGATCTGCCGCCGCATCGTCGGAAATCGGGAGGACGCACTCGACGCGACACAGGCGGCACTGATCGACGTCGCCCGTGCCACCGCGCACGTGGACGAGAGCGCGACGTTCGCCACTGGGCTCCACCGTGCGGCGACGAACGCCGCGATCGAGGAGCTCGCCCGGCGCGACCGCGCGGGCGCGACGCCTCCGACCGCCGGGCCGGATCCGGAGGGCGACCGCATCGATGCCGACCGCGCGCTCGAAGGGATCCCGGCCGAGCTCCGGGCCCCCGTCGTCCTGCGCGACCAGTGCGACCTCGACGACGCGCGGATCGCCGAGGTCCTACAGCTGCCGCGCGGGACGGTCCGGTCCCTGGTCGCCCGGGGCCGCGCGGCCGCGGCCGCCCGGCTCGCCCCTGGTCACGACGCAGCGCCCGCACCCGAGGAGGCGGAGGCCGACGAAGCGTTGAGCGCATTGCTCGACGGCGAGCTCGACGCGTTCGCTCACGAGCGCGGGACCACAACCGCGGACGTGCGCCGGCAGCTCGATGCGGTCCCGGACCTCGCCGCGCGCCAGGCCCGGATGGAGGCGGCGCGCGCGCTCGTGCGCGAGGCGGTGCCGCCGCTCGACGACCTCACCCGCCATCGGCTCGTACGCACCGCGGTGCGAGCCGGGCCACGACCGGTCACCTCACCGTCGCGCCGTCGCGTCAAGGTCTTCGCGATCGCGGCCGCGGTCTTGCTCGCCCTCGTCAGCGTCGGCGCGGTGCTCGCCGTAGCGCAGCACAGCGACGACGGGAGCTCGGGGAACCGCGGCGCGTCGCGCGCCCCTGTGCTGCGCGGCGATGTCGGTGACCTGGGGGACGTCACGAGCCCGGCGACATTGCGATCGCTCCTCGACCGGCGCGCGCGGCATCGCGGCGGCCGCGACGCAGGCTCGGCGTCGGCCACGACCACGCCCGGCGTGAAGGACTGCGTCGACCAGCTTTCGGGCCACCGGCCGGCCACGTTCAGCGGCACTGCGACCTACCGCGGCGAGCCCGCGGCCGTCGTCGGCGTCGCCCGCGGCGGGCGGACCATCGTGTTCGTCGTCGCGCAGTCGAGCTGCACGGACGTGCTGGCGTCGATCTCCCGTTGAGGAACCCCCCGACGGATCGGGCAGCGACGCCCGGGAGTTCCGGCGGGCCCGCGGGTACGCTCCTGGCCTCCCCGGCGTGGTGCCGGGCGAGAGGAGGGCACGGGCGTTGAGCGACTGGACCACGCAAGCGGCAGACGCGGTCGAGAAGGGCGTCATCCTCGTCCGCGACAAGACCGTCGTGCCTGCGCAGCAGGGCGCCAGGGTGGTCGTCTACGGCTTCCTCACCGCGTTCTTCGCGCTCACTGGCTTCCTGCTCGTCACCATCCTGCTCTTCCGGGTGCTCGTGATCGGCGTCCCGGTCTGGGCGGCGTGGCTCATCATCGGGGGAATCTTCCTGATCGCGGGCGCGTTCTGCTGGTCACGCCGCTCGAAGAAGGAAGTCGGACGTGTCTGAGCTTCGTGACCTGGTGATCGTCGGTTCCGGGCCTGCCGGCTTGACCGCGGCCGTCTACGCGGCCCGGGCGAACCTCCACCCCGTCATCATCGAGGGCCTCGGCGCGGGTGGTCAGCTCATGCTGACGACCGACGTCGAGAACTACCCGGGCTTCCCCGAGGGGATCATGGGCCCCGACCTGATGCTGCGGTTCCGGGAGCAGGCCGAGCGGTTCGGGACCGAGTTCGTCACGGCCGACGCCGACCGCGTCGACCTCTCCGGACCCCCGTTCACCGCGTCGGTCGGCAGCACCGAGTACGCCGGCCGGGCGATGATCATCTCCACCGGTGCGTCGGCACAGATGCTCGGGCTGCCGAACGAGGAGCGCCTGCTCGGTCACGGAGTCTCCACCTGCGCGACCTGTGACGGCTTCTTCTTCCGCGAGCACCACATCGGCGTCGTGGGTGGTGGCGACACTGCGATCGAGGAGGCGCTGTTCCTCACCAAGTTCGCGTCGAAGGTGACCGTCGTGCACCGGCGGGAAGAGCTGCGCGCCTCGAAGGTCATGCAGGACCGAGCGTTCGCGAACCCGAAGATCCAGTTCGCGTGGAACTCGATCGTCGAGGACGTCATCGGCGACGCCAAGCTCGAAGGCGCGCGGTTGCGCAACGTGGTGACCGGCGACGTCTCGGACCTCGCGGTCACCGGCCTCTTCGTCGCGATCGGCCACATCCCGAACACCGACCTCTTCAAGGGTCAGCTCGACATGGACGAGAACGGCTACATCACGACCGCGGGCAGCTCCACCCGGACCTCGATGGACGGCGTCTTCGCCGCGGGCGACGTGCAGGACCACGTCTTCCGCCAGGCGATCACCGCGGCGGGCACCGGCTGCATGGCCGCGATCGAGGCCGAGCGCTGGCTGGCCGAAGCCGCGCACGCGGCCGGCGGCCACTGAGCACCGGGAAGCAACCGAACCCCGAAATGCGTTGCACCCGTCGCTACACTTCGAACCCACCGCGACCGTCACCGGCGGCCGCCGGAAAGGAATTCTCGTGTCTGACAAGATTCTGACGCTCTCGGACGCCACGTTCGACGAGACGGTCAAGGCCTCCGACACCCCGGTCGTCATCGACTTCTGGGCGGAGTGGTGCGGGCCCTGCAAGATGATCGCCCCGGCGCTCGAGGAGATCGCAGACGAGCACGCGGGCAAGCTCCAGGTCGCGAAGCTCAACGTCGACGACAATCCCGACACGGCGCGCCGGTTCGACGTGATGAGCATCCCGACGCTGCTCGTCTTCAACGACGGCTCGCCGGTCAAGCGCCTCGTCGGCGCCAAGGGCAAGGGCCAGCTGCTCCAGGATCTGTCCGAGTTCATCGGATGACCCGACCCGCCCCCGGGATGCGCGCGTCCGTGCGACCACGGAGCGCGCGAACAGCCCGTCGGGGTGGGTGAGGGCCACGGGAGTGGCCGCCGCGATGACGACCGAGATCCTCCGGCGCGCCAGCACCGGCAAGGCGGTGCGCGACCTGCAGCAGCGCCTCGCCGCCGCGGGATTCGCGCCCGTCGGCGACGACGCGGGGATCTTCGGTCCCGCGACCGAGCGGGCGGTACATGCGTTCCAGGAGGCGCGCGGGATCCGGGTCGACGGCATCTGCGGGCCCGAGACGTGGGCGGCCGTCGTCGCGAGCGGCTTCGCCCTCGGCGACCGGCTCCTCTACGAGCGCAGCCCGAACCTGCGGGGTGACGACGTCGCCGAGCTCCAGCACCGGCTCAACGGACTCGGCTTCGACGCCGGACGCGAGGACGGGATCCTCGGGCGCCAGAGCGCGGTCGCGCTGCGCGAGTTCCAACGCAACACCGGGCTCCCGGTCGACGGCATCCTCGGACCCGAGACGCTCCGCGCGCTCGCCCGCGTGGGATCGGCGACACCCGGGTCGGTCGCTGCGGTGCGCGAGCGCGAGGCGCTGCGCGAGCCGCGTCGCATCCAGGACCACCGGGTGTTCCTCGCGGTCGGCCCCGAGTTCCAGACCCTCGGCGACGTCATCGGACGCGCGCTGTCGGGCATCGGTGCCCAGACCATCACCGACTTCTCCGGCGAGGACGACTCGACGATCGCGACGCGGGCGAACCAGTACGAGGCCGATCTGTTCGTCGCCCTGCGGGCCGGCGACCGCTCCGGCTGCCGCTGCCACTACTTCGCGACAGGTCAGTTCCGCTCGGAGGCCGGCTTTCGCGTCGCCGGCGCCATCCAGGCCGAGCTCGAGACCGTGCTCGGGCCGACCGAGGGCGACGGCCCGTGCGGCCGGACGTTCGCGATCCTGCGCGAGACCCGGATGGCGGCGGTGGTCTGCGAGCCGGTCGGCGAGCAGGACGTCGAGGCCATGGGCGCGCTCGTCGCCGCGGTGGCCGACGTCGGCGCCGCGATCACCCGGGGCATCCGCCGCGGCATCGAGGAGCAGCCGGCCGATGCGGGCGGACGCTGACCGGACCGCGCTCGCGGTCCGGTCGAATCACTCGGTGATGATCTTGTAGATGCGCTCGAGGTCCTCGAGCGTCGAGAACTCGATCGTCACCTTCCCACGCTTGGTCCCCATGTCGACTCTCACGCGCGTGTCGAGGTGGTCGCCGAGGAGGCTCTCCAGCTCGAGCAGGCCCGGCGGACGCAGCTGGCGCGTCGCCGACGAGTCCGCCGAGTCACCGTTCGCGTCGCCGCCGCGATCCGGGGTCCCCAACCCCCGGTCGGATACGACGACCGGCTCGCGCAGCTCGTCCTCCACCGCGCGCACGGAGAGGCCCTCGGCGACGATCCGCTGCGCCAGCTTCTCCTGGAGGGCCCGGTCCGGGGTGCCGAGCAGCGCCCGGGCATGGCCCATCGTCAGCGACCGGTCGCGGACCAGGCGCTGCACCGTGGGCGGAAGCTGGAGGAGCCGGAGGGTGTTCGTGACCGAGGTACGACTGCGCCCGACCCGGATCGACACCTCCTCGTGGGTGAGCCCGAAGTCCTCGACGAGCTGCTGGTAGGCCGCGGCCTCCTCCAGCACGTTGAGGTCGGCACGGTGCACGTTCTCCACCAGCGCGTGCTCGAGCGCCGATGCGTCGTCCGTGTCGCGGACCAGCGCCGGGATGTTCTGCAGGCCGACACGACGTGCCGCCCGCCAGCGGCGCTCACCCGCGATCAGCTCGTAGCCGTCGTCGGTCGCGCGCACGAGCACCGGCTGGAGGATCCCCACCTCGCGGATGGACTCGTCGAGCGACGCGAGCTCCTCCTCGTCGAAGTGCTCGCGGGGCTGGAACGGGTTCGGCCGGATCGCCGCCACCGGCAGCTCGTCGAGTCCTCCCGAGCCCCCCTCGGGAATCCCCGCCGGAATGAGTGCCCCGAGCCCCTTACCCAGCCCGCCGCGTCGCGCCACTGCTCACCTCTTTCGCCAGCTCCCGGTACGCCACCGCGCCCCGGGAGGTCGAGTCGAACACGATGATCGGTTGACCGAACGACGGGGCCTCGGAGAGGCGGACCGTCCGCGGCACGACCGTCTGGTAGACCCGCCGGCCGAAGTGCTGCCGCACCTCCTGCTCCACCTGATCGGCGAGCTTGGTGCGGGCGTCGTACATGGTGAGGACGATCCCCCGGACATCGAGCTTCGGGTTGAGGTTCGTCCGCACCAGCGTCACGTTCCGGATCAGCTGGCTCAGCCCCTCCAGCGCGTAGTACTCGCACTGGATCGGAACGATGACGTCGTCCGCGGCGGCGAGCCCGTTGACGGTCAGCAGGCCCAGCGACGGGGGGCAGTCGATGAGCACGTAGTCGTACTCGTCGCGAACCTCCTCGAGCGCCCGCCGGAGCTTCAGCTCCCGGCTGAACGCGGGCACCAGCTCGATCTCCGCCCCGGCCAGGTCGATGGTCGCGGGGGCCACGAAGAGGTTCTTGAGGCTCGTCGGCTCCACGCAGTCCTCGATGGCCGCGTTGGTCATGATCACGTCGTAGACCGACGCCTGCAGGTTGCGGGCGTTGATGCCGAGCCCGGTCGTGGCGTTGCCCTGCGGGTCGAGGTCCACCACCAGCACCCGGTAGCCGAGCTCGGCCAGTGACGCCCCGAGGTTCACCGACGTGGTGGTCTTGCCCACCCCGCCCTTCTGGTTCGCGATGGCGATGATCCGGGGCAGCTCGTAGGTCGTGGGCTCGTCGTCGGCTTCGGCATCGGCACCCTCGGCCTCGTCGACCTCGCGCGAGCGCTCCTCCGAGCCCGGGATCCCGACGCTCCCCGCCCGGGTCATCGTTGCGGCCGGTTCGCTCGTCGGCGGGGCCACGTGGCCGCCCTCGGCCGGGGCGAGCACCGCGGTCTCCGCGGGCTGGCCCTCGACCGCGGCCGGAGCCGGGGCCGGGGCGGGCGTCGAGACGGCGGGCGACGGCGTCGGCGCCGGGTCCTGTTCCTGGGTGGTGGGTGCGGTCTTCACGGGCCAGCTGTCCTCGTTGGGGGGCGTGGGCACCGGGTCCGGGGGCATGGGGACCGGCGGCGCCTCGGTGACGGGCGGGGTGGAGACGATCGGTGGCGGGGAAGCGACCGCCGGGGGCAGGTCGGACGCGGGCCGGCTGGGCGGGGTGTAGCGCCAGCTCGGTGGCTCGCCCGACGGTGCCGAGGCGCTCGGGGCCTCCGGCGGCTCGGCCGGCTCGACGGTCTCCGCGGGCTCAGCGACGCCGGGGGGGTGCTCGACGGCGTCCTCCCGGGCGTCGGGCTCCGGGGCCACGGGCGGGGGAGGTTCCGCGGGCTCCGCCTGTCGCCGGCGGGATCCGAACAGCCGCCGGCCGCGACCCTTCGGATCGGTGCCCTCGGTTGGCATGGGGACTGTCCTCTCGGGGGTACGCGCGGGAGCTCTCATCCTCGACGAACGTTCACCCCATGGTCAAGGCTTTCAGGCCGCAAATCGATGTTCCACGTGAAACATCGCGGACCGAACCCCGTCAGGCGGCCTCACGGGCGCCCCGGTGGGCCCGGCGGCTCCCGCCCGGTCTCACGTTCTGCGGCGGGCCGCGCGGTGCGCGACGACCCGGGTCGGCCGCGACGTTCCACGTGGAACATCACCAGATCGGTCGGTGCCCCGGCCGGCCCACCCGGCGCGGCCAGCGCTCGTCGAGCGGCTGGACCTTCTGGATGACCACGAACGACGCCTCATCGACCCGCAGCGTCTCCGCCGGTCCCAGGCCCAGCCGGGCCAGGCCGTCCTCGGGCCAGCGTGCCGGGTCGCCGCCCGGGGGCTCGCTGACGCTCAGCCGGCCGCCGACGGCCAGGAAGGCGCTGGCGCACTCCGCGGTGACCGGCGGAGCGGCGAAGCCCCGGGCCACGACCAGCGGAAACCCCTCCCGGAGCCGAGCCTCACGTCCTTCGGCCTCGGCCCGGCCCTCGACCACCTCGATCCGGTCGGCCAGACCGAGCGTGGCGAGCGCGTCGGAAAGGAACCCGACCGACCGGGACCGGGAGTCGAGCAGGACGCCACGCGCCCCGGGCCAGGCCCGAGCCAGCACGAGCCCGGGCACACCCCCGCCGCTGCCCAAGTCGAGGAACGATGCGGGCGGGTCACCGAGCGCGCCCGCCCAGGCCGCCGTGTGGTCCAGGTGCGCCTCGATCGGCCCCGGACCGAGCAGCCCGATCTCCCGGGCCGCCGCGAGGATCTCGAGCAGCTCCCGCCGCCCGGCCACCGTCAAGCGGGGTGGATCACCACGTAGCGCCGGGGCTCCTCGCCCTCGGAGCTGGTCTCGACCCCGTCGATCTCGGCGACGGTGTCGTGCACGACCTTGCGGTCCGGCGACGCCATCGGCTCCAGCACCTGGTCCTCGCCGGTCTCGAGCACCTTCTCGACCAGGCCGCGGGTGAACCCGGCCAGCGCTTCGCGCCGCTTCTCCCGGTACCCGGCGACGTCCACGTGGATCCGGGCGCCGTGTCCCCCGGCCTCGCGCTGGACCACCGCCCGCACCAGCTCCTCGAGGGCGTTGAGGGTCGCGCCCTTCGGGCCGACCAGCAGCCCGAGGTCGGCGCCGGTGATCTTCACCGTGATGGCCTCGTCGATCTCCGTGCCCACTGCGGCCTCCGCACCGAAGGCCTCGACCAGGCCGGACGTGAACTCCGCCGCCACCTCGGCCTGGCGTTCCAGCGAAACCGTCGACTCTTCCATCTCGTTCCCCTTCGCACCGTCGTCACCCGAGCGGGCTGCACTGGTGCGGCCCCCGTCCTTCGCTTCGGAGCCATCGCGCGGCGGCTTCGAACGTCCGGCCTTGGCGGTCTCGCCGCGGCCCTTCCCCTCGCCCCGCGTCTTGCCCTCGCCCCGGCTCCTGCTCTCCCCGCGGCTCTTGCTCTCGCCGCGGCCGGGACCGTCGCCCCGGCCGCTGCCCTCGCCGCGCGACCGGCCGCCCTTGCCCTTGCGCCGTCGGCGATCTCCGGGCTTCTCGCGCGAGATCGGCTTCAGGCGGACCCGGACCCGGGCGTCGGCCCGACCGATCCGGCCGAACAGGCCGGCCTTGGGCTCCTCGACCACCTCGACCTCGACGTCATCCTCATGGACGCCGAGCTCGTCGAGTGCGGAGTCGAGCGCTTCGGCGACGGTCCGTCCTGTGGTCTCCACCCATTCCATCTAGCGCTTCCGCTTCCGGTTGTTCTTGCGGCGCGCGCCGGACCCCGAGCCGGCGGTCCCGCCGGAGGTCGACTTCTTGGCGGTCGACGGCGTGGCCTTGGCGGGCGCGCTCTTCGCCGGGGCGCGCTTGGCCGGCTGGCTCTTGCCGGTGGCGCCCTTGGCGCCCGAGCTCTTGGCCCCGGACGGCGGCGGCTTCCCGTTCTCGCTGGGTGCGGGTTCGTCGGGCGCGGACGCGCTCGAGCTCGACGACAGTGACTTGAACAACCCCTTCACCCCGCCGGAGGCCGGGGGTGTGGCCTCGGTGCTCTTCGCCTCGATCACCGGCGGCGCCGGGCCGTCCCCCTTGCCCACCTTCGCCTTGTCGGCCTTCCCCTTCGGTGGCCCGGCCGCGGTGCCGATCGTCCGGTAGACGAGCTCCTGCTGGCCGATCTGCCAGATGTTGCTCGTGAGGAAGTAGAGCACGACGCCGGCGGGGATGTTCAGGGAGATGAATCCGAAGATCACCGGCATGACCTTGCCGATGATCTGCATCTGCGGGTTGACCTGGGTCTGGTTCCGCATGGTCTGGCGCTGCTGGAAGAACGCGCTGATGACCACCAGGCCGACGAGCACGTAGTAGGGAAGCGCGTTGCCGAAGCCCTTCGGGGCCTGCCCGGCCGCGGTCTGCAGGTTCATCCCGAAGAAGTCGAGGTTCACGACCTTGCAGTGGGGACCACTGCAGATGTCCGCGTACATCGACGAGCTGGTCGGGATGAAGTGCTGGATGTTCCTCAACATCTGGTAGAGGGCGATGAAGATCGGCGTCTGCGCCAGCAGGGGCAGGCAGCCCCCGAGCGGGTTGATGGAGTTCTCCTTGTAGAACTTCATCATCTCTTCGTTGAGCTTCTGCTTGTCGTTCTTGTACTTCGCCTGCAGCTTCTTGATCTCGGGCTGCGCCCGCTGCATCGCGATCATCGACTTCGCCTGCTTCGCGGTGAGCGGGAACAGGATCAGGCGCACGACGATCGTGAGCATGATGATGGCGAAGCCGACGTTCGGAACGATCGAGTAGAAGAAGGCGAGGATGTAGCCCATCCCCTCCCGGATGCCGTCCCAGATGCTCTGCACTGCTGCTACCTGCTTCCGGTCTCATGCGAACAGGTGTTCGCAGAGGGGACGGGGTCGTACCCGCCCGGGTTCCATGGGTGGCACCGACCGATCCGGCGCAGCGCCAGCCACCCGCCCCGGATCGCGCCGTGCTCGTCGACCGCCTCGAGCGCGTACTGGGAGCAGCTCGGCGCGAACCGGCAATGGGGTCGGGTCCAGGACATCGCGTGCTGGTAGCCCCGGATCAGCACCGTGGCCAGCCAGGCGGCGGGCGAGCGGCGCGGGCGGGCGGCGACGTCGCCGGACGGCGCCCCGACCGCGGTCATCGGTGGCGCTCCCCGGCGGTGCGGAGCACGGTGCGCAGCGACTCGCGCAGCTCGGCCGGTCCGGCGCTCATCGCGGCCGGTCCGGCGCCGACGAGGTACCGGCCGCCGGGGACGAGCTCGGCCTCGAGCTCGGAGACCAGGGCGCGCAGCCGGCGCTTGAGCCGGTTGCGGGCGACGGCGTCACCGACCGCTCGCGGCACCGCGTAGGCCACGCTCGGTGGCCGCTCGACGTCACCGCGCAGCAAACGGGCGCTGAGCGCGCCGTGACGACGGGCGGGGATCCGGGCAAGGTCCCGGAAGGTCGCATGGCCGCGGACGCGCCAGATCAGGCGGAGAGCCGGGCGCGTCCGCGCCGGCGGCGCGTCTTCACGACGTTGCGACCCGCGCGGGTGCGCATCCGCAGGCGAAATCCGTGCTTCTTGCTGCGCTTCCGCTGGTTCGGCTGGAAGGTCCGCTTCACGCATGGCCTCCTCGAGAGGTTCGCCCGTGGGGGGTCGGCATCGACCCGGCGGTGGGGGGTCGGCCGGGGCTGGATGGGCGCGGCCTCGGATTCTACGATCCCGGACGGGTCACCTGCAATCCGGGGTGCGGCGGGCCAACCACCGTGGGCCGGGTGACGGTCGCGTCACCATCGGATGGCGCCCCCGCACCCGCACCCACGCCCGCAGAAGGTTGTGGATAGCACCCAAAACGTGCGGTTTCTCCACCCGGCGGAGGCTCCGCGCTCCCCTTGTCGGTCGTGAGGGGGTTTGCTAGGTTCGCCTCCTCGCCCGTCGCAACGGCCTCGATTCGGCGAACTTCCCCGGAGGGCGTTCCCCCGCCCGCGGCAGGCCGACCCGTCATCTCGATGAGAGGGGCTCCGGCCTCTCTCGTCCTTTCTCCACACTTGTGGATGGGCCTGTGGACAACATGGAGCTGGCCTCGACGACCGTCGTGTCGTCGTTGGCCGCCGATCTCTGGGACTCGGGGAGCACGGCGCTGCGCGCGCAGCTCGCCGAGGGGACCTGGAACACCTGGTTCCGAGAGGTCCGCCCGGTTCGGTGCGACGGCTCGATCCTCGTGCTGGCCGTCCCCAGCGCGGTCGCCTGCGAGCGCATCCGGTCCAGCTACACCGGCCTGCTGACCGACCTCCTCCACGATGCCACCGGCCGCGACCTGGCCGTCGAGCTGGTCGTGGACACGGCGCCCCGGCGTGACGACCCGGTCGTGATGACCCCGCCGCCCGCGCCCGAGACGCCCGCGGCCATGTCGACGCCGAGCCCGGTCGCCACCCCCGGCGGTGGGCTGCTGCCGCCCGCCGCGGACGAGAGCCCGGCGCCGTGGACCGCGCTGAACCCCCGCTACACCTTCGACCAGTTCGTCATCGGCGCGTCCAACCGGTTCGCGCACGCGGCCGCGCTCTCGGTCGCCGAGAACCCGGCCCGGTCGTACAACCCGCTGTTCATCTACGGGCCCGCCGGGCTGGGCAAGACCCACCTGCTCCACGCGATCGGGAACTACGTCCGCGACGTCCACAAGCTCACGCGCGTCCGCTACGTCTCCACCGAGACGCTCATGAACGAGTTCGTCGACGCGATCCGCAACAACGCGGGCAACGCGTTCCGGCGCCGCTACCGCGAGGTCGACGTGCTGCTCGTCGACGACATCCAGTTCCTCGAGCGCAGCCAGCAGCTCCAGGAGGAGTTCTTCCACACGTTCAACTCGCTCCACGGCGCCGGCAACCAGATCGTGCTCTCGTCGGACCGGCCGCCCAAGCAGATCCCCCGCCTCGAGGACCGTCTGCGGACCCGGCTCGAGTGGGGCCTCATCACCGACGTGCAGCCGCCGGAGTTCGAGACCCGCCTCGCCATCCTGCGCATGAAGGCGGAGGCGGAGGCCCTCGAGGAGCTGCCCGCGGAGGTCCTGAACTTCATCGCGAGCAACATCAGCGACAACGTCCGTCAGCTCGAGGGCGCGCTGATCCGCGTCGCCGCCTACTCGAGCCTGAACCGGCTCCCGCTCTCCGAGGACGTCGCCCGCCAGGTCCTCATCGACCTGCTGCCGCCCGTCGTGCCCCGGGTCATCACCCCCGAGCTCATCCTCGACGAGACCGCCAAGATGTTCGGGTTCACCGTCGAGGACCTCTGCGGCCGCAGCCGGCGCCGCCCCCTCGTCATCGCCCGTCAGATCGGCATGTACGTCTTCCGGGAGCTCACCGACTTCTCGTACCCGAAGATCGCCGAGGAGTTCGGTGGCCGCGACCACACGACCGTGATCCATGCGGTGGAGAAGATCAAAGGCCTCATGACCGAGCGCCACAACGTGTTCGACCAGGTCAACGAGCTGATGGGCCGCATCCGGCTCGGCACCGGTGGATAAGCCTGTGGACTCCTGGGGATATCTCTCGCGGACGGTGGGGAACTTCACCACCCGGCCACTGTCCCGTCACCGGGTTGGGGACCATGGTGGACAAGGCTGGGACAGCGAGATCACCTCCCACCAGGGAATGCAGGCCCTCGTCCACAATCCACAGGACCTACTACCGCTACGACAAGAACACCTATCGTCTTCGTCAGGAGGTGGACGGTGAAGTTCCGATGCGAGCGCGACACGCTGGCCGAGGCGATCAGCACCGCACAGCGGGCGGTCTCGGCCCGGAGCGGCGCGCTCCCGGTCCTCTCGGGCATCCAGGTCACCGCGACCGCCGATCACATCGAGCTCGTCGGCTCGGACCTGGACCTGACCATCCGGGTGCAGGCACCGGCCCAGATCGACACCGAGGGCCAGGCCGTCGTGCCGGCGAAGCTGTTCGACGGGCTCACGACCCGGCTGAAGTCCGGGATCGTGACCTTCGAGGTCGAGGGCGACGACGCCCGCATCACCGCGGGATCGGCCAAGGCCAGCGTCCGGTTGCTGCCGGCGGACGAGTTCCCCCGGGTCGGTGAGCCGAGCGGCTCCGCCGTGACGGTCGACGCCGGGCCGTTCGCCGAGGCGCTGCGCCAGGTCATCCCCGGGGCGTCGCGTGACGACGCCCGCCCGATCCTGACCGGCGTGCTGCTCGCGGCGACTGCCGACGGCGTGCGGCTCGTGGCCACGGACTCCTACCGGCTGGCCGTGCGCGACCTGGCCGGGGTCGGGATGCTGAGCGAGGGTCAGCGGGTCCTGGTGGGCGCACGGGGGCTGAACGAGGTCCAGCGGGTGTTCTCGTCCGGGAAGATCGACGTGACCTTCGGTGAGCGCGAGGTGCGGTTCGCGTCCGAGACGCGCACCGTGACCGCACGGTTGATCGAAGGCGAGTTCCCGAACTACGAGCAGCTCATCCCGAGTGGGTACCCGAACCGGCTGACCGTGTCGCGCGAAGCGCTCGAGGAGGCCGTCCGGCTGATGCAGATCGTCGGCGAGGGCCGCGAGGGCACGCCGGTCCGGCTGGCGATGAGCGGCGACGGGTTGGAGCTCTCGGCCAGCGCGCAGGAGCGGGCCGACGCGACCGAGGCCGTCGACGCGAAGTTCGAGGGCACCGACGTGACCGTGGCGTTCAACCCGCAGTTCCTGCTCGACGGGCTGTTGGCCGTCGAAGGCGACGAGGTCGTGCTCGAGACGCTCGATCCGCTCAAGCCGGCGACCCTGCGGGGCACCGACCACCAGGAGTTCCTCTACCTCCTGATGCCCGTACGGATCTCCTGAGCGGCGCTGCGGACCCGAGGCACTGATGCGGCTGTGCCGCCTGTGGCTCCAGGACTTCCGGTGCTACGACGCGGCGGACGTGGCGTTCGACGAGGGCTGCACGGTGATCACCGGCGCGAACGGCCAGGGCAAGACGAGCCTCCTCGAGGCCGTCGCGTGGGTGGCGTCGGGCCGTTCCTTCCGCGGGGTGCCGGACGCGGCACTCGTCGCGTCGGGACGCGACGAGGCGATCGTGCGTGCCGAGATCGTCGAGGCGGACCGCACGATGCTCGTCGAGGCGGCACTCCGCGCGATCGGGCGCAATCGCGTCATGGTGAACAAGCAGGCGGTGACGCGCCGGCGTGACTACGCCGCCCACCTCCGGGTGACGGTCTTCTCCCCCGACGACCTCGCGCTCGTGAAGGGCGGCCCCTCCGGTCGGCGCGACTATCTCGACGAGCTGCTCGAGGCGACTGGCACGCGGTTCGCGTCGGTCCGCTCCGACTTCGAGCGGGTGCTGCGCCAGCGCAACGCCTTGCTGCGCGGTGGGGTGCGCGACGCCGAGGCCCGCACGACGCTCGATGTGCTCGACGACCGGCTGGTGACCAGTGGTGGCGAGCTGGTGCGGGGCCGGCTGCGCCTGGTCGAGCGGCTGACGCCGGGCATCGCGGACGCGTACGAGTCGCTGGCCGGAGTCACGCCGGGGATGGCCATGCGCTACGAGGCGGAGTGGTCCGAGGGCACCCTCGATCCCGAACGGGTCGACGAGGTGGACGGCCTGCTGCGGGGTGCGCTCGAGTCGTTGCGGCGCCGCGAGATCGAGCGCGGGGTGACGCTGGTCGGGCCCCACCGTGACGACTGGCGGCTGGTCCTCAACGGCTTGGACGCGCGCAGCCATGCCTCCCAGGGCGAGCAGCGCACGCTGGCGCTGGCGCTGCGGCTGGGCGGCCACCGCCTCGTCAGTTCGATCATCGGCAACGACCCGGTGCTGCTGCTCGACGACGTGTTCAGCGAGCTCGACCCCGACCGGTCGGCCGCGCTCGTACGGCACCTGCCGGCGACCCAGACGCTGCTCACCACGGCCGGGGTCATCCCGCCCGGGATCGACGTCGAGCGTCACCTCGCGGTCGAGGCCGGGCGGGTCACGGCCGCCGCGTGAGCGGAGACGAGGTCCCGAAGGTCGGAGACGCGCTGGACGCGATCCGGCGCGAGCTCGGCCTCGGCGCGCCATCGGAGATCGACGCGGTCGAGGCCGCGTGGGCTTCCCTCGTGGGCGCGGCGCTCGCCGCGCACAGCCGCCCCCAGACCGTGCGCGGTGGTGTCCTGGTGGTCATCGCGGACGGCGCGGCGTGGGCCGGTCAGCTCCGCTACCTGGACCAGGTGCTCGTCGACCGGATCGCCGCGGAGCTCCCCGAGGTGGAGGTGCGCGAGGTGCGCGTCTCGGTGCCGCGCGACGCCGCGTCGCGGGGCCGGAAAACGGGCCTGGAAGGCGGGTAGGCGTCCCCCACGTCTGGTAGACTTGGGGCAGTGGCAAAAGGCCTCTGACCTGCGGTTTCGCGTCTCTCACGCGGCAGACTCCGTGACAAACCGCACCGGTCGGAGCCCCGGTCTGCGGTGCCACCTCACAGAACGTCGAAAGGGTGCTCGCGCGTGGCCTACGAGGCAAAGGACATCACCGTACTGAAGGGCCTCGAGCCCGTCCGGGAGCGTCCCGGGATGTACATCGGCTCGACCGGGATCTCGGGCCTCCACCACCTCGTGTACGAGGTCGTCGACAACGCGGTGGACGAGGCCATGGCCGGCCACGCGACGCGCATCGAGGTCACGCTCCTCGCCGACGGTGGCTGCCGGGTGTACGACAACGGGCGCGGGATCCCGGTCGGCCCGCACCCCGAGGACAAGAAGAAGTCCGCCGCGGAGATCGTGCTCACGACGCTGCACGCGGGCGGGAAGTTCGGCGGCGAGGGCTACAAGATCTCCGGCGGCCTCCACGGCGTCGGCGTGTCGGTCGTCAACGCGCTCTCGACGCGCCTCGAGCTCGAGATCCACCGTGACGGTGGCAAGTGGACGATGGCCTTCGAGAACGGTGGCAACCCCACCGGGCGGATCGTCAAGAAGGCCGAGTCGAAGCGCACCGGGACGATCGTGACCTTCTGGCCCGACCCGGCCGTGTTCGAGGAGACCGAGTTCCGGGCCCAGACCCTGATCGAGCGCCTGCGGGAGATGGCGTTCCTCAACAAGGGCCTCGAGATCCGCTTCAAGGACGAGCGCACCGACCCGGTCACGGAGCAGACCTTCCTCGCCAAGGGCGGCATCGTCGACTTCGTGAAGCACCTCAACGCGTCGAAGGAGCCGATCTTCAAGCGCGTCGTGTCGTTCGAGGAGCACGCGAACGACTCCGAGGTCGAGATCGCGATGCAGTGGAACACCGGCTACTACGAGGGCCTGCACTCGTTCGCCAACAACATCGCCACGACCGAGGGCGGGATGCACGAGGAGGGCTTCAAGAAGGCCCTCACGAACGCGGTGAACAAGTACGCGCGCGCGCGCGGCCTGCTCAAGGAGAAGGACGACAACCTCCTGGGTGAGGACATCCGCGAAGGCCTGACCGCGATCATCTCGGTGAAGCTCCGCAACCCGCAGTTCGAGGGCCAGACCAAGACCAAGCTCGGGAACACCGAGATGCGGTCGATGGTCGAGAAGTCCACCAACGACAAGCTCGGTGACTGGCTCGAGGAGCACCCGAGCGAGGCCAAGCAGATCATGACGAAGGCCACCGCGGCTTCGCGGGCGCGCATGGCCGCCAAGTCCGCGCGGGACCTCACCCGGCGCAAGAGCGCGCTCGAGGGCGGCGGCCTGCCGGGCAAGCTCGCCGACTGCTCGTCGCGCAACCCGGCCGAGTCCGAGATGTTCATCGTCGAGGGCAACTCGGCCGGCTCGTCGGCCAAGGACGCGCGCGACCCGCACATCCAGGCGATCCTGCCCATCCGCGGGAAGATCCTCAACGTCGAGCGCGCCCGCATGGACAAGATGTTGAAGAACGTCGAGATCCAGGCGCTCATCACCGCGATCGGCGCCGGCCTCGCCGAGGAGTTCGACGTCGACAAGGCGCGGTACCACCGCATCATCATCCTGGCCGACGCCGACGTCGACGGTTCGCACATCCGCACGCTCCTGCTGACGTTCTTCTTCCGGCAGATGCCCCAGCTCTTCGAGAAGGGCTACGTCTACGTCGCGCAGCCGCCGCTGTACTCGGCGGTGCTGGGCAAGACGAAGACGTACCTCAAGGACGAAGCCGCGCTCACCGCATTCCTCGCCGAGAACGAGGGACGCAAGCCCGAGATCGCGCGACTCAAGGGGCTCGGCGAGATGGACTTCGAGGAGCTCTGGGAGACGACGATGGACCCGACGCAGCGCACCCTGCTGCAGGTGTCGGTCGAGCAGGCCGCGATCGCCGACGAGGTCTGCTCGATCCTCATGGGTGACGACGTCGAGTCCCGGCGGGGCTTCATCCAGCAGAACGCGAAGGACGTCCGCTTCCTCGACATCTGAGCCCTCGGCCAGGCCGGCCACCGGCCGCTCCCCGGCCGGCCGAGGAACACCTTCAGGAGCACGGAGCGGCATCGAGAGGAGACGAACGCATGCCCGACGGGCAGCAGACGCTGGGGAACATCGAGCCCATCGAGATCCAGGAGGAGATGGAGCGCTCGTTCCTGGACTACGCGATGTCGGTCATCGTGTCGCGCGCGCTCCCGGACGTGCGCGACGGGTTGAAGCCGGTGCACCGCCGGATCCTCTACGGGATGCTCGACGCGGGCCTGCGTCCCGACCGTCAGCACACCAAGTGCTCGCGCGTGGTCGGCCACGTGATGGGCAACTTCCACCCGCACGGCGACTCCGCGATCTACGACGCCCTGGCCCGCATGGTGCAGACGTTCAGCCTCCGCCACCCGCTGGTGGACGGGCACGGCGCGTTCGGCTCGCCGGACCCCGAGTCCCAGCCCGCCGCGGCTCGCTACACCGAGTGCAAGCTGGCGCCGATCGCCATGCGCCTGCTCGACGGCATCGACGAGGACACCGTCGAGTTCACCGACAGCTACGACGGCAAGACGCGTGAGCCCGTCGTCCTGCCGTCGCGCTTCCCGAACCTGCTCGTGAACGGCAGCCAGGGGATCGCGGTCGGCATGGCCACGAACATCCCGCCGCACAACCTGGGTGAGGTCATCGACGCGACCATCCACCTCATCGACCACCCCGACGCGACCCCGGACGACCTGATGGAGTTCGTGAAGGGCCCCGACTTCCCGACGGGCGCGCTGCTCCTCGGCCGCAGCGGGACCATGGACGCGTACCGCACCGGTCGCGGCTCGATCCGGATGCGCGCGGTCGCGGAGATCGAGGAGGGGAAGAACGGCGACCGGATCGTCGTCACCGAGATCCCGTACCAGACCTCGGTCGAGGGCATCGAGCGCAAGATCGCCGACCTGGTCAACAACCGTGAGATCGAAGGCATCCGCGGGTTGCGCAACGAGTCGGCGAAGGGCAACACCAAGCTCGTCATCGAGCTGCGCAAGGACGCGAACTCGCTCGTCGCGCTGAACAACCTCTACAAGCACACGCCGATGCAGACGAGCTTCGGCGTGAACATGCTCGCCCTCGTGGACGGTGTCCCCCGCACGCTCAACCTCGCCGACGCGCTGAACGGCTACGTCGCCCACCAGATCGACGTGGTGACCCGCCGCTCCGAGTACCGGCTGCGCAAGGCCAAGGAGCGTGACCACATCGTCGAGGGGCTCATCCGCGCCCTCGACGCGATCGACGCGATCATCGCCCTCATCCGCGGCTCGGCGGACACGGACGCGGCGCGCCAGGGGCTCATGGCGAAGCCGTTCGAGTTCTCGGAGATCCAGGCGAATCACATCCTCGACATGCCGCTGCGGCGGCTGGCCCAGCTCGAGCAGCAGAAGCTGAAGGACGAGCACGAGGAGCTCCAGGCCACGATCAAGGAGCTCGAGTCGATCCTGCAGAGCGACGCGAAGCTGCGCGCGGTCATCAAGGAGGAGCTCGGCGACGTCAAGGAGGAGTTCGCCGAGCCGCGCCGCTCGCAGATCACGCTCGACGCCGGCGAGCTCGCGGACCTCGACTTCATCGAGGACGAGGAGGTCGTGCTCGTCCTCTCCCACAAGGGCTACGTGAAGACCGTCGCCGCCGACGCGTTCCGCAAGCAGGGGCGGGGCGGCAAGGGAGTGCGCGGGTCGAGCCTGAAGGACGAGGACTACGTCGAGCACCTGCTCACGACGACCGCGCACTCGTACCTGCTGTTCTTCTCCACCCGCGGCCGCGTCTACCGGCTGCGCGCGCACGAGATCCCGATGAAGGAGCGCACCGCGCGCGGCACCGCGCTGGTCAACCTCATCGCGCTCGGCCCGGACGAGAAGATCCAGGCGATCATCGACACCCGCACCTACGAGGACGGCTCGTACCTGTTCTTCGCCACGAAGCGCGGGCAGGTCAAGAAGACGAAGATGTCCGAGTACGACTCGTCGCTGCGCACCGGGCTCATCGCGATCAACCTCAAGGCCGACGACGAGCTGGTGCGGGTGATCCAGACCACCGGTGACGCGGACATCTTCATGGTGTCCCGCAACGGGATGACCATCCGGTTCTCCGAGAGCGACGTCCGCTCGATGGGTCGGGCCGCGGCCGGGGTGCGGGGGATGAAGCTGAAGAACGCCGAAGACGCCGTGGTCTCCTGCGACGTGGCCGGCGACGACTCCGTGATGCTGTTCGTGAGCGCCAGCGGTCACGGGAAGCGCACCAAGCTGGAGCGATTCAACCGTCAGGGCCGGGGCGGCCAGGGCGTCCGGGGCATGAAGGTCACTGCGGGCCGCATCGGGGTCGTCGCGGCCTTCATGGTGCAGCCCGACGACGAGATCCTCGTGTTCTCCTCGGCCGGCAATATCATTCGTACCGGAGTCAAGGACATTTCCTCCCAGGGCCGCGATGCCACTGGGGTCAAGGTGGCGGCGCTCGGCGACGGCGAGAGCGTGGTGGCCGTGGCCCGGGTGCTCGAGGCTGACGAGGAGGGGGAGGACTCGTAGGGATGGATCCGGCTCGGGTTGCTGCCGTTCCGGCGAAGAGCAAGCGGCAGCAGAAGCGGGATCTGCGCGACTCGATCGCGCTCGCGTCGGCGCCGCGCACCGGACCGCGCCGCTCCCGCTGCGAGGTGCGCCGGATCGACCTGTGGGCGGTCCTGAAGATCGCGCTGTGCTTCTACCTGGCCGCGGTCGTGCTCGCGATCGTTGCGGGCATCGTGCTGTGGCTCATCGCCGACGCCGCCGGGGCGATCACCAACGTCGAGAAGTTCATGGGCAAGATCCTGAGCTCGAAGAACTACCACCTCGTCTCGGCGCAGATCCTCGAGGGCACGATCCTCGTCGGGCTCGTCCTGGCCGCGCTGATGACGATCCTGACCGTGGTCGGCGCTGCGCTCTACAACCTCTTCTCCGAGCTGGTCGGCGGCTTCGAGGTCACGCTCGTGGAGACCGACCACCAGCCCTGAGCAGGCCCGACAACCCCTCGGGAGCCGTCCGGACCCGGCTGGTATCGTGCTCGTTCCCCAAGGGGCTATAGCTCAGCCGGTTAGAGCGCATCCCTGATAAGGATGAGGTCCGTGGTTCGATTCCACGTAGCCCCACTGGTACTGCTCAGCTGATCGTGATCGAACGCGTCCTCGGAGCATCGTGAGGGCGGCTGCGACGCGCGAACACCAGCGCTCGTGATGCAACCCCCCAGGTCGGGACGCATCGTGCAGAACGCCCGGATGTGACGCGGAGCGGCGCGCGCCACGCTCCGCGACCAGAACGAAATTCGAATGGCCGACCGGCGGACACGGCTGGCACACTCCGACCGATGGGCAAGCTGACGCGACGCGCCAAGGGTCGGAAGCGGTTCCGGCGCATCCGACCGGAGGACAAATTCCTCAACATCCTGCTGCTCGTGATCGCGGCCGCGCTGATCGTGCTCGGCGTCTCGCGCCTCGGTTCCGAGGACCGGGCCGACTCCACCGAGGTCCTCGCGAAGCACGTCGAGCAGCCGTCGACGACCACCTCGAAGCCCCACCGGGCGCCGTCGACCACCAAGACCACGGCCACGACGGCCACGCACGCGGCCGCGACCACGGCGACCACGGCGCCGGACGCGACCACGAAGCACAAGCCCCGCCACCGGACCACGTCCTCGACGACCGGCGCCCACGCGTCCTCGACGTCGAGGTCACCGTCGGGAACGTTCGTCTCGGTGCCGCCGGTGCAGGGTGCGCAGGGCTCGCCGCCGCCGGCAACGCATCCGACGACCACGACCACCCGAGCGCCGGTCACCACGACCACGACCCACGCGCCGCCGACGACCACGACCACCAGTCCGATGCTCCCACCGCCGACGATCCCGATCCCGCTGCCGGACCCGCTGCCGCTCCCCGGGCTGCCGATCCCCTAGGGCCCGGCCGTCGCGACGGCGGGCTCGGTACACTCCGCCCCATGCGAGCGCTGCGCAGAGGTCTCATCGTCCTGGGCGTCGCGGTGCTGGCCGGCGGGATCATGCGGCTCCGCGGCAAGGGCGGGGTCCCGCCCACCAGCGGCGGCTGGCGTGAGCTCGAGGGCCCCGACTTCCGGTGAGGTCCGGGCGGTGACGACCGTGATGCTCGTGGGAACCGGCGCGGTAGGTGCCCGGGCGGCCCGCCAGCTCACCGACACCGCCGGCATCGAACGGGTGCTGATCGTCGAGCGGCGCAAGTCGCACGCCGACGTGGTCGCGGCGGCGATGGGAGCGCGCGCCGAAGTCCTCGAATGGACCGCGGACAGCCCCGTGCCCGACGGCGTCGCCGCGGTCGCGTGCGCGCTTCCCGCCGGCGCGGAGCAGCCGATCGCGTCGCGCGCGGTGGAGGCGGGGGTGCCGTTCGCGTCGTCAGGTGACGACGAGCACGACCTCATGGGGCTGCGCAGCCTCACCGAGCCGGCGCGGCGCGCGGGGATCACCGTCCTCGCCGGCTGCGGGCTGGCACCGGGGCTCTCCGACGTGCTCGCCCGCCACGCCGCGGACGCGTTCGACGAGGTCGACGAGATCGGCGTGGCACGTGCGGGCACGGCCGGCGACGCGTGCATCGCGACCGCCGGGCGGGCTCTGCGGGGTGGGTGCGCGGAGCTGCGCGACGGGGTCTACGACGAGTCGCGTCGGCGCGGCGGTCACGAGCTCGTGTGGTTCCCGGAGCCGATCGGGCCGCGCGAGTGCGAGCGGGTCGCGACCGGGGTGCAGCTGCTCAGCGGGGCCGTTCCCGATGCCGACCGGATCACGGTCCGGCTCGCCCGCGACGACACCGGCGCGCGGAAGCGGTGGTTGGGTCGTCGTGACCCCGAAGGGTCCTGGGGCGCGGTCCGGGTCGAGGTGTGGGGCCGGCGGGGAGCGGCGCGCGAACCGATCGTCTACGGCGCGATCGAGCGCACGGCGATCGCGGCCGGCACCGTCCTCGCGGTGACGACCGCAGCGCTCGCGGGCGCGCTGCCGGGCTTGCTCGCACCGAGCGCCGGTGTCTTCGGGTTGGGTGGCGTGGCGCAGCCGCGGGCGTTCCTCGAAGAGCTGTCGCGTCGGGGTGTGAAAGCGGCGATCTTCGAGGGCGTCCCCGTCGCCTGACCGATCCGGTCAGATGCGCGCGAGCGGTCGGCCCGCGGGCCGGCGCTCGGCGCGGCTCCAGCGCTGCGCGAGGTCGGCCAGCGCGTCGTCGACCGCGGCACGCCCGCCGGGCGCCGGAGCCTGGCCGCCAAACATCTCCGCGTCGAGCGCGGCCGCGATCTCGCGCAACGTCCGCTCGGCGAACGGATCGATCGCGGCCAGTGCGGCGGCATACTCGGGCGCGGTCTCACCCCCAGCGCGGGGCCGGTGCCAGCGTGCGCCGAGGCCCTCGAGCGTCGCGAGTCGGGTCGCCGCCCAGCTCGGCTCGACCCGAGCCCGGCGCGTGCGGCGACGCACGACGACGAGCCCGCCCAGCGCGACCGCGATGGCCAGCGCGGCGAGCAACGCGAGTGCGCCGGGAACCCAGGACGGGACGTCGATCCGGGCACTGAGGTACGAGAGCGCGCCGGTCCCCGCACCGTCGATGGCCGAGTCGCCGGCGAGCGGGACGTGCGCGGTCGGATCGAAGGCCTGCCAGCCGACGCCGGGGAAGTACACCTCGGCCCACGCGTGGGCGTCCTTGGCCCGGACCTCGTAGAGCCCCGTGAACGGGTTGCGCTCGCCGGTCGCGTACCCGACCGCGAGCCGGGCGGGGATCCCGAGCGAGCGGAGCATCACGACGAGGCTCGTCCCGATCTGCTCGCAGAACCCGCGCCGGTCGACGAACAGGAAACGGTCGACTGCGTCCTCGCCGCGCGGGAGTGCCGGGATGTCCAACGTGTACTTCGTGTGCGCGCCCATCCAGGCTTCGAGCGCGAGGACCTTGTCGTAGGTCGTCGGAGCCGAGGCGGTCACCGTGGCGGCGAGCGCTCGAACGCGCGCCGTCGTCACCGGGGAGGACCCGTAGAGGTCGTGGATCTCGAGCGGGGCGTCGTTCGGGTCCGAGGCGCGAAGGGCCGTCGGAGTGGCCAGCCGGCGCCGGCTCACGACCGTGTAGACGCTGTCCCGCTCGAGCTGGACGCCGGCGCGCAGCGACCCGTCGGGCATCTGGAACACGGTCCGGTCGGTGAAGAAGAGCCGGGTCGGTGACGGCGCGGCGAAGATCACGTTCGGTCCGGGGCGCTCGATGTAGTACGTCTGGACCAGGTCGTCGGTCGCGACGATCGACGGCGCGGGGCCGTCGTCCGGCGCGGGCGGGACGCGGATCGGCAGGCCGCCGGTCACGGGTGACGGACGCGTGCGCGACGCGCGCCAGACGCGCCCGTCCCAGCGGTCGAACGACTGGGCGCGCCAGAAGTCGGGTGCGGACGCCCGGACCCGCATGACCAGCGTGTTGTCCGGCCGGCCCCGCACCGCGGTGTCGAGCTGGTCCGAGAACCCGAAGTAGCCGAACGACGCCCGTCGGCCGGAACCCGACGGGCCGGGACGGGACGGGTCCGCGGAACCGAGTGACGGGTTGGCGAGCCCACCCCGGACGGGCACGGCGTCGCTGTTCGGGAGCTGGGCCGGGAAGGTGAGCGAGCGGCTCGTGCCCGCGACCGGGGCCACGGTGAACAGCGCCGCACCCAGCACCAGGACCGCGAGGAGGCTGAGGCCGATCGCGACGCTCGCACCGGAGAGCGCGTGCGCCCGGCGCTCCGGTTCGGAGCTGAGCGCGGGGAGCCGGGCGAGGAACGAGCGCTGCCCGAGCACCAGCGCGCTGACCGCCGCTCCGGCCCAGATGAGCAGGAACGGGACCATGGCCATCGAGACCGACAGCACCCCGGCCACGGCCATCAGGACCGAGCTGGCGAGCAGCGTGACGAGGAGCCCGCGGCGGCCCGGCGAATCCAGCGCGTGGATCATGAGCAGCCAGAGGAACGCCTCGGCGAGCGGGATCTGGAGCGACGCGAACCCGACGAGCGGTTGGCGGGTCAGCGAGGCGGCGAAGATCGCGACGACGAGAACGGCGGCGCCGGTGATCACGAGCCGCAAGAGCTGCGGCCGCCGGTTGCGAGCCGCGTAGGAGACGAGGAACGCGACCGGGTAGCCGATGAGCACGACCGCTCGGGCCGCCGCGCCGCCGACGCCCTGTTGGAGCACCGCGCAACCCGCCGCGACCAGTGCGATCAGGACCGCGAGCCGGAACCCCCTCGAGTCCTCGGACGGCTCGATCGCCGCGGTCATTCGAGGCGTCCCGCGCGCACGTACCGCACCTCCGTCCCGGCCGGCACCGGACCGGGTGCCGACGGGCCGGGGATCGCGCGCGCGAGGCGTCGGCCCACCTCGAGCCCGGACTGCACCGGCGCGGTCCGCGGCCCGTCGGGCTCGACGGTGGCCAGGTCGACGAAGGAGTCGGACGCGAGCGCGGCGAGCGCGAGCCCTGAAGCCCGGGACGCGGCGACCTCTGCGTCTGCGTCGGCACCGCGGAGGTCCACGACGATCACGAGCCGTGGGCGCTGCGGTCCCTCGAGCTCGCGCACCATGACCGAGCCGGTGCGGGCGGTTGCAGGCCAGTGCACGAGGCGGATCGGGTCGCCGTCGACGTATTCCCGCACCCCACGCGTCACCTCGGGCCCGGCCGCGCTCGCGCGGGGCCGGCTCGCGGCTTCGCGGTCGCTCCCGCGCGACGAGTCGTATCGCGTCGGGATCGACCGTGGCGCGACCTCGACGGGTCGGGCGATCGGGACGACCGCCCACCGGCGCCAGCGGACCAGGCCGAGCGGACTGGAGCTGCGCACCTCCACGAGGATGTCGGCGAAGACGCCCCGCGTGCCGGGGGTGACCGTGACGTGGCCCGCGCCGGGCGCGTCGGCGTGCACCCATCCGGTCTCGCTGTCGGCGTCGATCGAGACCCGCATCTGCAGCCCGTGGGCGCGGCCGTGGAGCGCGAGCTCGACGGCCAGCGGGCGGCCGACCGTGGCGTCGCGGGGCGCGGCGGCGGTGACACCGATGCCGACGAGCGCGACCCCGGGCCAGATCGCGCCCGTGAGGAGCACTGCCACGAGCCCGCAGAGCAGGACGATGTCCCAGCCCGCGCCGGTGGAGCGGGCGACGAGGTAGAGCCCGACGGAGACGAGCGCCAGGACGGCGCCCGGCCGGCTGAGGCTGGCGGGAGCCGGCAGCCTCGACCTCACGGGTGGGGGACCGGGACCCCGTCGACGAGCGCCGCGACGAACACCTGGGCCTCGCGCAGGGTCGCGGGGTCGCGCAGGAGGAGGCGATGGGCGAGGACGGGGACGGCGAGCCGCTTCACGTCGTCGGGCACGACGTAGCCGCGGCCGGAGAGCAGCGCGGAGGCCTGCGCTGCGTGGAGGAGCGCGAGGCTGGCGCGGGGGCTGGCGCCGATCGCGATCTCGGGGCTGGAGCGGGTCGCGGTCGCGATGGCGATGACGTAGTCGGCGACCGCGGGTGCGCAGTGGATGCGCCGGACCGTCGCGATCGCGTCGGCGAGTGCGACGGGATCGGACACGGGCGCGAGCTCGGTCAGCGCGTCTTCGCCGCCCTCACCGAGCAGCAACGCGCGCTCGGTGTCGGCATCGGGCGCGCCGATGTGGGTGACGACCGCGAACCGGTCGAGCTGTCCTTCGACGAGCGGGAACGTACCGATGGTCTCGAACGGGTTCTGGGTCGCCACGAGGAAGAACGGATGCGGCAGGTCGCGCGTGACGCCGTCGACGGTGACGTGGCGCTCCTCCATCGCCTCGAGCAGCGCGGACTGGGTGCGGGGGGTCGCCCGGTTGAGCTCGTCGACGAGCACCACGTGCGCGAAGAGGGGACCGGGCCGGAACTCCCACTCGTTGCCGGCGAGGTGGAACACGGAGACGCCCGTGAGCTCGGAGGGCAAGAGGTCGGGCGTGCACTGGACCCGGTGGAAGACGCCGCCCACCGTGCGGGCCAGCGCCTTGGCGAGCAGGGTCTTGCCGACGCCGGGCACGTCCTCGACGAGCAGATGCCCGCCGGAGAGCAGCGCGACGAGCGCCAGCGTGACCGGATCGGGCTTGCCCCGCAGCACACCCTCGACCCGGGCCCTGACGTCGGCCGCGAGCCGGCTCGCGGCGTCGAAGCCGGGATCGGCCGCGACGGAAGCTGAGGTCGAGGTTTGCACGCATTCTCTTCGGCGCCGAGTGGCCCCGACCCAAGCAGAACCGGCGGTTTCGGGGTGGGTTGCCCGGCTCGCGTGGGTCGGGGCCCGTGGCCGGGTCGGTGCCGGCCGCTACGGGACGAGGATCTCGTCGAACATCGGCTCGTACCGGGTGCCGGCGTACCGGGCCCGCAGCTCGGCGAAGTTCGTCACGACGTCGCGCAGGTCGTCGCTGGTGTTCTTGAGCGTCGAGGCGTGCAGCGGCGCCGGCGGGAGCCCCAGGTAGGCGAGCAGGCGGTGGAACGTCCCGGTGGGCTCGGAGAGCAGGTCCTCGTAGTCGAGGTGCAGCAGCGGTCGCTCCAGGGCGCCGACGTACTCGGAGATCGTCGCCTTCTCCGCCTCGACCGCGTCGAGCCGGCTCTGGAAGTCGTCGACGTCGACCGCGAAGGCCTCGAGGCGCTCGTCGCCGTCGTAGCGGTTCCAGCGGCCGGTCGAGTCCTTGAGCCGGCGGGCGGTGATGCGGCTGATCGCGTGCTTCACGTCGTTGCGGCGGTCGAGGTAGATCATCCGGACGTCCAGCTCGTCGAGGAGCGCCGCGAAGCCCTCCTGGTCGAGCACGTCCCGCAGCTTGGTCTTGAACCCGACGGCCTTGGCCGGGTTGAGCAGGGGGCCCCGCAGGAAGCGCCGGGTCCACTCGAGCTGGGCCTCGGGGCCGTCGGTCCGGAGCGGGTCGAGCACTTCGCCCTTGGCACTGACGTGGGGTTGGGCGTCGAGCGCGCTGATCAGGTAGGTGCTGCCCGACCGGCCCGGGAACAGGACCACGAAGCGGGTGACGTGTCGGCGAAGGGTGGGCATCGAGCGGGCTCCGGAGGGCGCGGCGGCCGTTCAGTCTTGCCGCTCCGACGGCTCCGGTGGCGCCGCGAGCCCGTACCATGGACCCGGAGTCACCTCCCGGGGACGTAGCTCAGCTGGCTAGAGCACCTGCTTTGCAAGCAGGGGGTCGTGGGTTCGAGTCCCATCGTCTCCACCGCCAAGACCCCGACCCACGCCCACGAAGGGGGTCGCACGTGGCCGCAGCTGATCGGCATCCGGAGGCGGGCCGCGGCCCGGAGCGCGCGCCCGTCGTGCTCGCGCCGGGCGAGGGCCGCAGCTACCCATGGGACGCATCTCGGCCGTGTTCAAGGCCGACGGCGACTAGACGGCGGGCGGATACTCGATCTCCGAGTGTGGATCGAGCCGCACAGCACCGGAGTCGCACGGAGGACATCTCGGCGTGGTTCGCGGCGCACCCCCCGGGCGACCGGCGCGACCCGTGAGCGGTCCTCTTGACGGATCCAACCGTAAGTTGTAACTTACGGTAAGTGCATGCTTACGTTGAACCGACCTTCCGGGCGCTG
>DASXYP010000142.1:0-28811 GCA_036502405.1 Acidimicrobiia bacterium
AGCGCCGACGAGCCCGAGTTGCACATCACTCCACCCGCCTTGCCGAACAGCTCGGCGACGCGGCGCTCCATCTCGGCCACCCGCTTGCCGATGCGGAGCGTCCCGGCCCCGTGGTTCAGCACTTCGAGGACCGCTTCGATCTCCGTGTCGTCGTACACCGCGGTGCCGTACAGAACTCTCCGATCCATCCCCGCTCCTTCCCGATCTCAGGAACTTCTTGCGCTCCATGGCCGTTCGAGGGGGGTATCCGCGCTTGACTGGTTGGCCATGCCCGAGACCCTCCCACAGCCGTCCCCGACTCCCGACGATCGCGTGCGCGCCCGACCGCGTCGCCGCGTCGCCCGCGGCTCGCTCGCCCTTGCCGTGCTCCTCGTCCTCGCCGTCGTCCTGGCCGCGTGTGGCTCGGACTCTCCGGCCGGGGTGACGGTCGGGTCGACGAGCGTCTCCGAGTCCACGGTGCAGGGCCAGCTCGACGCCATCGCGAAGAACGCGACGATCAAGGCCCAGGCCGTGAAGGACGGCAAGCTCGATCCGGGTGTCGTCGGCTCCTGGCTGACCGCGCTCGTCGAGACCGAGGTCGCCAAGCAGGCGGTGCAGAAGGCCGGCACGAAGGTCACGAAGGCGGACAAGGCCGCGGCGCAGAGCTGGGCGGACGGCTACTTCGGCAACAGCAGCGCGTTCGCCGCCTTCCCCAAGCCGTTCCGCAGCGAGGCGCTGGCTCGGTACGCGTACGTGCCCGCCTTCGTGCGCACGCACACCAAGACGCCGACGGAGACCGAGCTGCGCGCCAACTACGACCAGTCGCTCGCGCGCATCTGCTCCTCCCGCCGCTACATCTCCCGCATCCTCCTGACGAGCGAGGCCGCGGCGAACGCCGCGGCCGCCGAGGTCGCCGCGGGCCAGGACTTCGGGCAGGTCGCGGCGAAGGAGTCCTCGGACCAGGTCTCGGCGCAGCGCGGCGGTGCCATCGGGTGCATCGACCAGCAGCAGCTCGATCCGGAGTTCACCAGCGCCGCCGCCGCGACCCCCGTCGGCTCCGTGTCCAAGCCGGTGCACACCCAGTCGGGGTGGTTCATCATCAAGGTGCAGGACGTCGGGCAGGCGCTGCCCTACGACTCGGTGAAGTCGGAGATCCGCACCGACCTCGTGGAGCAGGGCCCGGCGGGCCGGAAGGCGCTGGTCAAGCTCATGGCCGCGGCGAAGGTGGAGGTCGCGAAGCGGTTCGGGACCTGGCAGGTCAAGGACGGCCAGGGCTCGGTGCAGCCGCCGACGACCACGACGACGACGAAGCCCGCGGGCTCGTCGACGACGCGGCCCGCGGGCGGGACGACGACGACAACCGGCTAGCCCCCGAGGCGCGGCCGGCGGTCGAAGCTCGCCAGGTCCAGTCGGTCGATCGCGTCCACCCACGCGTCGGCGGTGTCGCGGCGCACCGACTCGCTCGGCGTCGACGCCGCCTCACGGCTCCATCGTCCGAGCACCGCGGCCGCGCCGCGCGAACCCGAGAAGCGGAGGTCGGCGCGGCGGCGAGGATCCGTGTAGACGGCGAGCGTGAGCGCGCGCAGCGTCGGCTTCTCGAGCGTCACGTGGTGCAAGCGCGCGCGCGACGCGAGATAGGACGCGAGCACCCGCAGGTCGTTCAGCCCGCGCGACGCGGTCTTGGTCGCCCGGGTCGTCGCCGCGACCGCCGCCGCGGCGAGCGCAGCTGCGCCCATCGATGTCGCGGTGCTCATCGCCGCACCGCCGGCAGTCGCCGCACCGGCCGCGGCGCCGGTCTCGGACATCGCCGCCGGCACCGCCGCGACCCGCGCCGCGGTGCCCGCCGCCTTGGACCGGCTCGCCACCTTGGCCACCTGAGCTCCGATCCGGACCAGGGCCTGGCCCTCGATGTACCGGCCGAAGGCGTTCATCGGCGGCCGCTGGGCCCCCGAGAGCATCCGCCTCGCGGTCTCGGCGTCGGGCACGTCGAACGGCTCGTCGAAGATCCGGTCGAGGCTCCACGCGAGGCCGGTCGCGCTGCGCTGCCAGGCCGCGTCCCTGACCCGCCGGGCCTGCTCCTGGCCGCTGCGCAGGGCCGCGCCCGGCCCGAAGCGCCGTGATCGCCGGTCGGGCCCGTCCGCAGCCATGGGCCCATCGTCGCACGGGGGAACGACGCGCCCGCGCCCGGCCCGCCTGCTCCCAGGGCCTCTGCGGCCCGATGGTCCTAGGCTGCGGCCCCATGGCAGTCCACCCGCAGTCCGGTCGGTGTCCGCTGTGCCGGATCCCCGGGTCGGTGGTCCACTACGCGAGCCGCCCCGACGGGGCCGGCGGTCAGGTGTCCACGGCCGTCGGGTACGACTGCCCGAACGCCCGGTGCGCGAACTACTCGCCCAGCTCGTTCCGGGCCCCCCGGCGCCGACCGCGCTGACCCGGGCCTCCCGGCTCATTTCGGCAGGTCTGCTCCCAACCGGGCCGGTATCCGCCTGTTGCCCCCCACGGAGCGCGCGATAGAGTCCCAAAGGGGCTTTTGGATGCGCGGACTTCGGGCGTGGCTGTTGGCGGTGGGGATGGCGGTCTTCGCCGCGCTCGCCCTCACCACGCTCGGTGCCTCCCTCGCGTCCGCGTCGTCCCGGGTCTCTGGGTACTCCAGCCAGGTCGGCGGCCTGCGGGTCCAGATCTACTCGCAGATGTGCGACGGCAACGGGCCGAACCTGCACACGCGGCTCGCGGCGCGCAACACCACGTCCGCGCCGCAGTCGCTCACCGTGATGGACCCGCTCGCGCGCGCGGTCTACGACCCGCCCGGGTCCATCGCCCCCGGCAAGGGCCAGCTCGTCCACCTGACGTCGTCGAACGCCAGCCCCGGGCACACGATCGTCCTGACGAGCGGTGGTCAGACCAAGATCATGACGGTGCCGGAGTCGCCGTGCACGAGCACCACGTCGAGCAGCAGCACCACCTCGACCACCAAGCCGCACCACGGCACGACGACCACGACCGGCGATCCCGGCTCGAGCACGAGCAGCACGACGAGCGTGACGGTCAGCCCCGGCGGCGGCGACAACAACCCGCCGTCCGATCCCGGAGGCAACACCGTCGTCTCGCCCGGTGTGGTCGCCGTGGCTGCGAAGCACCTCACGACGCCGGCCGCGGTCAAGGCGGCCCGCACCGCGTCCACGCTCCCGTTCACCGGCTCGGACATCCGCGGCTTCGCGATCATCGGCAACGTGCTGGTGCTGCTCGGCTTCGGGTTGCTGCTGCTCTCGCACCGCTCCCCGCGGGTCGCCGCGTTCTTCCGGCGCCTGCGGCCCGGGAGCGCCGCCTGACGCCTGAGCGTCCGCGGCCCGGCCTCCCTGGTCGCGCCCGCTAACCTGCGCCGCGGTGGAAGTCACGACTGCGATGCTTGCCGACTTCGCCCAGGTGCGCGAGGGCTTGCTCTTCGTCGCCTCGGGTGGCGTGACCCGGTGCTACCGGGACGTGCTCCCTGCGCCGCTCGGGGTGTATCTCGGCACGGTCCTCGAGCTCGACCGGTTGGAAGCGGAGCAGATCCACCAGCTGCAGGTGACCGTCGTGGACGAGGACGGTGGGCCGCTGGCCGAGATCACGGGCGAGATCCAGCTCGGCGCAACCCAGCTGATGATCAACGAGAACCTGAACGTCCCGATCACCTTCGACCTGCGCAACGTCCCGGTCGAGCGGTTCGGCTCGGTCGAGGTCCGGCTCTACGTCGGCGGTGAGCACCGGCGCACCCTGCCGATCTGGGTGCTGCAGTCCGTCCCGCCCGAAGCCTGACCGCAGTCTCCGCTACTCGGGGTCGGGAACCGGCTGCGGCGGCGGAGGCCCGACGTAGCGGGCGCTCGGACGGATCAGGCGGTTGTCCGCGGCCTGCTCGAGGATGTGCGCGCACCAGCCGATGACCCGGCTCGACGCGAAGGTCGGGGTGAACATCTCCCGGGGCAGCCCGGCGCGGTCCATGACGATGCCGGCGTAGAACTCGACGTTCGTGTAGAGCTTCCGGCCCGGCTTGAGCTCGGCCAGCACCTCGATCGCCTTGGCCTCGATCTGCTTGGCCAGCTCCAGCTTGTCCCCGCCGAGCCGCTCCGCGACGCCCCGCAGCATCACCGAGCGCGGGTCGTCGGTCTTGTACACCCGGTGGCCGAAGCCCATGAGCCGGTCACCGCGCTCGACTGCGTCCCGGAGCCAGGGCTCGGCGTTGTCGAACGTCCCGATCGCGTCGAGCATGTCGAGCGCCCGGCTGGGCGCGCCACCGTGGAGCGGACCCGAGAGCGCCCCGATCGCGCCCGTCACGGCTGCCGCGAGGTCGGCGCCGGTCGAGGTGATCACGCGTGCGGTGAACGTGGATGCGTTGAACCCGTGGTCGATCGTCGAGATCAGGTACTGCTCGACCGCGCGCGCGTAGTCGGCGGGCGGGACCGCGCCACTCAACATGTAGAGATAGTTCGCCGCGTACGCGAGATCGGGGTCGGGGTCGATCGGATCGAGGTCGTGCTGCAGGCGGTAGATCGACGTGAGGAGCGTGGGCACGACCGCGCACACCTGCAGCGCCTGCGTCCGCAGCTCGGCGTCGTCGACGTCGAGCGACGGGCGGAAGCCCAGGTTCGCGCCGAGCAGCGACACCGTCGTGCGCAGCATGTCGAGCGGTGGCGCACCTCGACCGAGCCGTGCGACCTCCGGCAGCGCGCGCTTCACCTGGTCCGGGATCACCCGGAGCGGTGCCACGCGACGCTTGAACGCGTCGGACTCGGCCTTCGTCGGCAGGTCGCCCTCGAACATCAGGTGCCAGACGTCCTCGATGGAGCGCTTCTGCGCGAGCTCGACCGCGTTGTACTGCCGGTAGTGGTAGAAGCCTTCGAGCCCGCGCACGTCGCCGATCTCGGTGTCGGCCACCACGACGCCCTCGAGGCCCCGCGGGATCTCGTGCGCGAGGTTCTCTGCCGGCTGGATCTGCGCGATGCGCATCAGGTCCCGCATCGACACGATGCCGACGACCTCGTCGTCGTCGACCACCGGGATGTGGCGGTAGCCGTGCTGCGACAGGCTCGTGAACGCCTCGGTCGCGTCGAGCTCGGGGGTCACGAAGTCCGGGTCGGCGGTCATCCAGTCCCGCACGGTCACCGTGCCCGTGTCCGCGCCTGCGGCCGCGATCCGCACGAGGTCGCGCTCGGTGAGGATGCCGACCGGGTGGGCGCCGTCGACCACCACGACCGAGCCGACGCGCTGCTCCCGCATCTTGGAGGCGGCCTCCGCGACCTTGTCGTCGGGCGCGGCGACCACGACGGGGGTGCTCATGATGTCGCCGACGGTGCGGGACTTGCCGGTTTCGGCCGAGGGCATGGACGTCTCCTTGCCGGGGTAGGGACCGCTGCCGATTCTAGTGGTGCGCCTGGCAATCACTGCGGGGCGGTCACGCCGGTCGGCGACGGCGCTCGCGGCGTCCTCGTCCTCGACGCAGAAGCCCGCTGCGCCTTCGTCCTGCGTCCTTGCGAGCGCCGCCCCCGCCTCGCCGTGCCCACTCCGTCGATCACCAGACCCACCACTACGAGCGCCGGGGTCCTAGGAGCGCCCGGCGCCGTGGCGGCCCTCGCCGGCCACGAAGCGGTCCACGGCCTGGTCGGGCGCGCGCATCGACTCGCGCCCGAGCGCGAGCTCGTGGTCGATGGCGGCGTCGAGGTTCAGGTCCCACTGGTCGTAGGAGGACCGGCGGTCCATCCGCATGCAGGTCTGCGGGAAGGCCGCCAGCTCCCGGGCCAGCGCGATCGCCGCGGTCACAGCTCCGCCGGGCTCGGTCAGCCGGTTGGCGAGGCCCATGAGGCGGGCCTCGTCCCCGGACACGCCGCGCCCGGTCAGGATCAGGTCGAGCGCGTGGGAGTGGCCGATGAGGCGCGGGAGCCGGATGGTGCCGCCGTCGATCAGGGGGACGCCCCACCGGCGGCAGAAGACGCCGAAGACCGCGTCGCTCGCCGCGACCCGCAGGTCGCACCAGATCGCGAGCTCCAGGCCGCCCGCGACCGCGTATCCCTCCACCGCGGCGATCACCGGCTTCGAGAGCATCATCCGGCTCGGCCCCATAGGACCGTCTCCCCGATCCCGTACCCGGTTGGCGCGCTCGGTGCCGAACGACTTGAGGTCCGCGCCAGCGCAGAACGTCCCGCCCGCGCCGGTGAGGACCGCGACCGCGAGGTCGTCGTCCGCGTCGAACGCGCGGAACGCGTCGGCGAGCCCGGCGGCGGTCGGACCGTCGACCGCATTGCGAGCCGCCGGCCGGTTGATCGTCACCACCATCACCGGGCCGTCGGTCGTGGTCTCGACGTTCATGGCACCACCTCACGGGTTGCGCAGAGGTGCGCGGTCTCGTTGAGCGACGCGAGCGACCGGGCCCCGGTGCGCGAGGCGCGGACCCGACTCACCGACGTGTAGGCCGGGTCGAACCAGAGGTGCTGGGTCAGGCCCAGGAGCGCCGCGAGGTACACGTTGATCACGCCGCCGTGGCACACCACGACGACGGTCTCACCGGGGTGGGCCTCGATCACCGCGTTCAGGGTCGGCACGATCCGGGCCCGGAAGCGCTCCGGGTTCTCGCCGCCGTAGTCCTCCCACCGGCCCTCGACCATGGCCTGCCACTGGTCGTCCTTCGACTCGCGCAGCTCCTCCATCGGGATGTAGTGGTCCGCGTGCGCATCCCACTCCTGCAACCCCGGCAGGATCTCCGGCTCGAGCCCGTGAGCCCGTGCGACCGGCGCGGCGGTCTCGACCGCGCGGCGCAGCGGGCTGCTCACGACGTGGTGGACGGGCTCACCCGCGAGCCAGGCGCCGAGGCGCTCCGCCTGGGCGACGCCACGGTCGGTGAGCTCGGGATCGGCCGGCGCGCCACCGGACTCGCCCGGCGCGATGCGGATCGGCTCGGCGTGACGCACGAGGACGAGCTCCATCAGGCCGCGTCCAGCGCGAAGCCGAGGACGGCGGCGAGCTCGTCGAGCGCGGCCTCGTGGTCGGCGACCTTGATCGTCGTCATCCCGAGCGCCCGGGCGGGCTTGAGGTTCACGCCGAGGTCGTCGAGGAACACCGCTTCGGCCGGCTCCACGCCGAGCCGGTCGCACACCAGCTCGTAGATGCGCGGATCGGGCTTGCGCAGGCCCTCGACCGCGGACTCCACCACCACGTCGAACCGGCCCATGTGCCCGAGCGCGTTCGGCGCGGTGTCCCGTTCGGTGGCGCTGGGCGCCCAGTTGTTCGTCAGCGCACCGACCCTGAGGCCCTGCGCGCGGATCGCGTCGATCGCGGCCACCATCGCGGGACGCGGCTCGAAGCCGCGGCCGATCTCGCGCATGAGCTCCGCGGCGTCGACCGTCCCGCCGGCCGACGCGCACTCGGCCGCGAACTCCGTCGCGAACTCGTCGAAGGTCAGCTCGCCCCGCTCGAGGCGCGCCCACGCGCCGTGGTCGGTGCTGGCGGCGACGACGCCGCGGATGAACCGGTCGGGGAGCCCGTGGCGCTGCTCGTAGGCGGCGAACACGTCGAAGGGCGACGGGAAGACCACGCCGCCGAGGTCGAAGATCACCGCCCGATACGTCATACGGGCGGCGACGGTACCCCACGAGGTGCGCGCCGAGCGCCCGACGTCTACCTTGCCAGCGTGGACGATGCCGACGCGATCCGGTCGCTGATCCACTCGTACGCGGAGCTGCTCGACGCGGGCGATCTGGACGGCGTGGCCGCGCTCTTCGAGCACGCGACCTGGAGGAGCTCGACCCGCCCCGACGTGCTGCGCGGCACGGAGCAGGTTCGGGACGCGTACCGCGACGTGATCCTGTACGAGGGCGTTCCCCGGACGCGGCACGTCATCTCGAACGTGACGGTCGTGTGCAACGGGAGCCCGGTGGCGACGGCGCGCTCGTACTTCACGGTCCTCCAGGCGGTGCCCGGCTTCGCGCTGCAGCCGGTCCTCGCGGGCCGGTACCACGACGAGCTCGAACGGGTCGACGGTGAGTGGCGGTTCACCGACCGGCTGATCCTCCCCGACCTCGTCGGCGATCTCCGCCACCACATGGCCCGAGGGAGGTGATGGTGGACGACGACCAGCGCCACGTCGAACGCCTGGAGGAGGTGTGGTCCTCGACCGGCCGTCTCGGTGACTCGTTGACCGAGAGCCAGTGGAAGGCCCCGACGGAGTGCCCGGGCTGGGACGTGCAGGACAACCTCGCGCACATCGTCGGGCTCGAGTCGCTGCTCCTCGGGCGGCCCGTGCCTGACGTCGTCGCACCCGACCACGCGCACGTGAAGAACGACATGGGCCGCACGAACGAGCTGTGGGTCGAAGCGTTCCGCGGCCGGCCGGGCGCCGAGGTGCTCGACGAGTTCCGGAGCGTCACCGCCGAGCGCCTCGCCGCGCTCCGCGCGCCGGACATGGACTTCGGCGCCGACGCCATGACCCCGGTCGGCCCCGGCGCGGTCCGGGACCTGCTCGGGTTCCGGGTGTTCGACTCCTGGGTCCACGAGCAGGACATGCGCCGCGCGGTCGGCAAGCCCGGCGGCTGGGACGGCGATGCGGCCCGGGCATCGGTGGCGCGCTTCGCCGAGGTGATGCCGATGGTCGTCGGCCGGAAGGTCAAGCCTGCGGACGGCACCACGGTCGTGTTCGAGGTCGTCGGCCCCGCCGCGCGTGACGTCGCGCTGAGCATGGACGGCGGCCGGGCTCAGGTGCTCGGGGATCCCCCGGCCGAGCCGACCGTGCGACTCCGGCTGAGTGGCGAGACGTTCGTCCGGCTCGGCGCCGGGCGCGGGGACGCCGAGGTCATCCTCGGGTCGGGCGCGGTCGAGGTCAGCGGCGACGCCGCGCTCGGCTTCACGATCGCGCGTGCCATGAATTTCATGTTCTAAGGGACCTCACCGCGCTGGTGCGCGATCAGCCACGCCCGCCCGGGGTGACCGAGCGTCTCCAGCATCGCGATGACAGCCTCGTGGTCGTAGTCGACCCGCACATGCTCGATGGTGTGCTCGGTGTCAGTCGCGTCGACCAGGACGTACGAGGCGCGAAGGTCCGGCGCGACCGGGTTGCTGATGCTGCCGATGTTCACAGCCCGGGTCCGACCCACCATCCGGTCGACCGGCCGGTGCGTGTGGCCCGCGAACACGACGTCCGCCGCGCAACCCTCGAGCCGCCGCGCGAGCCCGTCGTCGTCCGCGGCCGCGATGCCGGGGCCGTCGTCGCGACCGGGCGACGCGTGCACGCCGAGCAACCGGGTCCCGTCGGGCAGGCAGGTGCGAATTTCCGACGGCAGTGCGGCGACCCAGTCGGTCCACCCGGCCGCGGTCACGCAGCCGGCTGACCAGGCGAACGTGGCGGACACCTCGGCGACGACGGCGATCAGCTCGGGATCGCCGGCCGCCGCTTCGATCGTCGGCGGCGGGCGTTCGCCGGTCACCAGATAGCGGTCGGTGTTGCCCCGGACGAAGGATGCGTCCGGCAGCGCGGTGATCCGCTCGAGCACGCCGATCGGGTCCGGGCCCATGGCGACGAGGTCCCCGAGCAGCCAGTGCTCGTCGGCGCCGCCACGGCGCTCGAGGTCGGCGAGCGCAGCATCGAGCGCGATCGAGTTGCCGTGGATGTCCGAGAGCATCGCGATGCGCACGCGGCCAAACCTCAGAGGACGAGCTCGGCCATCACCTGGAGTGCTTCGGGCTGCTGCGCGCCGACGATGAGCGTGGTGATCCCGCTCTCCTTCCACGCCTCCAGCCGGTCCGCGATGCGCGCTTTCGGCCCGATGAGCGCGATCTCGTCGACCAGCTCGTCGGGCACGGCGGCGATCGCGTCGCGCTTGTTGCCGTCCAGGTACAGGTCCTGGATCTTCCTGGCCGCGTCCTCGAACCCGTACCGGCACGCGAGGTCGTTGTAGAAGTTCTTCCCGCGGGCGCCCATGCCGCCGATGTACAGCGCGGCCATCGGCTTGGCGAAGCCGCGCAGGGTGTCGAGGTCGTCGCCGACGATCACCGTGACCGTCGGGGCGACGTCGAAGTCGTCGAGGGACTTGGCGCCACCGGCCTTGGCGAAGCCCGCGTCGATGGCGGCGCCGTACGTCTCGCGAAAGCGCGTCGGCGAGAAGAAGATCGGCAGCCACCCGTCGGCGATCTCCGCGCACAGCTGGACGTTCTTCGGCCCGATCGCCGCGAGGTAGATCGGCAGGTCCGCGCGGCGCGGGTGCACGATGATCTTCAGCGGCTTGCCGAGGCCCGTCGCGTCGGGGCCCCGGTACGGGATGTCGTAGTGCAGGCCGTGGTGCTCGAGCGGTGCCTCGCGCGCGAGGACGGTGCGCACGATCTCGACGTACTCCCGCGTCTTCGCCAAGGGCTTGCCGTAGGGCTGCCCGTGCCAGCCCTCGACGACCTGCGGGCCGGAGAGCCCGAGCCCGAGCAGGAAGCGTCCGCCGCTCATCAGGTCGAGCGTCGCCGCGGTCATCGCGGTCATCGCCGGGGTGCGCGCCGGCATCTGCAGGATCGCGGAGCCGAGGTTCAGCGTGTCGGTGTTGGCCATCAGCCAGGTCAACGGGGTCACCGCGTCGGTGCCGTAGGCCTCCGCGGTCCAGGCCGAGTGGTAGCCGAGGCGCTCGGCCTCCTTCGCCGTCTGCACGGCCGCCGCGACGCCGGTGCCCCAGTCCTGGTAGCCGAAGTTGATGCCGAGCCGCATCGCGGGAGCGTAGGTCGCAGCGGGCACGAAGTGCGGAGACCGGAGTGACCCGGGAAGGCGCGGGAGCGTAGGTCGGTCGGGCAGGAGGTGCGGCGACCGGAGCGACCCGGGAAGGCGTTTGTAGGCTGGTTCCCATGACGGCTCTCGTGACGAACGTGGTGCGCGGCGACCAGGCCCAGCGGCTGCTCCTGCTGGTCCATGGCTACGGCGCCGACGAACGGGACCTCGGTGGGCTCCTGCCCCACCTGGACCCGGAGGGCCACTTCTGCGCGGTCATGCCCCGGGGTCCCGAGGCCGCGCCGGGCACGCCCGGCTTCGCCTGGTACTCGTGGAGCCCCGAGGGCGGGTTCGACCCGACCGCGTTCACCTCGTCGCTCGACGCGCTCGACGACCTGCTCGACGAGGCGTGCGAGGAGCAGGGCTTCGCCCGGTCCGAGGCCCTCGTCGCCGGGTTCTCCCAGGGCGCCGGGATGATGATCGCCCTGGCGCTGCGGGCGAGCGACCGTCCCCGCCCGCTCGGCGTCTACGCGATGAGCCCGGTGCTCCCCGGCCTCGACATCTTCGAGGCCGACTGGGCGGCCGCGGCCGAGGTGCCGATCCTCATCCAGCACGGCGACCAGGATCCGCTCGCGCCGGTCGCCCGCACCCGCCAGCTCGCGCGGGTGCTCGAAGGCCACGGCGTGCCCGTCGTGTACTCGGAGTTCCCGATGGGCCACCAGGTCGCGCTCGAGAGCATCCGGCACGGCCGGGCGTGGATCGAGGGCGTCGTGGCGGGCAAGAAGCCGAGCGGCCCGGTGCCCGACGACCCGCCCGAGGGACCGGTCAGGGCGGTCACCACCGCGACGTTCCCGGCCGAGGTGCTGCAGAGCCCGCTGCCGGTCATCGTGGACTTCTGGGCGCCCTGGTGCGGCCCGTGCCGCCAGGTCGGACCGATCGTGGAGCAGATCGCGCAGATGCGCGACGGCGCCTACAAGGTCGTGAAGGTGAACATCGACGAGGAGCCGGCGCTCGCGCAGCAGTACGAGGTGCAGAGCATCCCGCTCATCGCGCTGTTCCGGAACGGCCGGCTGGAGCGGTCGTCGCTCGGAGCGAAGCCCCGACCCCAGCTCGAAGCCGAGCTGGGGATGCTCGTCATCCCGTAGCGCCGGGCTCCGGGTGCTCGAGCTCGGAGCTCTTCCGGCTGCCCCACCACACCGCGAGCGCGCCCATCGCGAGCGCAGCCAGGCCCGAGACGAGCACCAGCGTCGTCCCGCCTCCGGTGAAGGGGAGCTCCGCGCCCGTTGTTCCTCCGGCGCCCGAGCCGGACCGCACCGTCGAGCGCGGCGGAGTGGTCGTGCGCGGCGCGACCGGGAGCGGGTTGGGCGCGGTGAGCACCGAGGCCGGGCCGAGGACCACCGGGGCGAGGGTGGTCGACGTCGTGGACGTCGACGTGGTCGAGGTGGACGACGTGGAGGTGGTCGACGTGCTGCTCGTCGAGCTCGTGGTCGACGTCGAAGTGGTCGTGGCGCTGGGTCGCACGGTCGCCGGCGGGGCCGTAGGTCCCGGGTCGGGAGCCGCGGAGGCCCCGGGCGCGGCGAGCACGACGCCCAGGACGCCGGCCGCGAGCAGCATGGCCAACCGGGTCGGGCTGGGCCGGAACGGGTGCGCTGCGGTCACGGATCCCCCACGGTCTCGGGTCGACGCGGCAGCGCCGACCCAGGCTCGTCCTCGAGCGCGATCGACCGTAACCCCCGGGATCGGGGAAGTGGGGGATCTGGCAGAGCGTGGAGGGGCTAGCCGACCCGCCCGTAGCCGCTCGCCGAGCCGTACCGGACCCCGGCCGTGATCACGCCCTCGGCGGGGTTGGCGGCCGAGACCACCATGCCGCCGCCGATGTAGATCTCGACGTGGCGGGACCCGCCGGGGCCGTAGAAGACCAGGTCGCCGGGCTGGAGGTCGCCGGGACCGATGCGGATCGTCTGCTGGTACTGGGCGCCCGAGTAGTGGGCGAGCCCGACCCCGGCCGCGGCCCACGCGGCGGCGGTGAGACCCGAGCAGTCGAACGTCGACGGGCCCGAGGTCGCGTACACGTACCCCTTGCCGACCTGCGCCTTGGCGAAGGCCACCGCGGCGGCCGCCCGGCCGTTCGGGGCGGGGGCGTTCGGGAAGTTCTGCTGGATCGGGCCTCGGCTGCTGCTCCCGCTGCCACCGGTCGAGAACCGGCGGGCCGTCGCCTGGGCCGCGGCGCGGCTGGCGTTGGCCCGGCGGACCGCCTCCTGGGCGACGAGCGTCTTGAGCTGACCCTTGACCTGGCTGAGCAGCGACGTGCGCTGGGCGGTGGTCGCCTGGAGCTGGGTGCGAGCCCGGTCGGCGGCGTCGCGCTGGGCGGTCGCCGCGGCCTTCTGGGTCTCGAGCTGGGCCTTCTGGACCGCGAGGATCTCGCGTGCCTGCTGGAGCTTGGCGAGGAGCGTGTCGTCGTTGTCCGCGGCGGCGGAGGCGTACTTCGAGCGGGCTGCGAGGTCGGTGACGGTGTTGACGTCCACCGCGTCGAGCGGGTTGCTCGTGCCCGCACCCTTGTAGATCTCCGCGGCGCGGGCGTTCAGCTGCTCACGGATCTTGTCGGTCGCGGCCTGGGCCTCTGCGGTGCGGCGCTCCGAGTCCGCGATGGCGACCTGGGCCTGCTGGAGGCGGATCTTGGCCCCGTTCAGCTGCTCGGACAGCGAGTCCATCCGCGACTGGCTCGACGAGATCTGTGCCTCGAGCGCTGCGGCCTCGTGCTGCTTGTCGGTGATGGGCGAACCCTCGGCGACGGCCGCCGGAAGCATTCCGGCTGCGAGGGCTGCGATGAGTACGACTCCCCAGACTTTGGCCCGGAGGTTCATGTAGGGACTCCCTTTGGCTCGGAGGTGCCGCCGTCGGTCCTTGCTGAACGCGGTCCGCAGAATCACGGATGACAACGTGGTGCGGGTGGTGTGCGTTTCCGCCTCGGTGAAGCTCAATGAACGCGCGCGTCGCTACAACTCACTGCGACGGGCGGTTCCGAGAACCCTACGTGGGGGGTCCCCGGGATTCCATTTATGCCCTGGGAAATGCCCCTGACCTGCGACGACGCAGATCCCGGGCATCGGCGGTCGCGCGCCGCGCGCGGTCGTCGCGCGATTGTCGCCCGGGGTTTGCCCGGGGTCGTCCGGGGGTCTCCCGGGCGGGTCAGACCGCCCAGCCCCCGCTCGGCGCCGGGATCGGCTCACCGGGCGGAGCGACGTCCGGCATCGACCACGCCATGGCCCTCGCGACCGACTTCGCGACCTCCTGCCACTCCGCCGGATCCCATCCTTCGCTCGCCGCGCCGACCGTCGTGTCCTGCTGCAGGAACACGAATGCGGGCAGGCGCTCGAGGCCGAGTGACTTGACGAGCGTGCGGTCCGGGTCGACGAACGTGGCCTGGCGCTGCTCCTCTTCGCCGAGGATGCGCTGCGCGATCACGGGCGTGCCGGTGACGACGTAGGCGGTGCGGCAGTCGCTGTCACCGAGCACGTCGAAGATCCGACGGGCGATCGGGATCCACGCGGCCGCCTCGGGTCGGTCGGGCAGGATGACCAGACACATCTGGAACATCGTCGACCAGTCGTCGAGCGTGCGGGTCACGCCCTTGCTCGTCGTCAGCTCGAGCGTCGGATCAGGGTTGGTCGCCACGGGCGGAGAAGGTATCGCGGCGTCCCGGTAGGCTCCGACTTCATGTCACGACGCGACCAGATCCGGATGACCGACGACGAGACCCGCGCCTTCCTCGAGGCCGGGCGCGACCTGCAGGTCGCGTCGCTCAACGGCGACGGCACCCCGCACCTCGTGACGATGTGGTACGCCCTCGACGACGGCGATCTGTGCTTCTGGACCTACGGCAAGAGCCAGAAGGTCGTGAACCTCCGGCGCGACCCGCGCCTCAGCGTGCTCGTCGCGACGGGCGACGTGTACGAGGAGCTGAAGGGCGTGTCGATCGTCGGGCACGCCGAGCTCATCGACGCGCCGGACGAGGTGCTCGCGTTCGGGCTGCAGCTGTTCCCGCGCTACTGGGGCCCCGCGGACGACGAGCTGGTGCGCGCCGGGATCGAGGCGCAGGCGAAGAAGCGCGTCGTGATCCGGGTGAAGGCCGACAAGACCGTCACCTGGGACCACGCCAAGCTCGCCGGCGCCTACTAGTCCCCTTCCCCGCCCGCCGGACTCGTTTCGGTGCGACTTGCACCCCCGATAGGGGGTTCAACACGCACCGAAACACGCTCCGGAACTGCTGTCCCAGCTTGGTCGTACCTTGCGCCCATGTTTGGACCGCGCACGGAAGCGCTCGCGTCGTCGCAACACGGACTGATCACGTACGAACAGGCACGGTCGCTCGGGCTCAGTGCGAAGGCGATCGAACACCGGCGAAGGACAGGACGCTTCCGCCGTGTGGCGCGCGGTGTGTACCGGATCTCCGGAGCCCCTGAGACGCCCCGGCAACGGGCGCTCGCGGGGGTGCTGGCATCAGGGGATGTCGCAGCGCTCTCCCATCGGAGCGCAGCGGCGCTGCATGGGCTGCCCGGCTTCGATCTGGAGCCGCTGACCGTCTCCGTGGCTCGTAACGGTCGGCGCGATCTGCATGGCGTTCGCATCGAGCAGACCTTGGCGCTGCCCGATCCCCACGTCACGTGCGTCGACGGCATCCAGTGCACGACCGTGGCGCGGACGTTGTTCGATCTCTGCGGTGACGTGCACGCGCTGCGGGCCGAGCGAGCATTGGACACCGCACTCGCTCGGAAGCTCGTCACGGTCCCGGGACTCTGGCGCGTGCTCGTCGACCTTGCCGAGCACGGGCGCGCAGGGACGGTTCTGTTCCGAACCCTGCTCGAAGAGCGGCGCGGTGCGTACATCCCATCGGAGAGCGAGCTGGAGGCTCGCTTCATCGCGCTGACTCGTCGGTATGGGCTCGTCGAGCCGGAGCGGCAGGTAGACCTCGGTGACGACGACGGGTGGATCGGCCGGGTCGACTTCCTGTTCCGTGGCGCGCGCATTGTCGTGGAGGTGGACGGTGCCGAGTTCCACGACGGGCTCGTCGACCAGCGCCGTGACGCCGAGCGCGACGCCCGACTCACCTCGGCGGGCTGGACCGTTCTGCGCTTCGGTTGGGACGACGTCGTACATCGACCGGCCCATGTCACCCGCGAGATCAGCTTTCGGTGCGAGTTGAACCCCCTCGAGGGGGTGTAACCCGCACCGAAACGAGCGGGGGCGGCTTAGAGGCCGATGGCCTTCAGCATGGTCGGGGGCATGCCGGTGTCGCCGGCGCGCAGCATCGCGGCCTTCTCGATGTTGATCGCGTCGCCCTCGGCCCGGCCGGCCCAGGCGTCCCAGGGCCCGGGCGGGATCGAGCCCTCGACGCAGTGCCGCAGGTAGGCCTGCAGGTCCCGCACCTCGGCCGGGCCCCCGACCGGCCCGTGCCCGGGGACGATGACGTCGGCGAGGTCGGCGACCGCGTCGAGGACGTCCGCCCACGTCGCCGGGTCACCCTGGAACGCGAGCGGCGTCACGCCGAAGAAGCACAGGTCGCCCGCGAACAGCACGTCGCAGTCGGCGACGAGCGCCATGACGTCGCCCGCGGTGTGACCCGACGCGGGGAGCAGCTCGATCCGGGGCGTGAGCTGCGCCGCGTCGTCGACGACGTGGCTCACAGGGCGCGTCCCGATCTCGGCGAGGTCGTCGAACTCCTCCGCGAACGGCGCCATGTAGTGCTTGTACGCGTCGACGGGCATCGGCTGGTCGAGCAGCGCGCTCGTCGCCGGCGACCCGAGGACCATCGCGTTGCGGAACACCTGTGTCCCTCCGACGTGGTCGATGTGCGCGTGCGTGAGCAGGACTCGCTTGACCGGCCGCTCGAGCTCGGCGACCGCAGCGGCGAACGGCTCCCACTGCGAGCGCACCATGAGCGTGTCGACGATCGTGATCCCGTCGTCGTCCACGATCACGCCCGCGTTGCTCACCCCGAGTCCGCCGACGGGTTGGATCCACGCGTAGACCCCGTCGGCCAGCTCTTCGAGGGCGAGCGGCGCGTCGTCGGCCATGGGCCGAGGGTACCGGACGAGGTTCAGGTCACCGCCGCGGTCACCGGGGCCGGATCCAGGTACTCGTCGACGCGCGTGATGAGACCGCGCTCGACCCGGATGACGAGGCAGGCGGGCATCGAGAACGTCTTCCCGGCGTGCGTCGTCGCGTGCAGCACGTGCTGCTGCAGCACGCCGCCGTCGATCTCGATCCGGCGCACGATGTCGTAGCGCCGCGAGGTCGTGACGCTCAACAGCCACTCGAGCACGCCGAGCGACGAGTCCACGTCGCGCTCGCGATCATCGAAGCCGCCCCAGACGATCACGTCCGGTGCGTAGACCGACCGCACCGCGGCGAGGTCGCCGGCTTCGATCGCACGGATCAGGCGGTCGACGAGGTCGAGGGGGGACGCAGCGGAGGCCATCGGGTCATTGTGGCGGGTTGGGAGTGCCCGTACGACCTGTCCTAGCCTTTCGCCCATGTCTCAACGCACGAAGAACCTGCCTCGCCGATCGTGTCTCTCGGTTCCCGGATCGAGCGAGAAGATGCTCGGCAAGGGTCCGACCCTCGGCGCCGACATGGTCTTCATCGACCTCGAGGACTCCGTCTCCCCGCTCGAGAAGGAGGCGGCCCGCGGCAAGGCGGTCACCGCGATCCGCGACCAGGACTGGGGCGAGACGGTCCTCTGCGTGCGGGTCAACGCGTGGGACACGCCGTGGACGACCTACGACATCATCGACGTCGTCGGCAACGCGGGCGAGCGCCTCGAGGAGATCATGCTCCCGAAGGTGCAGACCGCGGCCGAGGTCGTGGCGATGGACCTGCTGCTCACCCAGGTCGAGCAGAAGGCCGGGCTCCCCGAGGGCCACATCGGCATCGAGGCGCAGATCGAGACCGCGCGGGGCCTCATCAACGTGAACGACATCTGCGCGGCAAGCCCGCGGCTCGAGACGATCATCCTCGGCCCGGTCGACATGTCCGCGTCGATGGAGATGCCCGGCCTGCGCGGTGGCCTCGAGATCCCCGAGTACCCCGGCGACTACTTCCACTACGTGTTCGTGGCGATCCTCATGGCCGGTCGCGCGAACGGGCTGCAGGTGATCGACGGCCCGTACGTCAAGGTGCGCGACAGCGACGGGTTCCGTGAGTTCGCGCAGCGCGCGCAGATCCTCGGCTACGACGGGAAGTGGGCGCTCCACCCGGACCAGGTGCAGATCCTGAACGAGCTCTTCTCGCCGACCCAGGACCAGTTCGACAAGGCGTGGGACATCCTCGAGACCTACGAGAAGGCGACGACCGAGGGTGACCGCAAGGGCGCGGTGATGCTCGGCGACGAGATGATCGACGAGGCGAGCCGCAAGGTCGCGGTGAAGCTCGTGAGCCGCGGCGAGCGTGCCGGGATGCAGCGCAGCAAGAGCTAGTCCTCGACGACGTTTGCCGCGACGTCTGCCGCGACGTCCGCCGCCGCCTCGTCGAGCTCGGTGGCGATCGTCCTTACCGACTCGATCGGCGTCGGGCTGCTCCGGTTGGTCCACAGCACGTAGACGAACACCGAGCCCACCGAGACGGCCGTCAGCCACAGCTGGTTGTGGCCGACCCAGCCGAGGACGTCGAGCAGCGGGTCGGCGAACAGGTCGGCGAGCAGGCGAATGAGCACCAGCCGCGCGGTCGTCGCGAGCATCGCCACGGCGATGAACGGCGCGAACGCCATCCGGTCGGCGCCGGCGAGCATCGCGGCGAGGCTTCCGGGAAAGGCGACGAGGATCGGGTAGCGGCCCCGGTGGAACTGCCGCTCGAGGAAGCGGACCGGGCGCAGCGACCGCCCCGCGCGCTCCTCCACCCAGCGCAGCGCGGCATCGCCGTACCGGCGCCCGAAGCAGTAGTAGAGCGTCAGGACCGCGGCGGCGCGCACGATCGGGATCCCGTAGAACGCGAGGGCCTGCAGGTTCGGTGACGACAGCAGGAGCCAGCGGGTCTTGGGCGCCAGCGCCAGGAGCAGGGCCGGCTCCTCGGTGAGCAGTGTCGGCGCGAGCGCGTTGCCGACGTTCGCCACGATGGCGAGCGCGACCATCGGCACCGCGTACAGCGCGACCTCGCGCCGGCGGACGACGGGCTTCGCTCGCACGGGCTCCACGGCCCGTAGCCTGACAGGGTGCAGCGGGTCGACGCGATCGTGATCGGTGGCGGGATCATGGGCGCGGCCACCGCCTGGTGGCTGGCCCGGCGCGGGCAGGACGTCACGCTGCTCGAGCAGTTCGAGCCCGGACACGTGCGGGGCAGCTCGCACGGCGGCTCGCGGATCTTCCGTCTCGCCTATCCCGACCCCTTCTGGATCGACCTCGCCCGTGCCGCGCGCGAGGACTGGCGCGAGCTCGAGTCCGAGACCGGCGACGACCTGCTCGTCCGCACCGGTTCCCTCGACCACGGCGAGCGTGCCGCGGTCGACGGCATCGCGGCTGCGCTGGACGTGCGGCGGGTCCGCCACGACCGGCTCCACCCGGACGCGGCGACGGAAAGGTGGCCGGGCGTGCGGTTCGACGGGCCGGTCCTCCACCAGCCCGACGGCGGCCGGATCGCCGCCGACCGGGCCTGGGCGGCGATGTGGGATCGGGTCCGGGCGCTGGGTGGGATCGCGCACTGGAGCACGCCGGCGCGCGCGATCGAGGTGATCGGCGACCGCGCGCGCGTCGCGACGGACGACGAGACCTACGACGCGCGCGTCGCCGTGGTCGCGGCCGGTGCGTGGGTCGTGGACCTGCTCCGGGACACCGTCCCGCTCCCCCCGCTCGTCGTCACCCAGGAGTCGGCGTTCCACTTCGCACCCCGCGACGACACGCCCTGGCCGAGCTTCATCCACCACGGTGATGTCGCGCGCTACGGGCTCGAGACCCCGGGCGAGGGTGTGAAGGTGGCCGAGCACCACACTGGTCCTGCGGTCACGGCCGACCGCCGTGACTTCGTCGTCGACGCCGCGACGCGCGACCGGGTCGCAGCGTTCGTGCGGTCGTGGCTCCCCGGCCTCGAGCCCGCACCGGTGTCCGAGGTGACGTGCCTCTACACGAGCACCGTGACCGAGGACTTCGTGCTCGACCGCATCGGCCCGATCGTCGTCGCCTCGCCCTGCTCGGGCCACGGCTTCAAGTTCGCGCCCACGATCGGCCGGCTCGTCGCCGACCTCGTGACGGGCGCGGCACCGGTCCCGCGGTTCTCGCTCGCGGAGGTACGGCGCTAGCTAGCTCGCGAGCGCCTGCTCGGTGAGCCGCCGGGCGATGACCCGCAGGCACAGCGTCTCGTCCGCACCCTCGAAGATCGAGAGGACACGTGCATCGACGAAGTACCGCGAGACCGGGAACTCCTCGGCGTAGCCCATGCCCCCGTGGAGCTGCATCGCTTCGCGCGTGACCCACTCGGCGGCGCGGCACACGTACGCCTTCACCATGCTCGCTTCGAGCGCGCCTTCACCGCGGGCCATCTTGCGGGCGACGTCGTACGAGAACTGCCGGCCCGCGCAGATCAGCGCCGCCATCCGGGCGAGCTTGGCCTTCGACAGCTGGTAGGCGAAGACCGGCTTGCCGAAGACGATCCGCTCCTCGGCGTACGCGAGCCCGGCATCGAAGGCCGCCTGCATGACGCCGACGGCTCGCGCCGCGGTCTGGAGGCGGCCGTTCTCGAAGCCCTCCATCTGCAGGTAGAAGCCTTTGCCGAGCCCGCCGTCGAGGCCGACGAGGCTCTCGGCCGGCACGTGCCAACCGTCGAAGGCCACCTCGTACGAGTGCATCCCCCGGTAGCCGAGGGTGTCGATGGCGCGCCCCTCCATCTTCCCGCCCGCGCCGTCCTCGAACGCGAAGTGGTGGCCGGGAGCCGGCGGCTTGTCGACGACGAAGACCGAGAGCCCGCGGTGACCGAGCGCACGGTCGGGGTCGGTCCGGGCCAGGACCATCAGGGTGTCGGCACGGCCGGCGAACGTGCACCACGTCTTCACGCCGTTCAGCACGTACCCGCCGTCCACCGCCGTCGCGGAGACCTTCACGCCCGCGACGTCGGACCCGTAGTCCGGCTCGGTCACCATCACGCCGACGACGCGCTCCCCGGTCGCGATCTGGGGCAGCCACGCGTGCTTCTGCTCCTCGGTCCCACCCTTGACGATGGCGCGGGTGAGGATCTCGGGCCGGGTGATCAGCGCACCGCCCGCACCGAGGGAGCCCCACGACAGCTCCTCGGTGGCGACGCACATCGCGAGGTAGTCCGACTCGCCGCCGGCCGCGAAGCCGCCGTACTCCTCGGGCACCGAGAGGCCGAACCCGCCGAGCTCGGCCATGCCCTCGATGATCGACTCGGGGATGTCGTCGTTCGCGCGGTGGATGTGCTCGGCAACGGGCCGGATCTTGTCGGCGGCGAAGCGGTGGAAGCTGTCCCGGACGAGGTCGAACTCGTCGGCGAGGTGCGCCGCGCCGGTCCCGCCGGACGAGAGCGAGTCGGCGACCGACGCCAGGAACGCGGGGTCCCGGTACTTGGTCACGAACGGCTGCGCGGCCGCCATCGCCGTCAGCTCGACGCCCCATGCGGCCTCGCGCCCGACGACGCGGGCACCGACGTCTGCGATCGCGTCCGCGATGTACGCGAACGCGAGCGATGCCTCGAAGTCGCCGTGCTTCGCGTACTGGAGCATGACGTTGCACCCGGCGACTGCGCTGGCCGCGTGGGCGAGGTCGTAGGCGACGACCTGGTGCTCGTCCAGTGCCGAGACCGAGATCCGCCCGTCGACGTTCGCGCGCTCGGCGAGGCTCCGCGCCGCCGCGTCGACCAGCGCCTGGGTGGTAGCGACCGCAGCGCCGGCCTCGGTCAGCTCGTCGCTCACGGCTTCGTGCTCTCGTCGCTCATGGCGGCGGAGCCTACCGACGAGGTGCTGCGATCCCCGGGCCGGACGCCACGTGGTGCGTCCGGGATCGACCGAACCGCCCCCGCAGTGTTTGCCGACGCACCACGAGGTGGAGCTCCCAGTCAGGTTGTCGACGGGGTCGTGGTGTTGGAGCTCGGCGCGGTGGTCGGCGTGCTCGACGGTGGCGGGGGCGGATCCGCCACCGGCGGCGCGGTGGCGGGCGCCGTCGCCACGGTGCCGCTGGAACCGCTGGAGCTGCGGCCCGACGACCCCGAGCTGGAGCTGCGGTTGCTCGACCCGTTGGAGCTCGATCCGGACGAGCCCGAGGACCCCGACGAGCCGCCGCCGGCCACCTGGGTCGACCCCTTGGTCACGAGGACCCGCTTGGGCTGGCTCGGCACCGCCTGCTCGTTGATCTTCCAGTCCAGCTCCAGCTTGTCGAAGATCACCTTGGCGAGGTGGTCTCCGCCGGCTCCGGTGAAGTGGATGCCGTCGCCCGCACGCATGAGCACGTTGTTGCCGGTCGCGTCCGGCAGGTACGACTGGTACTCGCCGGTCTCGTCGGCGAACAGCGTGTGCGCGTCGATGAAGTTGACTCCGACCTTCGTCGCGACCTCGCGCTGGATCTCGTTGACCTTGAGCACCTTCGCCTCGAGGTCCTGGTCCCGCATCACCGGCGCGTTGACCCAATACACCTCCCGGCCGCCCGCGGCCAGGATCCGCATCATCTGCTCGGTCTTCTGTGCGTACTCGGTCGCGAGCGAGTCGTCGTAGATGTTGGCGTCGTTCGTGCCGATGATGAACACGACGACCTCGGGCTTGAGCGTGTCGAGCTGTTCGGCCGCGTGGACCGGCCAGTTGACGTCACCGCTGATGAGGCCGCTGCCGACGCGCGAGTCGTACTGGGGCTGCACGACGCCCGTGGCTGCGGTCATGTCGCCCAGCGACGGGCCGAGTGCACCGGCGAGCGAGTCACCACCGATCCAGAGCCGCATCGGCTGGAGCGGGTTGATCGCGCGGTGCTCGGGCTTCGACGCGCCCTCGTCGTGCTTCGCGGCGGCGCGGTGCGCCTGGATGCTCTCGGCTCCGTTCGCGAGCGACGGTCCCTGGGTCGGGATCCGCAGGGTGTCGCTGAACCACAGCGCGGCGAGCACGACGAGCACCGCGATGCCCGCGCCGGTCAGGACGCGCGTCTGCACGCGCCGCCGGTGGCGCTGCCGTTGCGCGGCTCGACCACGCGACGAGCTGGATTGGGGATCTGGATCAGCCATGCGAGAAAGGAACGTGCCACCGCGGAAGGGGGTTCCCGATGCTACCGGTCCCGGTCCGGGCGTCGAGGGTCAGGCGGACTCGAGCGCATCGGGCGCGGCTGCGTCAGCGAGCTGGTCCAGCTGCGTGCGGTAGAGGTCGGCGTAGAGGCCACCCCGGCGCAACAGCTCCTCGTGCCTGCCCTCGTCGACGATCCGACCATCGTCCATGACCACGATGCGGTCGGCGTTGACGATCGTGGAGAGCCGGTGGGCGATGACGAGCGCCGTGCGCCCGGCGAGAGCTGCGGTCAGTGCGCGTTGGATCGCGTGCTCGGACTCGGTGTCGAGGTGCGACGTCGCTTCATCGAGGATGACGATCGACGGCGCCTTCAGCAGCACCCGCGCGATCGCGACGCGCTGCTTCTCCCCACCCGAGAGGCGGTACCCACGTTCTCCGACGATCGTGTTGTACCCGTCCGGCAGCGAGGCGATGACGTCGTGGATGCGCGCGGCGCGGCACGCCTCGATGAGCTCGTCGTCCGACGCGTCGGGGCGCGCGTACCGAAGGTTCTGGGCGATCGTGTCGTGGAAGAGGTGCGGATCCTGCATCACGAAGCCGACGGCGTCGCGCACGGACGAGAGCGTGAGGTCGCGCACGTCGTTGCCGTCGATCCGCACCGCGCCTTCGACCGCATCGGCGATCCGCGGCACGAGCATCGCGGTCGTCGTCTTGCCCGCGCCGGAGGGCCCGACGATCGCGACGAGCTCACCGGGCTGGATCGTGAGGTTCACGTCGCGCAGGATCCACGCGCCCGGCTCGTCGTCGGCCGCACCGGGCAGGCCTTCCTCGAGCGACGGGAGCGACGCGTCTTCGGCCGCCGGGTGGCGGAACCACACGTGATCGAGCGCGATCGCCCCGACCGGATCGACGAGATCGACGGCACCGGGACGCTCAGTCACGAGCGCCGGGAAGTCCAGCACCTCGAAGACGCGCTCGAAGCTCACGAGCGCGGTCAGCACGCCCACGCGGGCGTTGGTGAGCTGGGTCAGCGGTGAGTAGATCTGCGCGACGTAGATGACGAACGCGGCAACGGTGCCGATCGAGATCGCGCCGTCGATCGCGAGTCGACCGCCGACGTAGTACACGATCGCGGTGCCGATTGCCGCGACGAGCCCGAGCGCCACGAAGAGGGCACTCGAGTAGACCGCGGATGTGACGCCGATGTCGCGCACGCGTCCCGCCCGCTGGGCGAAGGAGTCGCGCTCGCGGTCGTGACTGCCGAAGAGCTTCACGACGAGCGCGCCGGACACGTTGAAGCGCTCGGCGATCGTGTTGTTCATCGACGCGTCGAGCTGGAAGCCCTCGCGAGTCACGGTCTGGAGCCGACGGCCGATGCGCCGGGCCGGGATGATGAACGCCGGGAGCACAGCGAGCGTCAGGATCGTGAGTCGCCACTCGAGTCCGAGCATGACGGTCAGCGTCACCGCGAGGGTGATGACGTTCTGCACGACGGTGCCGATGGTCGACGTGACGGCCTGCTGCGCTCCGATGACGTCGTTGTTCATCCGGCTGGTCAGCGAGCCGGTCTGCGTACGGGTGAAGAAGGAGATCGGCAGCCGCTGCACGTGGTCGAACAGCGCCACCCGCATGTCGTAGATGAGGCCTTCACCGACCCGAGCCGAGTACCAGCGCTGGATCAGGCTGAGGCCCGCGCTGGCGAGCGCCACGGCAACCGCGGCGGCTGCCAGCGCCAGGACCAGGGTGTTGTCCTTCTCCTTCACGGCGTTGTCGATCAGGGCGCGGAACAGGAGGGCGGGGATCACGCCGATGACCGCCCCGGCGACGACGGCGACCAGGAAGCCGATGAGCGCACCTCGGTACGGACGGGTCATCCGGAGCACGCGGCGGAGCAGATCGCGCTCGAGGTGCTTGCCCTTCACGGCGTTCGGGTCGCGCCGGAAGCTCATCATCGTCTGATGCATCATCAGGCGGGCCAACGTACCGGGTCGCCTGCATGTTCCTTCTTCTCCGGTCGCTCCGGCCTCCGCACGTCGTGCCCGCTCCGGCCTCCGGCTCCTGCTCCTCGGGCCGAGCCCCGCCGGGCGCCGTTCTCGTACCCTGCCCGCATGACTGCGACGATCGACCAGGAAGTCCGGGACGAGCTGCGGGCCACGGTGCGGCGCTGGGTGGAGCGGGAGGTGCTCCCGGTGGCGAGCGACCTGGAGCACGCCGACGAGTACCCCGAGGCGATCGTCGAGCAGATGAAGGCCATGGGGCTCTTCGGGATCACGATTCCGGAGGATCTGGGGGGTCTCGGGCTCGACCTGCTCGCCTACATCGCGGTCGTCGAGGAGCTCGCGGCGGGGTGGATGTCCCTCTCGGGCATCGTCAACACGCACACGATCGCGGCGAGCGTGATCATGCGCAACGGCACCCGCGAGCAGCAGGAGCGCTGGCTGCCGCGCCTCGCGACGGGGGAGCTGCGCGGCTGCCTGTCGCTCTCCGAGGCCGACGCGGGCAGCGACACCCGCAACATCTCCTGCCGCGCCGTGCGCGACGGTGACGAGTACGAGATCACCGGCACGAAGATGTGGGTCACCAACGGCGAGCGGGCCGGGCTGATCGCGCTCGCGGCGCGCACCGACGAGGGCATCACGTGCTTCATCGTCGAGAAGGAGCCCGGTCCGAGCTTCGGGGGCATCTCGGTCTCGAAGAACATCGGCAAGCTCGGGTACAAGGGCATCGAGACGGTCGAGATGGTCTACGACGGGCACCGGGTCGACGCGAGCTGCGTGCTCGGCGGCGACGAGGGGCTCGGTCGGGGGCTCGGCTGGATCCTCGGCGCGCTCGAGGTCGGCCGCATCAACATCGCGGCGCGTGCGTGCGGCGTGGCCCGCGCCGCGTTCGAAGCCGCGATCCGGTACGCCCAGGAGCGCGTGACCTTCGGCAAGCCGATCGCCGAGCACCAGGCGATCCAGCAGAAGCTCGCGGACATGGCGACGCGCCTCGAGGCGGCGCGGCTCCTGACCGAGCATGCCGCGGTCCTGAAGCAGAATGGCGAACGGGCCGACGTCGAGGCGGGCATGGCGAAGCTGTTCGCCAGCGAGGCCGCGTTCGACATCGCGAGCGAGAGCCTCCGGATCCACGGCGGTGTCGGGTACACGACCGAGCTCCCGATCGAGCGCTACTACCGGGACGCGCCGCTGATGATCATCGGTGAGGGGACCAACGAGATCCAGCGGCTCGTGATCGCGCGCGGGCTCCTGAAGCGCTACGCGATCGACTGACCGGCCCCGCTACGGCACATAGGCGTGGAAGAACGCGAGCAGCGCGTAGACCGTCATGGCCGATCCGGAGAGCACGAGCACCGCACGCTCGATCCGCCGGTCGCGGGTGAGCCCCGCGACGACGAGGACGAGCGGGAACGCGACGAGCGCGTACCGCTCCAGGGAGTCGAGGTTCGACGAGATCGCCGCCGCGCCGATCGACGCCGACGCGAACATGCTGTAGCTCGCGGGCCACGTGCGGAAGCAGACGACCAGCAGCACGACGATCAGCACGAGCCACGGCACGTGCAGCCCGGTGCCCACCTCGTGCCCGTTGAACAGCCCTCGCAGCGCGTCGCCGATCGTGTCGACCGGGTTCGTGAACGAGCCCCGCCGGCCGGACTCGGTCTGGATCGAGTACGGGAGCCACATGTCCCCGTACCGGTTGCCGACCCACAGCAGGTAGAGCAGCGTCCCGACCCCCGGCCCGACGACGGCCGCGGCGCGGGCGACGTACTGCTTCACCGGGAGCGCCCGGAAGCCGCGGGCCGCCTCGATCAGTGCGGGCAGCGCGAGGAGGAAGCCGGACGGCCGGGTCAGTCCGGCGAGCACGCCGAGGCCGGCCGCGACCCACCACCGCTTCGATCGCAGGGCCAGGAACACGCCGAGCGCGAGGGCCAGCGTCGTGCCTTCCGTGTAACCCATCACGAGGACGAACGCGGCGGGTGCGAGCGCGAGGAACCAGGCCGCTCGCGTCGCGAACGCGGCGTCGCGCCCCTCCCGCCGGGCGAGCACGTAGACGAGGACGCCGGCGACGAGCGCGGAGACGTTGCTCACGATCAGCACCGCGCCCTTGGCCGGGATCCCGATCCAGACGAACGGCTTGGCGAGCAGCGGGACGAGCGGGAAGAAGCGCAGCGCGTCCCTCGACAGCGCGCCGTACCCGTGCGCGGCGATGTCCACGTAGTACGCGCCGTCCCACGAAACCAGCCCGGCGTGCACGGTCGCGCGCGCCAGCGCGTCGTGCACGTGGAGCTGGTCGACCAGGTAGTGCGCGAGCGCGAGCGCGCCGACCACGAGCACCCGGGCGACAAGCCAGGCCGGGAGGCTCTGGCTCAGCGGCGCCCGCAGCTTCGCCCAGAGTCGAGCGGACGGTTCGCTTCGGGCCACGGAGCAGGACTCTAGGTAGCCTCCGGGCCATGACCGTTCATGAGCGCCCGTTCGGGCGGTACTTCGAGGACTTCGTGCCCGGCGACGTCTACAAGCACTGGCCCGGCAAGACCATCACCGAGTACGACGACCACCTGTTCTGCATGATCACCGAGAACCACCACCCGCTCCACACGGACGCCTGGTACGCGGAGACGCAGACGCAGTTCGGCAAGAACGTCGTCGTCGGCAACCTCGTCTACTCGCTCGTGCTCGGGATGAGCGTCCCGGACGTCAGCGGGATGGCGATCGCGAACCTCGAGGTGGAGACGCTCCAGCACAAGCGGCCGACCTTCCACGGCGACACCATCTACGCCGAGACGCGCGTGCTCGAGAAGAAGGAGTCGTCGAGCAAGCCCGACCGCGGCATCGTGACCGTCGAGACCTTCGGCTTCAACCAGCGCGGTGAAGAGGTCTGCTACTTCAAGCGCAAGGTGATGGTGCCGAAGCAGAGCGCCGCGAAGCCGCGGGAGCGGCCGTACACGAGCCCGGCCTGATCCCGGGGTGACGTCGGACCCCAGCTGTCTGTTCTGCCGGATCGTCGCGGGGGACGTGGCGACGGACTGGGTCATCCCCGACGGACCGATCCGCGCCTTCCTCGACCACCGGCCGCTGTTCCCGGGGCACACGCTCGTCGTCCCGGCCGATCACGTCGAGCACCTCAACGTGATGGCGGACGACCTGATCGCACCGCTCTGGACCGCGGTCCGCGCCGTGTCGCGAGCGATGGTCGACGTCCTCGGCGCCGAGGGCAGCTTCGTCGCGACCAACACGGTCGTGAGCCAGAGCGTCCCTCACCTCCACGTCCACGTGGCGCCCCGCCGGCGCAAGGACGGCCTCCGGGGCTTCTTCTGGCCGCGCTCGAAGTACGCCTCCGCCGCCGAGGCGGCCGCCGTCGCCGAGCGTCTCCGCAATGGTGTAATCTTGTAAACACACCAACGAAGACGGAGGGTCCGGCGATGGACGCAGCAAGCAGCACGACGGTCGGGTGGTTCGCCGGGCGCATCCCGGACGGGTGGTTCAGCGGCACCCCGGAGGTCACCTACGACCGGGACGAGGTGCTCGTCTTCGGCGCGATCCCGGCCCCCGAGCTGGGCCAGGACGCAGACGAGGAGGCCCGCGCCGCGGCGGTGCAGTCCCGCATCGAGGCCTTCCGCGAGGAGACCCGGGCCCAGCGCATGGCGATCGCCGACGCGGCCGAGGCCCGCTTCGACCGGAAGGTCGCCTGGGGCGTCGAGTGCGACGGCGAGAAGGTCGTGTTCACGAGCCTCAGCGTCCCGGTGATGACCCGGCTGCGGATGCAGGAGCGGGGCGTGCTCGACACGCTCGTCGACGCGTCGGTCGCGCGGTCGCGGTCGGACGCGTTGGCGTGGTGCGTGCGCCTCGTCTCGCAGCACCAGGACGAGTGGATCGAGAAGCTGCGTGACGCGCTGGTCGAGGTGAACAAGGTTCGCTCGGAGGGGCCTTCGTCTTC
>DASXYP010000143.1:0-21349 GCA_036502405.1 Acidimicrobiia bacterium
GACGCCCCGGTCGGTGTGCGTCTGCGGGTCGAAGAAGATCTCGGCGTGGCGGACGCCCTGGCTCGCGGCGCGCCGGAGGTACGCCGCGGTCAGGTCCGAGAAGTCGGCTTCGGTGACCAGCACCGAGCAGCCCGCGTAGTAGACGTCGAGGAACGACTGGAGGTCCTCGAAGACGTACGCCGCGCGCACGGCGTCGACGTCCGCGTAGGGCAGGTCGACCCCGTTGCGACGCCCGAGCTCGAACATGAGCTCCGGCTCGAGCGTGCCTTCGATGTGCAGGTGGAGCTCGGCCTTGGGCAGGGACTGCAGCCACTCCGCGGTTGCGGCGCCGGGCATCGGGACCTCCCTCTCGTGGGCGTGCGGCGCGTGCCCGGATCGGGCAGGCTGCGGGGATGAGGATCGCCATCTTGGCTCCGATGCGTCAGGAGCTCGCACCCGTCGTCCAGGCCTTCGATCTCTCCCGCACCACGATCGGCGACACGGTCGTGCAGACGGGCACCGTCGGCGACACCGAGATCGTCGCGACCACCACCGGGATCGGCACCGCCGGGGCCCGGGCCGCCACGGAGCGGGTCCTCGAGCTCCAGCCGGCCGACCACGTGATGGTCGTGGGCATCGCGGGCGGCGTCGGGCCCACGGTGAAGATCGGCGACCTGATCTTCGCCGGCACCGTCGTGGACAAGGCCACGGGCACGGAGTACCAGCCGACCCACCTCGGCAGCCCGGCTCCGACCGCACGCGGCAAGATCGTCACCTCGGACGACTTCCTGATCGACCCGGGGATGCTCGACGAGCTCATCGCCGACGACGTGATCGCGCTGGACATGGAGACCTCCGCGGTCGCCGAGGTCTGCGTCGCCCGTGGGACCGACTGGTCCGTCATCCGCGCCATCAGCGACATGGCCACGGATCATCCCGACGACGCGGTGCTGGGACTCGCCAACCCCGACGGGACCGCGAACGGCGCCGCGGTCGCGAAGTTCCTCCTCACCCGCCCCTGGCGGATCCCGTCACTCGCCAAGCTGCAGCGCGGGTCGAAGCTCGCCGCGACCGCCGCGGCGCGCGCCGCGGCCCGGGCCTGCGCCCCGGCTTAGACCGCGTCCGCCCCCGCTGAGCCGGCGTCCGCCCCGCCGGCTGCAGGCCGGCGGTGCACCGAGACCGCGTAGGACCCGTCACCGGGGAACGGCTCCCGGTCCCAGGTCGCGTAGCGGCGCGCGAGGGTGAGGCCGGCGGCGGCGCAGTGGCCGTCGTACGCGTCGAGCTCGTAGCCCCGCCCGAGCTGGAAACCCGCGACGAGCAGCCCGTCCGGCCCGACGTGACGGGCCGCGCCGGCCACCAGCGCGGCCTGCGTCCCCTCCGGGGTGAAGAGCGGGACGTTGCCGGCCATGACGACGACGTCGAAGGTCCGCCCGAGGTCGAGCTCCGAGAGGTCGCTCTGCACCCACGTGATCGACGGTCCGCGCCGGCGCGCCACGTCCAGCATCGACGCATCCCGGTCCGCGCCGACGACCTCGATGCCCCGGCGGTCGAGCTCGATCGCGACCCGCCCGCTGCCGCAGCCGGCGTCGAGCACGGATCCGGGATCGAGCGCGGCGACGAGCTGCGCCTCACCGTGCACGTCGGTGCCGCTCGCCGCGAGCGCGTCGAAGCGCTGCTGGTAGCGCTCGCCCTCCCAATCCATCGCCGGCATCGTCGCGCGTCGCTCAGAGGAAGCGGGCGAGGAGCGCGCCGACCACGACCGCCCCGAGGAGCCGTCGGAACGGGTTGACCCCGCGGAGGATCTCGTCGCCGGCCCAGATCAGCAACGCCACGCCGGCCACGACGTCGAGCCCGGTCCCGAGCGCGCCGCCGGGATCGAAGACGAGCGCAAGGCCCCACGCGACGATGAAGACCCAGAGCGGGGCGTTCGGGACCTGCCCGATCGTGATCTCGCCGGTCGCCCGGTTGCGGAACAGCCATTCGAAGATGGGCGATGCTCCCACAGCCCCGGCGCCCGCTACCGTCCTCCCGCCATGGGGGCAGTCTGGCTGCGCGGCCGCGCGGAGCTGCGAAATCGGTGGAAGGCGTGGCTCGCCGTCGCGCTGCTCGCCGGGATCGGCGGCGGGATCGCCATCGGCGCGTTCGCGGGCGCGCAGCGCGTCGAGCACACCTACCCGGACTTCGTCTCGGCCGGCCACCCGATGGACGTGCTCGTACCGGGCCGGAGCGAGTTCTCGCTCGTCGGCGGGGTCGACCTCACGAAGGTCGGGCGCCTCCCCGAGGTCGCGGAGACCGCCGACGCGAGCGCCAGCCTCCTCTTCGCCGGGCGGACGCCGGACGGCCGCCTCATCGGCCCCGGCGACGTGTTCCCCGTGGCCGCGGCGGGCAACGCGCTCGGCACGACGTTCGAACGCTTCACGATGCTCGAGGGTCGCGCCGCGCATCCGTTCGAGGTCCGGGAGGCGACCGCGAGCTTCCTCGCGGCCGAGAAGCTCGACCTCCACGTCGGCGACACGGTCAAGATCCACTTCTTCTCGGCCGCCAACTTCCTCCGGTCGGCCGCGGCGCTGCTCACCCAGTTCGACCAGCGCCTCAACTCACGGGGAAACGAGTCGGTCGCCGACTACGCCCGCTTCGCGGACGGGCCCGAACTCGAGTTCGAGATCGTCGGGATCGAGGCGTCGCCCGGCGAGTTCCCGCCGCTCCCCGCCGACATCTCGCCCGTGATCCACCTCACACCCGCGTTCTACGGGCAGTACAACGACAAGGTCGTGCAGAGCCCGCTGCTCTACACCCGCCTCGAGCGGGGCATCGCCGACCTGCCCTCGTTCGAGCGCCGGGTCGAGCAGATGGGCGGTGACCAGCCGGTCGCGTTCGTCACGACCCGGGCCACCCAGTCCATCCGGGTGCAGCGGGCGATCCGGGTGCAGGCGACCGCCCTGCGCATCTTCGGCATCATCGTGCTGCTCGCGTTCGTCGTGCTGATCCTCCAGACGATCTCGCGCCTGACCCGCTTCGGGGCCCGCGACGACCCCGCGCTGCGGTCGATCGGGATGTCCAGTCGCCAGCTCGTGCTGCTCCCGCTGATCTGGGCCGCCGCGGTCGCGGCCGTCGCCGCGGTGCTCGCGGTCGGGATCGCCGTCCTGCTCTCACCCTTCGGCGTCGTCGGCCTGGCCCGCAACGCCAACCCCGACCCGGGGTTCACCGTCGAGGGCCCGGTCTTCGCGATCGGCGTCGTCTGCATCCTGCTCGGCGTCCCGCTGCTCACCCTGTGGCCGGCCCTGCGCCGCGTCCGGGCCGCACGCGCCACCCATTCGTCGGAGCGTCCCGCCCGGCCCTCCCGCACCGCGGCCGCGCTCAGCCGGATGGGGGCCCCGCCCGCGACGTCGGTGGGCGTCGGCTTCTCGCTGTCACCAGGCCGGGGCGCGACGTCGGTCCCGGTGCAGAGCGCCATCGTGGGGTTCACGCTCGGCGTCGGCCTGCTGGTCGCGACCCTCGGCTTCGGCACCAGCCTGCAGCGGCTGCTCGACACGCCCCGGCTCTACGGATGGACCTGGGACATCAAGAGCGGCGCGCCCGCGCTGCCCGACATCGGTGGTCTCGTCGTTCCCGCGCTCCGGGCCGACACGGACATCCACAGCGCGAGCGCCGGGACGATCATCCAGGTCGACGTCGAGGGCCGCCGCGCCGACGCGCTCGCCATCACGCCGGTGAAGGGCGACCTGCGACCCGAGGTGACCGACGGGCGCGCGCCCCGCCGGATCGGCGAGGTGCTCGTCGGCAGGAAGACGCTCGGGGACATCCACAAGCGGGTCGGCGACCCCATCACGCTCAGCGTCGGGAAGCGCTCGAGTGGCGCCCGGATCGTCGGCACCGCGGTGTTCCCGCCCTTCGGTGACGTGGGCCAGTTCGGCTCCGGCGTGCTCATGACCTACGACCAGCTCCGGGGGCTCGTGCCCAAGGCGAACCAGAACGTCTTCCTCCTGAAGCTGAGGCCGGAGACGTCGGTGACCCGGGAGTACGCGCACATGCGCGACGCGCTCGAGCCGCTCCCCACCCGGCTCGCCCAGCGCCCGAGCGACCTCGACAACCTGGACTCGATCGGCGGCCTCCAGGTCGCGCTGGTCGCGATCCTCGCCATCCTCGCGGCGGCGACCCTGAGCCACACGTTGCTCACGTCGGTCCGGCGCCGGCGGCGCAGCATCGCGCTGCTTCGGACGATGGGCTTCGGCCGCGGCCAGATCTCCGCGGTGGTCGTCGTGCAGGCGCTGACGCTGGTGGTCATCGCGCTCGCGATCGGGATCGGCCTCGGACTCGTGGGCGGACGGCTGGCCTGGGCCCTGTTCTCGGACAACCTCGGCATCGCCGCGGGCTCGGTCACCCCGTGGACCGGGCTGGTGGTGCTGATCCCGGCCGCGCTGCTGATCGCGGTCGGGGTGTCGGTGATCCCGGCCCTGCTCGCCGGGCGGACCCGGCCGGCCGCGGTGCTGCGCGACGAGTAGCCCCGGCAGCGGCTCGTAGTGTGCCCTGCCATGACCACTGACTCCGACGCCCCGGCATCCTCCGACGGAATCGATCCCCGGCTCGCCGCGACCGCGGCCCTGCGCGACCTCACCCATGCCTTCGTCGCCCACGACCGGGACCCCGCGGGGCTGCGCGAGCTCCAGGCGACCGCCGCCCGCGAGGCCGAGACGATGCGCCAGGGCGCCCGCCGCGACCGGCTCGCGATGATGCGGGCGGCACGCGAGGCCGCGCCGCCGGGATCCAACACCTTCGCTTCCGGAGCCCCCGGCGCCGGGTTCGAGGACCGGGCCGTCGGCGGGCGCTGCAACCCGACCGGCGTGGACCTCCAGGTGGACTGGGAGGGTGAGGAGATCGTCGCCACCGTCGTCCTGCACCGCGCCTTCGAGGGCGCGCCGGGGCGAGCGCACGGTGGCATCGTCGCCGCGGTGTTCGACGACATCACCGGCTTCGTCATCGGTCGCGTGGGTCAGCCGGCCTTCACGGGCGAGCTCACCGTGCGCTTCGTCGCGCCGGTGCCGGTCGAGGAGCCGCTCACGATCCGCACGCGACTCGTCGGCCGCGAGCGGCGAAAGATCTTCATCACCGCGGAGGCCACCGCGAAGGACACGGTCGTCGCGACGTGCAAGGCCACCTACATCGCGGTCGACCCGTCGATCTTCGCGGGTGCACCCGACCCTCGTTGACCGCCCGAACGGGGGTCGGAAGGGTTCGCCAGTTTCCGCGCGGACGGTGACGGGTAATTGTCGAGGCAGTGGCTGGGAACCGCTGGGAGCACGTTGGCACTGCCGCGCCGCGGCCCGAGGTGGTCGTGCGACGCCCGCGCGTGCTGCCGGCGCTCCTCGTGTTCGGCGTGGTGGTGCTCGGCGCGTGGGCCGTGCTCGCACTCCGCGCGCCCGCCGCGCACGCGCTCGACCTCGGGCCGGTGACCCAGGCGGCCGCACCGGTCACCGACACCGTCGGTCAGGCGACCGCGCCGGTCACGCAGGCCGCGGCACCGGTCACCGCGCCCGTCACCCAGGCCGCGCCGGTCTCCGCGCCGGCCACCCAGACCGCGGCGGTCACCGCGCCGGCCACCCAGACCGCGGCGCCCGCGGTCGCACCGGCGACCCAGGCCCCAGCACCCGTGACGCAGGCGGTCGCACCCGTGACCGAGGCCATCGCCCCCGTCACCACCGCAGCGGCACCGGTGGTCGACGCCGTGGCCGCGCCGGTCGCTCCCGTCGTGCAGACGGTCGCCGCACCGCTCGCACCGGTCCTCCAGACCGTCACGGCACCCCTCGCCCCCGTCGTGCAGACCGTGACTGCACCGATCACGCCGGTCGTCGGCGCGGTCGCGGCACCGCTCGCGCCGGTCGTCGGTGCCGTTGCGGCACCGCTCGGCCCCGTCGTCCGGACGGTGACCGCACCGGTCACGCCGGTGGTGCAGGCCGTCGCCGCTCCGCTCGGGCCCGTGGTCGGCGCGGTGACGGCACCCGTGGCGCCGGTCGTGCAGGCCGTTGCACCCGTGGCCCCGGCCGTCGCCGGAACCGACGCACCCGGGGCCGAGGTCCCGCCGCTCCCGGCCGCAGCTCCGCACGCGTCGTCGCTCCTGACGCCGATCCCGTCTCGCGGCGACGCAGTCGTCGCGCCCCTCCCGGTCCCGGTCGCGGCTCCCGCGGCCGGGGCTGCGGTTCCCCCCGGCATCGCGGGTGCGCCCGCGCTCATCGTCTCCTCGCCGCACGGTGGCGCCCCCGGCCCGTTCCTGGCCGCGGCGCCCGGTGCGCCGAAGCCCGCACCGGCGCCGAACCCGTGGCTGCCCGTGCCGGCCGCGCCATCCAGCGCTCCCGTCTCCAACGGGGACGCGCCGTCGCACCACGGCGACGGCCCGGGTCCGCTCCTCGGAGCGCTGCCCGAAGCGATCTCGCCGCCCGCGCTGCAGGGGCGGCGACTCGGCCTGCTCGGAGCCAGCAGGCCGCCAACCTGGATCGACCTCCTCCTCGAGTCGCCCGGCTAGCGAGCGGGATCACCCGCTCCGGTCGCGGAGACCTCCGCGACCGACGTCGAGCATTCGAAGGAGTTGAAGCATCTTGAAACCGATCCTGTGGCGGCTCACTGCCGCCTCTGCCGGGGTCCTGGTCGCCCTCTCGATGAACGTCGGGCCGGCCAGCGCCTCGGAGTCCCGGGGCCCCGTACGCCCCGAGCACGGTCCGGTGCAGGTCGCCGATCAGTCGGCCCGCACGTATCAGGACGCGGACTCGCACGCGAAGTCGGAGCAGTTCCTGCCGATCAACGCGAACGTGCCCGTCCAGATCCTGAGCCTGGGCTCGAACGGGGGCAAGACGACGCAGTCGAACAACTCGGCTGCGTGGTCGGACGCCTCCAACCAGGCGTGGACCGGCCAGTCCCTGCACCAGAGCCAGTCGGCCCCGGTGCCCGAGGGGCCGAAGGGTCACGACGACCGCAAGCCCGAGGGCCACGGCCCGAAGTGCGACCGGTCCAAGGACCACGGCCAGAAGGACCACGGCCAGAAGGATGACGGCTGGAAGCCCGAGGGCCACGGCCCGAAGGACAACGGCCCGAAGGGTCCGGCACCGGCGTTCCAGGGGGCGAGCCAGCGGGCCCGCACCGACCAGAACGCCGACTCGTCCGCGAAGTCGGAGCAGTTCCTGCCGATCAACGCGAACGTGCCGGTCCAGATCCTGAGCCTGGGCTCGAACGGCGGCAAGACGACGCAGTCGAACAACTCGACCGCGAAGTCCGAAGCCTCGAACCAGGCGTGGACCGACCAGTCCGCCGGCCAGCACCAGTCGACCGTGGGCGAGCAGCCCAAGGGCGACGACGGGTGGAAGCCCGAGGGCCCGGAGGACCACGGCCCGAAGGGTGACGACGGCTGGAAGCCGGAGGGCCACGGCCCCGAGGCATCGGCACCGGCGTTCCAGGGGGCGAGCCAGCAGGCCTCGACCGACCAGAACGCCGAGTCGTCCGCGACGTCGAAGCAGATCGCTCCGGTGAACGCGAACGTGCCGATCCAGATCCTCAGTCTCGGCAACAACGGTGGCGACACGACGCAGTCGAACAACTCGACCGCGAAGTCGCGTGCTGCCAACGAGGCGGGGACCGACCAGTCGGCGTACCAGCAGCAGCAGGCCGGTCCGGCGCCGGCGTTCCAGGGGTCGAGCCAGCAGGCGTCGACCGACCAGAACGCCGAGTCGTCCGCGAAGTCGGAGCAGATCGCTCCGGTGAACGCGAACGTGCCGGTCCAGATCCTGAGCCTCGGCCACAACGGTGGCGACACGACGCAGTCGAACAACTCGGATGCGGCGAGCTCCGCCACCAACCAGGCCGGCACCAGCCAGGTGCTCGGTCAGGCCCAGGGGGTCGGGGGGCTGCTCGGGTGAACCACCGACCGACCCGCCGGCTCCGCGGATCGGTCAGCCCGGTGCACCGACGCACCACGCACATCCACATGCATTGACATCGGTCGACGTCGTGCCGGTGGGGGCAACCCCACCGGCACGGCCCGGCCGCTCTCGCGCCGGGCCGCGTCGGGCGCTACGGGTTGAGGCTCCGCAACCGCTCGGCCCACGGTCCCGGCGGCACCCCGACCGCCTTCCACGCGTCCGCGAGCTCGAGGCGGTGGAGGAACGCGAGGTGCTCACCGATGGAGAAGACCGCGTCCACGTACCCCGCGGCCCACGTCTCCGGGCCGGCCGCGGCGACGAGCGCGCGGTGCAGCTCGTCACCGTCCTCACACTGGAGGTAGCCCCCGAAGAAGCGCTCCTCGCGCTCCAGCTTCAGATCCGCCTCGATGCCGCGGGCCCGCGCGACCGACTTCGTGTACGCCCACCACACCTGGGGTGCCTCGCCGGTGCAGTGCGCGCCGCAGAGCACGCGCGCGCTGCCCCGGTGGGTGCCGAGGTGGGCCAGCGTCCGCACCCGGTCGGAGAGGCGGCCCGACGAGCCGACGTGCGAGATGCAGTCGCCCGACGAGACGACGTAGACGCCGGCCTCCGGGCGCAGGTTCATCCCCCGCAACGCCAGCGGGCGCGAGCCCTGGAGCTTGATCCCGCCCGAGATGGGGCAGGTCGAGACACTCATTCCTACCGTCCTGCCCGTGGTGCGTGGCCCCGGGTTCGGGAGCCACCGACTCGCGCTTGCATGCGGACCAACGCCCCCGAAGAGTTCGCACCGTCTGTGGAGTTCGAGAAGTTTAGCGACTGCCGGGCACCTGCCCGACCGGGCCCGGATGTGCTTGCCTGGGCCGGATGTCCGTCCCCCGAGACCTCGCCCTGGCCGCCGACCGGTTCGGCGATCGACCCGCGGTCCGGGTCGACGGTGGGCCGACGCTCACCTACGGCGAGTGGGACCGGGCCGCCCACGCGGTCGCCCGCGGGATGGCCGCGGCGGGCGTCGCGCGGGGCGACCGCGTCGTGCTGCTGCTCACGAACCAGGAGGCGTGCGACTTCGCGGTGGCCTTCGCCGCGTGCCACCGGGCAGGCGCGGTGGCAGTCCCCGTCAACCCCCGCTACGCGGCCCGCGAGCTCGAGCACGTCATCGCGGACTCCGGCGCGCGCCTGGTCGTGGCCGGGAGCGAGTCGGGCCGGCTCCGCGGAGTGCCGGTCGCGTCCTGCGCCTCGCTCGCGGCCGGCGACGCGGCGCCGTTCGAGGTCGAGCTCGCGCCCGACGACCTCGCGGAGATCTTCTACACGTCGGGCACCACCGGCCTCCCCCGAGGCGTCGCTTCGACGCACGCGAACAGCGCCGAGCACGGCATGGTCCCGGTCGACGGCGGGGGGACGCTGCTCCACTCGATCCCGCTCGCCACGTTCACCGGCGTCCAGGGCGGCGTGCTCACGCCGCTGCGCCTCGCGATCACCGCGCTGGTGCTTCCTCGCTTCGACACCACCCGGTTCGCGGCGCTCATCGGGACCGTCCGCCCGATGTGGCTGCTCATGGTGCCGGCCCACATCCTGTTGCTGCTCGAGGCCGGCGTCCTCGAGCACACCGACACGTCGTCGGTCGCGATCGCGATGTTCGGCGGGGCATCCACCCCCTCCGCCGCGGTGCTCCGGCTCGGCGGGCTGCTCCCGAACGCGATGCTGCTCAACGGGTACGGGTTGACCGAGGGCGGGGGCAGCATCTGCGTCCTGCCGCCGGGCGAGGCGGCGCGCCGACCCGGCTCGGTCGGCAAGCCGATGCGGGGCGTCGAGGTCCGCATCGTCGGCGAGGACGGCGAGCCGGTCGAGATCGGCGAGGTCGGCGAGATCGCGCTGCGGATCCGCTCCGGGGAGCGGCGCTACTGGAACGACGCCGAGGCGACCGCGCGCACCTGGCGCGACGGTTGGGTGCACACCGGTGACCTCGGTCGGCTCGACAAGGACGGCTTCCTGTACGTGGTCGACCGGGCGAAGGACGTCATCATCCGCGGCGGCTACAACGTCGCGTCGGCGGAGGTCGAGGCCGCGGTCTTCGAGCACCCGGACGTCGCCGAGTGCGCGGTGGTCGGGGTGCCCCATCCGGTCCTCGGCCAGGACGTCGCGGTGGTCGTGCGCCTGCGCGAGGGCGCGCCGCCCCTGGAGCTCGAGCCGCTGCGCGCCGCGCTGGCGGACCGGCTCGCCGACTACAAGATCCCGCGCCGCCTGGTCCTGAGCGACGCGCCCCTGCCCCGCAACGCCGCGGGCAAGCTCGACAAGCCGGCCATCACCGCGATGACCGCGTGAACCTCGACCGAAAGGCGACGCCATGACGATCCCCGCACGCATCACGCTGGTGACGCTGGGTGTGTCGGACGTGGCCCGGAGCACCGAGTTCTACGAGCGCCTCGGCTGGTCGTTGTCCGAGTCGTCGGTGCCCGGCGAGGTCAGCTTCTTCAAGACCGCGGGCGGCGCGCTCGGCCTCTTCGGGCAGACCGACCTCGCGGCCGACGCCAACCAGCACGACGTCGTCGCGACCGGGTTCCGCGGTGTGAGCCTCGCGATCAACTGCGCGAGCCGCGAGGAGGTCGACGAGGCGTTCCGCGACGCCGAGGCCGCGGGGGCCACGATCATCAAGCCCGCGGTGGTCGCGGACTGGGGCGGCTACTCCGGGTACTTCGCGGACCCGGACGGTCACGCTTGGGAGGTCGCGCACAACCCGTACTGGCCGCTGAACGAGGACGGGCTCCCGCAGCTCCCCTGACCGGCGCGGCGCGGCCTACGCCGACGCGGGCGTGAACATCGGGAGCGCGGCCGTGTCCGAGACCGCCTCGAACCACACCTCGACCCGCATGCCCACGCGGACGTCCTCGGGTGTGACGTTCACCAGGTTCGTCATGAGGCGCGGCCCCTCGTCGAGGTCGACGAGCGCGACGACGAGCGGGAGCAGGTGGCGCAGCGAGCGCGAGAAGTGCTGGCGCAGGACCGTGAAGGAGTACACGGTCGCGAAGCCCGAGGCGTCGACCCACTCGACGGCCTCCCGACATGTGATGCAGTGCGCGCGCGGGTAGAGCTGGTGGTGCCCGTTCACGCACCGCTGCACGAGCAGCCGGCCGTCCCCGGTCGCGTCCCAAAACGGGACCTGCTCGAGGTCGGGCGACGGCGCGTCGCGCGCCTTGGCCTTCTCCGGGAGCGGCGGCGCGTCGTGGACCGGCCGCGGGCTCACCGTGGTCATGCTTCCCGCTCTCGGCCCTGCGGGCCGGGCCGACAACCCTGCCCTCGACGAACCACTCCGCTGGTCGATCGGCTGCGAGGCCGCATCGCTTCCGCTCCGTTCATGGTGCCTCCGTCCCGAGCACGAGGGTGGCGCCGGTCGAGAGCATCCCGCCGGTGCCGTGCGCGATCGCGAGCTTCGCGTCGGGAACCTGCGTCGGCCCGCCCTCGCCGCGCAGCTGCCGAACCGCCTCGACGATGAGGAACATGCCACGCATGCCGGGATGACATGCAGACAGGCCGCCGCCGTCGGTGTTCGTCGGCAGCGGACCGTCGAACGCGAGCCGGCCGTCCTCCACGAAGGGACCGCCCTCCCCCGGCTTGCAGAAGCCGAGCCCCTCGAGGGTGATGAGGACCGTGATCGTGAAGGAGTCATAGAGCTGCAGGACGTCAATGTCGTCGTGGGTGACTCCGGCGCGCCCCATCGCGAGCGGACCCGAGCGTGCGGCGGACGCGACCGTGAGGTCGTCGGACTGCGACACGTTCAGCGCGTGCGTGAGCGTGTGCGCGGCCCCGAGGACGTAGACGGAGGCCTTCGGCAGATCGCGCGCCCGCTCCTCGGTGGTGACGATGCACGCGCCGCCGCCGTCGGAGACGACGCAGCAGTCGAGCAGGTGCAGCGGGTCCGCGACGAGCTTCGACGAGAGCACGTCCTCGACCGTGATCGGGTCGCGGTACTGCGCCATCGGGTTGAAGCCCGCGTGGCGCCGCATCGTCACCGCGATCTCGGCCAGCTGCTCGGACGTCGTGCCGTACTGGTGCATGTGCCGCGTCGCCGCGAGCGCGTAGGCACCGACGAGCGTGTTCCCCCAGACCGCGTCCCACGTCGCGGGACCGCTCATCGTCCCGCCCCGTCCCCCACCGATCCGGCGCCCCATGGCCGAGAGCTGCGTGCTGCCGTAGGTGATGAGCACGACCTCGCACGCGCCGGACTCGACCGCCTGGGCCGCGTGCTCGACGTGCACCTCGAACGACGCGCCCCCGATGTTCGTCTCGTCCATCCAGTTCGGGTGGATGCCGAGGTACTCGCACATCGTCGTGCAGTACATCGGGTGGTACCCGACCGTCGCGTAGCCGTCGACGTCGTCGAACGTGAGCCCGGCGTCGGCGAGCGCCCGCTCGGCCGCCTGCACGTGCACCTCGGTCTCGGCCAGGTCCGGGAGCACCGGGTAGTCGGACGTGGCGACCCCCGCGATCACCGCCCGCCTCCCTCTCCGAAGATCTCCGGAGGGCGACCTCCGGGCCTGAGATGCCTCGCGGCCCTCCGGCGGCCCTTCCTGAACGCTCGCGCTCACCGCTTCCCCCGGTCGGCGGTCCCGATGAGATCCGCGGCGCCGGTCTTGCGCTCGAGGCGGGGTGCCACCGACCGCGGCGTCACGTCGACGCCGGAAGCCTCCGCGCGCAGCGCACCGACGGTGCTCTGCTCGCGCGGTCGCACCGCGAACGGGTCGAAGCGGAAGTGGCGGAGCGCGTTCTCGTGGGTGATCTTGTCGATCGTCGCGTCGGGCAGGCCCTCGACCGCGGGCCAGAGCATCTCCGGCGAGATCGGCCACGTCGAGTCCGAGTGCGGGTAGTCGCTCTCCCAGCAGACCCGGTCCACGTCCATGCGGTCGAGGTTCGCCACCCCGGCGGGATCGTCGATGAAGCAGAGCACCACCCGCTCGAGGAACACCTCGCTCGGGAGCCTGCCCCCGAAGTCCTGACCGGTCCACTGGTGGTGGCGGGTGTAGATCCAGTCGACCCGGTCGCAGAAGTACGGGATCCAGCCGATGCCACCCTCGGACAGCGCGACGCGCAGGTCCGGGAACTTCCGCAGCACCGGCGACCACAGCAGGTCGGCGGCAGCTTGCACGATGTTGATGGGCTGCAGCGTGATCAGCACGTCGATCGGCGCGTCGCGCGCGGTCATCACGAGCCGCGAGGACGACCCGATGTGGAGGCACACGATCGTGCCCTCGTCCACGCACGCCTGCCAGAACGGGTCCCAGTGGGCGTCGTGGAAGCTCGGCTGCTTGAGGTGCGACGGGTTCTCCGAGAACGAGACCGCGTGGCAGCCCTTCTTCGCGTTGCGCCGGACCTCCGCCGCCATCGCCTCCGGGTCCCAGATCGGCGGCAGCATGAGCGGGATGAATCGACCCGGTGCGCCGCCGCACCACTCGTCGATGTGCCAGTCGTTGTACGCCTGGAGCACCGCGAGACCGGCGTCGAGATCAGACGAGCGGCTGAACAGCTGGCCGCACAGGTTCGGGAACGACGGGAAGCACATCGAGCCGAGCACGCCGTTGGCGTTCATGTCGTCGATGCGGTCCGAGAGGTCGAAGCAGCCCGAGCGGATCTCCTCGAAGGAGGTCGGCTCCATGCCGTACTCGTCGGGCGGGCGGCCGGCGACGGCGTTGAGCCCGATGTTCGGGATCTCGTTGCCGTCGTAGACCCAGACGTCGCTGCCGTCCTCGCGGCGCTGCACGTGCGGCGCCACGTCGTGCCAGCGCGCCGGGAGGTGCCGCTCGAACATGTCCGGCGGCTCGACCACGTGGTCGTCGACGCTCACGAGGATCATGTCGTCGATCTGCATCTGCACCCCCTCGGTGGCGGCCCGGTGGGCCGGGGCGCATCTTGTCCCCACGAGGCTCCTCGGGGCTAGTTTCAGCCGTCCTGTCGGCGATCCGCTGGAGCAGACGTGAGTATCCCGGTCGGCGTGTTCTACGACTTCCCGCAGGGTGACGGCGGGCAGTACTTCGAGGAGGGCCTGCGCATCGGCTTCGCCGAGGTCAACGCGGAGGAGCGGCTGGGCGAGCCGATCGAGCTGATCGCGCGCGTCGCCGAGGGCCTCCCCGCGGGCACGGCCGAGTCCGTCGAGCAGAAGTTCGACGAGCTCGTCGGCACCGGCGTGGTGGCGATCGTCGGGCCGTCGATCAGCGACAACGCGCTCCTCGTGCGCGACCGGGCCGACGCGGCCGGGGTTGCGTGCATCAACTACACCGGCGGGGCGTTCACCCGCAGCGAGCACATGTTCCACTACCAGGTCGGCTCGCTCGAGGAGGAGCCGGTGCTCCTGGCCGAGCACCTGCGCGAGCGTGGGCTGCACCGCGTCTCGGTGCTGTACGACGAGACGCCCGTCGGCACCAGCTACGACCTCTGGCTCCGCCGCACGGTCGCGCGCACCGCCGACCCCGAGCTCGCGTTCCGCCGCTCGGTGTCGCCGCTCGCCGAGGACCTGCGGGCCGACGTCGAGGCTGCACTCGCGGCCGAACCCGACGCGCTGCTCTACCTCGGGCTCGGCGTCGCGGCCCGGGCCGTCTCGCTCGCGGTCGACGCGATCGGGTGGAAGGGCCCGGTGGTGACGAACTCCGCGCTCATGTTCGGGTACGCGCGCCCGGACTGGCGCACCGGATTCGAGGACTGGGTCTACATCGACACCATCAGTGACGCGAACCCGGTGCGCGCCGCGCTCCGGGAGAAGTCGCGCCGGCACATCGCGAGCCCGATCGGCGTGGCTGCGTTCGACATCGGCCGCCTTCTCGGCGAGGGCCTGGTGCAGGCGGACGATCGCTCGCCCGCCGCGGTGCGGGTCGGGCTCGAGCGGGTCAAGCGCCTCCACGCCGCGACGGGGAAGGCCGGCACGACGATGGGCTTCGGCGACTGGGACCACGCCGCGCTCAAGGGCGACTATCTGGTGCTGCGCTCGTGGCGCGGCGGCCGCACCGTCGAGGTCGACTGATGGACTGGGACGCGTGGGCCCGGCGGGCCGAGGCCGCGCTCGCATTCGAGTCCGAGGGCCGCTGGCGCGACCTGTTCGCGGCCGACGCGACGTTCGGCGACCCGAACACCCCGAGCACGACGGACCTCCGGTCGGTGCAGCGCGGCACCGCGGCGGTCTTCCCCGACTGGAACCAGGAGATCACCGCCATCCGCGGCGGCGACGACTGGGCGGTGTTCGAGTGGATCGGGCGCGCGACCTACGCCGGCCGCGGTGCGGATGACCCGGTGGCCGGCACCGCGATCGAGATGCACGGCGCGACCATCGTGGAGGTCGACGGGGACGGTCTCGTCACCAAGTGGACCGACTACCTCGACCGCAAGGAGCCCGAGGTCCAGCTGCGGGCCGCCGCGCGCGCCGCCAGCAACGGCGACTGACCCTTTCTCCTTTCGGAGCGCGTTCGACGCACGAGGAGGCGCACGGCGCGCCCCGAAGCCGTTCGGGCGACGCGGTCGACGCGCGCCCGTGCGCCCGGCGGAAAGACACGTTCTGCACCAGGGGGTATGGGAGGCTCGGAGCCGCGTGGAAGGCCGGGTGATGGTGCAGACGGGGTGCGGACGCGGGTCACGAGCCCCGCGGCGACGGCGGCTGGTCGTCGGCCTCGCCGGGCTTGCAGCGCTGGTCGTCGCGGGCGCCGCGTGCAGCTCCTCCGGCGCGGCTGCCGCGTCCGCGCTGCCCAAGCCCGACGCGCCCATGATCGGCGTGGCGCTCGACGCGAACGTCATGAGCCCGTCCGACCTCTCGACGTTCGACGACACGAACGGGCACGGCGCGGTTCCCGCGGGTGGGCGCTACCAGGTCGGCGTGCGCGGGGCCCAGAGCGTCGTCACCTCGACCCTGGACCCGACGTTCCCCGTCGACCAGATCGTCAGCGCGACCTTCGACACGACCGGGAGCCCGAATGACACCGGGTTCGGTGTCATCTGCCGCATGCAGGACGACGACGACTACTACCGGCTCGGGGTCGGCAACGACGGCGAGTTCGCGATCCAACGGGTCAAGGGCGGCACCACGACCGTGCTGACCGGCGGCGGGAAGTGGGCCCCGGGCCCCGGCATCCGCAAGACACCCGGCCTGTTCACCGTGCGCGCCGAGTGCATCGGCACCACGCTGACGTTGTTCGAGAGCAACCGGGCCGTGGCGACCGTGAACGACCCGCAGCTGAGCGGCGGGAAGGTCGGCGTCTTCGTCGAGACGTTCTACAAGCCGAAGGCCGTCATCCAGGTCAACTCGCTCGCCGTGCGCGCCTTCAACGACCGCCGGCGGGTCCCGGACGCCGCGGCGATGCTGTGGGGCGCAGCGGTCGACGCCCAGCACGTCTCGCGGCGCTGTGCGCTGCTCGACCCGAAGCAGGCCGAGGCTCCGGCAGGGACGGCGTTCGTGACCCGCTGCGGGTCGGTCCTCTTCTTGCAGGGCGCGACCCCCGCGCGAGCCACGTCCGAGCTCGACCGCATCCTGCACGCGTCCGGGACCAGGCTCACGGCGGTCAAGGCGCTCCCGAGCTGCCCGAAGCGCACCGGCATCCGCGGTCCACTGCCCCCGCCGGCCGCGGGAGCGGGCGCAGCCGGAGCCGCGAGCATCGGGCGGGTCGCCTGCCTGGACCTCGGCGACCGGACGGCGGTCGTCTGGGCCCACGATCCGGGCGGCGTCGTCGGTGTGACGCGCATCGACGCCTCACACCGCGCGGCGTGGCGGGGCTACGGCGCCGACTGGCCACCCTTCGCGTCGTCGAACCCACCGGGCTAGACGTCGCGGTGTGACGTCGCGGTGTGGGAGGAGCGCGCGCTCCCCCCACACCGGGCGCCGTCGAGCTACTTGATCAGGCCGTTCTTCTTCAGCCACGCGGTGACGACGGTCGAGGGGTCTTCCTTGTCGTTGAAGACCTTGAGCGCCATCTCGTTGTAGGCCGCGGAATCGAGCTTCGTGTTCACCGTCTTGATGATCGCCCGCACCTCGGTCGTCGCCTTCGGCTTGTTGATCAGCGCGATCGGGTTGTCCGCGGGCTGCAGGCCCTTGTCGTCCTTCAGCAGCACGTAGTCGGGCTTGATCACGCTGCTCCCGGTGAAGAGCAGACCGACGTCGATGGTGCCGTCGTCGAGCGCCTTGTTCGTGATCGGGCCACCCGGGTCGAGCTTCTTGACCTCCTTGAAGTTGAGGCCGTAGAGCTGCTGCTCGGTGGTGCCGAGGCAGAGCGGCCGGTCGAGGCACTCCGCCGGGCCGCCGAAGACCAGCTTGTTCGCAACCGGCTTCAGGTCCGAGACCTTCTTGAGGTTGTACTTGTCCGCGGTCTTCTTGAGCACGTAGAACGCGTTGACGTCCTGCGCCGTCGCGGGACCGACCGCGACGATGTTCTTGCCCGCGAGCTTCTGTTGGACCGCGTCGAACACCTGGGTGCTGTTCGACGAGGGCTGCCCCTTGAGGTAGGTGAGGAAGGTCCCGCTGAACTCACCGTAGAGATCGATGTCGCCGTTCTCGAGCAACGGGTACACGGTCTCGGTCGGACCGATGTTGTCCTTGTAGGTGATCTTGTAGCCCTTCCCCGCCAGCGTCTGGCCGTAGGCCTGGCTGATGAGCTGCGCGCCCGCGAAGTCCTTCGAGCCGACGATGAGCGAGGACTTCGTCGCCGTGCCGCTGCTGCTGGAGCTGCCCGATGACGAGCAGGCGGCGAGCACGAGTGCGAAGCCCACGAGCATCGCCCCGAGCGCGCGGCCGCTGAACCGCATTCTTCCCTTGCGCATGGATCCGGTCCTTTCGGAGAATGACCGCCGAGGGCGACGGCCGGGTGTGACGTTAGGTCGGGACGACCGGCTCGGTCTCGATGGCCGCACCGGGCGCGAGCCCCGGGTTCGCGGAGCGTGGTCGCCGCGCAGCGTCGTCGTCGTCGGCGCGCGCCGCGAGGCGGAGTCCCTTGGGGACAACGAAGCGCTGCACGAGCGCGAGCACGCCCTCGACCGAGATGGCGAGCAACGCGACCAGAAGGGCACCCGCGAAGATCCGCTGGTCGTCCTGGACCCGGTACCCGTCGTAGATGTAGCGGCCGAGCCCGCCCCAGCCGACGATCGCGGCCAGGGTCGCGGTCGCGACCACCGCGACCGCGGACGTCCGGATGCCCGCCATGATCAGCGGCGAGGCGAGCGGCATCTCGACCCGGCGCAGCACCTGGCCGCCGCCCATGCCCATGCCCTTCGCCGCGTCGACGGTCTCCGGGTCGACCCCGCTCACCCCCGCGAACGTGTTGGTCACGATCGGCGGGATGGCGAGCGCGACGAGCACGAGGAACGTCGGGATCGACCCGATGCCGATCGTCTGCATCCACGCGGGCGGGTCGGCGACGCCGAACCGCTCCACCGCGAACAGCAGCAACGCGAGGGCCGGAAGCGCGCGCCCGATGTTGGCGAGGTTGATCGCCACGAAGCTGCCCCGCCGGTGGTGGCCGAAGAACAACCCGATGGGGAGCGCGATGAGCGTCGCGACGAGCACCGCGATGACCGAGATCTGCACGTGCTGCCAGAGCAGGTGGACGATCCCCTCGGGGCCGCTCCAGTGGTCGCCGTTGTCGAACCAGTCGAGGATGGATTGGATCGACACGTCAGGCCCGGGCCGTTCGCCGGTTCCACGGGGTCACGAGGCGCTGGACCAGCAGCAGGAGCGCGTCGGCGAGGATCGCCATGATGACGACGAGCACGGTGCCGACGGTCAGCGGAGTCTGGAAGTCGCGGTTGAACCCGTCGAGCATGAAGGTCCCGAGCCCACCCTGCCCGACCAGCGCGGCGACCGGCACGAGCCCGATCAACGTCACCGCGGCGATGCGCAGGCCCGCGATGATCGACGGGACCGCGAGCGGCAGCTCGACCGCGAGCAGCCGCCGCGAGCCCGAGTAGCCCATGCCCTCCGCCGCCTCGAGCACATCACCCGGCACCGCGTCGAGGCCGGCGAGGATGTTGCGCAGGAGGATCAGCAGTGTGTAGGTGGTCAACGGGATGATCGCGGTGTACTGCGACAGCCCGGTGTACGGGAGCAGCAGCGCGAACGCCGCGAGCGAGGGGATCGTGTACAGGATCCCGGTCACGCCGAGCGCCGCGCCGCGGAACCCGTGGAAGCGGTGGACGAGCAGCGCGATCGGCAGCGCGAGGACGAGGCCCCAGAGCAGCGACCACCCGACGAGCTGCAGGTGCTCGACGATCCGCTGACGGATCTCTCCGGTGTGGTCGTTGACCCACGACCAGTCGACGAGCGTGTCGCCGTTGTACGCCCCCAGCACCACGGCGTCACCGTACCCAGTGCCCCGTCCGGAAGCGATGGCGATCGCGGCAAAGGCTTCCGGTCGGGGCCCGAGTCGGCGGTTACGGTACCCGGGCCGCCTCCGACCCGGACCCTGCATTGATCCGACTCGAGTCAGTCACGAAGCGCTTCCCGAACGGGAACGTCGCGGTCCACGAGCTCAGCATCGACGTGCCCGACGGTGACGTCTGCGTGCTCGTCGGCCCGTCCGGGTGCGGCAAGACCACCACGCTGCGCATGATCAACCGCCTCATCGAGCCGACGGCGGGACGGATCTTCCTCGGCGACGAGGACGTGACGCACGCGAACCCCGTCGAGCTCCGGCGCCGCATGGGCTACGTGATCCAGCAGGTCGGGCTGTTCCCGCACCAGACGATCGGGACGAACGTCGCGACGGTCCCGCACCTGCTCGGCTGGAGCCGCGACAAGGCGAAGGCGCGCGCGAACGAGCTGCTCGAGCTGGTCGGGCTGGACCCCGGCACGTACCGGGACCGCTACCCCGCGCAGCTCTCGGGTGGCCAGCGCCAGCGGGTGGGCGTCGCCCGCGCGCTCGCGGCGGATCCGCCGGTGCTGCTGATGGACGAGCCGTTCGGTGCGATCGATCCGGTGACGCGGGCCCGACTCCAGGACGAGTTCCTCCGGATCCAACGTGAGATCGCCAAGACGATCGTGTTCGTCACCCACGACATCGACGAGGCCGTGAAGATGGGCGACCGGATCGCGATCTTCGAGGTCGGCGGGGTCCTCGCCCAGTACGACGTGCCGGCCGACGTTCTCGGGAACCCGGCGAACGATTTCGTCGCCGACTTCGTCGGCTCGGACCGCGGGCTGAAGCGGCTCAAGGTGATGCCGATCGCCGACGCGGAGCTCGAACACCCACCCACGGTCGGGCGCGACGACTCGTTGGCGGCGGTCCGCGACGCGATGGACCGCGCCGGCACCACCTACGCGGTGATGCCGGGGGATGACGGCAACTGTCTCGCGATCCGTCAACGGTTCGCCTCCGGCGACGGGGTGGCTGCGGATCGCGCGCGGCCGTTGGCGGTCGTCGGCACCGACCGCTCGCTCGAGGACGCGCTCGCGTCGATCCTGCTGACCGACGAAGGAGTCGTCGCGGTCGCGGACGGTCGGGCGTACCGCGGCACGCTCACCCTCGACGCCGTCTACGGCGCATTGCGCACGTCACGGCACCCGGACAAGGCCCGCCCGTAGCTCGCCGTGGTCGTTCCGAGGCGTCCGTCGACGACATGGCGCTTCCCGATGCCGGCCATCGAGCTGCGACCGTGACGCTGTCATCGTGCCGGCTGGTTCCAGACCGCAACTCGGTCATCCGCCCTAGTATCCGGCGCAGGGCCCAAAGGATTGGGCACAGGGCAAGGGCAAGGGCATGGGCATGGGCATGGGCATGGGCACGGGCATGGGCGCGTCGGGCTCCGAGAGTCCGTCGGAACGGAGCGTCGGTCGTCGGCGCTTCTTGACGAGGACGCTCGTCGCGAGTTCCGCTGCCCTCGCGCTCCCGACGATCGTCACGGTCACACCGGCAGGCGCGATCACGAGTCCACCACCTCAGCCGCCCACCGAGGTCGAGCCGTCGAGCGAAGCGCAACCCGCGAGTGAACCTGCCGGTACGCAAGTCGCAGCCGCGAAGGCGCAACTGCCGTTCACCGGGGCCGATGTCGAGAAGCTCGTCGTGGCCGGGACCGCCGCGATCGTCAGCGGGGCCGCGATGATCTCCTGGAGCGCGCCCAAGCGTCCGACGACGTTGCCGCCGCCGGACGAGTTCCCCGCCGGCTGAAGATCCGAGCGAGCGTGAACGAGATCCGGTGTCGACCGGGCGGAGGAGAGGACTTCACCTTGCTCGCGGCCATGCCCGCGAGGCCGCGGTGTGGCGCCGCGACGAGCCGACGCCGACCGCGGCGCGGGTGATGGCCGATCCCCGGTACTTGCCACGTCGCCGGGCCGGCAGCTCCGCAGGCGCCGCGCTCGGTGCAAGCGCGGACCTGCCACTCGTCGCACGGTCGAGGGTCGATCCTGACCGCATCGACGCGCTTCACCTGATGGTCACGGTCACAAGAGAGCGCGAGGCGCGGCCGACGTAGGCCGCGCTCTGCGCACGATCGCTGAAGATGCTGAATCCGTAGCT
>DASXYP010000144.1:0-38095 GCA_036502405.1 Acidimicrobiia bacterium
CGGCAGTGGCGCGTGGACCGCCTGGACCTCGAAGACCACGTCGCCTGGCTCGCGCCGGCCGACGACGTGGACGAGTACACGCAGACCCGCGAGGACACCGACATCGCGATCACCGGGGAAGACGAGCGGGTGCCGTGCGGCGCGGGCTGGGCCCACCTCGGGTCGGTCGGCGTGACGAACACGATCCTCGCCTACCAGCGCAAGCGCGCGTCGACGAACGCGACGATCGAGATCGTGCCGCTCGACCTCCCACCGCGGACGCTGCCGACCCGCGCCTGCTGGTACACCCTCTCGGACGATGAGCTGCTCGCCGCCGGGATCGAGCCGCACCAGGTGCTCGGCGCGGTGCACGCGGCCGAGCACGCGCTCATCGGGCTGCTCCCGCTGTTCGCGATCTGCGACCGCTGGGACGTCGGCGGTGTCTCCATGGCGCTGCACCCGGCCACGAACCAGCCGACGATCTTCGTGTACGACGGATACCCGGGTGGCGCCGGGATCGCGGAGCTCGCGTTCGCGGGGCTCGAACGCCACGTGGCTGCCGCGGCCGACCTCGTGGCCCGCTTCCTGTGTGACGCGGGATGCCCGTCGTGCGTGCAGTCGCCAAAGTGCGGGAACTGGAACGAGTACCTGGACAAGGACGCGGCCCGTCGACTCCTCGACGCGCTGGCCGGTGCGCGCGTGCGGTCCCCCGAGCGCTAGTGGAGCGCTAGGCGCCGGGTGGCGCGAGCGGCGCGGTGTCCCTCAGCGACACCGTGAACGAGGAGCTGGTGCTCTGGGTCGCCGCGCCGAACGCCTGGACCATGACGACGTGGGGCTGGCCGTCGCAATTGAACGGGAGGCGCTGGGTACCGGTGGGCTGTACCGCACCGCCGTCGATGCGGATCCCGTCCACCGAGAACGACAGCGCGGTCACGTTCGTCGATGCCCACTCGACCTCGATCCCCGGCCCGGAGGCGTCGTTCAGGCACCGCGGCGGGCTCGCGGGCCGGAAGTACTGGATCGACGGCGGGCCGCTCGACGGGGTCGGGTTCGGCACGAGCGAGCTGCCGCCGCTCGGGCACTGCCCCGTCACCAGCCCGCCGTCGGGTTGGGTGACGTTGCACACGAAGGTGCCGGTCCGGTTCGCGCCCGTGAGGATCGCGTTCGAGAAGTTGGTGGAGAAGAGGTTGGCCCCGGTCAGGTTCGCGTTCGTGAGGTTCGCTCCGGTGAAGTTCACCGCGCTGAGCCCGGACTTCACGAACTTGGCGCCGGTGAGGTCCGCGTCACGCAGATCCGCGCGGGTGAGGTCCGATCCGCTGAAGTCGGCCCCCTTGAGGTTCGCGGCGACCATGCTCACGCCCTGGAGATTCTCGTTGCGGCAGACCACGCCGGGCTCGATCTTGCAGGGTCCGGCCTGATCGGCGGTGTCGCCGCCGCTCCCACAGGCCGCGGCGAGCACCACGATGACCAGCGCCGCGACCAGGCGTCCTCGTTGCACCGAGGGACCGTACCAATCGAGCCCGGAATTGCGCGATCGGCTCGGGCCGGTCCGGAGCCGTCCTCAGCACGCGGCGACACCGGTCTTCCGTCAGGCGACGCCGTAGACGTGCAGCGTCGTCCCCTCGATCAGGTAGACGTGCCCGTTCGAGACGACGGGGCGGCTCTCCGATCCGACGACCGGCACCGCAGCGAGCGCCGCACCGGTGCCGGCGTCGTAGGTGCGCAGCGAGAACCCGGCCGCCCCACCATCGGTGACGGCGTACACGACCTGTCCCGCGACGGTCGGTCCGAGATGGCCGACCGATCCGCTGGGGAAGGCCGTGCTCCACCTCACCGATCCGTCGCTCAACTGGGTGGCCACGACCGACGGTCCGAGGCCGGACAGGGCGAGCGACCCGGTCACCGCACTGAGAACGTCGGCGGTGGAAGGCCCCAGGAACGCGCCGGTGTCCGCGTCGAACGAACCCTGACCCATCTCGGACTGGTTGGTGAGGTAGCTGCCGTAGTACCGACCGTTGGCGCCGACCGCCGTGAAGAGGGCGCTGCCCGGCAGTCCGCTGCCCAGTGCGAGGCGGGCCGACCAGGTCAGCGACCCCGTCTGCGGGTCATAGGCGTCGTCGTGAAGGAAGAGGTCTGCGAAGTCGCACTTCGTCCCCGCCGCCGGGAGTGAGTAGGCGAGCAGCACCGTGCTGCCCGCAGCGGCAACGAGGGGCGAGGAGTTCGCCCCCTCCACCACCGGCTCGGTCCAGCTGGCGGCACCGGACGCGGGGTCGAGCGCCGACAACCGCCAGTAGCTGCCGGTGCAGCTGTTGTTGTTGTCCGTGTCTTGCACGACCACGACCTTCTGCCCGACGACCGTCACGCTTGGAGCCCTCTGCACCTGGTTGGTGACACTCGAGCAGGCGGTCGTGCACGTCGCCGGGAGATCGCTGGTCCACTGGATGCTGCCGTCGGCGACGGCCACACCGACGACGCGACCGCGGCCGTCGGCCCTCACCGCACCGACGACGACCGTCGAGCCCGACGCCACCGGCGCGCTCACGCCTGCTGACGCGGCCAAGACCCTGGTCGACCAGTGCCGCGCGCCGGTCGCCGTCGAATACGACGACACGGTCGCCCGGCCGCGCTTGCCCGCAGCCTGGCTGGTCACCACCACCGAGTCGCCCAGGACGATCGGCGCCGGGTTCGACCCAGTGGGCACCGAGATCGATCGCAGCGCGTGCAACGACCCGACCGTCCCGGGCGTGAGTGTCGACTCCGACGGGTTGTCGTAGCTCTTGCCCGGCGCGAAACCGGGCTGCGTCCAGTCGCACGAGGCCAGCATCAGCGCACCTACCACCGCTACCGCGGCGACGACCGTGCCCCGTCGCAACCAGCGGCCTCCCCGACGACGCCCACCGCCAACTCGAGCATCCATGAACGGACCTCCTTCGAGCGTCCCGCACTCGACCTCAAGCCACGCGGGAACCTAGTGCGGCGCCGGAGGTCCTGCCGTGGCGGCGCCCGGCCCGAGAGCTTGCCGGACCGGTGGTGCGTCAGCAGCTCTCCGGGTCGGCGAAGCATTCGAAGCGAATCTCGGCCCGGGCCCGGCCGATCGCGTCGCCGACTCGGACGTCGACGCTCGGACGGGTGCCGACGCACGAACACCGTTCGAGCCGGCCACCGTTGTGCACCGCGCTCTCGGCGGCCGCAGCCGAAGCTGCCGATGCATCGCCGCCGCGGGCGAGCATCCCGGCCGCGGCGAGCGCGGCCGCGTCCGCGGCGGTGTCGGCGCGGGCGCTGTCGCCGGCGGCGGCACCCAGGCGGGCCACGCCCAGCGTGAGCACGCCGGCGAACACCAGGGCGACGACTGCCAGCACCGTGACCGATCCGCGCTCTCCCGGTTGGCTTCTCATCGCTCCACCCGCATCACTGCACGCGCGTGCAGGTCGAGGTCGGGGAAGACCGCGCCGACCAAGGGCACGTCGGTCCGGTCGTGGTACGTGACGTCCACCGTGATCGGCTGACCGACCGCAGGGCGGGAACCGACGTGGACGTCGGCATCCGCGAGCACCCGGCGCGCCGCGCTCGTGGCTCGGCCGGCATCGGGATCGACGCTGGCGGCACGCGCGGCTTCCCGGGCTGCGTGGACGACCGCTACCTGGTCGCGGGCCACCAGACCGACCTGCAGAATCGCCAGCAGGCCGAACACGACGAGCGGCAGCACCAGCGCGAGCTCGACTGTGGCCTGCCCCCTCTCGCGGGGGCAGGCCCAGTCCGGGTGGCGTTCCCGGCGCAGCATCGGTTACCCGAGCACCTTGCCGATGACCGTGTCGAACAGCTTCGTGATCGCGTGCGACTTCGTCGCCCAGGTGATGAGCAGGGTCGCGAGCGCCGCGGCGCCCAGGATCACGAGCGCGTACTCCGCGGTCGTCTGGCCGAGCTCGCTCGTGGTGGCTCGTGCGGTGGTGAAGGTGCGGCCGAGGGCCGCGAGGAGACGTCGGAGCATGGGACCTCCTTGAAGTCGCTCCGTGCGGGTCGAGGGGGAAGTCGCGGCTCAGGTGTGCGCGAGCGCGCCGAGCAAGGCCGGCACGACGGTCAGCAGTCCGAAGGCCGGCAGGACGAGGAAGACGAGGGGAAAGAGGAGCTTGACCGGCAGCGTCCGGGCCCGCGCCTCGGCGCGGCGCCGGAGGTCCGCCCGCACCTCGCGGGCGAGCCGGGTGAGGGCGGGGCCGGCCGGCGCGCCGAGCCGGTCGCTGGCGAGCAGGACGTCGGTGACGGGTCCGAGCGGGGGGAGCTCGGTCGCGACCGTGCCGAGCGCGTCCGTGAGCGAGCTCCCGACGTGCGTCGCGGTGATCGCGGACCCGAACGCCGCGGCCGCGGTCGGAGGACCCCAGCGGGCGGTGAGCTCGAGCGCCCGGTAGGGGGTGCAACCCGCGCCGACCGCGACCTGGAGCAGGTCGAGGACGAGAGGGACCTCGCGCCCGACGACGTCGCGGTGCCGATGCTCGCGGCGGATCGCGACCCATCGGCGCCCGACCCGCCGGACCGGCGCGGGGAGACGGGGCCCGCGGCGACGGGGGGAACCCGTTTCCATCCTCGGGCGGAGTGGACGGACGCGCGCCCTGGCCGCTGCCCGCCGCGCCGCGACGACGAGCGGTGCCGCGAGCACGGCGCCCCACGCGGCGGCCAGGAGCAGCGGGCTCACGCGATGCCCCGCAGCAGCGCACGCATCCAGATCGCGGCGAGCGCCTCCAGCGTGATGCCGACCAGGAGGCAGACCCGGCCCGCGCCGGTGCCGACCAGCGCGTGCACGGATCCGGGATCCGTGAGGCTCACGAACGTGAGGTAGGCGATCGGCGCGCTGCCTACGACCACTGCGGACATCCGCGCCTGGGCCGAGAGCGCGTGTGCCTCTCGCAGCGCCGCCTCGCGGGCGCGCAACGACTCCGCCAGCCCTTCGAGCGCGGACGCGCACGCGCCTCCGATGCCGACCGCCAGCGCGAGCGCACCGGTGACGGCCTGCACGCCCGGGAGCGGGCGCTCGTCCGCCCAGCGCGCCAGCGCGTCCGCGAGGCCGACTCCGAGCCGGGCGCGTGCGGTGACCCGACGGAGATCCGGCGCGAGCGGCCCGGATCCTCCCGCGAGCTCGCCGAGGCTCTCGCCGACCGTGGCCCCGGCGCGCAACGACGCCGACACGCGCTCGAGCGTGGCCGGCAGGGCCTGCACGACGCGCCCGTCGGCCCGCCCGCGTGCCCACCACAGTGCCGACGGTCCCCCCGCGAGGAGACCGAGCCCCACCGGCGCAGCCGCGATCGGGCTGACCGCCGTCGCCAGGCCCGCGCCCACCACGGTGGCCAGCAGCCAGAGCCGCACCGCGTCGTCCGGGCTCAGGTCCACGTCGGCTCGGGCGAGCGCGACCGCGAGCCGGTCCCTCACGCGAGCGGGCAGGCGGAGCCGGGAACGGGCCCTGAGCCGACGGGCCCGCTCGAGCGCCGGCGCGCGGCGGGCGGCGAGCACGAGCCCGATGGTCGCGACGACACCGATCACCGCCAGGGCCGCGGCGGTCACCGGGTCCAGCTCCCGTCCGGACGCGGCGCGTCGCGCCGCCGCGCCGCCCGGTCCGGGACACCGACCGGCACGAGCTCGTCCCCCCTCGCCACGAACAGGTCGCGCGTCTCGATCACCGCCGACGGGGGCCGGACCTCGGCGATCGCCACGATCCGCCGATCCCCGTGCCGACCCCGCTCGACCTGGACCACGACGTCGATGCCCGCCGCAACCTGCTCGGCGATGGCGGCGAACGGGATCGGCAACCCGCTGAACATCGTGAGCGTCATGAGCCGCCGGAGCGCGTCGACCGGGCCGTTCGCGTGGATCGTCGAGAGGGAGCCGTCGTGGCCGGTGTTGAGCGCCTGCAGGAGGTCGAGCGCCTCCGCGCCCCGGACCTCGCCGACCATGAGCCGATCGGGTCGCATCCGCAGCGCGGTGCGCACGAGATCCCGCACCGACACCGCACCGGCGCCTTCGGCATTGGGCGGGCGGGCCTCGAGGCGCACGACGTGAGGTTGCCCCAGCGTGAGCTCCGCGGTCTCTTCGATCGTGATGATCCGCTCCGCCGGGTCCACGGCGCCCGAGAGCGCGTTGAGCAGGGTGGTCTTCCCCGAGCTCGTCCCGCCCGAGACGAGGACGTTCCATCCGGCCGTGACCACCCAGCGGAGAAAGGCCGAGGCGCGGGGCCCGGGTGCGAACGCGTCGATGCCGATCCGGCGCGAGCCGAAGCGCCGGATCGTCACGCACGCGCCCTCGATCGCGAGCGGTGGGATCACCGCGTGGAGCCGCGAGCCGTCGGCGAGCCGCGCGTCGACCATCGGCGACGCCCGGTCCAACCGGAGGCCGAGCGGCGCGATGATCCGCTCGACGATCCGCATCACCGCCGCGTCGTCGAGGACGACCGGGACGGGCTCCAGGCGGCCGGCCCGCTCGACGAAGCACCCGCCGGAGCCGTTGACCATGATCTCGGTCACGGCCGGATCGGCGAGCAGCGGCTCGAGGGGGCCCAGGCCCGCCACCTCGTCGACCAGCTCCCGGACGAGCCGCTCGTGCCGGGTCGGCGTCAGCAGCGGGTCCACCTGGTGCAGGAGGTCCCCGAGCCGGCGGCGGAGCTCCGCCGCGGGCACCCCCACGAGCTGCTCGACCGCCTCCGTCCCCATCAGCTGCTGGTGGACCGATCGGCGGAGCGCGTCGTCGGTGCCCGGTCCCTCGAGTCGGGTCATGGTCACGCCGCCGCGCCCCGCTGGTCCCAGAGCAGGCCGACCGCGCGCAGCGCGGTGACCGCGGGCCGGGCGAGCGCGTCCGGCAGCCGGTGCGCGAGCACGCCGGCATCCACCGCGCGGGCGATCGCGTCGCGGGCCGGGACCCGGGCGATCACCGGCCGCCCGAGCACGTCCGCGATCTCCTTCGCCCCGATGGCCCGCCCGGGCTCCTCGACCACGACCAGGCCCGCGGCGCGACCCAGCGCGGGATGGCGCACCGATCGCCGCAGGGTCAGGTAGCACCCGCGGACCACGACGATCGTGGCGTCCGACACCTCGAGCAGCGCCCGCGCCGCCGGGCCGTGCGCGACCCCCGCGTCGACGAGGGTCGGGACCGGGCCGTCGCGGAGGGCGACCGCGAGCGCCGCACCGGCCTCGGCCGCGGGCCGGGGGGCCAGCGCCGGCCGCTCGCCGCCTCGGGGGACGAGCGCGATCCCGGGCGCCGCCTCCACCGCGAGCCGGTCGAGCGCCTCGGTCGGTGCGCCCGGGCCGAGGTCCAGCCAGTCGCTGACGCCGGTGCCGGGCTCCGTACCCAGGCCGAAGATGGCGGGCTGGTCGCCGCCGAGGTCCACGAGGCGCGCCCCGTGGTCGCGGGCGAGCACGAGCGCGCAGGCGGCGGCGAACACGGACGTACCGGAGCCGCCTTTCGGGGACCACAACGTGAGGAGGGCCACTCCCTCTCCCTTCGTGTCGCGCCGCGCGAGCGCGCGACGACAACGAGCCGGGGAAGCACGGAGGGAAGAAGGTTGGCGGCTCGGGCACCGCGACGGGTGCACCGGGAGCGGCCGGGAGGGAAGACGGCCAGGTTGCCGGTTGGACGACGCGCTGTCAAGGGGGAGGTCGTATCCTCCGACGCGTGACTGAGGCGGCGTTCTTCGATCTCGACAAGACGATCATCGCCAAGAGCTCGGTCCTCGCGTTCGGGCGGCCGTTCTACCGCGAGGGCCTGCTCTCGAAGCGCGCGATCGTCAAGAGCATCTACGCGCAGATCGTCTTCATGCTCGTCGGAGCGGACGAGGCGAAGATGGAGAAGCTCCGCGAGGCGATGCTCGCGCTCACGCGGGGCTGGAACCAGGCCCACATCGCGGACATCGTGCGCGAGACGCTGGACGAGGTCATCTCGCCGATCGTGTTCGCGGAGGCGCTCGAGCTCTTCGACCAGCACCAGGCCGCCGGCCGGCGCGTCGTGATCGTGTCGTCGGCGCCGTTCGAGGTCGTCGGGCCGCTCGGCGAGTTCCTCGGTGCCAACGAGGTCATCGCGACCCGCGCCGAGGTGGACGAGGAGGGCAACTACACCGGCGAGCTCGCGTTCTACGCGTACGGCCCGTTCAAGGCGGAGGAGATCCGCAAGGTCGCCGCGCGCGAGGACATCGACCTCGCCGCGTCCTACGCGTACAGCGACTCGGTGACCGACCTGCCGATGCTCGAGGCGGTCGGCCACCCGGTGGCAGTGAACCCCGACAAGGAGCTCGAGCGCGAGGCCGGGGAGCGGGGCTGGGAGATCCGGGTCTTCCAGCGGCCCGTCCGCCTCCGCGACCGCGTCCCCGTCCCGCCGAAGGGCCCGGCGATCGCGGTTGGTTCCGTCGTCGCGACGGCAGGGGTCGGCGCGGCGGCGTACGTGTGGTGGCGCCGCGCCACCGCGCGCGCCCGTTGACCGCGCGCACCGAGCTCGCGACGCTGCCGACGCCGCTGGCGGCGATGCACCGGCTGACCGCGGCCGTCGCTTCGCCGGCGCGCCTGCTCGTCAAGCGCGACGACCACACCGGCCTCGCGCTCGGCGGCAACAAGGCCCGCAAGCTCGAGCTCCTCGGTGCCGAAGCGCTCGCGCACGGATGCGACACCCTGGTGACCGGCGGCGGCGCCCAGAGCAACCACGCGCGGATCACTGCGGCCGCCGCGAGCCGGCTCGGGCTCGGATGCCATCTCGCGTTGGCTGGGCGCGAGGAGCACCGTCGGGACGGCAACCTGCTGCTCGACGAGCTGTTCGGCGCGACCATCCACTTCACTGCCGCGCGGGAGTACGACGAGATCGAGGCCTCGATCGAGGCGCTCGCCGAGGAGCTCCGCGCCGGAGGTGGCAATCCGTTCGCGATCCCCGTCGGTGGCGCGTCGGTGACCGGTGTCGTGGCGTACGCACTCGCGGTCGACGAGCTGCGCGCCCAGGTCGACGACGATCCCGACTGGATCTTCGTGGCCGACGGCTCCGGCGGCACGCACGCCGGCCTGCTCGCCGGCCTCGGTGCCGGCAGCCACACGCGCGTCGTGGGCGTCGACGTCGGCACCCGGCCCGACCTCGACACCGCCGTGCCGCGGCTCGCGTCGGAAGCCGCGGCGTCGGCCGGGCGTGCCGCGCCGTCCACGACCGTCATCGTCGATCATGACCACGTCGGCGCGGGCTACGGCGCGCTGTCGGACGACTGTGCGCACGCGATCCGCACCGTCGCGCGCACCGAGGGCATCCTGCTCGACCCGGTGTACTCGGGGAAGGCGATGGCGGCGCTGCTCGAACGGCTGCACGACGGCCGGATCGGCGCCGGGGAGACCGTGCTCTTCTGGCACACCGGTGGTGCGCCCGCGCTGTTCGCGAACCGCTACGAGGACTCGCTCACGCAGGAGCCCTGACGCGAGGGCGGGCCCGCGGCTGCGGACCCGTCTCGGTGTTCGTGCTGCCCTCGGGTGGAGACCCGGATCAGGCCTCGCGCACCTTGTACGCCACTGCGGCGCCGATGGCGAGGACGAGCATCAGCAGGAGGAGCTTCTTCACGGGGGGCCCTTTCGATCGCCTCGAAGTGAGGCCCCCGATGCTACCCGTGCCCACGGAAGCGTGACGGGTCCGTCCGCGGCCCTACGACCAGGGCAACCAGGCCGCGGCGGCGACGTCGTCACCGAGCCGGGTCGGCCGGTCCTCCCCCCGGCTCCAGCGGTACAGCTCACCGGCCGAGGTGACGGCCAGGAAGTGCTGGCCGCTCGGGTCGGCGACGAGCGAGACCACCCGCCCGCGGACCCGGAACAGCACGGTCGACGGGAGCTCGGTCGAACCCGGCGCGACCGTCCAGCGCCGGACCTCGGTCGAGCCCGCCCCCGTCGTCTCGGCCAGCGCGACGGTGTCGTCGTCGACGAAGGTCGCGGCCGTGACCGCAGGCCCACCGGGCAGCTCGACGACCTCGGTCTGCGCCTGCGGCACGATCGGCCACAGCCGCCCGACGTAGAAGTGCGGCTTCGCGTCATCCTTCAGGTGGACGCGGTACACGACCCGTTGCGAGTCCGGTGACCAGCCGAGGGGGTCGACGACGTCGATGGATGCGGATCGCTCCGTCGACCGGCTCCCGAGCGCGTCACTGCCGTACGCCGCATGCGTGACCAGGTTCGTGAACCCGAGCGACGGTCCGTCGCAGACGACCCCCGTCACGAGCCACTCCCCCGAGGGGCTGACAGCCGCGACGCCCGCACCCCCCTCGATCCGCTCGGTCGCGCCGGTCTCGGGCACCAGCTTCGTCACGTCCTGGTACGGGGCGCGGCACGCGCCGCTCGTGCCGGTCGCCGAGAAGAACACCTGACGCCCGTCGGGCGACGCGGTGAGGGTCGAGATCCCTGCGAAGGTCCCGAGCGAGCTGTGCTGCTGACCGTCCTGCTCGCCGAGCACGACGAGCTCGCCACCGCGCTTGCCGACGAGCACACCGTTCGGTGGTGAGGTCGGCGCGACCGGCGGTGGCGCGGACGTGACGGTGCTCGGCACGGTCGAGACGTGCACACCGTCGTCGCGGGCTCGCACCACCAGCGCGCCGACCACCACGACGATCAGGGCCACCGCAACACCCGCGAGCACGAGCGGGCGGCGCGCCCGCCGCCGTGGGCGGGGCGCGTCGTCGAGCCGCGCTTCGATGCGCGCCCAGGAGCCGGGCTCGGGCTCGATGCGGTCGGCGTACTCGTGCAACGCGCCGCGCACGCGGTCCTCGATCTTCATGTCCGTCCCTCCAGGTGACGCGCCAGCGCGGACAAGCCGCGGCTGGAGTGCGACTTCACCGATCCGTTGGAGATCCCGAGCGTCGACGCGATCTCCGCTTCCGAGAGGTCGAGGTAGTAGCGGAGCACGAGGCACTCGTGCTGGCGGCGCGGCAGCCGCCGCATCGCGTCGATCACCTCCCGGTGGTCGTCGAGCAGCACCGCGTGCTCCTCGGGCGACACCGCCGGTGCCGCGACCGGCTCGACCCGCCGCCGCGCGACGAGGCGGCGGCGCAGCTGGGACCGGGAGAGGTTCACGACGGTCGACCGGAGGTAGGTGAGGGGCTGCTCGACGCCCGCCCAGGCGCGGTAGACCCGCACGAACGCCTCCTGCACGACGTCCTCGCCGGCTCCCCGCTCGTCGAGCAGCAGGCACGCGAGGCGCACCAGGCTCCGGTAGTGCTGCCGGTGCAGCTCACCGAGGACGAGATCCCGGTCCGGGCGCGCCGGGTCGGCGCGCCCCTCACCCGCCGCGGTCATGTCGGCCATCATCACCGGTTCCGACGCCCGACGGACGGCCGGGGTTGTCAGACATCTCCGGTCCGCGGCCAAGTACCTCGGGCTGGTCATCGACGCGGTCGCCGCGCTTGCGCTCACCCGCATCGCCGCGGTAGCGAGACGTAGCCCCCAACCCGGCTTGGAAGCTCCCGAGCCGGGCGGGCACGACTTGCAGCGCGGTCGGCGCGACCCGGAGCTGACCCGCCCCCCGACCAGGAGGACCCATGGAGCAGCGACGGCTCGGATCGACCGGAGTGCGGGTGTCGGAGCTCTGCCTCGGCACGATGACGTTCGGCAACGAGGCGGACGAGGCGACGAGCAAGACGATCGTCGACCGGTTCCTCGACGCGGGCGGCAACTTCGTCGACACCGCGAACGTCTACTCGGCGGGTCTCTCCGAGGAGATCACCGGTCGTGCGCTCGGCTCCCGGCGCGACGAGGTGATCCTCGCGACCAAGGTCCGCTTCCCGATGGGCGAGGGCCCGAACGACGTCGGCCTCTCGAGGCGCAACATCCGCGCCCAGGTCGAGGCGTCGCTGCGCCGGCTCGGCACCGACTGGATCGACCTCTACCAGGTGCACTGCTGGGACCCGCGCACGCCGCTCGAGGAGACGATCTCGACCCTGAACGACCTGGTGCACGAGGGCAAGGTCCGCTACCTCGGCGCGAGCAACTTCGCCGGATGGCACCTGGCCAAGGCGCTCGGGATCGCCGCGCTGCACGACTGGGAGCCCTTCGTCAGCCTCCAGCCCGAGTACTCGCTGATCACCCGCGACATCGAGCGCGAGCTGCTGCCCCAGTGCAAGGAGGAGGGCCTCGCGGTCCTGCCGTGGAGCCCGCTCGCCGGCGGCATCCTCAGCGGGAAGTACCGCAAGGACGAGGACTTCCCCGTCGACACCCGCGGTGCGGACACCGAGAACCCGATCACGTTCACCTACCGGCTCGACGACCGGGCCTGGAACATCGTGGACGCGGTCGGCAAGGTCGCGGCCGAGATCGGCAAGACCCCGGCCCAGGTCGCGCTGAACTGGGTGGTGAACCGGCCGGGGATCACGGCGCCGATCATCGGGGCGCGCAACCTGACCCAGCTCGACGACAACCTCGCCGCGGTCGGGTGGCAGCTCGAGAAGCCGCAGCGCGACACCCTCGCGTGGGCGAGCGCGTTCCGGCTCGGGTACCCGTACGAGTTCATCCAGTTCGCCGAGCACTAGGCGCACCGGGTCCGGCCCGCAACGACAAACTCGGCACGCTGGAGCACCGGTGCGGTGCTCGTACGTGCCGAGAATGAAGTTGGAGAGCTAGACGGCGAGCAGGTCGCGGGCGCCGGTGTCGGCCGACGGGTGGCGCAGCTTGCTCATCGCGCGGGCCTCGATCTGGCGGATCCGCTCCCGGGTCAGGTTGAAGTACTCCCCGACCTCCTCGAGCGTCCGGGGCTCGCCCCGGTCCAGGCCGAATCGCAGCGCGAGGATCTGCCGCTCGCGCTCGTCGAGCGGAGCCAGCAGCTTCTCGATCTCCGCGGGCAGCAGCGCAGTCGCCGCGACCTCGAACGGGGACTCCGCCGAGCGGTCCTCGACGATGTCACCGAGCTCCGCGTCGCCGTCCTCGCGCAACGGCTCCGACAGCGAGAGGGGCTCGGCCGCGAAGCGCAGGGCCTCGGTGACCTTGTCCTCGGGCATCTCGACCTCGGCCGAGAGCTCGGCCAGCGTCGCGGGCCGGCCCAGCTTCAGCTCCAGGCGCGAGCGCGCCTTCTGCAGCCGGGCGAGCGTGTCCCCCGCGTGGACCGGGAGGCGGATCGTCCGCCCGGTGTTCGCGATGCCGCGGGTGATCGCCTGGCGGATCCACCAGGTCGCGTACGTGGAGAACTTGAACCCCTTGCGCCAGTCGAACTTCTCGACCGCGTGCATCAGGCCGAGGTTGCCCTCCTGGATCAGGTCCAGCAGGGGCAGGCCCGACGCCTGGTACTTCTTGGCGATCGAGACCACGAGCCGCAGGTTGGACTGGACGAACGTCCGCTGGGCGTCGTCGCCCTCACGGGCGCCGCGCCGCAGCTCGCGCTTCTTCGCCGGGGTGAGGCCCTTGCCGCCCGCCTCCAGATCGGCACGCGCCTCGTTGCCGCGCTCGATCTGCTGGGCCAGCCGTACCTCGTCGTCCTTGGTCAGGAGGGGGTACTGGCCGATATCGGTCAAATACAGCCGTACGAGATCTTCTTCGTCGCGCTCGACGCGCTCCTTCGCCACGCAGGAACACCCTCTCAGCAGTGGAACTCTGTGGATAAAGAACAACGGGTGCCCGCAGGGAATTTCTTCCCGGTGACCCGCCCCCTCGTCGTGTCTGTACGATACCGACCCCGTCAAGGAGCTTTATCCACAGGTGTGTGGACGTCGGACGTAGGCCGGAGAGGGGTTTCAAGTCTACACGACGACGGCCCCGGAGCTCGCCGCGAAGCGGGTGGTGGACCGGGGCGGGTACCTTGCCCCGACCCGGCGAAGGAAGGGGCTGCGAACCCATGGCCGACGACGTCGAGATCTGGGTGGTGGCCGGGATCTACCAGGCCCGAAGCGGCCGCGAGGCCGAGCTCGGTGCGGTCCTCGCCCAATACGTGGTGCTGACCCGGGGCGTGCGCGGGTGCCGCAACGTGGACCTCGTGGCCTCCGCGAGCACGCCCGGCAAGCTGCTGGTCGTCGAGAAGTGGGACGACGCCGACGCGCAGCGGGCCCACCTCGACGACCCGGTCATGGTCGACATGGCCACCGCCGCGACGCCGCTGCTCGCGAGCGCGCCGGACCTCGACCTCTACGAGGCCATCTCCGCCCACGACCTCGAGTAGGTCGGAAGGCTCAGGAGGGGCGGAGCGACTCGCGCCGGATCGGCTTCTTGGAGACCGGTCGCGGGTCCGCGTCGGCGAGCCGGGCCTCCACTGCGAGGAGCGCGTCCCAGCTCATCGCGCCTGCGACCCAGGCCTGCTCGTACTCGGCGTCGGCGACGTCGTTGAAGCCCGCCTGCAGGCGGTACGCGTACCGGCGCCGGGCCTGGTTGAGCCGGTAGCCCTGCCGGGCGAGGCGGCCGTCGGTGTAGACGTCCCAGATGGCGCGCTGGCGGTCCGAGATCTCCCCGTCGGGCGGCGCGCCCTCGAAGCCGCCGCCGAGCCGGTCCCGGCCGCGGAGGAACGCCGCGGCGAGCTCGACCTTGGCGGTGTCGCGCTGCAGCTCGGCCTGGCGCTGGGGGTCCTCGAAGGTCCCGCCGGTGAACCAGCAGGTGAGCGTGCCGTCGACGTCGTCGACCAACGACGCGATCAGCGGGTTGGGCAGCGCCTCGTCCACCTCGATCGAGATCGCCACGTCGTCGGGAACGCCGACCGACGTCGCCGCGGCCTCCGCGATCGCGAGCAGCTCCGCCGCGTCGTACTTGACCAGCGTGAAGGCCTCGGGGGTGAGGCTGATCGAGTGGCTCACGAGGAGGGGGCGGCCCCGGCGGACATCGCCCGCGCGTCCTCCTGCGCCTGCACCGAGATCTCGGAGATCTCGTCGATCTCGTCGGTGGAGAAGCCGGCCATCGCGCGCAGCTTGCGGGCGAGCTGGATCGGGTTCTCCTCGGTCTCGCCCCGGAAGCCACCCAGGCTGAAGAGCTTGTCGACCCCGCGCTGGAACTCGAGCGCACGCTCACGCCGCTCCGGGTCGTTCTCGGTCAGGCGGCGCAGCCAGTCCGAGCCCATCTTCACGTGGGTCACCTCGTCGGCGAGCATCCAGTCCTCGCAGAACTCGAGGATCGGGTCGCCGGAGATGTCGCCGAACTCGCGCATGGTGTTGAACACGTCGATCGCCAGGCCCTCGAGCGCGCGGTTGACCCCGCAGAGCCGCAGGATCGGGTCGGTCGCGCAGGCGGCCTCGTAGAGGAACGTCGCCTCGTTGAACTCGCCGATCTCGGTGCCCATCCAGTCGCCGAGCTTCACCGAGATCTCGACGTGACGGCTCTCGTCCCAGCACTGCCGGGCCATGTCGAGCTTCAGCGCGAACGGTGCCTCGTCGTCGTCGAAGTCGAAGGTGGTGCGACCGGCGCCCTCGAGCGCCTGGATCTCGCCGGTGAAGATCCCGTGCATCAGGTTGCGGGCCCGGTCGGCGGCGGCCGGGCGGCCCGGCTGGAGCTTGGCGGAACCGAGATCGCGCTCGGACATCGCGAGGTTCCGCGGGTCCATGATCGCGTCCATGATCGTGGACCGCACGAAGCGGGAGTCCCGGGCCAGCTCGCTCGGCGGAAGGTTCTTCTTCATCGTGTCCCCCTGATGCAGGAAGTCGTCGAGGAGCTCATGCGGTGGCTCCTTCCACCTGGGCGCCCACGCTCTCGGGAACCTCACCCAGCGTACCCGGGCCGGTGATCCCACCCGCCCGCAGCACCATCTTCTCGAGCTCGACCTGGCGCCGGGCGGCGCGGTCGACCTCGTCCTCGGTCTCGATCAGCGACTGCAAGAGCATCTCGCCCTCGGTCCAGTCCGCGTGCTCGTCCTGGAGGATGAAGCCGAGCGAGCGCTGGGTCGGTGCATCCGTGATCCGGCTCGTCGCGTTGAGGTGGTACGTGTAGGCCGCCACCTTCCGCGGGATCAGGACGCGGTACACGCCGACGAGCTTCTCGATGGTCAGCTCCGGAGCCTCGGGCTCCCGGATCGACTCCATGAACTCCTCCATGGCGTCGTTCGCGGGGACGGTGAGGCGCGTCGTGTTCATCTCGCGCAGCTCGGGGAGCCGCTTGTCCCACAGCTCGGCGTGCCAGGCGTGGTGGTAGCAGTGCCGGCCGAGCACGAGCTTCACGTCGAGCTCGGGCACCGTCGCGACCCAGCCGCCGAGCGTCTCGAAGAGCCGCATCTCGATCCACTTGTAGATGCCGACCCGCCGGGCCGACTCCTCCACGTCGAACAGGCCGGGGATCTCGCGTCGGTCCCACGGTGCGAACGCGGGACGGGGCTTGAGGGGATCGGCCATCGCAGAGAGGTCCTGTCCTGGTTGCGGGTGTGATCTCCGGCGCGCGGTTACCGGCTGGTCACTTCGGGCATCGGCGCATTCTTCGTCTCTCTTGACCGGGCGGTCAAGTACCTCGGGCGCTCGGGTCGGTGGCGCCCCGCGCCGCGGCCGTATGGGTCCCGCGCTCGGCGACGAGGATCCCGGCCAGGATCAGGGCCGCTCCGGCGTAGCCGACGACCCCCAGCCGCTCGCCGAGCGCGTAGCCCACGACCCCGGCGACCACGGGCTCGAGCAGGTTCAGGATGCTCGCCCGCGACGCGTCGATCGTGCGCTGGGCCCACGCCGAGAGGCTGAACGCCACTGCGGAGCAGCCGACGCCGGTGAAGATCACGGTGAGGATGACCCCACCGTCGACGGTGCCGATCCCGTCGACGAGCACGAAGGGGATCGAGACGAGCGCGACCACCGCGAGCTGGACGGTCGTGAGCCCGAGGATGTCGAAGCGGTTCGCCACGACGCCGGTGCGCACGTACCAGGCCCCGAAGAGGACCGCGGTGACCAGCGTGATCGCGTCGCCGTAGCTCATCGACAGCTCCGCGCCGGTGAGGAGGAACAGGCCGACGATCGAGATCCCGACCGCGAGCACGATTCCCTGGCGCGGGAACCGCCGGTAGACGATCGCCTCGATGATCGGCGTGAAGACCGCGAAGAGGCCGGTGATGAACGCCGAGTTCGACGTCGAGGTGTGCTCGAGCCCGACGTTCTGGGTCAGGTAGGCGAACGCCGCGATCACTCCGAGCGACGCCCCCGCGAGGACGAACGTGGTGAACGTGTCCGTGCCGCGCCGCTGCGGCCCCTTCCAGGACCGCCGGAGCGCGAACGGGGCGAGCACGGCCGCGCCGATCGCGAAGCGCATGAGGTTGAACCCCATGGGTGTCGTCCGGTCGAGCGCGTCCTGCACGATCGAGAACGTGACCCCGTAGAGGAACGCCGCGATCGCGATCGCGATCTCCGGGAGGAACCCGCGCACGCCCGATGCGGGTCGCACCCTCTCGGTCACGCCGAGCCGCCGGTCAGCCCGGCCAGCGGTTCGTGATCGGAAGTCGGCGGTCCTTGCCGAACGCCTTGGCGGAGACCCGGATCCCCGGTGCCGCCTGGCGACGCTTGTACTCGCTGCGATCGACGAGCTTGACGACGCGGTCGACGGTGTCGCGGTCGAAACCGGCCGCCTCGATCTCCCCGGCCGACAGGTCCTGCTCCACGTAGTCCTCGAGCACGGCGTCGAGCACCGGGTACGGCGGGAGGGAGTCCGCGTCCTGCTGGTCCGGACGCAGCTCGGCGCTCGGGGGCTTCTCGAGGACGGACTCGGGGACGAGCGCCCGACCGGCGCGCCGGTTGCGGTCGACGCACAGCGCGTAGACGAGCATCTTGGGGACGTCCTTGATCACCGCGAAGCCGCCGGCCATGTCGCCGTAGAGCGTGCTGTAGCCCGTCGCCATCTCGCTCTTGTTGCCGGTGGTGAGGACCATCCAGTCGAACTTGTTGGAGATGGCCATGAGCAGCGTGCCCCGGATGCGGGCCTGGAGGTTCTCCTCGGCCAGCCCGGGCTCCGTCCCCACGAACGCGGGCTCGAGGAGGTGGGTGAACGCCTCGTGGGCGTCCTCGATCGGGACGGTCATCGCCTCGATGCCCAGGTTGGCCGCCAGCAGCTCGGCATCGGCGACGCTGCCGTCGCTCGAGTAGCGCGAGGGCATGAGCACGCCCGTGACGCGCTCGGGGCCGAGGGCGTCCGCGGCGATCGCGGCGACGAGGCTCGAGTCGATGCCGCCCGACAGGCCGATCAGCACGCGCTGGAAGCCGTTCTTGGCGACGTAGTCGCGGGTCCCCAGGACGAGCGCCTCGTACACCTCGTGGACCGGCTCGAGCACCGGCGCGACGCGAGGCGCATCGTGCGGCGCCGCGATCTGCGCCTCGCTCACCGGCACCTCGGGAAGTGGGCTCGTCGTGGCCCGCCCGCGTGGGTCGAGCAGGCGGCGCCGGAAGCCGGGACGGACGTCGAGGTCGACGATGAGCAGGTCCTCGACGAACTGCGGCGCACGCGCGACCAGCGCGCCCGACTCGTCGAACACCATCGAGGCGCCGTCGAAGACGAGCTCGTCCTGGCCGCCGACGAGGTTCACGTAGACGACCGGCACCTGCGCGTCCGCGGCGCGCGTCGCGAGCATCGTCTCGCGCTCGCGGAGCCGGCCCGCGTAGTACGGAGAGGCGTTGACGTTGACGATCAGCTCCGCGCCACCGGCCGCCTGGCTGATGACCGGGCCGGTCGGGCTCCAAGCGTCCTCGCACACCGTGACGCCGACCCGCACGCCACCGACGACGAACAGCGGGCCGTCGACGGTCGACGGGGCGAAGTAGCGCTGCTCGTCGAACACGGCGTAGTTGGGAAGCAGGTGCTTGCGGTACACGCCCTGGACCTTCCCCTGCGCGCAGAGTGCCGCCGCGTTGAAGAGGTCACGGCCCGCGTCGGGGAACCCGACGACCGCGGCGAGCCGACCCGTGCGCGCCGCCACCTTCTCCAGGGTCTCCAGGGCCTGCGCCACGAACGCGGGCTTCAGGAGCAGGTCTTCGGGTGGGTAGCCGGTGATGGCGAGCTCGGGGAACGCGACGAGGTCGCACCCCGCGGCGTCGGCGCGCTCGTAGGTGTCCAGGATCCGCGCCGCGTTGCCGGCGAGATCGCCGACGACGAGGTCGAGCTGGGCCGCCGCAAGGCGCAACCGGGGCATCCCGCCAGGATACGAGGCCCGGTGTCAGCGCGCGACACTGCAACCGATGACGCGTCCCGATGCGGTGCTCGACGCGCCCGGGGTCGGCTCGGCACTGGAGCGCTCCGCGGACCCGCACCTGGCGCGCGCCGCGCTCTCGCGCATCCTCGAGGAGCAGCCCGACCTGGCCGCGGAGCTGCGCGACGACCGGCTCGTGCGCGACGCGCTCATCGCCATCGCCTGTGCCTCGAGGTCGCTCGTGGCGGCGCTCGTCAGCGATCCGGGGCTCGTGCAGCCGCTGCGCGACGCGGAGGGCTTTCCACGCGAGCGGTCGACCGTGGACTTCACGCGTGCGCTCGCTCCGGTCGGCGATCCGGACGCGCTCCGGCACGCCAAGCGGCGCGAGTACCTGCGGATCGCGGCCCGCGACCTGCTCGGGGTCGCGGACCTGCCGACCGTCGGGCGCGAGCTCGCGGCGCTGGCCGAAGCGTGCCTCGGAACGGCCCTCACGCTCGCGGGCGAAGGCACGGAGGTCCCGCTCGCGGTGATCGGCATGGGCAAGCTCGGAGGGCACGAGCTCAACTACGCCAGCGACGTCGACGTGCTCTTCGTCCACCGCGGCGACCAGGAGGCCGCCGACCACGTGGCGCGGCGCGTGCTCGCGATCATGGCCGAGCCGACGCCCGCCGGGATCGTGTTCCGCACCGACCCCGACCTCCGACCCGAAGGGCGCGCGGGGCCGCTGAGCCGGAGCCTCGACGGGTTCCGCGCCTGGTACGAGCGTTGGGCGCTGACGTGGGAGTTCCAGGCCTTGATCAAGGCGCGCCCGGTCGCAGGCGACGCCGGGCTCGGTGCCGGGTTCACCGAGCTCATCGGCCCGTTCGTCTGGCCGGACGTCCTCGGCGTGGGCGCAGTGCGGGCCGTGCGCGCCATGAAGGTCCGCTCGGAGGGCGAGACGCACCGCCGCGGGCTCGAGGACCGCGAGCTCAAGCGGGGCCGCGGCGGGATCCGCGACATCGAGTTCGCGGTGCAGCTCCTGCAGCTCGTCCACGGGCGACAGGACGTGACGATCCGCTCGGGCAACACGCTCGAAGCCCTGACCCAGCTCGTCGCGGCCGGGTACGTCACCGAGCGCGACGCGGTGCCCTTCGACGCCGCGTACCGGTTCCTGCGCACGGTCGAGCACCGGCTCCAGCTCTGGGACGAGCAGCAGACCCACACCCTCCCGACCGACACCGCAGCCCGCACGCGTCTCGCTCGAGTGCTCGGGTACCGGGACCAGGAGCGCGCGACGGCCCTGGCCCAGCTCGATGCCGAGCACCGGTTCCACCAGGCCCGCGTCCGCTCGATCCACGAGAAGCTCTTCTTCGGGCCGCTGCTCGAGGCGCTCTCGGGCCGCGCCGGCACGCTCAGCACGCTTGCCGCGGAGGATCGACTGACGTCGCTCGGCTACCTCGACCTGCGCGCGACGCGGGCCGCGCTCGACGAGCTCACCCGCGGCTTCACCCGCACCTCCAAGCTGATGGAGCAGCTGCTGCCGTTGCTGCTCGAGTGGTGCTCGGCCTCGCCCGACCCGGACCTCGCGCTGCTGCAGCTCCGTCGGCTCGCCGAAGGTCCCGCGCGCGCTGCGAACCTGGCCCTGGTGTTCCGGGACACGCCGGGTGCCGCGCAGCGCACCTGCCAGCTGCTCGGTTCGAGCCGCATGCTCGGCGATGCACTCCGGCGGCAACCGGAGTTCGTGCAGACGCTCGGCGACGACCACGCGCTCGCGGCGCGCAAGCCGCGCGGGCGCTTCGTCGACGAGGCCGTCGCCGCAGTCGAGTGGCGCGCGGCCGACTCCACCGCGCGCAGAAGCGGGTTGCGGCGCTACAAGCGCCGCGAGCTCCTGCGCGTTGCCGCGCGCGACCTGCTCTCGTTCGCCAACCTCGTCGAGACCGGGCGCGACCTCTCGACGCTGGCCGAGGCGTGCTTGGAAGCGTCGCTCGTCTCGCTCGCGCCGAAGGTCCCCTTCGCCGTGATCGGCATGGGCCGCTTCGGCGGCCGCGACCTCTCCTACGCGTCGGACCTCGACGTGCTCTTCGTCTACGAGGGCGCCGGACCGGCCGACTTCAACGAGGCCGAGCGGGTTGCGGAGGCGCTGCTCGTCGAGATCGGCGAACGCACGACCGAGGGCCGCACCTTCGCGATCGATGCGACGCTCCGACCGGAGGGCCGCCAGGGATCGCTCACCCGGTCCCTCGCGGGGTTCGAGCGGTACTGGGAGCGGTACGGGCTCACGTGGGAGTTCCAGGCGCTCGTGAAGGCGCGGCCCGCGGCCGGCGATGCCGAGCTCGGGGCCCGGTTCGCCGAGCTCGCGATGCCCTTCGTCTACCGCGAGACCTTTCCCGAGGAGGCCGTGCGCGAGGTGCGGCGGATGAAGGTGCGCATCGAGCAGGAGCGCATCCCACCGGGCGAGGACCCGCAGTTCCACCTCAAGCTCGGCCGGGGATCGCTCTCGGACATCGAGTTCGCGGTCCAGCTGCTCCAGCTGGAGCACGGCCGCGCGCATGAGTCCCTGCGGACCCCCGAGACGATGAGCGCGCTCGAAGCGCTCGTGGCGGTCGACATCCTCGACCCCGGCGACGCGGGCGCGCTGCGCGAGTCCTTCGAGTTCTGCTCCGTCGCACGGAACGCGCGCTTCCTGGCGACAGGATCGGAGCGCGAGTCGCTCCCGACCGATGCCGCGGAGGCCGAGCGGGTCGCACGCCTGCTCGGATACCTCGAACGTCCGCAGGCCTCCCTGCGGGACGACTACCGGCGCCTGACCCGACACGCGCGTCAGGTCGTCGAGCGGGTCTTCTACGGGCGCGAATAGTCGCGACCGGAGCCCGGCCTCTAGCCTGCGGCCCGGCTCCGGAGGCGCGTCGCCCTGGAAGCGTCAGGCATCAGGAGGAAGCGCCATGGGTCGCAGGGTGTTCGTGGTCGGTGTCGGGATGACCAAGTTCGAGAAGCCGGGTGGCCGGGACTGGGACTACCCGGACATGGCCCGCGAGGCCGGGACGATGGCGCTCGAGGACGCAGGGATCTCCTACGACCTCGTCGAGCAGGCGGCCGTCGGCTACTGCTACGGCGACTCCACCGCGGGCCAGCGCGCGCTCTACGAGATCGGCGTCACCGGGATCCCGGTGGTCAACGTCAACAACAACTGCGCCACTGGATCGAGCGCGCTGTACCTCGCCAAGCGCTTCGTCGAGGGCGGGCTCGCCGACTGCGCGCTCGCGCTCGGGTTCGAGAAGATGGAGAAGGGCTCGCTCGGCATCAAGTACATGGATCGCGCGATGCCGATGCAGTGGACGTTCGAGAAGATGAACGAGAAGCGCGGGTTCACGCAGGCGCCACCCGCACCCCAGATGTTCGGCAACGCGGGCCGCGAGTACATGGAGCGCTACGGCGTGAAGGCGGAGTCCTTCGGGCGCATCGCCGAGAAGAACCACCGCCACTCGGCGAACAACCCGAACTCGCAGTTCCGCGACATCTACTCCCTCGACGACATCATGGCCGCCAAGATGGTGCACGAGCCGCTGACCAAGCTGCAGTGCTGCCCGACGTCGGACGGTGGCGCGGCCGCGATCGTCGTCAGCGAGGACTTCGTGCGCTCGCACGGGCTCGAGGACCGCGCGGTCGAGATCCTCGGCATGTCGATGCACACCGACTTCCCGTCCAGCTTCGAGTCGGACAGCGACATGAATTTCGTCGGCTTCGACATGAGCAGGGCGACCGCGCAGGACGTCTACGAGCAGTCGGGCCACGGGCCCGAAGAGGTCGACGTGATCGAGCTGCACGACTGCTTCTCGGCCAACGAGATGATCACCTACGAGGCGCTCGGGCTCTGCGGCGCGGGCAAGGCCGGCGAGCTGATCGACTCGGGCGCGGTCACCTACGGCGGTGACTGGGTGGTGAACCCGTCAGGCGGTCTGATCTCGAAGGGCCACCCGCTCGGGGCCACGGGCCTCGCGCAGTGCGCCGAGCTCAACTGGCAGCTGCGGGACATGGCCGCCGACCGCCAGGTGCCCGACGCCGGGCTCGCCCTCCAGCACAACCTGGGCCTGGGCGGCGCCTGCGTCGTCGCGATGTACGAGAAGGCGTCCCTCTAACCCGCCCCCGACTCGATTCGGTGCGCGATCGCGTCGCCCTGGCGACGCGATCCATCACCGAAAGGAGCTGAGCGGGCGGTCAGGCGGTGGTGGCGATGCCGCCGTCGACGGGGATGATCGCACCGGTGACGTACGACGACGCGCGCGACGCGAGGTAGATCGCGACGCCGGCCATGTCCTCGGGCCGGCCGATGCGCCTCATCGGCGCGCTCGCCGCGATGGAGTCGCCGAACTCCCGAAGTGTCGCGGCCATCATCTTCGACTCGAACGGGCCCGGCGCGATCGCGTTGACCGTCACCTTCGGTGCGAGCCGCTTGGCGAGGTGTCGCGTGAGCTGGTGCACGGCGGCCTTGGCCGAGGAGTACGCGTAGGTCTCCAGGATCGGGACGTGGATCCCGTCGATCGAGCCGACGTTGATCACCCGCGCCGGGTCGTCGTCGGTGCCGGCGGCTTCGAGCTGCGGGCGGAGGAACCGGGTGAGGTGGAACACGCCCTTCACGTTCAGGTCGAGCACGCGACTCCACGCGGCGTCGTCGTACTCGTCGAGCGGCGCGCCCCACGTGGCACCAGCGTTGTTGACGAGCACGTGGAGACGGTCCTCACGCCCGCCGATCTCGTCCGCGAGACGACGGCACTCCGCTTCGGTCGACAGGTCAGCGGGTATCCCGATGCACTCGCCGAGCTCCGACAACGACCGCTCGGTCTCGGCGACCGCGTCGGCCTTGCGCGACGAGACGTAGACCTTCGCGCCGGCCCGCACGTAGGCCTCGGCGATCATCAAGCCGATCCCGCGCGTCCCCCCGGTGACCACCGCGACCTTGCCGCGGATCGAGAAGAGCTCCTGGAGGACGTCGTCGGTCGGCATCCACGCAGACTGGTGCAGCCGCGGATTTCGGGGCAACTCCCCCGGGCGCGCCGGTAGCGTGCACCGGTGGACGACGACCGCCGTGGGTTCCTGACCGGCAACGCCGCCTACATCCTCTGGGGCCTCCTCACCCTCTACTGGCACGAGCTCACCGGCCTCGACGCGTTCGGTCTCATCGCGTGGCGCATCGTCTGGTCGGTCGTCGTGCTCGCGGTCCTGCTCACCGCGGCCCGACGCTGGACGGACCTGCGGGCCGTGCTCACCCGGCGCCGGCTCGTACCGACGACCGTCGCCGCCGTCGCGCTCGCGACCAACTGGACGACCTACGTGTGGTGCGTCACGCACGGCCGCGTCGTCGAGACCGCACTCGGCTACTTCCTCGCGCCCATCGGCCTGGTGCTGGTCGGGGTGACGATGTTCCACGAGCGGCTCCGCCGGGCCCAGGTCGTCGCCCTCGGGCTCTGCGGGATCGCGGTCGTGGTCCTCGCGTCCGGCTACGGGTCGCCGCCCTACTTCGCGCTGCTGATCGCGGTCTCGTGGACGGTCTACGGCGTCTCGAAGAAGCGGGCCGCGCTGCCTCCCCTCGAGGGGCTCGCCGCCGAGACGCTCGTGCTGCTCCCCGTCGCGGTCGTGCTCCTCGTGGTCATGCAGGCCGGCGGCACGCCGAGCCTGGACGGCGCGTCGACCCTGCAGCTGGTGCTCGTCCCCCTGACCGGGATCGTGACCACCGTGCCGCTGCTGCTGTTCGCCTACGCGGCGCGCCGGGTGCCGCTCGCAATGCTCGGCTGGCTCCAGTACTGGGTGCCGAGCATCAACCTCGTCCTCGGCGTCGTGGTCTACGACGAGTCGATGCCGGCGTGGCGCGCGGCCGGGTTCGCGCTGGTCTGGATCGCGCTCGCGCTCATCACGGTCGACGGGATCCGCGCCGCGCGCACCACGCCGACGATCCCACCGGTCGAGACCCAACCGGTTCCGTTGGAAGGCTGACCGGGTCCGCGCACGGAGGGTCAGCCGGCGGCCCACCGGGTTGCGGCCGCGCAGTTGAACAGTCCGGTCATGCCATGGTTGCAGGGCCGGCTCGCAAACCTGCTGACGGGCGACCCCTCCGCCCGCCGGCCTGGCGGGCCCGGCTAGATGTCGTAGTAGAGGTAGAACTCCCACGGGTGCGGGCGGAGCTGGACCGGGTCGATCTCGTTGGTGCGCTTGAAGTCGATCCAGGTGTCGATGACGTCGGGCGTGAACACGCCCCCCGCCAGCAGGAACTCGTGGTCGGCCTCGAGCGCCTCCAGGCTCTGGTTCAGCGAGCCCGGCACCTGCGGCACGCGCGCCAGCTCCTCGGGCGGCAGGTCGTAGAGGTCGCGGTCCACCGGCGTCGGCGGCTCGGTGCGGTTCGCGATCCCGTCCAGGCCGGCCATGAGCATCGCCGAGAAGGCCAGGTATGGGTTGCAGCTCGGATCCGGGAACCGGCACTCGAGCCGCTTGGCCTTCGGGCTCTTCGAGTACAGCGGGATCCGCACCGACGCGGAGCGGTTCCGCTGCGAGTACACCAGGTTCACCGGCGCCTCGTAGCCGGGCACCAGTCGCTTGTACGAGTTCGTGGTCGGGTTCGTGAACGCGCAGACAGCAGCCGCGTGCTGGAGCAGGCCGCCGATGTACCACCGCGCCATGTCGGAGAGGCCGGCATACCCCTTCTCGTCGAAGAACAGGGGCTCTCCGCCCTTCCACAGTGACTGGTGAACGTGCATGCCCGAGCCGTTGTCCTGGAAGATCGGCTTCGGCATGAAGGTCACCGAGTAGCCGCGCTGGCGGGCCACGCTCTTCACCACGTACTTGTAGAGCATGAGCTTGTCGGCCATCACCGACAGCTCGTCGAAGCGCATGTCGATCTCGGCCTGGCCTGCGGTGCCGACCTCGTGGTGCTGCACCTCGATCGAGATGCCGACCTGCTCGAGCACCCGCACCATCTCCGAACGCAGGTCCTGGAACGAGTCCATCGGCGGGACGGGGAAGTAGCCCTCCTTGTACCGCGGCTTGTACCCGAGGTTCGGGCTCCCGTCGAGCTCGAAGTCGCGCCCGGAGTTCCACACACCCTCGACCGAGTCGAGGAAGTAGTAGCCCGAGTACTGGTTCTGGTCGAAGCGCACCGAGTCGAAGATGTAGAACTCGGCTTCGGGCCCGAAGTACGCGGTGTCCGCGAGACCGGTGCCCTTGAGGTAGTCCTCTGCCTTCTTCGCGATGTAGCGCGGGTCGCGGCTGTAGCTCTCGCCGGTGACCGGGTCCTTCACGAACGCGTTGATGTTGAGCGTCTTGTGCTCGCGGAACGGGTCGATGATCGCGGTCGCGGGGTCGGGCATCAGCAGCATGTCCGACTCCTGGATCTCCTGGAATCCGCGGATCGACGAGCCGTCGAACCCGAGGCCGTCCTCGAAGACGTCTTCGGACAGCTCGTGGGCGGGCACCGAGAAGTGCTGCATCAGGCCGGGCAGGTCACAGAACCGGACGTCGACGACCTCGACGCCTTCGTCCTGGACCTGCTTGAGCACATCGCCGGGGGTCGCCACGGAGCATCCCTCCTCAGGGAGACGGTTCTGAGCCGGGAAGACTGTTGCCCACGCACGGGGCGTGGGCAACTGTCATGACCAAGGGACTCGCGCGACGGCTCAGGCGAGCGCGCTGCAGACCGTGTCGGTGATGAGCCGCGTCACCACGTACGGGTCCATGTTGGCGTTCGGCCGGCGGTCCTCGATGTAGCCCTTCTTGTCGACCTCGACCTGCCACGGGATGCGCACGGAGGCCCCACGATTCGACACGCCGTAGCTGAACTCCGACCACGGCGCCGTCTCGTGGCTGCCGGTGAGACGGTGCTCGATGTCGGCCCCGTAGCCCGCCACGTGCTCTTCCGCGTTCTTCCCGAGCGCCTCGCACGCCGCGATGATCGGGTCGTAGCTCTCGCGCATCGCCTGCGTGGAGAAGTTCGTGTGCGCACCCGCGCCGTTCCAGTCGCCCTTCACCGGCTTCGGGTCGAGCGTTGCCGCGATGCCGAACTCCTCGGCGATGCGGTAGAGGAGCCAGCGCGACAACCACATCTGGTCCGAGACCTCGAGCGGGCTCAACGGTCCGACCTGGAACTCCCACTGGCCGGGCATGACCTCGGCGTTGATGCCCGACAGGCCGAGGCCGGCCTCGAGGCAGGCGTCGAGGTGCGCCTCCACGACGTCACGGCCGAAGACCTCGTCCGCGCCGACACCGCAGTAGTAGAAGGCCTGCGGGGCCGGGAAGCCGTTCGGCGGGAAGCCGAGCGGCCGGCCGTCCTTGAAGAAGGTGTACTCCTGCTCGATGCCGAACAGCGGCTTCTGGTCCGCGTACCTCTCGGCCACCGGCCGCAGCAGCGCCCGGGTGTTCGTCACGTGCGGCGTCATGTCGGTCAGCAGAACCTCCGACATCACCAGCACGTCGTCACCGCCCCGGATCGGGTCAGGGCAGGAGAACACCGGCTGCAGCACGCAGTCCGAGTTGGACCCGGGCGCCTGGTTCGTGCTGGAGCCGTCGAAGCCCCAGATCGGCAGCTCGGCGCCGTCCGCGAGCACCTTCGTCTTCGATCGCAGGCGAGCCGTGGGCTCGGTGCCGTCGATCCAGATGTACTCCGCCTTGTAGGTCAACTGCTCGCTCCTGAACCTCGATCGTGAACTCGGATCGCCCGCTCGGTCCGCCCTGGCGGCTCCGAGGCCTCGGCCACGTTGGCCGACCGCGATTTCTCACCCATTGCTTGAATATGAACGCCGTGTAACTGCCGGGCCTGAGCCCGGGGCAGCCTACGCACACCTTCCTAGACTTGGCCCATCCTCCCGGGAGACGCCTGATGGAACGCCAGCTCGACTACGTGATGCGCACCGTCGAGGAGCGCGGGGTCCGGTTCGTCCGGCTCTGGTTCACCGACGTCCTCGGCTCGCTGAAGGGCTTCGCCATCACCCCCGCGGAGCTCGAAGGGGCCCTCGAGGAGGGCATGACCTTCGACGGGTCTGCCATCGAGGGCTACAGCCGGGTCCAGGAGTCGGACATGCTGGCCGTGCCCGACGCCAACACCTTCGACATCGTCCCGTGGCGGGGGGACGACGCTCCGGTCGCCCGGATGTTCTGCGACGTGCAGCACCTCTCGGGCGAGCCGTTCGAAGGGGACCCCCGGTACGTGCTGAAGCGGAACCTCGACCGCGCCCGTGAGAAGGGGTTCACGTTCTACGCGGGCCCGGAGATCGAGTTCTTCTACTTCGAGTCCGAGTCGAACCCCGTGCCGCTCGACCACGCGGGGTTCTTCGACCTGTCCCAGAGCGACATGGCGAGCGAGCTCCGCAAGCGCACGATCCTCACGCTCGAGCAGATGGGGATCCCGGTCGAGTACTCGTTCCACGAGAACGGTCCGAGCCAGCACGAGATCGACCTGCGGTACACCGACGCGCTGACGATGGCGGACAACGTCATGACGTTCCGCACCGTCGTTCGACAGGTCGCGCAGGACCTCGGTGTGCACGCGACGTTCATGCCCAAGCCCATCTCGGGCGCGTTCGGCTCGGGGATGCACACGCACATGTCGCTGTTCGAGGGCGACGTCAACGCCTTCCACGACCCGGGAGACCCGTACGGGCTCTCGAAGGTCGCGAAGTGCTTCATCGCCGGCCTGCTCCGCCACGCGGCGGAGATCACCGCGGTCACGAACCAGACCGTGAACTCGTACAAGCGGCTGATCGAGGGCTACGAGGCCCCGACCTACATCTGCTGGGCGCGCAACAACGAGTCCGCGCTGGTGCGGGTCCCGATCCCGAAGCGGGGCAAGGAGAGCAGCACCCGCATCGAGTTCCGGTCGCCGGACCCGGCGTGCAACCCGTACCTCGCGTTCTCGGTGATGCTCGCCGCCGGGCTCGAAGGGATCGACCAGGGCTACGACCTGCCTCCCGAGGCGACGAACAACATCTTCGAGATGACCGCCGAGGAGCGCGCGGTCGAGAACATCGGCGCGCTCCCCCAGTCGCTGTCCGAGTCGCTCGACGTGATGGAGCACTCGGAGCTCGTGGCGGCGACGCTCGGGGAGCACGTCTTCGAGTTCTTCGTCCGCAACAAGCGCTCCGAGTGGGACTCGTACAAGGAGCAGGTCACTCCCTGGGAGCTCGAGCGCTACCTGGGGTCGCTCTGAGCCATGGGTGATCCCACCGGGGCCGAGCCCCTTCTCGTCTTCCCGGACCCGCCGCCGCCGCTGCTGGGTCAGACCCTCGACCTCGCGGGTTACGCGTGGAAGGCGGTCGAGAACGCCGCGATCGCGGTCCAGCACGAGCCGCGCGACGGGTGGGCGGGCGCGGTCATCGTCGCCGACGAGGACCCCGAGGGCGCGTTCGGCATCTGCCGCGCGTTGCGCAAGCGCGACGCGCCGCTCGAACCGGTCCTGCTCCTCATCAGTGGCGCGCAGCTCGCCGAGCTCGAGCTCCGTGAGGACCTCTTCGACGATTTCTGCCTGACGCCGTTCCACCCCAAGGAGCTCGAGGCGCGGATGCGCCACCAGTTCTGGCGCTCCGGGCGCGGCACGCGCCCCGAGATCGTCGAGTACGGCGACCTGGTGCTCAACCTGGAGACCTACCAGGCCGCGTTCGGCCACCGCCCACTCGACCTCACGTACATGGAGTACGAGCTCCTGAAGTTCCTCGCGACGCACCCGGGCAAGGTGTTCACGCGCGAGCAGCTGCTCTCACGGGTCTGGGGCTACGAGTACTACGGCGGTGCCCGCACGGTGGACGTCCACGTCCGGCGCTTGCGCGCGAAGCTCGGCGAGGAGCACGCCAACCTGATCCAGACCGTGCGCTCGGTCGGCTACCGGTTCGGTCAGCCGCGGGCGCTCGTCGGGCGCTGAACGCCCAACTGCAAGGCCTGCGCGGCCGGAGTCTCGGCTGCGTCACGCGGGAAGCAACCGCACAGACCTGGGCTGCGACGAGCTGCGTTGGGGCCGCTCAGACCGGCTGACCCTCGGCGCGCTCGTCGGCGTCGGAGCTCAACAGCAACCCGGCCAGTCCGCTCCAGAGCGCGCCGCCGAGCATGACGACGACGGGTCCGATGAGGACGAGCGTGAGCACGATCAGGACGACTCCGAGCACGGGGTCAGCCTACCGAGCCGGCATCGGGACGGAAGACCCACGCCTCGATCTCGACCTGGGCGCCGAGCGGGAGCGCCGCGACCTGGACGGTCGAGCGCGCCGGCTTGTGGTCGCCGAACGCCTCCGCGTAGACCGCGTTGATCGCGGCGAAGTCGCCGAGGTCGGTGACGAACACGGTCGTCTTGGCGACGTCCGTGAGCGTCGCTCCGCAGTCGCCGAGGACGGCGGTGATGTTGGCGAGGACCTGGCGGCACTGCGCCCTCGCATCGCCGTCGACGATCGCGCCGGTCGCCGGGTCGAGTGGGACCTGGCCCGCGAGCACGAGCCAGTCCCCCGCGCGCACCGCGGCGGAGTACGGGCCCGCCACCGGTGGTGCGCTCGGGGTGGCGACCGGTCGGGGCGCCGATGCTGCACTCATCGCCGGAGCATACGGGCGGTCGGCGTGTCCCGGGCCGGGAACGCCTCTGGTCGGGTGCCCTCGATGCGCGTCAACGCGTTCCACGCGGACGCCGCCACCGCGGTGAAGACCGCGTCGCCGGCGCGAGCGCGCGGCGGGCCGGGGTCGTCCACGACCGTCACCTCGATCGGCGGGGTGTCCTTCGCCCGGATCACGCCGAACGACCGGATGGTCAGGTCGTGCACCTCCCCGGTCTCGCGGTCCACCGCCAGCCCCTCGGTCAGGACCCAGCCCAGCGCCATGTGTGCCGCGCCGATCGAGTACGACCGGAGCACCCTCTCGTCGAGCGGGTCCCCCGCTGCGACCCGCACGACCACCCGCTCGAGCGCCCCCGTCGTCGGGTCGAGCACGACCCGGGCGCCGGCCATCGCCCCGCCGTCGGGCTCCGTGATCACGTTGTCGAGCAGGACGGCCTCGGCGCGCGGATCGGTCACGTGCACGCGGCGGTCGAACCCGGCCGCGTCCAGCGCGCCCTCAACCAGGACCGCGAGCTCCGCGAACCCCGACGCACGCACCGATCGCGACGTCGCCGGTCCCGGCACCGACGCAACGCGCAGGTCGGTGACGAGCTCCAGCCCCGCGTAGGCCGCCGGCGCGGGCGCCGGGGGCGCGTCCGAGCTGGCGAAGGTCCCGTGCACCTGGAGGATCCCGTCGCGCAGGACCGCGGACCCGGCGAACGGCGCGCGCTTCGGACCCAGCCGGACGACGTCCTCGCGTGAGAACACCACGCGGACCGGTCGGTCGAACCGGTCGGCGAGCTCGCGCGCCGCGGGGCCGACCGGGGATTCGGCCTTGCCACCGAACGCGCCGCCGTTCGCGAGCGGGCTCGCCGGTGCGCCGCCCGGCACGCACCACGACGCGTCGGGCTCCAGGTACGCGGGCTCCACCCAGCTCGTCGCGAGCCGGACGCCACCCTCGGGGAGCGCCGGGAGCGCGAGCGGCGGTCGGGTGTCTGCGGTGGTCCGCCGACCCTGGACCTTGGCGGCGAGATCACGCGCCTCGAGCAGCGAGTCCGCGACGACCCACGCGATCCCGGCTGCCTCCGCGGCGGCCGCGTCACTGCTCGCCGGGCGGGGCACCGCGACGAGTGCGTCGCGCGGCGCGGTGTCGTCCGCGAACCCGCCCCGGCCCAGGGCGACGGCGGAACCGACCCGTTGCGCAACACCGCCCTCCAGCGTGGCTCTCTCCGCCGCGGCCTCGGCCGGTGCCGACGCGCGACCGCCCGCATCGTCCGCACCCACCGCATGGATGGCGTCCACGACCGTGCGCCACCCCGTGCACCGGCAGAGGTGAGCGGCCAGCGCGCGGTCGACCGCGACATCGCTGACCGGTCCCTTTGCCCGCAACGCGGCCGCCCGCACGATGATGCCGGGGGTGCAGAACCCACACTGGGAGCCGGCCGACGCCACGAACGCCGCCGCGATCGCGTCGCGCTCGGCCGGTTCGATCCCGTCGATGGTGGTGACCTGACGGCCGTCGATCCGCGCCGCGGGAGTGACGCACGCCACCCGCGGGGCGCCGTCGACGAGGACGGTGCAGCACCCGCACTGACCCTGCGGCGCGCACCCGTCCTTCACCCCGGTCACGCCGAGCCGCTCGCGGAGCACCGAGAGCAACGTCTCGCCGGGCGCGGCGTCGACCTCGACCTGCGCACCGTCGCACACGAACTGCACCCGACCGGACATCAGCACCTCCGGCGCGGGAGGATAGGTCGATGCCTGCTCAAGACATGAGCCGTCGCGCCTTCATGGCGCTCGGCGGTGGTGCGCTCCTGCTCGCGGCGTGCGGGGGCTCGTCCTCGAGCACGAAGGGGGCGGGCGGTTCGGGCACGTCCGGGCCTGCCGGGCTCAGCGCGTTCCGCATGGAGATCGAGCCCTACGTCTCGCCGACGCCGCAGCGGTTCGCGTTCATCCTGATCAACAACAAGAACCAGGGCTTCGCCAGCGGCCCGAAGTCCTCGCTGTCGATCGCGCCGCCCGGTGGGAGCTACGGCGCGCCGATGCCGGCGATCCTGCACACCGACGGCCTACCCGCGGGCCGGGGCGTCTACGTCGTCGAGCCGACGCTCACGACGCCGGGGAACTGGCGGGGCAAGGTCTCGATCGACGGGCACCCCGACGCCGAGCTCGCGTTCCCGGTGAGCGCCGATCCCGACACGCCGACGGTCGGTTCGATGGCGCGCGTCCTCGCGACGCCGACGACTGCGGCACCGCTGGGAACGAACCCGCTGTGCACGCGCACCGACGCGAACAACAAGCCCGCGCCGTGCGCGTTCCACCAGACCTCACTCGACCAGGTCGCCGGCAAGGGCAAGCCGGTCGTCGTCATGTTCGCGACCCCGGCCCGCTGCCAGAGCCGCTACTGCGGCCCGGTGCTCGACCAGCTGATCGCCTCCGCTCCGCAGTACGCGGACCGCATCACGCCGATCCACGTCGAGATCTACAAGGACCTGCGGAGCAACGACCTGGTCACCGCGACCGACGCGTGGCTGGGCGCGAGCGGCGAGCCGTGGATCTTCGCGATGGACGGCACCGGCAAGATCACCGGTCGGCTGAGCGGCGCGTTCGCGACCGACGAGATCCGCGCGCTGCTGGACACGACGATCGCCTGAGACCGCCGCCTACGGCCGGATGGCCTGCACGACGGTGTTGGTGAACGAGACGAGGACGCGGCCCTCGTCGTCGAGTGACGGCGCGAAGCCGGTTGCGGGCCCCCCGGCGAGCTCGGCCTGCAAGGCGGTGAGCACCGCCTCGTCGTCGGACTGCTCGGTGAGGATCAGGTCGACCGGCAGCACGAGCGGGTCGCCGGTCTGCGCGTCGGCCAACGGGCCGACGCCTCGCTCCACCAGGTCGGCCAGCTCGGCTTCCAGCAGCACACGGACGTGACTCGGGTCGATGCGACGGTGGAGCGCGTCGTAGGTCCCGCGCGCGTCCGCATCCAGCACGACCAGGTCGGCCACCGCGACGCGACCCCCCGGCCGGGTGACACGCGCCATCTCCGCGACCACGATCTCGGGATCGGTGAAGTGGTGCACCGCGGTCCGGCAGTACACGAGGTCGAACGACGCGTCCACGAACGGCAGCGACGCCGCGTCCCCCTCCTGGAACAGGACGTTGGTGAGCCCGGCGTCCTCCATCCGGCGCGCGCCGAGTGCGAGCAGCTCAGGGGTGAGGTCGATGCCGACGACCTGTCGGACGTGCGGCGCGACCTGATCGGCCGCGTGCCCGGCTCCGCACGCGACGTCGAGGACGACCATCGTGTCGTCGAGGGGCTCGAGCCAGGTCCGGGTCGACCGGGCCCGTAGTGCGAACGGCGAGGTCGGCCCGGAGAACAGCCCCACCTGACGGCGGAAGGAGGTGCGGGTGAGGTCGTCGTGCGGAGGTGCGGTCATGCCCCTATGACTACGCTTTCTCGGCGTGGCCGTCTCTGCACGTCCGGTCAAAGATCTGCCCACGGCGGCCAACACGCTCGCGGTGGACATGCGCGGCGGGACGCCGGTGCGGGCCGGGACCTTCGCGTACGACGGCGAGGACTTCGTCACGGACTGGCACACCCACGATCTGCACCAGGTCGAGTACGCGTTCGAGGGCGTCGTGGAGGTGGAGACCGCGACCGCGCACTACCTGCTCCCGCCCCAGCAGGCGGTGTGGATCCCCGCCGGCGTCGCGCACCGAACGACGCTGAAGTCGGTGCGCAGCGTCTCGGTGTTCTTCGATCCCGCGATGGTCGAGATCCCCGACGAGCGGGCCCGGGTGCTGGCGGCGGCGCCGGTGATCCGGGAGATGATCGTCTACGCGGCGCGCTGGCCGATCGCGCGTCGCGAGAGCGACGCCGCGGCCGACGCCTTCTTCGAGGCGCTCTCGCACCTCGTCGCGGAGTGGCTCGACCACGAGACGCCGCTGCGCCTGCCGACCAGCAACGATCCGCTGATCGCCGCGGTGATGGCGTACACCGGCGAGCACCTCGACCGCGTCACCCTGCCTGACGTCTGCCGCGACGTCGGCGCCTCGGAACGCACCCTCCGGCGCCGGTTCTCGGCCGCGACCGGGATGACCTGGCGCCAGTACCTCCTCGAACGGCGGCTGCTGCGCGCCATGGCGACGCTCGCCGAGCCGGGACCGACCGTGCTCGACGTCGCGACCGCCGTCGGCTTCGACAGCGTCAGCGCGTTCACCCGCGCGTTCCGCCGCTACGCCGGCGAGACCCCGACCGCCTACCGCCGCCGGGTGACGGGGACCTGAACGTCTAGGAGAAGGACTCGCCGCAGCCGCAGGTGCGCTCGGCGTTCGGGTTCGAGATGTGGAACCCGGCGCCCTGGAGGCCGTCCTTGTAGTCGAGCGACGCACCGGCGAGGTGCTGGAACGAGGCCGGGTCGATGACGACCGTCACCCCGTCCTTCTCGTTCTTGATGTCGTCGTCCGCCTGGTCGGCGTCGAAGTACATCTCGTAGCTGAACCCGGAGCAGCCGCCGGGGCGCACCGCGACCCGCAGCGCGAGGTCAGGGGTGTCCTCGGCCGCGATCAGGCTCTTCACCTTCGCGGCGGCGGCATCCGTGAGCAGGAACTGCTGGCGGGCGTCGGTCAGGCTGAGACTCGTCATCGCTGGGGCCTCCGGGGGAGATGGTTGCGCACTCAGGTTACCGCGACCACGACATGGCACGGATCAGGTTCGTACAACGTCGAGAAGCCCACGACACTTCCCGGGGGCGCCTGCTCGACCACGCCCTCGCACAGGCCCCGGTGCAGGTTGCACACCAGCTCGGGATAGGCCTCGGCCAGCTCGCGGAAGGGGCAGTGGAGGAAGTCGATGCGGGCGGTGCCGTCGGGGCCGACGTCCTCGTCGGCCGCGGGCTCGAACCCGAGCCGGGCGAGCTCCGCCGCGAGCGAGTCCAGGCACGACCGGCTCGGCGTGCGCTTGCCGGCCTCGACCCCCCACGCCCGCCCGGTGGCGGTGGCGTCGTCGGCGTCGGCGCCCATCTGCTCGGCCATTGCGGCCAGGAGCCCGGCGAGCAGGGCGTGCGCCGGCGGATCGAAGCCGAGCCCCGGCGCGCCGGCCGCGAGCGAATACAGGTGCTGGGGGCGCCCGACCGTGCCGCGGTGGATCGCCTCGACGTCGACGAGCCCGGCCTCGCGCAGGCGCTCGAGGTGCAGCCGTACGGTGTTGGCGTGCAGGCCGAGCGCGTCGGCGAGCTCCTGGGCGGAGAGTGGCGTGGTCGACGTGGCCAGCTCGCGGTACATCGCGTAACGGGTCTCGTCGCCCAGGGCCTTCAGGACCTCGAGCTCCATGCCTTGACCGTACCGGCCCCGCAGGCATATTTTCAAGACGTAGGCTGTTTTTATTCACACCATGGACACTGAGCCGGTCGATCCCCGCGATCCCGAGGCGCCCGAGCCCTCGGCTGCGCCCTCCCCGGAGGACGTCCGACGGATGCTCGCGGGCGTGATGGACCCCGAGCTCCACGCGAGCATCACCGACCTCGGCATGGTCAACGGGGTGCAGGTGAGCCCGGACGGGATCGTCGTCGTCGACATCGCGCTCACGACGCTGGGCTGCCCGCTGCGGGCGGAGATCAAGAAGGAAGTGCAGTCCAAGGTGCGCGGCCTGCCCGGGGTCATCCAGGTCGACGTCCACTACGGCGAGATGACCCAGGAGCAGCGCACGGCCGCGATGCAGGCGGCGCGCTGGACCGCCCACGAGAACGCCCCCGGCACCGAGATCTCCGCGACGACGCGCGTCCTCGCGATCGCGAGCGGCAAGGGCGGCGTCGGCAAGAGCTCGGTGACCGTCAACCTCGCCGCCGCGCTCGCGGCGCGCGGCCTGCACGTCGGGGTGCTCGACGCCGACATCTGGGGCTTCAGCGTGCCGCGCATGCTCGGCGTCGACGGCCGGCTCTCCGGGGAGGACGGCAAGATCCTCCCGCACCGCCTCGACGCCCCCGGTGGGGGCAGCCTCGAAGTCGTGTCGATGGGGTTCCTCGTCGACGACGAGAGCACCGCGCTGATGTGGCGCGGGTTGATCCTCACCAAGGCGCTGGAGCAGTTCCTCACGGACGTGCGCTGGGGCGACCTCGACTACCTGCTCGTCGACATGCCGCCCGGCACCGGCGACGTGCAGATGGGGTTGGCCCGGCTGCTGCCGCAGACCGAGATGCTCGTCGTCACCACGCCTGCGCTCGCGGCGCAGAAGGTCGCCACGCGGGTGGCCGACATGGCCCGGCGCACCTACTTGAAGGTCGTCGGCGTCATCGAGAACATGACCGAGTTCGTCGCGCCCGACGGGCAGCGGTTCGCGCTGTTCGGGTCCGGCGGCGGTGCCGCGCTCGCGGAGGAGATCGGCGCACCGCTCGTCGCGTCCGTCCCACTCGCACCCGCAGTGTCCGAGGGGGGCGACGACGGTGTCCCGGCAGCCTGGGCCGACCCCGAGAGCCCGGCCGGCGCGGCGTTCCACGACCTCGCGGCGCGCATCGTCGAGGAGCTGCTTCCCCCGGTCGAGATGGCGGGGTGCACCGCGCGCATCTTCGAGCTCGCGACCGCGAACCTCGCGGCGGTCGACGCCGCGCGCGCCAGCCAGTCGTAGCATCACCCCGTCGTGTCGACCCTGACGGAATGGCTCGCCGAGCTCCCCGCGTACGTGCTGTTCCTCGGGTTCGCCGCGATCGGCATCGGGCTGACGCTGACCGCGGACCTCGTCTTCCGGCGCCGGATGCAGGAAGGCACGCGCACGGAGGCGGGGCGCACCGCGGCGATCATGCTCGGCGTCCTCGCCAACATCTACGCGGTGTTGATCGCGTTCGTCATCGTCCAGGGATGGGGGAACCTGCAACAGGCCCAGACCTACGTCGACTCCCAGGCGACGGCCATGTCGGAGATCCGCGAGAACAGCAAGGTGCTCGGGGTTCGCGACGCGGTGCCGATCGACGTGGCACTGAAGGGGTACGCGCGGTCCGTCATCGACGACGACCTCCCCTCGATGGAGTCTCACGGTCGCCGGAGCCCGGAGACGACCGTGGCCCTGCAGCACCTCTACGCGACGGTGCGACAGGTCACCCCGAAGGGTCCGCCCGAGGTCGCGTTCTACAACCAGATGGTCGACCGCCTCGACACGATCGTCGTCGCGCGCCAGGCCGCGGTCACGGCGTCGGAGGGCTCGTTGCCCGCCCCGCTCTACCTGCTGCTGGGGTTGGGAGGCGCGATCGTCGTCGCGCTCGCGTGCGTGCTCGACAGCAAGCACCGCCAGTCGCACGTGATCATCGTCTGCTCGATTGCTGTGGTGATCGCCTTCATGCTCGCGATCGTGGTGAGCTTCGACCACCCGTTCACGGGGAGCCTCAAGGTCAGCGACCGCCCGATCGTCGAGTTCCTGGAGTCACCCTCCAGCCCCTAGGGGAACCGCGACGCGTCAGGCGATCGACCAGGTCGACTTGGCGTCGCGCCCGACCACCTTGCCCTCGGCGCGCAGCTTGAGCAGGTGCGCGTGCACCTGCTTGCCGGCCACGTCGACCAGCGGCTCGGCGAGGTCC
>DASXYP010000145.1:0-19760 GCA_036502405.1 Acidimicrobiia bacterium
GCACCCGCGGACGAGTCCCACCCCGCGGACCTTCCCCGTCTCGGCCAGCGACTTCGCCCAGCGCGAGGTGGTCCTCTACGGCGGCATCGACATGACGGGTACCCCCACGGACACCTGGACCTGGGACGGCGCGACGTGGACGGAGCAGCATCCGCGCGAGAGCCCGCGGCTCTCCGGCGTGGCGATCGCCACCGACCCCGCCCAGGGCCGGGTCCTCATGTTCGGCGGCAACAACATCAGCGCGTTCGTCGACGAGACATGGACCTGGGAGGGCACCACCTGGCTCCGCCAGCCCGTCCCGACGAGCCCGCCGCCGCGAGTGGAGGCGACGATGGCTCCGGATGCTCACGGTCGAGTCGTCCTGTTCGGGGGACTCGTGGCCGACGGGCTCGCGAACGACACCTGGAGCCTCACGCCCGGCCTGACCGTCACGCCGGACGCGGGATCGCGCCGGATCGCCGTGGTGGTGCACGGCTACGGGTTCACGCCGAACACGACAGCCAAGGTCAGGTACCTCCGCCGCGCCGGCCCGCACGCCGCGACCGGCTACCGATCGTCCCGACGCATCTGCTCGGCGGTCGTGTCGAGCGACGGGAGCTTCACGTGTGCCGGCAGGATCCCGAACGGCGCGGGCCGGCCCGGTCCGCACGACATCCGCGCTCGGGACACCTCCGGTTTGAAGACGACCGCGGCGTTGACCCTGACGACCCGCTAGGTGTGCTCGGCCGGGACCGAGCGCGCGGTCGGGTCACCCCCGGGAGCTCTCCCCGGTCACGCTCCCTTCTTGTCCCGGTCGAACGCGCTCGCGAAGAGATAGCTCGTGGCCAGGCTGCGGAAGGGGCGCCACTTCTCGGCGATGGCGAGCACTTCCGGTTCGGTCGGGAGGCGGTCGAGCTCGTACGCGTTGCGGATGGCCTTGCGCAGGGCAAGGTCGCCCGGCAGCACCACGTCCTCACGCCCCAGCGCGACCAGCAGCACGCCCTGCGCCGTCCACGGACCGATCCCGGAGATCGCGGTGAGCGCGGCGATGAAGTCGTCGTCGGCCATCTCGGCCAACGCGACCTGGTCGAGCCGGCCGTCCGAGAGCCGTTCGGCGAGATCGCGCAGGGTGCCGATCTTCCGCCACGAGAGCCCGGCGGCGCGCAGCTCTTCCGGCTCGACGGCGAGGAGCTCGTCCGGCGACGGGAGGTGCCCGTCGAACAACGCCTCGATGCGCTCGATGGTCCGGCGCGTCGCGGCGACCGAGAGCTGCTGGCCCGTGATCTGGAACAGCGTTGCGCCATAGACGTCCATGAATGGGAGCTCGGCGATCCATGCCCGCGGATCGAACGTCGGATCGCGGTCGATGATGCGGGCCAGCACGGGGTCAGCTGCTCGCAGGTGCGAGCGACCACGCCGCAGTCGAGCGGCGCGGGTCGCCTCACTTGACGTTGCGTGGTGTTGCCGTTCCGTCATTCCGAAGGTGCGGGAATCCGCACGAGGTTGTGTCCCGGCGCGCGCCGGCCGCGGGCCTCGCGTGGATCCGCACCCAGGACGTCGGCCGCGAGTGTGTTGGCGGCCTTCACGAGCCGAGCACCGGGAGCGAGCCCGGCCACGATCTCACTCGACGTCGTCCCGCCGAGCGGTACGAGCTCGAGGCCGGGAAGCAGCACCGCGTTGGTCGCATCGATGACAATTTCGCCCGACCACGACAGCTCCGCAAGGGCCTCGCCGATGCTCGCCCACGGGACCGCGAGCGCCACGATCGAGCACCTGGCCGCGTCGTGCGTCGTTCCGGCCGTGACCCCGACGCCGAGGGAGCTCACCACCGACGCCAACGACTCCGGGCCGCGGCTGTTCGCGATGACGACAGGGCGGTCGGCCCGCCGCGCCGTGCGCGCCAAGGCCTGCCCGAGCCGTCCCGCGCCGATGATGCCGATCGGCTCGTCCATCCGGGGTGCACCTGGCGGTGCCATCGTGCTCGTCCTTCGAGCCGCGTGGTGCAGCTGATCATGAGGTTCGGGGAAGGGCCGTCACGCAGGGAGACTCCCTGGACGTCAGCCAGCCGCGGGTGAGTGCAGAGCCCGGGTCTCGCTCCAGTCGACGACGAGCGTGCGTTCGGCGAAGTACCACCGACCGTCGAGCTTCGTGAACGTGTCGAGGTACCGCAACGACGCGACCATGATTCGGCGCTCGCCGTCCTCGGTGAAGACGTGATGCGCGATCGTGTAGCTCTCGCCGGTCGCACGGTCCCCGGCGAGCGCGACCGTGCTCTGGCCGTTGAAGTGCGTGGTTGCCTCGTAGCGCTTCAGATCGTCGAAGATCGGCGTGAGGGCTTCCCGACCTTGCAGGACGTAGGACACTTCGCTGCCTTCGCCCTCCATGTAGACCGCGAACCGGGTGTCGACGGTGAAGAGCGACTTCTGCCCTTCGGCGTCGCGGCGGTCCGCGCAGTGGGCGTAGGCGTCGAACAGCTCGCGAATCGCGAGGCGGTCGGCGGCCTGGGACGGCGTGACCTCGTTGTGGTGAGTCATCGCGCCGCAGCATGCAGGCCTGAGCGGCCGCTCACCCCAGGGAAACACCCTGGTACCCAGTCGTGACGCGCCCGTGGAGTGGTCGGCCGCGCGCCTTGGCACCACCGTTCCCGGGGACGCTCAGCGGTGACCCGGTCAGTCCCGGTAGGCGGCGAGCAGCGGTTCGACGAGCTCGCCGAACCGCCGGACGATCGGTGACGGCTCGCCGCCGGCGCACCACCAGAGCTTGAACATCTCCGCGGTGGCTTCAACCGGCGCGGTTGCGCCGTAGGCGGACACCTCGGCGACGAGCCGTGCGTGCGCGGCCTTCCACGCGTCAGGAGACCGGGGCCGCACACCGTTCACGGCCTGCTCGAGCGTCTCGACGCCGAGTGCCTCGCCGAGCCGGCGGCGGAGATCGATCCCGTCCATGTTGCGCCGCGCCTCGACCGCGCCTTCCATCTGGTGCCACATCTCGTGCGCGGTCGTCCCGTCGATCTGGTTGTACGGCGCCGGTACCCCGGCCGAGCTGCCACCCCCTCGTCTCGCGCGGAGCGTCTCCATCGTCACCAGGCCGTCCAGGGACGCGAGGCTGGCGTTCATGTGGATCACGCCGCTGCTGCGGTCGGCCGAGCCCGCGTTGTGCCCGCTCAAGAGCTGGAAGTCCGCGTGGTCGAACGAGACGCGGCGGGCGGACGCCGCCGCCGGCCCGAAGCGCCGACGGATCTCGATGGTCGTGTCGATGCAACGGGCCACGCTCTCGATCAGCAGGTCGCTGCGCTCGGGTACCGAGAAGCGCGTGGGACGCTCCTGCGCGTCCGGCCGGGCGAAGAGGTTGAACGTCCTGGCCACGCCGGAGACGGCCCGACGGAGCAGGGCGCGGGCGGGGCCGGCGTTCGTCTCCACGCCGACGGCGATCCCCGGAAGCAGCTGCTGCACCGCGTCCCGCACCCCGGCGGGGTCTCTGGACGCGTCTCGTGACCCCGACGCGTCGGGGGCGAGTGGACCGCGCAGCGGACCGGCGAACCCGTACCGGCGGGCCACGTCACGAACGAACGGGTCGGTCGTCACGAGCTCGAGCCCGGCCGGGACGTGCGCGGTCAACGCGTCGAGCAGCGCACGGACCTCGACCGGGTCGATCGGAGCCGCGCGCCCGACGAGCGTGACTGCGCCGCCCGGCGACTCGGCGAACACCGCCACCTCCTGCTCGCCGCGCCAGGCGCTCAGCCGCCCCGTCGCCGCGTGATCCGCACCGCGGCGCAGCTGCAGGGGTTCCGATGCGTCCACCGGCTCATGATGTCTCCTCCCGCCTGCAGGAGTACCGCGCCCGCCGCGCCCGCCGGAGCTACGCGGCCGGGGCGACCAGGATGCAGGGCACCGGTCGGGCGTGCGCGGGATCCAGCGCGTTCAGGATGATCCGGCTCGTGCGCGGGCTCGAGATGATCGACAGGTGGTCACTGAGATCGAGCGCGCAGGAGTCCTGGAGCACGATGTTGGTGACGTTCGGCCCCGTGAGGAAGCTGTTCGCGTTCGGGCTCACGAGCTCGTCGTAGCGCGTCGCGACGTTCGTGTACGTCACCGAGCGCACCGGCGCCCGGGCCTCGACCGCCTTGATGTAGTCCGAGCCCACGAGGAACTCCGAGCACGAGCCGCACGAACCCGCGGTCGGGTCGGCCCCGCCGGGGAGCAGCGACTCGAGCTCGCCGGCCAGCGTGCCGATGCCGTGCAGGGTGGTGCCGTGCTTGACCCCCGCGATGCCCACGTAGCGGTCGACCTTGGCCGCACCGCCCAGGTACTCGAGGTAGTAGTCGGGCATCGTCGCGCCCTCGGAGTGGCCGACGATGTCGACCTGGTGGGCACCGGTCGCGGCGAGGACGCGGTCGACGAACGCGGAGAGCTCACCCGCGCTCTGCTCCATCGTCGTCAGCCCGCCGAACTCGAAGCCCGGTACCGGCGGCGAGGACGTGACGCCGTACGTCAACGCGAACACGCAGTAGCCGTTGTTGGCCAGAAGCGGAGACGTCGTCTGCCAGTTGTCGGACATGTTGGCGAACAGGCCGTGCACGAGCACGACCGGGCGCGGGTGCGCCGCGGTCGGGCGGCACGACCAGTCGTTCGCGCCCGGAGGCGGCGACCCGGGATGCAACGCCGCGTTGGCCACGCCCGCGGTGAACGAGTACGGCACCGGGTACTGCGAACCGGCGTCCGCCACCGCGGGCGTCGCGACGACGACCGCGACCACGATCGCCAGCAGGGCCACGGCGTGCCTCGGCCGACCGACGCCGCTGACTCGATGCATGCCTATCCCCCGGGTTGGTGTCCACGCGCGAACGAACCGCCGGGGGCGGGATACCCAGCATCGGGACGGGTCATGCGGCGCCCCACCGCGAACCGCCGCCGGTCCCGCGGGATGCGATCCCGGACGCGCTCGCCGACGTCGCGAACCCCTCGCTCCCACACCTGGGCGCGGTCGACGCGCCGGGGTCGCGAGCAGCACCGCTCGACTGCCGGAACATCGGCGGCGGCTGAGCGATCTCGGGTTCCCGCGCCGAGCGACCGGGTACTGCGACGGCCGTGCGCGGGGGAGGGAGCGCCCCAGATACTGGGATGTCGGCGCTAGCGTCGAGGGACGTCGACGGACAGGTGGAGCGCAACGATGGCGGGACGAACCGGCGAGGAGGGTGCGGGGCGCGGCACCCCGTTCCGCATCGACGTCGAGCGGGGAGACGGGCGGGTCGTCGTCATCGTCGCGGGCGAGCTCGACCTCGCCACCTCGCCGCTGCTCGTCCGCGAAGTCACCGGCGAGCTCTCCAACCCGGTCACCAGCCTCGCGATCGATCTCGGGGCCGTCACGTTCCTCGACAGCTCCGGGCTGGAGGCGGTGCTCACGGTCCGACGCGACGCCCAGGAGCGCGGAGTCCCGTTCACGCTTGCGTCGGTGTCGCGCGTCGTGCGCACCGTGCTGGACCTGAACGGCCTCAACGACATCCTGAGTCGGACCGACCGCCCGCCGTCCTGAATCCGGCCCCAGACGTCCGGCGGTGCCGAAGCTTCGTGGCCTGGCCGCGGTGATCCTCGACGTCGAGGTCCCCGCCGACTCCTGGTCTCGCATGGCCGGGCTCGACCCACGGGGATAGCCGGCCCCGGTCCGACGCGCGGCTAGCTCCCGGTGGCCTCGTGGCGCAGCACCTCGGCGCTCGGGCGGACGTTGCGGCCACGATCGATGATCCCGAACGCGAGGTCGTAGCCGTGGAGCCACTCGTAGTTGTCGACCGCGGTCCAGTGGAAGAACCCGCGCACGTCGATGCCGCGGTCGATCGCGTCGTGGACGACGGCGAGGCCGCGCTCGAGGTACGCAGCTCGCTGGGCGTCGTCGTCGGTGCCGATCCCGTACTCGGCGACCAGCAAGGGCGTGCCCGGCAGCTCGGCGTGGAGCCGGTCGAGGACGAGCCCGACGCCGTCGGCGAAGATCGCGTAGCCGAGCGGTGAGGTCGGCGCATCCGGTGGATAGAGCCCCGGCGAGCCGTGCCGGACGCCGATCGCCGCGTAGTAGGAGAAGCCGATCAGGTCGAAGCAGCCGGCGAGGTCGGGCCGTTCGATCGGTGCGCGACCGCGGACTCGGAGCACGCCGTCGCGCGCGAGACCGATGCCCGGCGCCCAGAGCGTGTCGTAGACCTTGGTGACGAGCTCCGCGGTCGCCGGCTCGTCGTCCTGCGCGACGACGGGCATCAGGTTGAACACCGATGCGACCGGCGCACCCGTCGCGCGCAGCCGGACTGCCGCCTCGGCGGTCGCGAGGTGGATCGCCTCCTCGACCGCGGCGCGCTCGGTCCGGTCGTCGTGCCCGGGGGAGAACCCGCCACCTCCGTAGGTCACGCGGGCGTAGAGGTTGGTCTCGTTCACCGGAGTCCAGCCACCGGCGAGATCGCCGAACGTCTCCGCCACGAAGTCCACGTGGCGGGCCCACGCGTCCGTGCGGTGGTGCTCGACGAGGAAGCCGCCGGCCGCGGCGAACCAGCGGGGGAGGGTGAAGTGGTGGAGGCACACCCATGGGGTCACTCCGGCGTCGCGTGCCGCCGCGAGCACGTCCCGGTAGTGGGCGACCGCGTCGGCGTCATGGACTCCGGGCTCGGGTTCGAGCCGCGCCCACTCGAGCGAGAGCCGGTGCTGGGTCAGTCCGAGCGCCGCCAACGTGGCGAAGTCCGCGGCGTAGCGGTCCGCGAAGCCGTTGCCGTCGCCGGAGATCGGCGCGCGTCCCGCCCGCTCCCAGTCCCACCAGTCCGACGCGGGCGCGGCGCCCTCGCACTGCGTCGACGACGCGCCCGTCCCCCACAGGAACCCGTCCGGCCAGCGCATCCGACGACTCAGGCCGGAGGTCGCAGGGCCGCGCTGAGCACGGCAAGCGCGCCCACCGCGAGCCGGGAGTCGCCTGCGACCTTCGCCTGGAGGAAGCCCATCAGCAACGTGAGGACGATCGCCTCGAAGCCGTCGGCCATCACGGCGGGGTCGATGTCCGCGCGCACCTCGCCGGCCGCCTGCGCCGCCGCGATGTCGGCCACGATCTGGCTGTTGAACTTGCGCAGCGAGGGGAGGTCGAGCACCCGGTCGATCACCTCGGGCTCCTGGCCGGAGAGGACCCGCGCCGCGAGGGGATGCTCGGTGACGTGGTCCGCGAGCTCGGCGAGGATGATCGCCTCCCGGTCCCGGACCGGCGTCCCCTCGATGGCGCCGCGGGCCCGGTCGATGAGCGCGCCGGCATCGAGATCCACCGCGGCCTCGAACAGCGCCTCCTTGCCGGTGAAGTAGGCGTAGACCGCGGCCGGGCTCAGCTGGGCGTCACGGGCGATCTCGGACACCGAGGTCCGCCGGTACCCGTCTCGGGCAAAGCGCTGCACGGCGAGCTCGAGCAGCCGGCGCCGGGTCCGGTCGCCCTTGGTGCTGTTGGCGTCCTGCGCGGCGATGGCCATGACCGGCACCCTAACGGTGTGACATGAATCTAGAAAATGATGGTTTCTCTTGACTCATAGATTCTAATGGGGATACTCGAAGGCATGACTGTGACTGCACCCGTTCCCGTGCCCTCGTCCGGTCCGTCGCCCGATCCCGCCGCGGATCGTCGGATCGCCCGGCTGAACCGGGTCTCGAGCGACCGCCCGGTCGAACCGGACACGCACCTGCCCTGGGGGACCCTCGGGCCCGGCCAGGTGATCGCCGACGAGCTCCTGAGCATCGACGGCCTCACCATCGACGGCAAGTCCGTGTCCTTGACTCCCGAGCAGCGCGCCCGGCTGTCGCGCGAAGAGGTCGCGGCGATGCTGACGATGGGCGTGCACTTCGAGGCCGTGCTGACCGCCGGGTTCGCGCGCCAGATCGCGGAGACGTCGGACGTCTCCGATCCGAGGATCACCTACATGCTCCACGAGATCGGTGAGGAGGCTCGCCACTCGCGCGCCTTCGTCCGGCTGATCGACGAGCTCGCGCCGACCGCCAAGAACCCGATCGACACGCCCGTCGCGAACTTCTTCATCAACCGGGTGACCCGGTCGCTCGCGAAGACCGAGGCGCTGCTGCTCGTGATGGTGCTCGCGGGCGAGGAGATCCCCGACCACTTGCAGCAGCTGGCGGCCGAGCACCCGAACACCGACCCGTTCCTCGCCGCGCTCAACCGGTACCACCGCATGGAGGAAGCCCGTCACCTCTCGTTCGCCCGCAACGTCCTCCCCGAGGCGTGGGCCCGTGCCGGGTGGGTCGAGCGCCAGAGCATCCGCATCGTCGCCCCGTTGCTGATCGGCCAGCTCTGGCAGGCGTTCGTGCACCCGGGTGTCTACGCGACCGTCGGGCTCCCGTCGTGGCGCACCTGGATCGCGGTGCAGAAGCTCCCACGACGCATCGAGCTGCGCCGGACCGTGACCAGACCCGTGCTGGGCGCGTTGCTCGACGCGGGCGCGTTCACGCGCGGCCGGATCCCGCGCGGCTGGCAGCGGCTCTGCGGGGTCGACCGCGGGGGCGAGCCGGTCGAGGCAGCGGATCAACCGGTGCGCCACGCGCCGCGCACTTGCGCAGGCGACGTCGCCGACCCGATAGTGGCCGGCATGCCCGAGGCCGCGCCCGAGATCGACTTCGAAGCGCTGAGCGCCTGGATGGACACCGAGGGCCTGCCACCCGGACCGATCGAACAGGTCGCGCCGCTCCTCGGCGGCACCCAGAACGTGCTCATCCGCTTCGATCGCGGCGGACGGTCGTTCGTGTTCCGGCGCGGCCCGTGGCACCTGCGGCCGAAGAGCAACGACATGATGCGGCGCGAGATGCGCGTCCTCGGCGCGCTCGCCGGGACCGACGTTCCCCACCCGGGTCTCGTCGCGGCCTGCCCGGACGAGGACGTGCTCCCGGGTGGGGCCGCGTTCTACCTGATGGACGTGGTCGACGGGTTCAACCCGAGCGTCACGCTGCCGGACCTCCACGCCGGCGACGCGTCCATCCGCCACGAGATGGGGCTGGCCGCGGCCGGCGCGGCCGCGGCACTCGGAGCGGTGGACCACGAAGCCGTCGGGCTCGGCGACTTCGGCAAGCCCGTCGGGTTCCTCGAACGGCAGGTGCCGCGCTGGCTGGACGAGCTCGCGTCCTACTCGCGCCACGACGGCTACCCCGGGCCCGACATCCCCGGGCTCGACGATGTCGCGCGGTGGCTCGACGCGAACCGCCCCTCGACGTTCCGGCCGGGCATCTCGCACGGCGACTATCACCTCGCCAACCTGCTCTACCGCTACGACGGGCCCGAGGTCGCGGCGATCGTCGATTGGGAGATGTGCACCGTCGGCGATCCTCTGCTCGACCTCGGATGGCTCCTCGCCACGTGGCCGTCCTCCGATGATCCCGGCATCGGCGGCGCGCTCGGCGTTCTGGGCGGGCTCCCCACCCGCGACGAGCTCGTCGCCCGGTACGCGAAGCACTCCACGCGGGACCTGTCCGCGATCGACTGGTACGAGGTCATGGCCTGCTTCAAGCTCGGCATCGTGCTCGAGGGCACGCACGCGCGCGCCTTCGCCGGGAAGGCGCCGGTCGAGGTCGGCGACCTGCTGCACGCCACGACCCTGGCGCTCTTCGCCCGCGCGCGGAAGCGGGCGAGCGTCTGAGCCGTCAGCCCTCGTGCTCGCGCAGGAACGCCACGATGCGCCTCGTCGCGTCGTCGGCGACGGCGGGTGGTCCGAAGATCGTGACGTGGCCGGTGCCGCGGAAGTAGTGCGCGTCGACCGGCCGTCCCGCAGCGGCCTGGGCCTGCTCGAAGGCGACGACGAGCGGATGGGGCACGTTGGGATCCGTCGTCATGCCGAGCAGCAGGACCGGCGCGGCGGTCGTCCCGGGAACAGTGCGATGGCCGGAGTCGGCGGCGATCGCGCCGACGCGAGGGTCATCGGTGCTCAGGGCGAGGTTCGCCCCGAGCGAGATCGCGACCTCGGCCCGCGGACCCGGGCGGACGCCGGGGAGCGCGCCCGCCGCGTCCACGAGCGTCGAGACCCCGGCGGTCGAGGCGTCCGGGGATGCGTGCAGGTCGTCGGGCACGCCGGGACACGGCAGGAACACCTGCGACGCGACGCGCGGGTCGGCGCCGAGGTAGCAGCCCGCGACCACCACGAACCCGGCGGCGGCGAGCCGCGGCGCCCAGTCCAGGGCGGGTCTCGGGAGCCCGCTCGACCCGTGGAGGAACACCGCGACCGGGAACGGACCCGACCCGGTGGGCGGCCGGAACACGGACGCGAGCTGCGTGACGCCGTCGGGGCGGGCGATGGAGATCCACGTGCTGCCGGGCGTCGCGAAGCCCGCGGGTGCGGCCACGCCCGTGATCCGGATCCCGTGCGGTGGCGTGACCGTCGTCGACGTGGTGGACGTCGATGTCGTGGTGGTCGATCGCCGCGCCGACCCCACGGTCGCGCGGCTCCCGGAGCAGGCCGAGGCCGCCGTCACCACGAGGGTGAGCGCCACGAGGAGGCGCGGGTTGCGGGCGAGTGAGGCCACGTTCGTAGTCTGACCCCGATGCGGCACCCGAGCCCGGGAGACGACATGGACCACCAGCGTGCGCCGGAGGCGGTGCTCCTCGATGCCGGCGGTGTGTTCCTGCTCCCCGACCACGGTCGCATCGTCGGGGCGCTCGCCCGCGCCGAGTGCGCCGTGCCGGCCGACGTGCTCGACGCCGCGCACTACCGCGGTGCGGCGCGCTTCACGACCGACCTCGACGTCGAAGGCGACTGGGCCGGCAGCTGGCAGTCCTACCTCGATGACTACGTGGCGGAGTGCGGCGTGGCCGAGCTGGACCGCCCCGAGGCCCACCGCCACCTCGACAGCGAGTTCGCCGATGCCGCGCTCTGGCTGCGGGAGATCCCCGGATGTCGTGAGGGACTTCGGGCGCTCGCGGACGCCGGGGTGCGGCTCGGCGTGATCTCGAACGCGGACGGGCTGATCGGCGAGCGGCTGCGCGAGCTCGAGATCCTGCAGGTCGGCCCCGGGCTCGGCGTCGAGGTGGAGTGCGTGATCGACTCCGGCAACGTCGGCGTGATGAAGCCCGACCCGCGGATCTTCACGATCGCGCTCGACGCGATGGCCATCGACGCCGACCGTGCCTGGTACGTCGGCGACATGCCGGCCATCGACGTGGTCGGCGCGCGGCGTGCCGGTCTCCGCCCCGTGCTCATGGACCCTCTCGGCCTGCACCACGAGGCCGACTACGACCGGGTCGGGTCGCTCGGCGATCTCGCGGCGCGCGTCGTGGCGGCCTGACCGGTCGCCGGGGGTTGCGGAGCCGCCCGCCCGGGCACCCTCCTCGTTCGTGCCCGACCGACGGTTCAGCCTCGCCTCCGCGTTCGCCGCCGCCGAGGACGACCGGACCGCGGAATGGGTCGGTGCGTTCCTCGCCAGCCGCGGCAGCGACAACGCCGCGCTCGCCGCGGGTCTCGCTCAGCGCGAGCACTGGTGGCTCGGCCCGCTGCGCGTCCCGGTGGACGACCTCGTGCGCCTCGCCGGTCCCGAGGACGACGCACTGGTCCCCATCGAGCCCGGGGAGTGGGAGGGCGACGTCGGCGCGATGGAGGAGAGCATCGAGCAGGGCTGGGAGCCGCCGCCGCTGCTCGCACAGCATCAGGACGGGCGCCTGCTCCTCCAGGACGGGAACCATCGCTACGAGGCGCTCGTGCGCGAGGGCGAACCGCAGGCGTGGGTGCTCGTGTGGTTCGACGACGAGGACGAGCACCGGAGGTACCGCGAGCGCGTCGCGAAGGCCTGAGGGTTACGCGTCGGTGAACAGGACCCGGTCGAGGATCACGAACTGCGCGACCCAAAGCAGGCCGAAGCCGCCGAGGTGCCCGGCGAGGATCGCGACCAGGTGGAAGGACGTCGACGCGCCGGTCGCCCACGAGTCGGCGATGCTGACCGTCACCGTTGACAGCGCGAGTCCGGCGAAGGCGAGCATCCAGAACGGGACGACCTCGCGCCACGGGTGCGCCGGGTCACGCCGGCCCCACGTCCAGCGCCGGTTCAGCTGGAACGACGGCACCGTGGCGACGCTCGTCGCGATGACGTTGGCGATCCACGCCTCCACGCCGAACAGCAGTGTCGCGGTGAGCAGGATCGACACGCTGACGAACGTGGTGAACACGGAGACGGTCATGCACCGACGCACGCGCTGGACCAGAGATCCCGGTCCTTCCGCGACGGTGGGCGGGGCCATCGTCAACCGGGACCACCCACCAGGGAGCCCTCGGCCGCCGGGGCCGGGCGACGATTGCGCTCCGCGGTCCGCGCCACCATCAGGAGCGCCTCGATCGCGATCGTGCCCGACATCTTCGAAGCACCCGCGGTGCGCTCACGGAACACGATCGGCACCTCGGTGATCGCGGCGCCGAGCCGGCAGGCGCGGTTCGTCATCTCGATCTGGAAGCCGTAGCCGGTGGACGAGATCGACTCGAGATCCATGCGGCGGAGGAAGTCGGCGCGTGAAGCGCGGAACCCCGAGGTGATGTCCCGGACCGGGCAGTGCAGCATCCGGCGCGCGTACCAACCGCCCGCCCGCGAGAGCAGCTCGCGCCGCTTCGGCCAGTTCACGGTGAGCCCACCGTCGACGTAGCGGGAGCCGATCGCGAGGTCGGCACCCTGGTCCAGCGCTTCGAGGAGCGCCGGCACGTCGACCGGGTCGTGCGAGAGGTCGGCGTCCATCTGCACCAGCGTGTCGAAGCCGGCGGCGAGCCCGGCCGCGAAGCCCTCGCGGTAGGCGGGGCCGAGCCCTCGCGGGCCGCGGCGGCGCAGGACGTCGATCCGACCACGGGCCGCGGCGAGGTCCTCGACGAGCTCAGGGGTGCCGTCGTCGCTGCCGTCGTCGACGACGAGCACGTGGGCGGCGGGGACGGCCGCGCGCACGCGTGCGATCACGGTGGCGACGTTCATCCGCTCGTTGAGCGTCGGGATGACGACGAGCGTGCCGTCGCGCTCCGGGACCGGAACGGGTGCAACCGGGACATCGGTGTCGATCACAGCCGTCACGATCGCAGGCCCAGGGTGTGGGAACGATGAGAGGAGCGGCGTTCCCGGTGAGGAAACGGTAAAGGATGCGCGCCGTGCGCGCCCTACAGCGTGAGCCCGGCGGCGACCGTGGCGCCGAGCTCCCGGCAGGCGTCGAGGTCGGCCCGGGTCGGCTCGCCGATGACCCGCACCGGTGCCGCCGCGACGTGCCACCGCAACCCGGTCGTGATCGACTCGATCGCGCGCTCGGCTCCGGTGGTGTCGTTGTTGCCGTGGAGGAACACGCCGAACGGCCGCCCGACGGTCTCCTCGAGGCACGGGTAGTAGATCTCGTCGAAGAAGTGCTTGAGCGCGCCGGAGATGTACCCGAGGTTGGCCGGGGTCCCGAGCAGGTAGGCGTCCGCGTCGACCGCGTCGGTGACCGTCGCGTGCAGCGCGGCGCGCACGACGACCTCCACGCCTTCGATGGCGTCGTCCGTCGCGCCGGACCGCGCCGCGTCGAGCATCGCGTGCATCGAAGGAGAGACCGTGTGGTGCACGACGAGCAGGCGCGGCATCGGCGCAGACTGGTCCGACGGCTGCGGGTGTGTCCAGCGTCGCCGCCGACCCGGGTGCGTACGATGCTCCGGAGCCGAACCGGTGCGACGTTGGGGGAGATCCGTGCAGACGCGTGTGACCGAGCAGCTCGGCATCGAGGTGCCGATCATCCAGGCGCCGATGGGCTTCATCGCGCGGGCGCAGCTCGCGTCCGCGGTCTCGAACGCGGGCGGGATGGGGATCATCGAGACATCGTCGGGCCAGCTCGACGAGGTCCGGCTCGAGATCGTCAAGATGCGCGACCTGACCGATCGACCCTGGGGCGTCAACGTCGCGCAGATGTTCGTGCGCGACCTCTCGATCGTGGACTTCATCGTCGACAACGGGGTCCGCTTCGTGACGACGTCGGCGGGTGATCCCAAGACGCTCGTGCCGACGCTCAAGGAGGCCGGCATCACCGTCTTCCACGTCGTGCCCTCGCTCCGGGGCGCGCTCAAGGCCGTCGCGGCCGGCGTCGACGGGCTCGTGGTCGAGGGGATCGAGGGTGGCGGGTTCAAGAACCCCGACGGGGCGTCGTCGATGGTGCTGCTCCCGCTGATCGCGGCGAGCGTGGACGTCCCGATCGTGGCCGCGGGCGGCATCGCCGACGGGGTGTCGATGGCCGCCGCGCTGGTCCTCGGGGCCGAGGGGGTGCAGATGGGGACCCGCATGCTCACCGCGGAGGAGTCGCCGGTCCACGACAACTGGAAGCAGGCGGTCGTCGCCGCGGCCGAGACCGACACGGTGATCGTGAACCGCTACGCCAAGCCCGCGATGCGGACGCTGCGCACCGAGCTCTCCGCCGCCGCGGAACGCGAGCACCCGGCGCCGCCGCTCGCGCTCGACGGCATCCGGGACCTCTACTTCGGCGGGTCGATGAACGCCGCCTTCGCGATGAGCGGGCAGGTCGCGGGACGCATCGACGCCGTGCTCCCGGTCGATCAGATCCTCGAGGAGACCTGGCGTGACTGCCTCGCCCGGTTGCGAGAGCTCGGGGCGCGGGTCGACGGCGGATGACCGCACCGCTCGCCGCCGGCTCCGTCTCGCTCCGGCTGTACCCGCACGACGATCTCGATGCGCCCGCGATCGTGGACGAGCTGCGTGCGCAGGCCGCGCTCGCGATCGCCGCCGGGTTCGACGGGGTGATGACGAGCGAGCATCACGCCGGGTTTCCCGGCTACCTGCCCAACCCGCTGCAGGCCGCGGGCTGGTGCCTCGACGCGATGGACGGTGGCTGGGCGGCGCCCTGCCCGATGCTCCTGCCCTTGCGCCCGACGCCGTTGGTGGCCGAGGACGTCGCGTGGCTCGCGGCGCGGTTCCCGGGGCGGGTCGGCGTCGGCGTCGCCTCGGGCGCGCTGGCCTCGGACTTCGAGCTGGTCGGCCAGACGAGCGAGGGACTGGCGACGCGCTTCGCCGCGCAGCTCGAGGAGCTCGCCGGTGTGTTGTCGGGGCGGGCCCCGGGCGCGTTGCGAGACGATCCCGCGGTGCGTCGACTCGCCCGACATCCCGTGCCGGTGGTCAGCGCGGCGATGGGGCTCACCGCGGCCCGGCGGGCGGCCCGGCTCGGCGCCGGATTGCTGTTCGACTCGCTCTCGACCCCCGAGCGCAACCGCGAGCTCGTCGATGCGTACCGGGCCGCGGGCGGGACGGAGACGTGCATCGCGATCCGCCGGGCCTGGGTCGGCGAGCCGCCCCGGAGCGAGGTCGACGCCCAGATCGCGCGGTACCGCTCGTACTCACCGAGTGCCGCGCAGGCCCGTTGGGGACGCGACGAGCTCGTGGCGGAGCCGGACGCGGGTGCCGTCGCGGAGGGCCTCGTCGAGACCGTCGCGCGGGCCGGCGCGACGGCGGTCAACCTGCGCGTGCACGTTCCGGGGGTGACGCCGGCCCAGGTGCGCGAGCAGATCGAGCGGCTCGGCGCCGACGTCGTCGGACCGCTGCGCGCGTCGTTGCGCGGCTAGTGCACCACTACCCGCCGGATCGGAGGAGCCGAGCGGCGCGGGCGTCGAGGTAGCGCTGCTCGGTCCGGCTCGTGGTGTGGCGGGCCGCGGCCCGGTAGCCCGCGACCGCGGCCTCACGATCCCCCGACATCTCGAGCAGGTGCGCGCGGACCGACTCGAGCCGGTGGTGCTCGGTCAGGCGCGGGTCCTCGGCCAGGGACGCGAGCAGCACCAAGCCGGCCGCGGGCCCGTGCACCTCCGCGACGGCGACCGCGCGGTTCAGGCTGACCATCGGGTTCGGCGCGACCCGTTCGAGCAGCTCGTACAGCGCGAGGACCTGGGGCCAGTCCGTGGCCTCGGCCGTCGGGGCCTCGTCGTGGACCGCGGCGATCGCCGCCTGCAGCTGGTACGGGCCGAGTGGCGCGACCGCGAGCGTCGCGGTGATGAGCTCGACGCCCTCGGCGACGAGGTCCGCGCGCCACCGGGTCCGGTCCTGCTCGGCGAGCGGGATCAGCGCACCGTCGGCCCCCGTGCGCGCGGGTCCGCGCGCGTCGGTCAGGAGCATCAGCGCGAGCAGTCCCGCGACCTCGCCGTCGTCGGGGAGCAACCGGTGCACCTCGCGGGTGAGCCGGATCGCTTCGCCGGTCAGCTCGCGCCGGATCAGGTCGGGACCCGAGGTGGTCGTATAGCCCTCGTTGAAGATCAGGTACAGGACGTGCAGCACTACGGGGAGACGGTCCGCGAGCTCGGCGGGGGGTGGCATGCGCAGCTCGCTCCCGGCCGTGCGGATCGACTGCTTGGCCCGGCTGATGCGCTGGCCCATCGTGGTCTCGGGGACGAGGAAGGCGCGGGCGATCTCGGGCGTGGTCAGGCCGCCGACCGCGCGCAGCGTCAGCGCGAGCTGCGACGCGGGCGAGAGGTCCGGATGGCAGCAGAGGAGCAGGAGGGCGAGCGTGTCGTCGTCGCGCCCGGCCTGATCGTCGGCGGGGGGCGCGAGCAAGGCGTCCGACGCCTCCCGGATGGCGGTGCCCTCCTCCCGGCGACGTCGCGCCTCGTCGCTGCGGAGCGCGTCGGTCAAGCGCCGCGAAGCAACGGTGATGAGCCAGGCCCGGGGGTTCTCGGGCCGTCCCTGCTCGGGCCACTGGAGCGCGGCGGCGAGCAGCGCCTCCTGCACCGCGTCCTCGCTCGCGTCGAAGTGGCCGTAGCGCCGGACCAGCGCGCCGGTGACCTGCGGCGCGAGCCCGCGCAGCAGGTCCTCCAGGCGGGTGTCGACGCTCACACGTCGGGCGCGGCCTCGTGCATGATCGGCCGCACCTCCACCGGACCGAACCGCGCGAACGGCACCCGGGCCGCGATCTCCAGCGCGCGGGCCTCGCTCTCGACGTCGATGATGTCGAAGCTGCCGATGTACTCCTTCGCTTCGATGTAGGGCCCGTCGGTCACCGCCGGCAGCCCGTCGTCGGCGCGCCGGACGAGCTTCGCCATGTCCTGGTCGGCGAGGCCGTAGGCGCCGACGAACTCGCCCGAGGCCCGGAGCTCGACGTGCAGTGCATCGGTCTCCTGGACGACCTTGGTGAGCTCCTCCGGGGCGAAGGACTCCCACAGCTCCGCGTTCCCGTAGATCAACAGCATGTACTTCATCGCGTCACTCCCTCGTGTCGTCGGAGCCCGGTCGGCGCCGCTCGCCGGGGACGTCGGAGCCTCGGCCCGGGTTTCGACATCCGTGCCGCAGATCCTCGCATCGACCGGACCGGCGCCTCCCGATGAGTTCCCGGCGCCGGGCCGGTCTCCACCCGTAGGCCACGAAAGGGGACCCGGTGGCTGGATCCGAAGCTCGGTCGACCGGCCGCGGGCGCCCGCGCCCGGTCCCTCCGTCGGCCGCGACCATGCAGCTCGTCGTCGAACCCCCGCTGCACCGAGCCGACATCCCTGGCCTCTGCGGGCGCGTCTGCCGGCTCCTCACGGCGAGCGACGCGCCGCGGATCGTCTGTGACGTCGGCGCGTTCCCCGACGCCGACGCAGTGGTGGTCGACGCGCTGGCCCAGCTCCAGCTCGCCGCCCGCCGGCTCGGGCGCACCGTCGAGCTGCGCCGGGCCGGCCCGGAGCTCCGGGCGCTGCTCACGCTGATGGGTCTCGGCGACGTGGTCTCGTTCGCGAGCGACGAGACGCCGTGACGACGACTCAGACGTCGAGGCGCGCTTCGAGCCCGAAGATGGGAAAGAGCGTCTCGGTGTCCAGGAAGAAGTTGAGCCCGACGATGCGACCGTCTTCGATCTCGAGGACGTGGATCGCCCAGGGCTCCAACCGCCCGCCGGGACCGCTCGGCTTGTACTGGCCGTAGGCGGGCGCGCCGTTGGCGACCAGCGGCACCAGCCGTGATCCGCGACACGCGGCGCCGGGGCCGAGCATCCACGCCCGCACCTCGCCCGGCCCGACCAGCCACATCTCGAAGGGCGGCATCGACTGCTTCACGTCCTCGCTCAGCAGCGTGACCAGCGTGTCCAGGTCGTAGCGCTCGAACGCGTCGACGTAGCGGGCGAGGAGCTCCCGTTGTCCGGGGTCCAGCGGTGCGACCGGATCGGTGTCGCTGATCCCGCTGGTCTCGAGCGTCGCCCGGGCCCGTTGGAGCGCGCTGTTCACGGAGGCGACGGTCGTGTCGAGCAGCTCGGCCACCTCGCTCGCCGGCCAGCGCAGCACCTCGCGCAGGATGAGCACGGCGCGCTGGCGAGCCGGGAGGTGTTGGAGCGCGGCGACGAAGGCGAGGCGGACCGACTCGCGCGCGATCACCTGGCTCTCGGGGTCACCGTCCGACGGGATGACCCGTCCGTCGGGCATCGGCTCCAGCCACGTGGCCTCGGGCCGCGGCGGTGCGAGCGGCGCGTCCGCGGTCTTCGCCGGCCCGAGGTCCATCGGCCGGGCCCGGCGCTGCTTCCCGTTGAGCATGTCGAAGCAGACGTTCGTCGCGATGCGGTACAGCCACGAGCGCAACGACGACCGGCCCTCGAAGCGGTCGTACGCGCGCCAGGCCCGCACCATCGTGTCCTGCACCGCGTCCTCGGCGTCCGATGCGGCGCCGAGCATCCGGTAGCAGTACGCGGTCAGCTCGACGCGGTGGCGCTCGAGCTGGGTGTCGAGGTCGGCGGGGTCTCGGGTGGTCGTCGCGTCGCTCATCCGGCGTCGCTCCTCTCGGGGGGAGGGCCTCGCCGCGGCGGTCTGCGTACCCGCGGCCGGCCTGCCCGCCATGCTAGGCAGCGGCCGGGACAACTACGCAGGCGGGGCGAAGAGCGTGCTGATCCGGTCGATCGCGGCCTGCTCCGCGGGGTTCACCGTCTTCGCCGCCCCGGCCACGGCCTTCCCCACGTCCACCAGCCAGCCCGCGACCTGAGCGGCCTCGTCGGCCGGGAGCTGCCGGAGCGCCGTGGCTGCCGGCGCCAGATCCGTGAGGCACTGCTCGAGCATCTGCTCCATCGACTTGCTGCGGTGCTCCTTCATGTCGTGACGCGCCTCCTTGGTCTCGGAGGCGGCCGCGATCTCGGCGATCAGCGCGTTCGCCGGGCCGTGCTCCCCCGGTGCGGCGATCGCCCGGGCGCTCGCGGTCGCCTCCTTCACCATGGAGATGGGGCCGTGCTCGCCGGTGGCGAACAGCGCCAGGGTGACCAGCAGCGGGGCGTCGCTCAGGGCGTGCCACTCGGCGTCGGTGAACGCGGACTTGTCGGTCATCGGGGCTCCTTCACGGCGGTCTCCCGGGAGCCTACGGCCGAGGCCACCCCCGGCTCCGCTCAGCCGGCCCGGATCTCGCGGACGTCCTGGATTCGGACCGGACCGGATCCGACGATGTCGTGCGTGAGCGATTCGGTCCGCGAGGCGTCCCCCCGATCGTTGCAGTCATCGCCTGGAGAGCCGCCGCGCGCGGCGTGCGTTCGACGCGTCTCCGATCTCGCGGCAGTACGGGCAGGACTCGGTCGGGTGATCCCACTGGTGAGCGCGGCAGGTGTGAGGCACGCATGGTCGAACGTGGGATCGGACGCCGCCGTTCCTGGTGGCCCCCGTGACCTTCGGCACAGGGCCCACCGAACCGGCGCGTCGGAAGGGGACCGGAAGGTATCGCTCGCCGCCCGATAGCGTTCGTGCGTGGCGATCGGGAGTCAGGAGCGCGCCGCGACGCGGCCGGGACCGGCACGTCCCGCGTCCCGCGGTGCCGGCGACGGTGGGCGACGCCGGCCGCCCAGCCCGAGGATGCGACGCC